>UQQF01000101.1 GCA_900543085.1 uncultured Eubacteriales bacterium | reverse complement strand
TCACGCCGAAGCAGCCGTCCACGTCCAGCAGCACCTCCGGCACGTGCGAGCAGTTGTACGCCAGCGCCAGTCTCCCCTCAGAGCAGGCACGTTTGACCAGGTCATTGTTCGCCGAACGCAAGAGTTCCTCGAATTCGATCATGTGCTTTAAGTCTCGCAAAGCTTACCCCCCTTTGTTTAATCAGGCTTTGGTCTAATCAAAACCTCTATAAATAGCAAAAAAGCCCGGCGAGCAAGCGCCAGCCATATTCTGCAACGCCACCCATCCGGACACTTAACTGCCGTTTTCCTGACAATCTTATTGTCAACATTATACTGCCGGCGGCAGCGATAGTCAACAGAAATTGTGAATAATTTGCGAATCATGCGCCGGACGACCCCTTCTTATCCGCCCGGGACGCTCGCCTCCGAGCGGAAAAGGCTGAAACATACGCGCCGTTCTTTCGTCTATATAGAAAAGCCAAAGGGAGGGCTGCATATGAAAAAACTGTTATCGGCTGCGCTCGGCCTCGCGCTCGTGCTGGCGCTGGCGCTGGTACCGGCCTTTGCGGACGGCGGAGCCGCGGTATCGGACATGTCCGGCCTGGAGGCGGCCATAGAGGCCGCGCAGCCGGGCGACGTCATAACGCTCGCGCCGGGCACGTACACGCCGCGCGGCGGGGCGCTGACAATAGACAAGGCCGTCAGCCTGGAAGGCGGCGGCACCGGCACGGTGGAGTTCAACGGCGCCATAGTCTACGACCTCAAGGACGCCATACGCGGCTCGCGCGTCGAGCTGCGAAACCTGAGCATAAACGCCGTGACCGGGCGGGACTGCGGCGCCGCGATAGTCTCCGGGCGCGGCTGGGTGCTCGCGCTGGAGAATTGCAGCTTCAACGGCTGGAAGTACGGCGCGGCGATCTACCCCGACTGCCGCAGCTGCACCCTGGACGTCAGCGGCGGGAGCTTCGACTGCTTCTGCGCCGTAAGCGTCTCCGACCACGGCGGCAACGGCGCGCAGCGCTTCGAGCCGGCGGGCAGCGGACTTTTCGAGTACCACAAGTATAACGGCGACAAGGCCGCATATTTCTATGACTACGACCCCATGAACGCGGACTACGCCGCCGCGGACTACACGCCCGGCGGCAGCGTGAGCGCCGCCTGGCCGGTGTCGGCGAGGATAGGCGACAGGTTCTACGGGAGCCTTGACGCGGCGCTCAAGGCCGCCGGAAGCGGCGACACGGTCTACGCGCTGACCGGCTCCGAGAGCGGCGTGGGGATCACGGTCACGGTCAAGGCCGGCGTCACGCTGGAGATACGCGAGGGCGTCAGCGTGTTTGAGGGCGTGGTCAACAACGGCACGGTGAAAAACGGCGGCGTCATACGCGGCGGCATAGGCGGCGAGGGCGAGGTGCTCACGCTGGTGCGCGCCGAGCCGGAACCGGCGTCGCTGGACGTGTCCGTCACGGACAAGTCCGGGCGCGCATACGAGGGCGAGCCGGGCACGAAGGACTTCTACCTCCCCGCCGGGGACTACACCTTTGCCTTTTCGGGCGAGGGCTATTACAGCGCGGCGGTCAACGTGTCCGTCACGCCGGAGCGCTACCAGATAGTGCGCCAGAGCGTCGACCCCAAGCTGAGCTTTTCCGACGTGGACAGCTCCGACTGGTTCTATGAGTACGTGTTCACCGCCTACTCCAAGGGGCTGATGCAGGGCATCACCGAGACCAGCTTCGCCCCCGGCGGCACGGTCACCAGAGCTATGGCCGCAACCATCATCTACCGCCTGGCGGGCGAGCCGGCGATGCCGGACAGCGACTGGGGCTATCCCTACGCAGACGTCGAGGGCTCCGCGTGGCACGCCAAGGCCGTGTACTGGGCGAGGCAGAACAACATCGTAAACGGCACCGGCGAGGACACCTTCTCCCCCGATGCGCCCGTGACGCGCGAGCAGCTGGCCGCGATGCTGTACCGCTACGCGGCCTTTGCCGGACAGAGCACGGCCGCGTCCGGCGGCCTCGGCGGCTTCACCGACGCCTCGGCCATAAGCTCCTGGGCGCGCGAGGCCGCGGCCTGGGTCAGCGAGCGCGGCATAATTACCGGCACGGACGGGAACCGCTTCGACCCCCAGGGTCAGGCCACCCGCGCCCAGCTGGCCGCGATGCTCTGCCGCATGACAGAAACTTGAGACTGTTAAAAAAGGCCTCGACGGCCTTTTTTAACAAGCTGACGCAAAAGGCGCCCCAACCGGGGCGCCTTTTGCGTCAAATACCTCGTAGAGTTTCGCGCCCTATGGGCGCGAAAGGGACTGAGATCATTTTCGGC
>UQQF01000100.1 GCA_900543085.1 uncultured Eubacteriales bacterium | reverse complement strand
TGACGCTGGTTCCCATCGTCATCGGCGGCGCGCTCTATGGACGTAAGGCCGGTGCGTGGCTGGGCGGAGTGTTCGGCTTCGTCGTCATGGTGATGTGCATCACCAACGGCGACCCCGGCGGAGCAATTCTCTGGAACGCCAACCCGCTGCTCTGCGGCGCGCTGTGCATGGTCAAGGGCATTGCCGCCGGCTGGGCTGCTGCCTGCGTTTACAGGGCGCTCGCCTCCAAGAGCGACACCGGCGCTGTTATAGGCGCCGCCATCATCAGCCCGATTGTGAACACCGGACTGTTTGTCGTGGGCGTAGTGCTTTTCTTCCAGCCCATCCTCGTTGATTGGGCCGGCGGAGCTTCCAACGTGGTCAACTACATTCTGTTCGGCCTTGCGGGCGTGAACTTCCTTATCGAGCTCACCCTCAACGTTCTGCTCTCGAGCGTTATCGAGCGCATCATCAGCTACCGCGTGAAGGCGCTGGCGTAACATGCTGCTGGCTATTGATGCTGGCAACACGAGCATATCGGCGGGCTGCCTTGAGAACGGCGAGCTGATCTGCAAAGCTCAGTTCTCTGCCGAGAGGCGCACTGCCGACGAGCTCGCGGTGCTGATAGGTCAGGCTCTGCGTATGCGCGGCGTGGACACCACCGCGTTTGAGGGCGCGGCGATGGCCTGCGTGGTGCCGCCGTTCCTGGAGGTGCTGCGCGAAGCGGCGCGGCTGATAACCGGCCACGCCCCGCTGGTAGTGGGCGCCGGGGTCAAGACCGGGCTGAACATAGGCATCGACGACCCGTCGACGCTGGGCGCCGACCTGGTGGCCAGCGCGGTCGCGGCGGTGAACGGCCGCACACCGCCGGTCATCATAGCCGACCTCGGCACCGCCACGACCATCTTCGTCATAGACGCCAGCGCGCGTCTGTTGGGCGGAGCCATATTGCCGGGCGCGGCGGTCTCGCTGGAAGCCCTCGCGGGCACGGCCTCGCTTCTGCCCAGTATCCCCTTTGAAGCGCCAAAGCGCTGCATAGGCACCAACACCAACGACTGCATGAAGTCCGGCGCCGTGTTCGGCACCGCCTCGGCCATTGACGGCATGATAGACCGCTTTGAGCACGAGCTGGGCGACACGGAGACCCGCCTGGTCGCCACCGGCTACCTGGCTTCGCGTATCGTGCTCTACTGCCGTCACGAACTCGAGATAGACGAGGATCTGACGATGAAGGGGCTCGCGATGATTTGGGAGAGAAATAAACGTATTCGCAAGAAATAAACCAAACACCGCCGGTTTTATGCAAAACCGGCGGTGTTTTACCATGCTTTCGCACGGCGATTTCGACCCTCTTTGATATGTGCTAAGAAAAGCGTCAAAAATAGAACAAAGGTGTTATACCTTTGTGACGAGAATAGCGTTTATAATTTAACTAACTTAAAGCACCATGTCAACGCGAGGGGGAAACAGTATGGCTCCGGATATAATGGGAACCATTATCCTGGTCATCACGCTATTGCTCTTTATAACTCAGTGGATACCGCCGACGGCGACGGCTATTCTCTCGATTGCGCTCTTTGCGCTGACCGGTGCGGCGTCGTACGAGACGTGCATATCCGGCTTTTCCAACAACATAATCATCATGCTCTTTGGCGTGCTGATAGTGGGTCAGGCCATGCTGGAGTCCGGGCTTGCCACCATGATAGGCCGGGCGTGCCTGAAGCTCTCCCGCGGACACGAGTCGCGCTTTTTGCTGTACATGATGATAGCCATAGGCGTGCTGAGCATGTTCATCGACAACACCACCACCGTGGCCGTCATGCTGCCTATCATGGCCTCGGCGGTGGTGGAGTCGGACGGCAGGATGCGTTTCATGAACCTGGTAATGCCCGCCTCCCTGGCGGCAATGGCAGGCGGGGCGAGCCTGCTTATAGGCTGCACCGTCAATCTGACCGGGCAGTCCATACTGCTCGAGTACACGGGACAGTCGTTCACGCTCACGGATTTCACGGTGGCGAACCTGCCGGTGCTTGTGCTGGTCATCGTGTACTGCATGACGATAGGCCGCAGGCTCGCCGCCCGGATCTGGGGCGATGGGGAACACAAGGCGCTGGAACAGCCGGCTGTCAACCGCTACGTCAGCGACAGGGGCGCGCAGCCCGAGATAAACATGCGCAAGTGCGGCATAATGGCGGCGATATTGCTGCTGATGATATGCCTTTTCCTGTTCACCGACCTGCCGCTCGGCCTGACGGCGAACGTTGCCGCGCTGCTGTGCATCCTGTTCAGGCTGGTGAGCCTCAAGACCGCGCTGCCGAGGCTGGACTGGGACATTATCATCCGCCTGGCCTGCACGCTGGGCTTGGCGGCGGCGCTGCAGGAGTGCGGCTTCTGCGAGCTGATCTCCGGGGCGTTCATCTCCGTGTTCGGCTCCGGCATCTCGCCCTGGGTCATAATGGTTTTCACGCTGGTAGTGTCGACGGTCATGAGCCAGCTCATGGCTAATTAGATGTAACAAAAGCGAAGAAAGGAAAAGCACAATCCAGACGGAATCGGCGGTGCGGTCAAGAAATATTGTGGAAACGCAAGATTTCTGCTATAATGGGTGCAGAACACTTGACGATGGAAAGAGGGACGGGAAGCCTATGAACATCAGCTATCAGCCATTAT
>UQQF01000099.1 GCA_900543085.1 uncultured Eubacteriales bacterium | reverse complement strand
CTTTCGGGGTCTGGGGGACTTTCTTTGGCCAAGACCAAAGAAAGCCCCCCAGGAGTTCTCGCGGGGGTTACAACCCCCGCCCCCCCGGGGGCGGGGTCGCCCCCGCACCCCCATCAGACGGTGTTCCAGCCTATCGCCGCCATGTCGCGCTCGACGTCGCCGCCGGCGGTGGCGGCGCTGCCGGTGCTGCGCGAGGCGTTGAGCGCCGCCTGCCTGGTCTCGGCAAGCTCGCGCTCCAGCTCGCGGACGCGCCCGGCCTTCTCCGACGCCTCGGCGCGGAGCTGAGCGCCCTCCCACGCCGCGCTGAGGCTCTCCCCCGCCCGCACGCGCCGCCACACCTCGTCCGGTATCGCGCCGCGGTCGCCCACCAGCCTGGCCGCCACGTCGGGATGCGCGGCGAAGAACTCGCGCACCTCCCGCTTCGCCCTCTCCGCGCCCGCGCCGGTCTGCGCGCCGCGCCCCGGGAGCGCCGTGACGTCCACTCCCGCCCTCTCCGCCTCCGCCTTCAGCCCGGCCAGCTCCTCCCGCGCCGTCTCGAGCTTGGAGCGCACCCGGTCGTAGTCCAGCCCCTTTTGAGCCAGCTCCACGACCTTGTCCCTGTCCACCGTGTACTCCGCGTCCAGATGCTTCAGCCTGAACCCGCCCGCGTCGGGCTGCACGGTCTCGCCCTCCGGCGCGGCCTCGTCCTCGTCGCGGACGCCCTCCATTATCTCCGCGGCGTCCACGTCCCACTCCCCGCGCCCGGGCGCGGTTTCCGCGACTGCAATGCCGGTATTCTCGTCCATTATCTGTCTCCTTTCCCCAGATCCCGCGCTCACGAGCGCGCCTTTACCGCCTTTATCAGCCCCTCGCGGTCGGTTATGTACTCGTCCGGTATCCGCTCGAGGTACTCGCCCAGCGTTATCTGCCCGCCGGCGAGCAGGTTGTCCAGCGTCTGAGCGCTGGCTATCTCGCTCCAGTACGCGCTGGCGCCCACGTCCAGCTTCAGCCGCATCGGTATCTCGCGCAGCCCGGCGAAGTCGTAGGGCACCACCAGCTTCCCGCCGGCGTTCAACGGCAGCGCCCCGGCCGCGAACTCCAGCACCTCTTCCGGCACCTCCTCCGCGGGGTCGACCTCGACCATGCGCACGCCGTAGTACCCGGCCATGAAGTCCAGGTAAATCCGCCCCAGCTCCTCTATGGACTGGTACAGGTTCTGCCGCGTCAGCTCGTTCGGAGTGGCCGCCGCGCGCTGCAGCGCGACTATGGCGCTGGTATTGTCCGGCCTGGCCTCGCCCAGCGCCACGCTGGTCGCGCCTAGGTTCGACTGCGTCATCTCCTGCGTCAGCGAGATGAACTGCGCGATCTGCGGCGACACCTGCGCCGGGTCGAGTATCCGCGCCACGCCGCTCACGTCCCCGCCGTTGACGCCTATCGCCCGGCCGATGCCGTTGTCCCACTTGGGCACGCGCGTGCGGTCGTAGACCACCTTGGGATACGCCGTGGTCATCAGCGAGATCATCGTCATGGCGAACAGCTTGTTTATGTATATCTGGTTCGGTATCAGCCCCGTGAGCATGGCCTGACCGTGATAGCTGTCCTGGACGTAGTCCCAGCACAGCCAGGTCACCGGGTAGAGCGTCAGACCCAGGTCCCACGGCTCGCGCACCATGATCCCCCGCGCGCACTCCGCCGCCCAGACCGTGCGCGTGTCCTCGTCCTTCCACAGCCGGAGTATGACGGTGGTCTTGTCGCCGGTATCCTTGTACGCGTCCGCCTGCTGCTCGTCGGTGTCCGGTCTGATGTCCTCCCACTCCCGGCAGCCGAGCGCCTTGGCGCGCTTTTTCAGCCGCTCGGTCAGCTCGCGGCGCTTGATGAGTATGTACGGCTGGCTCTGGACGCGCCTGTCCGCGCAGTTTCCGAAGCCCACGCGCGTGTTCGGCACTATCTCCGTCACCACGGCTCCCGAGCCTCCGCCCGAGGCCGGGGCCTCGCCGTCCCAGTACGTGTACGTCGCCGCATCCCCGTCCACGGCGGCGTTGCGCAAATACTCGTGTATCAGCGTCGGCAGCCGGTTGTGCTCAAAAAGCGCGTCAAACTCCGCGTTCACCACGTCAACGGCGCGCACCACCCGCCCGTCGCCGCTGCTCGAATCCACCGGCGAGGCCAGCAGCTTTATCCGGTCGCTGGTGATGCTCGCCACGGTGAACAGTGTCACGCGCTTGAGGAAGTTGAACACCGGCGTGGGCAGGCCGTTCGACTCCACGCCCTCCCACTGCTTGCCGACGAAGAAGTTCTCGTTCACCCTCACCGTGTCGTCAAGCTGTATGCTCTCGTTGTAGGCGAGCATCTTCTCGTACTCGCGCCAGACGCTCTCCGCCGTCACGCCCTTCGCCCTGTTCACTGCGCGTCACCCCGCCTTCTGACCATCTCGCGCGTGCCGTAGGCCAGGATGTTCGCCACCCCCTGCTCATATCGCTCCTGCTCCGCGTCAGCACGCCCGGCCGGCTCGCCCCACCCGGAGCCAAGCGCCCTAACCGCCGATTCCAACCGCTCGAGCGCCGACAGCATACGGGAGCACAGTCTCCACATCGCGAATACCCCGATGCAGGTCAGGGGCAGGAATACTATTAGCACTGCTTCTTGCATATTTTCTTCCTCCTAATCATTATTTCCTGAGGGGTTTCTTTTTGTGGCGACAAAAAGAAATCCCTCAGACTCCAAAGAG
>UQQF01000098.1 GCA_900543085.1 uncultured Eubacteriales bacterium | reverse complement strand
GGCATATACGACATCAACGCCGCCGGGGCGCTGCGCCACTGGACAAACGAGTGGGCGCGCCCCTGATTTGGAGGGAGAACCATGAAACGCTGCTATATAGTCGGCGCGGCGGACTTCGCGCCCGCGCGCTTCCGGCCGGAGCCGGACGACCTCATCATCGCCGCCGACGCGGGGATACTGCACCTGGAGCGCCTGGGCGTGAAGCCGAGTCTGATACTCGGGGACTTCGACTCGCTGGGGCACGTGCCGGAGTTTCCGGACGTGGAGGTCTCGCCCGTGCGCAAGGACGACACCGACTCCATGCTTGCCGCCCGCCGCGCCATAGAGCGCGGCTGTGACACGCTGCTGTTCTTCGGCTGCCTGGGCGGCAGGCGGCTGGACCACACGCTGGCCAACATCCAGACCATCGCCTGGGCGGCCAACGAGGGAGCCGCGGCCTATCTCGTCGGCGACGGCTGCTGCCTCACTGCCCTGCGCGGCGGCGAAAGCCTGAGCTTCGACGCGCGCTATGGCGGCGACTTCTCCGTGTTCTGCCTGGGCGGCGACGCCTCCGGCGTGACCGAACGCGGACTGAGCTACACGCTCGAGCGCGCGCCGCTCACCGCGCACTTCCCCCTCGGCGTCAGCAACAGCTTCACCGGCGAGAGAGCGTATATCTCCGTCGAGCGCGGCCTCCTGACCGTCTACTGGTCTGATGACCCCGCGCTGCCCCTCCCCCTGCGCGGGAGAGTGTAAAAGCAAAGGACCCGAAGCCTTCGGCTTCGGGTTCTTTTTTCAGCGCTCGTTTTGATACCCGCACTTTTTCAGCGCGGACACCGCCTCAGGAACACTCAGCACCACACCGCAGGAAGCCCAGCGTAAGCGGGTTCAATTTGGAGAAGGAGGAGCAAGGGAGCGTGCGGATGACGTCTTTTTCTGCCGTAGGCATAAAAAGACGTCGGAGCAAAGCGGACTTTGCTCCGACGTGGTACGCCTGATGCGATTCGAACGCACGACCTTCAGAGTCGGAGTCTGACACTCTATCCAGCTGAGCTACAGGCGCGTATATTTGAGCCTGAATATTATAACGCATCCCGCTATGAAAGTAAACAGTTTTCTGTCCCGGCGCCGCCTCGTTCACCGAAGCTGCCCGCTTTCGGTACAGCGCTGCGCGCAGGCGGCGACGTCATTTCTCGGGCTGTGCGGTCTGTTCTGGCTCCTTGCCAGCGGGGGTCGCGGGGCATTCGCAGGCCGGTTCGGGCGGCTTGATGGGCGTGGCTCCGGGCATGGCCAGGTTTATTACCAGCGCGACCACGATGCCTATTATGGTGTCCAGGAGGCGGTTCATTGCGTAATTGTACGGCGACGCGTCGCCGATGTGGTAGACCGCCACGCTCAAAAAGACGATGCAGGTGAAGCCGGTGACCGAGGGCTTGTGGATGGCAAGCGTCGTCACGATTATGGGTATTATCATGACCGAGATGAGCAGGACGTAAAGCGGCATGAAAATCCTCTGCAAATGCAGCTGAGTCTCCGAAAAGAGCACCAGCACGCCAAATGCGCCGCCTATCGCGGTGCCTATCACACGGTTGAAGGAGTTTTTTATGGTGGCCTCGGCGCTCTTTTGTATACAGATGATGGCGGCGATCATGGAGAAAAAGTTGAGCCCGTCCCTGTCGCGCAGCCAGCCGATAAGCCCGCAAACGAAAACCGCCAGCGCCGTCTTAATGATGCGCATGCCTATATGGAAATGGTAGTGTTCTTCTATGCCGTTGTCAAAGAGTATATCGCGCCAGCGCTTCATTACAACACCTCCGGCACAAATATTATATACTATAGTTGAAATTGTGTCAAAGTCTGTCGTCCTTCGGCCGAGACTGCCCGAAGGCCGCGCCGGCAAACACTAGCACGGCGCCTACTATTTGCAGCGCGCCGAGCCGCTCGTTCAGGAATATGGCCGAGAATATAAGCGCGCTTACCGGGTCGACGTAGCCGAACAGCGCCACGCCGCGCGCGGGCAGCCTGTTCATGCTGGAGAAGTACAGCCAGCAGGCCAGACCCGTGTTCACCAGGCAGAGGAAGATGAGGTACAGCGTCCCCTCCGTGTCGGCCGGGAAGCCGACGTGACCCCCGGTCAGCAGCACATAGGGCAGCATGACGCAGGCCGCGATGACCATCTCGACGGTCGTGAGCGGCAGGCCGGTGACGCCGTCGATCTTCTTGTTGAAAACTATCAGACCGGCGTAGAACGCAGCGCTGCCCAGGCCGACGATGAGGCCGGAGACGGTCACGGAGGTGTCGCCCACGCCGACGGCCAGCACCAGGCCGAGCACCGCGGCGGCCATGCCGATGTACGCGCGTGCCCCCTGCTTCTCCTTGAGCAGCAGCGGGCTGAGCAGGAGGACGATGATAGGCGCGATGTAGTATGTCAGCGTGGCCATGGACACGCTCATGAGCTTGTAGGCCTCGAACAGCAGCGCCCAGTTCACGCCCAGGCAGACGCCGGCGGCGATGAGCTTGGGAGCTTCGCGCTTCATCACCGCCCAGTCCAGCCTGGTACGGCTTATGAGCAGCACGAGAATCAGCGCCGCGCTGCCGATGAGCGTGCGCATACATACTATCTCTGCGCTGGACAGGTCGATGTGCGAGGCAAAGACGCCGTTCGAGCCGAAAATAAGCAGAGAAACTATGTACATCACATAATACTTCATCCCGCGCCCTCCCGATTCTTCTTCAAGTAGCAAAAGAGACACAGCTATTAGCTGTGTCTCTTTTGTGTTGGCACTGACCTATTTTCCCAGTCCGTCTCCAGACAAGTATCGTCGGCACA
>UQQF01000097.1 GCA_900543085.1 uncultured Eubacteriales bacterium | reverse complement strand
TTCCGCTGCTCCTCCTCTCCCACGAAGTGCATTCTGCGCTTCGTGGGTTCCCAGCTGCCGATGGAGGCCAACACTTCGCTTCGTCGTCGCAAGCTGCATATCCTTCGCTCCCGGCTAAAGCCGAGAGCTCAGTCATTCCGCTGCTCCTCCTCTCCCACGAAGTGCATTCTGCGCTTCGTGGGTTCCCATCGGCCGGGGATCTTATTGTCAAAAAAGGCGCCGCCTGTACAGGGCGGCGTCTTTGCCTTTATTTTATCTTGCGGCACTCCAGGTAGTAGCGCTTTTCGCGCGCCTCGCCTATGGAGAAGCTCTTTTTCGGGTAGGGGCCGTGCGTGGCTATATAGTCGAACAGCTCGCCCTTTTCCAGCGCGGGCAGCATCACCGCCGCGCCGCCGGCGGCGGCCAGGGCGGCGCACTCGGCGTCGCCGTGGACGTAGTCCACCTCGCCGCCGTACTCGGCCGTGAGAGCGCCTATCAGCTCGTCGGTAAAGGCCACCAGCTCGCCGAGCGGCAGGCTCGTACCGACGCGGCGCTCCTCCCTGCCGGTGAGCAGCCGGACGGAGCCGGCTCCGCCGGCGGGGCAGCGTTCGGCAAAGGCCGCGGCCAGGTGCTCCGCCGCGCCGCCGGTCACCAGGCGGTGTATGGGCTTGAACTCGACCGCCGGGTCGTGGATGTTGACTATCTCCGCCAGCGCGTAGCGCGCGGGGTGCGTCTCGCGCTCGGCGGCGCTGAGCGTGGGCTTTATCTGCTCCCAGCAGCGCTTGGCCGCGGCGAGGGAGTGGTTGCCGTCGCCCATGGCGTACTGTATCTCGCCCGGCAGGGAGTCGAGCATACTCTGCACGCGCCGGGCGTCTGCGCCGCACACCAGCGAGCCGCGGATGTGCCCGCCGCCGAGCATCAGGTCAAAGTCGTACAGCTCCTCCCCGCCGGCGGCGGAGGGTATGAGCGTGTTGTCCGGGTCGTTTATGAACACCATGATGTGCGGCAGCTCCAGCCCGGCTCCGGCGCGTATGGCCGCGCGCGGCGGCAGGCGGGACTCCACCGTGCCCTCGGTGGCGCGCACGGGCGTCGCGGTGCCCTCCGTCCAGTCGTACTGCTCCAGGTCCAACTTGCCCACCAGGCCGCGGCGCACCTTGCCGGTGGGGAGCGTGCGCTCCACATACACGTAGCTGTCGGTCAGCGTGCGGAAGACGCCCTGGTTTACATAATTCTTCATAGCCGCGTAGATCTTCGCCTGCTCCGCTGCCTCGTCCACCTTGCCGAGATAGGCCTCCGGCAGCATGAGGCGGAGCGTGCTGGGCGCGTCGCCGACCAGCTTATCGGCCTCGACCCAGTACTCCGGCTCGCTGGTGAACTGGTCGCAGGCCACGCAGCTCCACTTTTCCATGTCCACGTTCTGCGGCAGGAGGATGTCCGCCGGGGAGAAGACGCTGCACCCGCCGCCTATCGCCTCCATGGCGATGCGCGACCAGCCCTCCATCTCGGCGGCATAGCGCCAGAGTTCGGAGATCTGCAGCCACTCGCCCGAGAGCTTTTCCGTCTCGCGGACGCTGACCTCGCCGGCGACCTCCATGCGGAACAGGAAGCCGAGGTGCACGCGGCCGACCTCGTCGGCCTCCTCGTTGATGACGCCCAGCGGCGTCAGGCTGACGACGTGCTCGACGTTTATCTCCTCGCCCACCTCGCGCTCGAGCGCGCGCATGAGTATGCCCTCGCGCTCGTCGTCGTCCACGCGCTCGATGTGGCCGCCGACGCCGAGGCTTATCCTGCCGTGCAGCCGGGCTTCGCCGCCCTTGTTCAGGCGGCGCGTGGCGAAAATCTCCCCGCCCCGGGTCACGGCGACGTAGGGTATGATCTGCCTGTAGGACGGGTCGTTTTCCATGTCCGGGCGCGGGAGGAACTTATGCTCGCGCTCAACATGCGCGAGTATCTCGTCGCCGCAGCCGGTTATCAGGCCGCTGCGTCCGGAAATCCACGGCGCAAGGCCGGAGGTCTTGACTACCAGAATATCGCTCATTCTCTACTCCTTTGCGCATTGACTTGCGCGGGTATTTATCGTAAAATCTATACAAATGTTATGATAGCATAAAAGGAGGCAAATGCAAATGCCGAACATCGCCGAATCCGAGTATTTTTTCACCTCCAGCGAGGGCAAAACGCCCATACACGTGCGCGAGTGGACGCCTGACTGCGACCTCAACGGCGTAGTGCAGATCTCCCACGGCATCAACGAGTACATAGGCAGGTACGAGCATTTTGCGCGCTATCTGGCCTCCAAGGGCTTCGTCGTCGTGGGCAACGACCACCTCGGCCACGGCCAGAGCGTGCTCAGCCCGGACAGGCTCGGCTTCTTCGCCGAGCAGGACGGCTGGTTCCACGTCGTCGACGACGTGGAGGAGCTGCGCCGCCGCACGCACGAGAAGTATCCGGACATCCCCTACTTCGTGCTCGGCCACTCCATGGGCAGTTTTGTGGTGCGCACCTGGCTCTCCCGCTGCCCGCAGAGCAAGGTCTCTGGCGTTATCCTCTCCGGCACCGGTCAGCCGCCCGCCCCCGTCGTGGCTGCCGGCCGCCTGGCCTGCGACGCGGACATGCTCAAGAACGGGCCGATGCACCGCAGCCAGAAGATCTACAACCTGGCCTTCGGCGCCTACAACAAGGGCATCGAGCCGCTGCGCACGACCTACGACTGGCTCACCCGCGACGAGGCCATCGTGGACAAGTACGCCGCCGACCCGCTGTGCACGTTCATACCCACCAGCAGCCTTTTCCGCGACATGATGTTCGGACTGGGACTGCTCAGCCGCTCGGACACCGTCAACCGTATGCGCACCGACACGCCGATCATACTTATGAGCGGCGACCGTGACCCCGTCGGCGGCAACGGCATGCAGGTAGCGCGCATCTACCGCGACTACGTCCGCGCCGGGTTCGAGGACGTGGCCTACAAGTTCTACGAGGGCGCCAGGCACGAGA
>UQQF01000096.1 GCA_900543085.1 uncultured Eubacteriales bacterium | reverse complement strand
GCGGGCGACAAGGTCGCCATTATCATCAGCGACTTCACCCGCGCCAGCTACCGCACGGACGCCTATCTCGCGCGCCTGCTCGACGAGTGCAACGCCGGCGGCGTGCCGGACGGCGACATCACCGTCGTGATAGCCACCGGCTATCACGAGGCCGCGACCGGGGAGGAAAAGCTCATCCTCGCGGGCGAGGAGGCCGTGCGCCGCGTCAAGATAGTCTCCCACGACTGCCGCGCGGACGATTTGGTACACCTGGGCAAGACCGTGCGCGGCAACGAGGTGTATATAAACCGCATCGTGGCCGAGGCCGACAAGGTCGTGCTCACGGGCGGGATATGCTACCACGTCTTCGCCGGCTTCGGCGGCGGGCGCAAGAGCATCGCCCCCGGCGTGGCGGGCTTCTCGACCATAGAGCAGAATCACCAGAACTGCTTCAGCCGGGACGTCAAGTACGAGGTGGAGCCGAAGTGCAACAGCGGCATCCTCGAGGGCAACCCCGTCAGCGAGGAGATGTTCGAGATAGCCGCGATGGTGAACCCCGCCTTCCTCGTGAACGTCATAGTCGACGACCACGGCGAGTTCTGCGGCGTGGTCGCGGGCGACTGGCGCGAGGCGTACTACGAGGGCGTGGAGCTCATAAAGAAGATCTACGGCGTGCACATACACAAGAAGTTCGACGCCGCCATCATCTCCAACGGCGGCGCGCCCAAGGACTGCAACCTGTTCCAGAGCGTGAAGGGGCTGCACAACGGCCTCTTTGCCATGAACGACGGCTCGTCTGTCGTGCTCTGCGCCGAGTGCTTCAACGGCTTCGGCCCGGAGGGCTACCGACTGGGCTTCGAGTGCGAGAGCTATGAGCAGCTCTGGGAGAAGCAGGCCTATGAGCGCTACGACCCCGAGATGGCCATCTCCCTGCTGACGATGCGCTATCTCACGCACATGAAGGTCTATCTCATAAGCGGCCTCACCGACGAGGAGGTGCGCAAGGCGGGCATGATACCCGTCAAGACGCCGGAGGAGGCCTGGGCGCTCATAAAGGCCGACAAGCCGGAGCTGACGGAGCTGATGGTTCTGCCCTGCGGGGCGCTGACCTGCCCGATCGTTGAGGAGGAATAACTATGGCTGACAACTACGGAATAGGCGCGTTCAACACCTTTGACTTCATCTCCAACAAAACCTGCTACAAGGCCTGCGGCTACACCGACGACGACATGAGCCGGCCCATAATCGGCATCGCCAACTCCTATAACGAGATGGTGTCCGGCCACGTGAACCTCCGCCAGCTGGCCGAGCAGGTGAAGTACGGCATCTACCGCGCGGGCGGCACGCCCGTGGAGTTCGGCGTCATAGCCTGCTGCGACGGCGTCACGGACAACCACGCGGGCGCGCACTACGTGCTGCCCTCGCGCGAGAACATCGCCGACGCGGTCGAGATCCAGGCTCGCGCGCACCGGCTCGACGGCCTGGTGCTGCTGGCCAGCTGCGACAAGATAATCCCCGGCATGCTCATGGCCGCGGCCAGGCTGGACATCCCCACCGTGTTTCTCCCCGGCGGCTGCACGCTGAGCGCGCCGCCCTTCGGCAAAAAGCTCAGGAGCGACACGACCAGCATCTCCGAGGGGCTGGGCAAGTACAGCAAGGGCGAGATAAGCTACGAGGAGCTTCAGGATCTCACCCAGGTCTGCGCGCCCACCTGCGGCTCCTGCCAGTTCATGGGCACCGCGAACACGATGAGCGTCCTCGGCGAAGCGCTCGGCCTCGGCCTCACCGGCAGCGGGCTCATCCCCGCCGTGTACAACGAGCGGCGACGCTGCGCCTTCAGAAGTGGCGAGAAGGCCGTGGAGCTTGTGAACCGCCACATAACCGCCAGACAGATACTCACCTGGGACGCGATAGAGAACGCCATAATGGTGCTCATGGCCGTCGGCGGCAGCACCAACGCCGTCATCCACACCTGCGCCATAGCCTACGAGCTGGGCTTCGACACGGCGAAGGTCATGGAGGCCTTTGACAGGTACAGCTCCATAGTCCCGCACATCGCGGCGGTAGACCCCGCCTCGCTTATCTACGACTGCGAGGATCTCTACAAGGCCGGCGGCATCCCCGAGGTCATGAAGCGCATACGCGGCGTGCTGCACACGGACGTCATGACCGCCGAGGGCCGCAGCCTGGGCGAGAACCTGGACGCCTATCGCAACACCTACCCCGCCAACGACGACCTGATACGCACGATGGACGCCCCGCACAGCACGCTCGGCGGCCTGGCCATCATGCGCGGCAATATCGCGCCGGACACCGGCGTGGCCAAGCCCGCGGCGATAGCGCCCGAGGTGCGGCAGTTCACCGGCACGGCCATCTGCTTTGACGGCGAGCACGACTGCGTCGAGGCCATAAACGCGCACAGAATAAAGCCCGGACACGTCATAGTCGTGCGCTATGAGGGTCCCAAGGGCGGCCCCGGTATGCGCGAGATGTACCTGCCCATGAAGCTCCTGAACGGCCAGGGTCTGGGCACCAGCACCGCGCTCATCACCGACGGGCGCTTCTCCGGCACGAACAACGGCTGCTTCGTCGGCCACATCTCCCCCGAGGCCGCGGCGGGCGGTCCCATCGCGCTCATCCGCGACGGCGACCAGATCCGCGTCGACGTCATAAACAAGCGCCTCGACGTGCTGGTCTCCGACGAGGAGCTTGAGGCGCGCCGCGCGGAGTGGACGCCGCCCGAGCCGAAGAAGTTCGGCGGCTACCTCGACCGCTACGCCCGGCTGGTGTCCTCCGCCGCCGAGGGCGCCGTGCTCAAGTGAAAAACCGCCCGCCGCCGGACGCGCTCCGGCGGCAAAAAGGCGCCCCGTGAGGGGCGCCTTTTGCTTGTAAAAAACCTCGCAGAGTTTCGCGCCCTGTGGGCGCGAAAGGGACTAAAATGATTTTCGGCGGCGGCGTGTACGTCGCCGAAAATACTCCGGGAACCCACGAAGCGCAGAATGCACTTCGTGGGAGAGGAGGAACAGCGAAATGACTGAGCTTTCGGCCAAGGCCGGAAGCGAAGGATATGCAGCTTGCGACGTCGAAGCGCGTGCCGGTCTCCATCGACCTCCGGGAACCCACGAAGTGCAGAATGCACTTCGTGGGAGAGGAGGA
>UQQF01000095.1 GCA_900543085.1 uncultured Eubacteriales bacterium | reverse complement strand
CTCAACCGCCGCCAGAAGAACAACCCCTGCCTCATCGGCGAGCCCGGCGTCGGCAAGACCGCCATCGCCGAGGGGCTGGCGCAGCGCATCGCCGGCGGCAACGTGCCGTACAAGCTGCGCGACAAGGAAGTGTACCTGCTCGACCTCACCGCGCTGGTCGCCGGCACGCAGTTCCGCGGCCAGTTCGAGAGCCGCATGAAGGGACTCATCGAGGAGATACGCAAGACCGGCAACATCATCCTCGTCATAGACGAGGTGCACAACATCGTCGGCGCGGGCGACGCCGAGGGCAGCATGAACGCGGCAAACATCCTCAAGCCCGCGCTCTCCCGCGGCGAGATACAGGTCATAGGCGCGACCACCTTCACCGAGTACCGCAAGCACATCGAGAAGGACGCCGCGCTGGAGCGCCGCTTCCAGCCCGTCACCGTGGCCGAGCCGAGCATCGACGACTCCGTCAAGATACTCGAGGGCATCGCCCACTACTACGAGGAGTGCCACCAGGTGCGCATACCGCCCGAGATGTGCCGCGAGGCGGTGCTGCTCAGCGAGCGGTACATCACCGACCGCTATCTGCCCGACAAGGCCATAGACCTCATAGACGAGGCCTGCTCGGACGTCAATTTGAAGGATCAGAGCCTGGCGCGCATGGACATCGCTCAGAAGGAGATAGACGACCTCAACCGCGAGCGCGAGATACTGCTCGCCGACACGGAGAACGAGCACTATGAGCGCCTGGCCGTCATCCGCACGACCGTCATGCAGCTCACGGACGAGATAAACCAGCTCAAGGCGCACGAGCCGACGCTGACCCGCGAGAACCTCGCGCGCGTCATAGAGCTGTGGACCAAGATCCCCGCCAGCTCCATAACCGAGGACGAGTACGACCGCCTGAGCAAGCTGGGCGAGCGCCTGCGCGAGCACATCGTCGGCCAGGACGAGGCCATCGACGCCGTCTGCTCTGCCATCAAGCGCAGCCGCGTGGGACTGCAGGCCAAGCGCAAGCCGGTCAGCTTCATCTTCGTCGGCGGCACCGGCGTGGGCAAGACCGAGCTGGTCAAGCGCCTCGCCGCGGATCTGTTCAACTCCCCCGAGAGCCTCATAAGGCTGGACATGAGCGAGTTCATGGAGAAGTTCTCCGTCTCGCGCATCATCGGCTCGCCCCCGGGATACGTGGGCTATGACGAGGCCGGCCAGCTCACGGAGAAGATACGCCGCAGACCCTACAGCGTGGTGCTCTTTGACGAGATCGAAAAGGCGCACCCGGACGTCATGAACATCCTGCTGCAGATCCTCGACGACGGCCGCATCACCGACGCGCAGGGGCGCACGGTGAACTTTGAGAACACGGTCATCATCATGACCACCAACGCCGGCAGCAACACCAAGAGCGGCTCCCTCGGCTTTGTGGGCAGCGCCACGGACAAGGATCGCGACCGCGCGATGAAGGCGCTGGGCGAGTTCCTGCGCCCCGAGTTCATCAACCGCGTGGACGAGATCATCTGCTTCAACAAGCTCACGGAGGAGAACTTCAGGAGCATAGCCGCGCTCATGCTCGGCGAGGTGCGCGACCTCATGCGCGAAAAGGGCATGGAATTCACCTGGGACGACAGCGTGCTGGATTACCTTGTGAAAAAGAGCTACTCCCTCACCTACGGCGCGAGGAACCTGCGCCGCACGATACAGAAGGACATCGAGGACGCCGTTGCGTCCGTCATAGTCGACCAGCGCCACGGCGACCTGAAGGGCGTGCGCCTCACCGCTGACGGCGACAAGATAAACGTGGAGGCCGAGTAAATGATTCGTTTTGAGAGCGACTACCTGGAGGGCGCGCTGCCGGAGGTCATGCAGGCGCTTAACGACACCAACTTTGCCCAGACCCCCGGCTACGGCGAGGACGAATACTGCGAGGATGCCCGCGCGCTGATACGCGAAAGGTGCGCCGCGCCGGAGGCTGACGTGCACTTCCTTGTCGGCGGGACGCAGGCGAACATGATAGTCATAGCCGCGGCGCTCCGTCCGCATCAGGCCGCGATCGCCGCCGAGACGGGGCACATCGCCGTGCACGAGACGGGCAGCATAGAGGCCACGGGACACAAGGTCATAACGCTCAAAAGCGGCGACGGCAAAATAAGCGCCGGACAGGTGCGCGAGCGCGTGGAAGCGCACTGGAACGACGCCACGCACGAGCACATGGCGCAGCCCGCGCTGGTGTACATCTCCCAGCCGACCGAGAACGGCACGCTCTACTCACTCGCGGAGCTGGAGGAGCTCGGCGCCGTGTGCCGCGAGAAGGGGCTCATATTCTTCGTGGACGGCGCACGCCTGGGCACCGCGCTCGTGAGCGGCGACGCCACGCTCGCCGACCTCGCCAGGCTGACCGACGTGTTCTACATCGGCGGCACCAAGCTCGGCGCACTCTTTGGCGAGGCCGTGGTGATCACCGACAAGGCGCTGGCCAGGGACTTCCGCTATATCATCAAGCAGCGCGGCGGCATGTTTGCCAAAGGCCGCCTGCTGGGCGTGCAGTTTGGCGCGCTGATGCGCGACGGCCTCTACGAGCGCACGGCGAAGCGCGAGGTGGAGCTGGCGATGAAGCTCCGCGCGGCCTTCGAGGCCAAGGGCTGGCCGCTCTATTACGATTCGCCCACCAACCAGCAGTTCCCCATAGTCCCCGACGCCGCGCTGGAGAAGCTCGCTGAGAAGTACAGCTTCAGCCACTGGGGCAAGATAGACGAGGGGCACACCGCCGTCCGCTTCTGCACCAGCTGGGCCACCAGGCCGGAGGACGTGGACGCTCTCATATCGGACATAGAAGCTCTGTAAAAAATATTTTCAGCCGCAGTCATACTTCCGGGGAGGCGCGCATATATTGATTATATGCTGTTTTATTCGGAGGTGACTTGAGATGGATCGGGACATCGACGATCTCATATTTGGCAGTGCCGACGCTGAAAGCAGCGATCGGTAAATACCGCCCCCGGAGGCCGCTGAGCCGCCGGGGGCATCGGCTGTCATGCCGCGTGCAAAAAGGCCGCCCGTGACGGCGGCCTCAGTTTGTCGAAAAAGCCTCGCAGAGTTTCGCGCCCTATGGGCGCGAAAGGGACTACAATCATTTTCGGCGGCGGCGTGTACGTCGCCGAAAATACATTTCGCGGAGTGCAGTGTCGAATTGTCCGCCTTTGGCGGACAACCGAGGCGCGAAGCGCAGCGCCGGTCCCCATCGGCCGCTCGCGGCCGGGGGACTTTATTGTCAAAAAAGGCCGTCGAGGGCCTTTTTTGACAGTCTC
>UQQF01000094.1 GCA_900543085.1 uncultured Eubacteriales bacterium | reverse complement strand
GACGGCGTAGCTCACGCCGTCCATTCTTATGCGTCCCCAGCACATGTCCGCCTCGCAGACGCGCTCGCCGCCGGCGTCGTAGAGCGTGACGTCAACCTCGAACGGCTCGTAATCCGGCGCCGTGTCCCGGAGCGCTCGGCGGAGCTGCACGCCGGAGAGTAGCTCGACAAGCGCGTCGAACTCCTCCGACCCGCTCTCGAGCGTGTAGTTATAGCTGTAAATGTGCGGGATCAGGTCGCCGTCGTATTTCAACTCCCAGCCGTAATCGTGCACGATGTGGAGCTGAGCCGAAACCGCGCCTGAGGTGTTCAGCCGCACAGGCCGGAACACATAGACGGCTGCGGCGGCGAGCAGAGCGGCACAGACGCCGCAGATGACCAGCCACTTTTTCACGCAAACACCCCCGGATAATTATATATCCGGGGGTGTTTCGTTTCCAGTTAAATGTATGTAAAGTGTTCAGCTCAGGGCTATTTTCAGCGTGCGCTCAAACGTTTCGCCGGGCGCGAGCGCGGTGACGCCGGGGCGTTCGAACATCCCGCCGCTGCCGGGGTAGCCGCTCCACGGCTCTATGCAGGCGAAGGGCGTCTCGCCGCTTGCGCCCCAGAGCAGGACGTAGGGATAGCCCTCCGTCGCGACGGTGACGCAGTGTCCGTCAGGCCGCTCCAGGCGGAACCACGCGGACTCGGGCGCGGCGAGGTCTATGCTCCCGCCGTCGAACAGCCCGGGGACTATGGCCAGCGTGTCCGTCCCATCCGGCATGTCAGCCTTTTCCGCACGTATCACGCTCCCCGCCGGGGCGATGAAGCCCGGGTGGAAGCCGAATTGCAGCGGCATGGTCTCCGCGCCGGTGTTCGTTATCTCATACCTCAGCGCGAGCGTGCAGCCGTCCAGCGCATAGCGCGCCCTCAGCTCAAACGGCCACGGCCAGCGCGAGTCGCCCTCGCACACGCGCAGGGCGAAGGCGAGCGTGTCCACGCCGCGCTCTGCAAGCTCGTGCTCGCTCTCGCGCACGAAGCCGTGGCGGGATGCGGCGTAGGTCTTGCCAGCGTGCTCAAACGCTCCGCCCTCCACGGCGCCGCACCAGGGGCAGCAGACGGGCGCGCTCCAGCCCCAGGCGTCGCCGCCCGGCCAGAGGTAGTCGGTATCCTTGTACTTCAGCGCGCGGAGCTGAGCGCCCCGCGTGTCTACGCGCGCCGTCAGCGCGCCGGATGTAATCACATATTCCATATCAATCACACAAAGCACATGACCAGATTATAGCAGCTTATCACGGTGATGACCGCCATTATCACGAGGAACAGCCGGTCGACGCCCTTGTTTGTCAGCCTGGCGCTGATGCTCCTGCCCAGTATGCCGCCGAGCACGCCGCCGACGCACATCGCTATGAGCACCAGCCAGTCGAACTCCGGCACCGTGCCGCGCACGAGCGTGTTTATAAAGCTCGCCGCCTGCGAGAACAGTATGACGTACAGCGAGTTGAGCGCCGCCGTCTTGGAGTCCATCGAGAAGAAGTAGTACAGCACCGCGAGGTTGATAGGTCCTCCGCCTATGCCCAAAAAGGCGCTGAGCAGGCCGAGCGTGAGTCCGATTATCACGCAGGCCGCGGCGTTTTGCACGTTCTTCGTCTTTATCTTGGCTCGGTTGAGCGTGTAGATGAACACGCCGACGGTCAGCAGGATCATCATGATCTGCTGCACTATGTCGACGGTCACGCCGCCGGCGGAGCGCACCAGCTCGAATATCTCCTTGCCCAGTATGCCGCCCACGGCCGCGCCCACGGCCAGCAGCGTGCCGCGCCGCTTCTCGACCTTGACGGAGCCGCCGCGCGAGCGCAGCATGCTCGTGGCCGTCATGGCCAGCACCGTGCAGCCGGAGAGGAAGCTCACCGTGGCGACGCCCATGCCGGACACAGCGTCGAGGACGGGCTTGATTATCACGCCGCCGCCCACGCCGCTTATGCCGCCTGCGGTCGTCGCCGCGAGGCATATCAGGAAGTACAGTACAGCTTGCAGCAAAAGCATCACCTCATAGGCGCAAAACGCGCCGTAATCTCGTATATTCTATTCCACGCCGCCGGATTTGTAAAGTGCGCCGGGCAGAACAAGCACGGACTCCCGTTTTTACCGGAGTCCGTGCCTGGTCTCATCTGTTCCGGCTCACCGCAGCGACACGAAGCGCGTGTCGTACTCGCCTATCAGCGGCAGGCAGTAGGCGCGGAATTCGTCCGTCACGCCGCCCGGGGTTATCCACTCAAGCGGGAAGGTCTTCTCGGCGTTGGCCACCTGCTCGAGCGGCACGAGGATGGTCTCGCTCCTGTATCCGCCCTCGCGCTCGGTCTTGAAGCCGACCATGTAGCCGGTCTGACCCTCGACGGCGCTCCTGACGGCGGTGGCTCCGGCGAGCTCGGCCTCGTCGCGGTCGATCTCGCTCATCAGCGCCACGCTGGTGCGGCCGAGCAGGCCGGGCTTCTCGCTGCGGGACTTGATGCCCGTCTCGTTCATTATCATGTCGGAGAGGGTCTGCGCCGCGCCGCCGGGCACCTTGTGTCCGAAGCCGTCGACTATGCCGCTGTCGGCGACAGGGGCGCCGCCGGCGTAGTGTATGCCCTCGCTGACGGTGACCAGCAGTCCGCGGCCTTTAGCCCACTTCTCCTTGACGGCGGCAAGGAACTCGTCCTTGTCGAAGTCCGTCTCGGGCAGGTATACCAGGTGCTCGCAGGGCATGAGGTCGGTGAACAGGGCGCTGGCGGCGGTTATCCAGCCGGCGTTGCGGCCCATCATCTCCATGACCACGACGTGGATGGGCAGGGCCGCGGCGTCCTGCGCTATCTCCAGCGCGCTGGCGGCGGCGTACTTGGCCGCGCTGCCGAAGCCGGGGCAGTGGTCGGTGACGGCCAGGTCGTTGTCTATGGTCTTGGGTATGCCTATGACGCGCAGCTCATAGCCGCTCTTGACGGCGAGCTGGTACACCTTGTTGCAGGTGTCCATGGAGTCGTTGCCGCCGTTGTAGAAGAAGTAGCGGATGTTGAACTTCTTGAAGCACTCGAGCACCGCCGGGTAGTCCGCGTCGGTGAGCTTCCGGCGGCAGGAGCCGATGGCGGAGGCGGGGGTGCGCGCGAGCAGGTCGAGCTGCTCATCCGGCACCGCGCCGAGGTCGATGAGGTCGCCGGCGAGGATGCCCTCCGCGCCGAAGCGCGCGCCGTAGACGGTCTCGATCTCCGGGTGCTTTTTCGCCTCGCGCACCGCGCCGAGCAGGGAGCTGTTTATTACGGGGGTGGGACCGCCGCCGTGGGCGATCAGCATATTGCCTTTGAGCATATCGCGCCTCCTTATCACACCGTGGAGAGGTCGTCGTCGGCCATGCAGAGGTGGACGGCGC
>UQQF01000093.1 GCA_900543085.1 uncultured Eubacteriales bacterium | reverse complement strand
TTTCTATCGAAATTCACTTCAATCTCAAACCCATCCCGGAGGTGGAACAGGTCAAGGGCTGACCTGTTCCCGCTGGGGCGGTTCTAAAACAATTCCATATATTTTTTGACACGCCGCCGCCCGCCATCGAGCAAGGTTTTACTCCTAATTAGGGATAAAACAGTTTATGGGCAACTCCACCGTCGTACTTGTGCTGGGGGCGGCCATACTGCCCATAGTTACCGGCCTCGGCTATGATCCGCTGGCAGTGACTATGGCGCTGACAATGGGCTCGTCCTTTGCGTGGATGACCCCCATAGCCGGAGCGTGCATAGGCATAACCTACTCAAGCGGTTACCGTTTCACAGATTACGCCAGGTACACCGGCCTGCTGACCGTACTTATGTGGGCAGTGGCTGTCATATGGCTGCCGCTTGCGTTCCCGTTTTGAGCTGACAGCAAAGCCCGTGTGTGTCCTTGACACACACGGGCTTCCTTATTCCCCTCACTCCGGGACTAGGAGCTCTTTTATGTTGAACTCCCGGCCGCAGAGTATCTCTTTTTCCCGGCTGCCGCACTTGGGGCAGACGCCTTTGTTTTCAACTATATTGTAGACCTGTCCGCACTGCTCGCACAGCCCGTTGCCGGGCGTGACTTCGATCCGGAGCCTGGAGCGCTCCAGCATCGTGTGCTTCACGGCGGCGTACCAGGCCTCCTCCATGTACTCGGGCACGACCAGGCTCAGCTCGCCTATCTCGAGCACGACGGTGTCGATCTCGTCGATCTCGTTCTCCTCGGCGAACTCCAGCACGTTGCGTATGGCCTGTATGGCCAGCGTCATCTCGTGCATGTCACTTGGCCGACGGGCGAGCCACGCGCTTGACTGCTATCTCCTTCACGCGGCGGGCGAGGTTCTTACCGCTCTCGGGCATGAGCTTCTCGTAGACCTTGCCGGCGGCGTCGGTCGCGCGGACGAGGTGGATGGCGTCAAACTTGCACTTGGTCGTGCACACGCCGCAGCCCACGCAGGCGCTCTGGTCGACGACGGTCGCGCCGCAGCCGAGGCAGCGCTCGGTCTCTTTGAGCACCTGCTCGGCCGTGAAGGTGCCGCGCAGGTCGCGGAAGGTCTCCCTGGCCTTGGCGGCGTCGGCCGCAGCGGCGCTCTGGCGCGGGGCGCGGTCGTAGCCGGTGAGGTCGGCCTCGCTCTTGTCCAGCTCCATGTAGTCCTTGACGCGGCGGCCTATGGTCAGGCTCTGACCCGGCTGCACGAAGCGGTGTATCGAGATGGCGGCCTCCTTGCCCTCGGCGATGGCGTCTATGACGAAGCTCGGCCCCGTGAGCGCGTCGCCGCCGACGAAGATGTCGCTCTCCATGGTCTGGAGCGTGACGCGGTCGGCCATGGCGGCGCCGTTGCGGCGCAGCTGGACGCGGCTGCCCGCGAGCATGTCGCCCCAGTCCACGCGCTGGCCTATTGCCGCGACCACGGTCCCGGCGGGGATGGTCTCGGTCAGACCCTCGACAGGTACGCTCTTGCGGCGGCCTGCGCCGTCGGCCTCGCCCTGGGTCATGACCTGCAGCTCCACCTCCGTGGCCTTGCCGTCGCTGCCCTTGATGCGGATGGGGCTGACGAGGAACTTGAACTTCACGCCCTCGGCCTCGGCCTCGGCGACCTCCTCGTCCGCGGCGGGCATGTCCTCGCGGGCGCGGCGGTAGAGCACGGTGACATTCTTCGCGCCCAGGCGCACGGCGGCGCGGGCGGCATCGATGGCGACGTTGCCGCCGCCGACTATGACGGTGTTCTCGCTCACTGCGGGCGGGCGCGGGCTCTCGGCGCGGCGCAGCAGGTCAAGCCCGCTCATGACGCCGCGGTAGCTCTCGCCGGGGATGCCGAGCGGTATCGCCTTCCAGGCGCCGATGGCCAGGAAGAAGGCCTGATAGCCCTCGCGGCGCAGCTCGTCGAGGGTGACATCCTTGCCGACCTCGACGCCGGTCTTGAACTCGACGCCTATCTCGCGCAGGATGTCTATCTCGGCGGCGACTACGTCCTTCTCCAGGCGGAAGCTGGGGATGCCGCTGGTCAGCATGCCGCCGACGGTCTTCTGCTTTTCAAACACGGTGACGGGATAGCCCTGCAAGGCCAGGTAGTACGCGCAGCTCAGGCCGGCCGGGCCGGAGCCTACGACGGCTATCTTGTTCGTGAACGGCTTGCCCGTCGTGTTGAGCATCTTGGGAATCACGCGGGTGGCGGGGTCAAGCTCGCGCTGAGCCAGGAACTTCTTGACCTCGTCTATGGCCACGGGCGCGTCGACGTCGCCGCGCGAGCAGGCCTCCTCGCAGAAGCGCGGACATACGCGGCCGCAGACGGCGGGGAAGGGGTTCTCGCGGCGGATAAGCTCCAGCGCCTCGTCAAAGCGACCCTGGCTGGCCAGCTTTATGTAGCCCTGGACGGGGATGTGCGCGGGACAGCGGGTCTTGCACGGTGCGGTGCCGTCGGCGGCGGTGTAGCCGCGGTTGGTGCGGTAGTACTTGTCGTAGTTGTCCTCGCCGAACCAGAGCAGCTTGTCGTGCGGGGTCTTGTGCTCGGGCGGCTGGCTGGGTGTGGAGCAGAGCTTCTGCCCGAGCTTGAGCGCGCCGAGGTTGCAGTTTTCTACGCACAGTCCGCAGGCGACGCACTTGTCCGTGTCCACCTCGGCGACGTAGTTGGAGCGTATGACGTCCGGCGTCTTGAGGTACTCGGCGATGCGCAGCGAGAAGCAGGAGCAGCCGCAGCAGTTGCAGATGGCCGCCGCGCCGTTGGGCGCGTCGAGGTTGGAGATCTCGTGCACGAGGCCGTTTTCCTCGCAGCGCTTGAGTATCTCGTAGCACTCCTCGCGGTCGATCTCGCGGCCGTGGCCGGTGCGGATGTGGTACTCCGCGCTCTCGTTGAAGAAGATGCACACGTCCTTCTCCAGGTGGCCGCAGCCCTCGCCCATCAGGCGGCGGGTACGGCGGCAGGAGCAGTCGGTGACGGCGATAGCCCAGGAGTTGTCGACTATCTGGTGTATCTCCTCATAGCTGCCCCTGTGCGCGTCGTTCTGTATGGCCATCTCGACCGGGATGACGCGCATCATGCCCTGGCCTACGGGGATGAACGGAGCCAGCGGGGCGATGCGCCGGCGCGTGTACTCCTCAAAGCACTCGGCTATGACGGGGTAACGCTCGCACAGCTCCTTGTTGCCGACCATCATCTCCATGATGCCCGGCACCCAGATGGGCAGGAAATACTTGTCCTCGCCGTCCTTGAAGTTGCAGCGGCAGACGCCTATCTGCGTCAGCTCGTCGAGCACCTCTTTTACACGGCCAAGCGGCTTCTTGACCTTCTTCGCCACCTGCTCGGCGCTGACGTACTTGCGCACCTTCAGCCCCATGGCGATCTCAGCCATCTCGTCGGTCACGACCGGCTCAAGTATCTTGTACTCGGGGTCGTTCGGCGTGACACCCGTGTAGGTGCCGCACTCGATGCTGATCTTCGTAGCCAGCTTCAATATGCTTGCTCTCATTCGCAATCCCCCTCTTTTGAAATATTGTAAATTATAATACTTTACCTTATTAGTATATTCCTGAGGGGTTTCTTTTTGTGGCGACAAAAAGAAATCCCTCAGACTCCAAAGA
>UQQF01000092.1 GCA_900543085.1 uncultured Eubacteriales bacterium | reverse complement strand
TTTCGGGGTCTGGGACGCTTTCTTTGGCCAAGACCAAAGAAAGCGCCCCAGGAGTCCCGCGGGGGGTTCCACCCCCCGCCCCCCCGGGGGCGGAGCCGCCACGCAACCTCCCCCATCGTTGATGTGGAAACATCAAATCCGTCCCCTTCCAACGCCGACTGCCAGTGTCGGCAGCATCAGCACAAAGATCATCGCGAGGTTGACGTACACGACCACCGCGTCGGAGATGATGCGCATGGAGCGCGAGTCCGGGGCTATCACCAGCGCGCAGGCCAGGGCGGCGCAGGCGCAGGCGGCGGTCGTCAGCGCGCGCGGCGAGAGCGCCTTGGCCGCGCCGGGCCGTTCCCGGAGGCCGAGCGAGAGGCGCAGAGCCAGCGAGGAGGACATGAGCGCAAAGGCGCACAGCACGAAGTCCGACAGCACCCACAGTCCCGTGACCAGCGCCTCTATGCGCTCGGCCACGCCGAAAAGCCCCGTGTTTCGCACAAGCGCGAAGAAGGGATAGGTCAGGGCTGCGCTCAGCTCAGGGCCGAAGCGCCCCAGCACCGCGGCCACGATTGCGGCGAGGAACAGGCATATCCTCACGCTCCAGGCGCTCATGGAGCGCGAGCGCTTTTCTATCGGCGATCCCGTCTCGAGGAACGGCACGTTGACAAGCACGAAGCTCACCGTGCCCAGCACCTCCAGCGCGCCGAGGGAGACGCCCGGCGCGTCGAGGTACGAGACGGGCAGCAGCTCGTCCCAGTCCAGCTGAGCCAGGCCGAAGCCGATGATCGGCACGACGGCCAGAAGCAGCAGCGCGCGGAAAAGCTCGGCCGAGCGCGCCAGGCGCTTGACGCTGCCCAGCGCGGCGACAAGCCCCACGGCCAGCCCCACCGCGACAAACGGCCAGGGCGAGGATCCGGTATATATGGTATATATGAAGCGCGCGGCGCCGCTGCGCAGGGCAAAGCCCGCGTACAGCGCCAGCCAGAGCCCGTATATCAGGAGCACACAGCGCCCAAAGCGCGGGAAGGCGCGCAGTATCACCTCGCCCAGCCCCTCGCCGCAGCCCTTGTTCTTCATCACGCGCGAGATAAAGACCGCCACGAGCGCGCACAGCGGCGCCGCGGCTATCGGACAGAGCCACCCGGCGTGCCCCGCCGCCCTCGCCGCCGCGCCGGGGATGAGCCTGGTGGCGGGCGAGAGCATGATGAGAAAGCACATCGCCGTAATCTGGCGTCTGGTGGGTTCCTTCATTTGCCCACCTCCCCGTACGGCGAGGAGGCGTACTCGCGCATGTTGAGTATCTTGGCGGTGCAGGAGACGTCTATCTCCAGGTCGGGGAAGGCCTCCTCCCAGGACAGGGGCATGCCTGCAAACCTGACCGGCTCGGCGGACTCTATCTCCCGCCCGAGGCCGAGAAAGTCCGCGCCCAGCTCCCGGCTCTTGTCAAGGGCGGACTCCACCCACCCGCGCGCCAGCGCGGAGAGCTCGTCCTCGATCGTCTCCCAGCTTTCGGCGCTTGAGAAGTCGCTGTCCGCCGGAGCCTCTATGACGCTGCCCCCGACCTCCAGGGAGACGTCCAGGCCGGAGAGCGAGCCGCCGTCCCACACCGGGGAGACGGACAGCTCCGCGCCCGCCAGCTCGGCCGTCACGCCGCTTTCAAGCTCCACTACGCTTATGCCCGGGCCTCCCATGAAGAAGCCCGCGCCGATGGCCGCGTCCTCGTCCAGCCACCCGGCCAGGCCGCCGGCGGTGAGTATGGCGAAGCCGGCGGGTACGGGCGTCAGCCTGCCGTCCGCGCCCTCGGCGACGTCTATGGCGGCGGTGAGCGCCGCGCCGGACGAAATCAGCGACCGTGACACGTCGGAACAGGTGGGCACGGGCGCCGGACCGTCAGAGCGCACGCGCTCGCCCAGGGCGTTCAGGCTGGCGAATACGTCCTCGGGCGAGTCGTCCGACGTGAGCAGCCCGGCCGCCTCGCCGGATCTGAGCACGTACAGCTCTGTGTCCAGCCTCAGCTCCTTGCTGCGGGCTATGGCGTCGAGCCAGCGCGCGGACTCCGCGGCGGCTGGCGCGCCGAGGACGATCGCTCCCGTGCCGGAGAAAAACAGTCTGCCGCGCCCGGTGAGCTGCTCCATGCCGCGCATGGCTCCGTCGAGCGACTCTGCCTCCTGCGTGAGCCTGACCGGCTCGCGCCCGGAGGCGTCCGCGCCCGTCGCCACGGACAGCAGCACTCCTCCGTCCCCGGCCGTGTCCAGCCCCAGAGCCTGCACTACCTCCAGGCTCTCTATGTCGCGATAGCTGTTGTATATGCTCAGCGTGCAGCCGCTGAGCGCCAGCAGCGCCGAGGCTGCCAGCGCGATCGCAGCACGGCGCATAGCGCCCACCTCCTATCCCTGCCTGCGCCGGTTCCAACCGGCCAGATGCCGCGAACGGAATTTGTTGGCTCTGTTCGGGCGCTTGAGCAGCACCCTGGCCAGCGCCCCGGCGTCGGAGCCGGTAAACGGCGCGGTGTAGGCCTTGCCGAAGCTCTCCAGCCCGGCCGTGTACCATATCAGCAGCACCATGCCGGTTATCACGCCGTACAGCCCCATCGCCGCGGCCGCGGCCACCAGTGCCAGGCGGAACAGCCTTACCGCGCTGCCGAGATCCTGGCTGGGCATCGTGTACCCGGATATGCCAGAGAGCGCGACGACGATGACCGCGATGGGCGAGACGACCTTGGCCTCCACGGCGCTCTGACCCACGATAAGCGCGCCTATTATGCTCGCCGTCTGGCCGACGGGGTCGGGCAGGCGCAGCCCGGCCTCCTGCAGCAGCTCAAAGGCTATCAGCATAGCCACGACCTCGGTCGCCACGTTGAACGGCACGTTCTGCTTCGCCGCCGTCATGCTCAGCAGCAGCTTCACGGGCAGCATCTCCTGGTGGTACATGCTTATCGCCACGAACGCCGCCGGCAGCAGCAGCGAGATAGACAGCGCTATCCAGCGCAAAAGCGTGAGCATGCTGGCCACGGCAAAGTGCATGGCGCTGTCCTCCGGTACGCGCATGAAGGCCGCCAGGTCGGCCGGCAGCAGGAAGCCCACTGGCAGGCCGTCCACCAGTATGCCTATCCGGCCGTCCAGCAGGTGTATGGCAAAGGTGTCCGGCCTCTCGGTGTGCAGCAGCTGCGGCAGCGGCGAGCGCGGCGAGTCCACGATGTACTCCTCCAAGTCGCCGGCAGCCAGCAGCCCGTCTATGTCGATGTCCTTTATCCGCCTGAGCGCCTCGTCGGCGACGCTCTGCTGGGCGGCTCCTTCTATATATAATAGTGCGACGCCGGTTCCGGACAGCCGCCCGACCACCGCCTGCTCCACCTTCAGCGACGGGGTGCGCAGCTTCCTGCGCACCAGGGAGGTGTTGGTCCGAAGCGTCTCGACAAAGGCGTCCTTGCCGCCCTTTATGGCCTTCTCGACGGTTGGCTCGCTCACGGAGCGGGTGAGCTTGGTGCGCGTGTCAAAGGTCAGCGCCTCGTGGTAGGCGTCAAAGCATATGAGGCAGTAGCCGTTGACGAGGTCGCTCACCGCGTCGTCCAGAGAGCGCCGGTGCCGTATCGTGTAGCTGTAGGCCGCGCCGCGCTCCAACAGCTCTATCAGCTGCTGCGGCGTGTGCGCGCCTATGGTGCGGCTCATGTCAGTCAGCGGCCTCAGCACGTCCTCGGACACGGTCACGCCGTCCACCAGCCCGTCCAGCCAGCAGAGC
>UQQF01000091.1 GCA_900543085.1 uncultured Eubacteriales bacterium | reverse complement strand
AATACGCCCGAAAGAGGTCTTCTTCCGGGCGCAATTTTTTCGCAGGCGCAAAAAACAGCGCGTCTCCTTCCATCCAGACTGTACTGTCGGTATCGGAATCACACCGATTCGGCCTCAAGCGAGGTTCGCGGACTATACCGCCGGTCGGGAATTTCACCCTGCCCCGAAGACTGCTCTATTGGGTTTGGCAGTATTATAACACTCCTTCCGGCGTATTGCAATACCTCCGCAAATATTTCCTGGCTTGTATGAGCAAAAGCAAAAAGCGCCCGGTCACCGGGCGCCTTTTGTGGAGAGAGAGAAATAAGATCAAAAATGAGAGGAGACAGTGAACCGTGAGATGTGTCACACATTTCACAATCCTTGTGTATAATATCACAAGCATTATAATTTGTAAAGTGGCAAAGGGCAAAAAATTGTGAAAATAATATTAATAATTTTTTGACACAATGACCAAGTCCCCTCCCTGCTAACCATAAATCGGCGAAAATGTGCAGCTCGCCCCGGCGTTCCAGGAAAAATCGGAACGTCGGGGCGAGTGTTTTCCTCGATTTAAAATCGCTTACAGCAGCTTTTCAGCCATTTCGCAGCCGGCGAGGATGTGGAAATGCAGGTGAGGCACGGTCTGCCCCGCTGCGGCTCCGGAGTTCGTGATCACGCGGAAGCCGTCCTTGAGCCCCTCGCGGGCGGCGATCTTGGCGACGGCCTCGAAGCACTTGGCCACCACGGCGCTGTTGCCGGAGGTTATCTGCGCCGCGCTGTCGGCGACGTGCTCCTTGGGTATCACAAGTATGTGTGTGGGCGCCTGGGGGTTGATGTCACGGAAAGCGAGAACGTCGTCGTCTTCATAGACCTTGTTGGAGGGGATCTCCCCCGCCGCTATTTTGCAAAACAGGCAGTCTGTCATTCTGGCTCCTCCTTTATTCTTTGCTCAGTCCGAGCTTGAGCGCCACGAAGTTGTCCACCATGGCTAGGGCGTTGTCCAGCATCATTATGTCGCTGCCGCCTCCCATGGCGCTGTCAGGCTTGCCGCCGCCCTTGCCGCCGGTGATGGCGGTGACCTGGCGGATGATGTCGCCTGCCTTGACTCCGGCGGCAACCGCCTCCTTGCCGCAGACGGCGAGGAAGGTTATCTTGCCCTCGTTGACCGCAGCCAGCACGGCCACGACGTTGGCGGCGCGCTCGCGCAGGAAGTCTCCCATGCGGCGCAGCTCGTCCGTCGTAGTGGCGGGGACGGTGGCGGTCACGACCTTGAGGTCGCCCACGCTGTGCGCGGCGGTTATGAAGCTGTCTATCTCGCCGGAGCGTATCTTGTCCTGGAGCACGTCGACGCGGCGGCGCAGCTCACGCATGTTCTCCATGGTGGCGCGCGCCTTTTCAACGACCTCCATCGGGGAGGTCTTGAGCATGTCGGCCATTTCGAGCAGTCTGCGGTTGTTCTCCTCGTTCTCGCGGAAGAACTCCAGGCCGGTGACGGCCTCGATGCGGCGCACGCCGCTGGCGACGGAGAACTCGCTCTCTATCCTGAACGGGCCGACCTTGGCGGTGTTGTCCATGTGGGTGCCGCCGCACAGCTCGCTGGAGAATCCGCCCATCGTGACGACGCGCACGCGCTCGCCGTACTTCTCTCCGAACAGAGCCTGAGCGCCCTTGCTGCGGGCTTCGTCCAGGCTCATCTCCTCGACGGAGATGGCGTCGCCGGTGAGGATCTCGCGGTTGACCAGGCGCGCGACCTCCAGCAGCTCCTCGCCGGTCATGGCGGAGAAGTGCGTGAAGTCGAAGCGGAGGCGGTCAGGCTCTACCAGGCTGCCGGCCTGGTGGACGTGGTCGCCCAGGACGCGGCGCAGCGCGGCGTGCAGCAGGTGCGTGGCGGAGTGGGCGCGCATTATGGCGCGGCGGCGCTCGGCGTCGACGCCGGTGCTCACGGCCTCGCCGATGTGGAAGCTGCCGCGCTCCATCCTGCCGGTGTGCAGGTACTTTCCGCCCTTGGTCTTCTGGACGTCGGTGACGGCGAAGACGGCTCCGCCCTCGCCGGTGATGACGCCGTGGTCGGCCACCTGGCCGCCCATTTCGGCGTAGAAGGGCGTGCGGTCGAGCACGACGGAGCCTTCGGTGCCCTCGCCCAGCTCGCCGGACAGCTCGCCGGCGGCTATCAGCGCCTCGACCGTGCCGGTGTCCTCCAGCGTGTCATAGCCGGTGAAGGCCGTGGGCACGTTGTCCAGGCCGAGGTCAAGCCCGGCCCAGCCGGAGATGTCGCCGCGGGCGGCGCGGGCGCGCTCGCGCTGCTCGGTCATCAGGGCGTCGAAGCCCTCGGTGTCGGCGGTCATGCCCGCGTCGGCGAGGATGTCCTCAGTCAGGTCGAGCGGGAAGCCGTAGGTGTCGTATAGGCGGAAGGCGTCCGCGCCGGGGAGCACGGTCTCGCCCTTGGCCTTGAGGCCGTCCATCAGCTCGCCGAGGATGCGCATGCCGCCGTCTATCGTGCGGGCGAAGCTCTCCTCCTCGGTCTTGATGACGCGGGTGATGAAGGTCTGCTTCTCCACCAGGTCGGGGTAGGCGGTGCGGTTCTCGTGGATGACCGTCTCGCAGACCTTGTAGAGGAACGGCTCGTTCACGCCCAGGAGCTTGCCGTGACGCGCGGCGCGGCGCAGCAGGCGGCGCAGGACGTAGCCGCGGCCTTCGTTGCTGGGCAGCACGCCGTCGCCGATGAGGAAGGTCGCGCTGCGGATGTGGTCGGTGATGACGCGCAGGGAGACGTCGGCCTTCTGGCTCTCGCCGTAGTGCGCGCCGGTTATCTCGCTCACCTTGTGGGTGATGTTCATGACGGTGTCGACGTCGAACAGGCTGGGCACGTCCTGGCAGACGCAGGCCAGGCGCTCGAGTCCCATGCCGGTGTCGATGTTCTTCTGCTTCAGCTCGGTGTAGTGACCCTGGCCGTCGGAGTTGAACTGGCTGAAGACGTTGTTCCAGACCTCGATGTAGCGGTCGCAGTCGCAGCCGACGGTGCAGTCGGGCTTGCCACAGCCGTACTTCTCGCCGCGGTCGTAGTAGACCTCGCTGCACGGGCCGCAGGCGCCGGTGCCGTGCTCCCAGAAGTTGTCCTCGCGGCCGAAGCGGAAGATGCGCTCGGGCGGGATGCCTATCTCGTCGCGCCAGATGGCGAAGGCCTCGTCGTCGTCCTCGAACACGCTGGGGTACAGGCGGTCGGGGTCTATGCCCACCCAGTCGGGGCTGGTGAGGAACTCCCAGCACCAGGCGATGGCCTCGTGCTTGAAGTAGTCGCCGAAGGAGAAGTTGCCCAGCATCTCAAAGAAGGTGCCGTGGCGCGCGGTCTTGCCGATGTTGTCTATGTCGCCGGTGCGCACGCACTTCTGGCAAGTGCAGACGCGGCGGCGGGGCGGCTCCTGCTCGCCGGTGAAGTACGGCTTGAGCGGCGCCATGCCGGAGTTTATAAGCAAAAGCGACGGGTCGTTCTGCGGGACGAGCGAAAAGCTCGGCAGGCGCAGGTGCCCCTTGGATTCAAAAAAGCTCAGAAACATCTCCCTGAGCTCGTTAAGCCCGAAAGCCTTCATGTGTCAGCCTCCAATTCTCTCTATGCGCGGTTTGCGTCTACATATAATATACGTATTTTTGACTTTCGTCAAGGGGGAGTGAATATTGGGCGCCCCCGCGCCCGGGGGGTGCGGGGGGTGGAACCCCCCGCGGGACTCCTGTGGGGGGAAGCCCCCCCACGATGCTCCTGAGGGGTTTCTTTTTGTGGCGACAAAAAGAAATCCCTCAGACTCCAAAGAG
>UQQF01000090.1 GCA_900543085.1 uncultured Eubacteriales bacterium | reverse complement strand
TTGCGGCAGGCGCGGTAGAAGTTGACTGCGCCGTACATGACGCCGTGGTCGGTGATGGCCAGCGCGTCGAAGCCCAGAGCCTTGGCGCGCTCGGCGAGGGCGTCTATCCGGCACTCGCCGTCGAGCAGGCTGTATTCCGTATGCACATGCAGGTGAACAAAGCTCATCCTCTTTACTCCTCTGAGGTCCCCTCCCGGGCTATGGCTATGAGGCGCTTGAGCCGGTGGCTCAGGCAGCTCTTGGTGACGCTGGGCTGAGACAGAGCCGCCAGCTCGGCCAGGCTCGCCTCCGGATTGGCTATGCGCAGCAGAGCCGCCTGCTGCAAGCCCTCGGGCAGGGTGTCCAGACCCTGTTCCAGCTCTATCTGACGTATGGCCTCAAGCTGCTCGGCCGCCGCGGCGACTATCTTGTCGGCGTTGGCGCTGTCGCAGTTGACCTTGCGGTTTATCTCGTTGCGCATGTCCTTTTCCACGCGCGCTGACATTATCTCAAGCGCGGAGACGTCCGCGCCGACGGTGGTCAGGAAGTCGGCAATGGCCTCGCTCTGCTTGAAGTAGGCGAGGAAGCTCGCCCCGCGCACGGCCTGTCCCGGCTCAAAGCCCAGCTCGCCGAGCAGGGCGCACATCTCGCGCCCCACGGCCGCGTGGGTGGTGGCCAGCTCCAGGTGGTAGCGCTTCGACGGGTCGGTCATGCTCCCGCCGGCCAGGAAGGCGCCGCGCACAAAGCTGGCCTTGCAGCAGTCGTTCTCCAGCACGCCGAGGTTGATGTGCAGCGAGAGCGTGTCCTCCGGCTCCATGCCGAAGGCGCGAAACACCTCGGCGATCTTGTCCCGGTCGGTCATGAGCAGGGTCTTGCGCCCTCCGGGCTTGCCGCCCGCCTCGGGCAGAGAGTCAAAGCTGACGCCGAACGCGCGCTTGAACAGCTTGGGCAGCAGCGAGGCAAACTCCTCGCTGCCGGTGATGATGCGTATCTCCCTGGGCGTGAAGCTGTTGCAGTAGAGCACCACGCCGTAGGCTTCGGCGACGGCGCAGCACTTTTTGCGCCGGTTCATGCGGCAGAGCTCGGCCTTGGCCTCGGATGCAAAGGACACGGCTCAGCCCTCCTCGCCGTAGACGCGCGTGTGGCTCTTTTCGCGGTAGAGCCGCAGCAGCTCGCGCGAGAGCGCGTCCGGGTCGTGGCGCACGTAGCCGCTCTGCCACGAGGCCACCGGCGCGCGCAGTATGCCGACGCCGAGCCTGTAGACGGCCTCGTCGTCTATCTCCACCTGCTCGGCGCCCTCGGCGCCGTAGCGCTCGGCCAGCTTCTCGGGGATGGCCAGGCTGTTGGCCAGGCACCAGTCAAAGAGGTGCGCGCCGGAGTTTGAAAAGAGCGCCTCTATGTGGTCGCTGGCGGTGTAGCCCTCGGTCTCGCCGTCCTGGGTCATGACGTTCAGGACGTAGATCTTGAAGGCGTCCGAGTTCGCTATCGCCTCGGCCACGCCCTCCGTCACGAGGTTGGGCATGATGGAGGTGTACAAGCTGCCGGGGCCGAGGACTATCATGTCCGCGTCCTCTATGGCCTCCAGCGCCTGGGGCAGGGCGCGCGGACGCTCCGGTATCAGGCGCACGCGGCGTATGCGCTTGTCGGTGCCCTTCTTGAACTCGGCTATGTGAGACTCGCCCACGGCCTCGCTGCCGTCGTCGAACTCGGCGGCGAGGTAGACGTTCTCGTTGGTCACGGGCAGCACGCGCCCGGTGATGGCCAGGACGTCCGACATACGGCGCACGGCCTCGTCAAAGGTGTCCGACATGCCGTTGAGCGCGGCGAGGAACAGGTTGCCGAAGCTCTGCCCCTTGAGGCTGCCCTCCGTGAAGCGGTAGGCCAGGAGCTTTTCCATGATCGGCTCCGTGTTCGCGAGCGCCTGTATGCAGTTGCGCACGTCGCCCGGAGGGGGCATGCCGAGGTCGGCGCGGAGCATACCGCTGCCGCCGCCGTCGTCGGCCACGGTGACAATGGCCGTTATGTTGCGCGAGAGCTTTTTCAGACCCCGCAGCATGGTTGAAAGTCCGGTGCCGCCGCCTATGACGGCGATACGCGGGTCGTACAGACGGTCAGTTTTCATGCTCATCCCTTTTCTATGTCACGGAACGCCGCGGTGACGTTCCCGCTCTTTTCGGAGAGCCGGCGGGCGAGGGCGTCGGCCACGGCCACGCTCCTGTGCCGGCCGCCGGTGCAGCCGATGGCTATGTGCAGCGTGTAGCGCCCCTCCTCGGCGTAGAGAGGCATGACGAAGTCCAGCAGCGCGGTCAGCCTGTCCATGAACTCGCGCGTCTCGTCGCGGTCTAGCACGAACCTGGCCACGCCCTCGTCCAGGCCGCTGAGCGGCCTAAGCTCCGAGACGTAGTAGGGGTTCGGCAGAAAGCGCACGTCGAACACCAGATCCGCGTCCAGCGGCAGGCCGTACTTATAGCCGAAGGCCGTCACCGTGACGGAAAAGCGCTTGTCGGCGCTGCCCAGCAGCTCGCGTATGCGGCTTTGCAGCATGGCGGTAGTCAGCCCCGAGGTGTTGATTATGTAGTCGGCGCGCTCGCGCACCGGTTCCAGCGCCCTGGCCTCGCGGCGCACGGCGTCGTCTATCGTCCCGCCCGGCTCCTGCATGGGGTGCGGTCGGCGCGAGCTTTTATAGCGGCGCACGATGGTCGGCACGTCGGCCTCTATGTAGAGTATCCGGTACTCCAGACCCATGTCCCAAAGCCCGTCCAGCGCCGGGAGCAGCCCGTCGACGCTCTCGCGCTCGCGCACGTCGGTCACGAGCGCCACGTGGTCGTAGCGCCCGCGGCTGGCCAGGCACAGCTCCGCAAAGCGCGGCAGCAGCGCCAGCGGCATGTTGTCGACGCAGTAGTAGCCCATGTCCTCAAGTATGTCGGCGGCCTGGCTCTTGCCCGCGCCGGACATTCCGGATATTATAAGAAACTCCATTGACTCTCCTTGTTCGCTTGTATCCCGCCCCCGCCGGAGCGGGATGGCGTCATATCTCTCCGCCTATTATCTTGACCTCCGGCTCCAGCCAGACGCCCTCGCGCTCGAACACGCGGCGGCGGATCTCCCGCATGAGCGAGAGCACGTCGTCAAACGTCGCGCCGCCGGCGTTTATCACGAATCCGGCGTGCTTGGTCGAGACCATGGCTCCGCCCACGGAAAAGCCCTTCAGCCCCGCGGCGTCTATCATCGCGGCGGCGTAGCCGCCTGCCGGGCGCTTGAAGGTGCTGCCCGCGCTGGGCATATCCAGCGGCTGGGACGCCCTGCGCTTTTCTATCAGCTCGCGCATACGCGCGCGTATCTGCTCGCCGTCGCCCCCGCTCAGCGCAAAGAGCGCCGAGGTGACCAGCCTGTCGGTGCCGGTGAAGGCGCTGCGGCGGTAGCCGAAGTCCAGCTCCGCGGCGCTCAGGGTCTTTATCTCGCCGTCGGAGTCTATGAACTCCACGCTCTCGATTACGTCCTTCAGCTCGCCGCCGTAGGCTCCGGCGTTCATGGCCGTCCCTCCGCCGACGGAGCCGGGGATGCCGTGCGCGAACTCCAGCCCGGCCAGCGAGTGCTCGGCGGCGAAAACCGCCGTGGCCGCGAGCGTGGCTCCCGCCCCGGCGCGGACGTGCGTGGCGTCCGCCAGCTCCAGCGCGCCCATGGGCTTGGACATGCAGACCACGGCGCCGTCGTATCCGGCGTCGCTGACCAGCAGGTTGGTGCCGTTGCCCATGATGAGCGTCGATACGCCGGCGGCGCGCAGTATGCGCATGGCCTGCGCCGCCCCGGCCGCCGAGCCGGGCAGCAGCATGAGCGCGGCCGGGCCTCCGATGCGGAACGAGCAGTGCTCGCTCATGGGTTCGTTCTCGCGTATTTCAAGCCCGGGTACGGCGGAGCGCAGCTCCGCAGCTATTGCGCTGTAGTCCATGCTCAGAAGTCCTTTCCCTGGTCGACCAGGTGGTCGTGCTCGCGCGCGAGCGTCTCGGCGGCGTTGTAGCCCATCTTCTTCTGGCGGTTGTTCATGGCCGCAAGCTCCAGTATGACGGAGAGGTTGCGTCCGGGGCTGACCGGGATGGTGTAGGAGGGCAGCTGTACGCCGAGGATGGTGGTGTACTCGGTCTCCAGCCCCAGGCGGTCATAGGTCTTCTCGTCGTCCCACAGCTCAAAGTTGACCACCAGGTCGACGTTTGTCTCCGGCTTCACCGCGCCGACGCCGAAGATGTGCCGCGCGTTGATGACGCCTATGCCGCGCAGCT
>UQQF01000089.1 GCA_900543085.1 uncultured Eubacteriales bacterium | reverse complement strand
GTTGTTCAAGGGGAAAAGAGAGCCGCGCCCGCTAGGTCCAAGGCGCACAGCGCACCCCCGTAGCGATGCGGCACCGCCGCGAGCCCGCGCGGTTCCAGGCGCACATCGTACGCCGCCGTGCGTAGCGACGGATGTTTGTACCCGTGGTCGGACGTTGCACGCCCGCTTGATGCGCGCAAGACGCATCAAGAGTTTTTGCGGGGGCGCAAAAACGATGTTGTTCAAGGGGAAAAGAGAGCCGCGCCCGCTAGGTCCAAGGCGCACAGCGCACGTCCGACGCGATGCGGCACCGCCGCGAGCCAGAGCGCTACGATTCAACGCACCCGCTCAACTCCCCGGCGCACAGCGCACCTAAATCTCTGCGTTCGCTGCGAATTGCATGCCCGCGACCCCCGCAAGCGGGCTATGCCCGAAACGTCCGTTCCGCACCAAAAACAATCAGCTTTCAGCAGAGTTCGCGCGCAGCGCGAACAATTGCAATAAAATCCCGCCCGGCGGCGTGTACGTCGGGCGGGATTAACAATTTACCCCTCGCTCGGGAAGGCCGCCCGGAGGGCGGCCTTCCCGAGCGAAAGAAACAAAAACGCCCCCGATGAATTCGGAGGCGTTTTTGTGGATATGGGAGTTTGGAAGAGGAAAATCAGTTTATTGCATCGCGGTTGGGAGTCCGCTCTGCTTTCGATAAAAAGTTAACACAACTATTGCTATTAGTAAAGAGAGAGTTTATAATATTTGATATTAGAATATTTTATACCAAGGAGGACCGCCTCATGGACACTGCAAAAGTCCGCGCTCTGCTGGCCGCCGTTGACCTGGGGAGCATATCCAAGGCGGCGGAGGCGCTGGGTTACACGCAATCCGGAGTGACGCACATGATGCGCTCGCTGGAGGAGGAGGCCGGCTTTCCGCTGCTGCTGCGCGGGAACCGGGGCGTAACCTTCACGCCCGACGGCGAACGGCTGGCGCCGCTGTTCCGCGCGCTGAGCCGAGCGGCGGACAAGCTGGAGCAGGAGATGGCGCTCACGCGCGGCGTGGAGCAGGGCGTGGTGCGCATAGGCACGTACTCGTCCATATCGCTGCACTGGATGCCGCAGATACTCGAGGAGTTCCAGCAGCGCTATCCGAACATCCAGGTCGAACTGCTGGAGGGCAACGGCCAGGAGATCGAGGCCTGGCTGGCGGCCGGGCGCATAGACATAGGCTTTGCCAGCCTGCAGGCCTTCACCGGCTTTGATACGGTGAAGATACTCGACGACCCCATGTTCGCCGTGGTGCCGCGCAGTCACCCGCGCTCGAAGGACGAGAGCTTCCCCATAACCGCGTTCAAGGGCGAGCCGTTTTTGGTCTACGTCGCGAACACCGAGCCGGACGTCGACCTCGCCGGAGCCATGGCCATGGCCGGCATAGGCGCAAAGGGCAAGTTCACCAGCAACTTCGACATGACCATCCTGGCGATGGTGGAGCACAACCTCGGCGTCACGATAATGCCGCGGCTCATCCTGGAGGGTTCAACGGCGGACGTGGCCGCGGTGCCCATCTCGCCGCCGATCTCCCGCTCGCTGGGCATGGCCGTCCGCTCCATGTCCGACGCCTCGCCCGCCATGCGGCGGTTCATGAGCTGCACGCGCGAGGTGCTCGGCGTGTAATAAAGCGCGCCCCGCCCCGGATACGATCCGGACGGCGGGGCGCGTTTTCTGTTCAGGCGGTATTACTGCTCGTAGATGCCGCCGCCGATGAACTCGCGAACCAGCGAGTCGGGGGCAACCAGGCTCTCGTCGATGTGGCCGAAAAGCTGTATTGCGGGCAGCACCTGGCGCAGCTCCTCATAGCGCTCTATGCCCTCGGGGATGGAGGAGAACAGCTCCGTCGCCACGCTGTTCATGACGGGCAGCTCGTATTGCAGCGCCGTGTCCAGCATCAGGTTCGCCTTCTCCTTGTACGGCGAGATGTAGAGCTTCTCGCCCCGGCGCACGTTCGCCCACATGGAGAGCGTTGCCGCGGGGTCGTAAGCGCGGAACAGCCTGTCGCGCACCGTGCGGCGCACAAGGCGTATCCACGTGCCCTTGAACACCACCTGGCCGTTGAACTCCACGTTGCTGCGCGCGCTGATGTAGAGCTTGAACGCCTCGGGGTGCTTGCCGGCTATCTCGTCGTTCAGCGCGTGGATGCCCTCGAAGATGGCTATCTCGTCCGCGCCGAGCTTGAGGGACTTGCTCGGCTCCACCACGCGCATCTTGCGCGAGAACTCGAACTTGGGGACGTAGATGCGCTCGCCCTTCGCCAGCTTGGTGAAGTGCTCGTTGAGCAGGTCCATGTCCAGGCACTTGGGGCTTTCAAAGTCGTAGTCGCCTTCGGCCGTGCGCGGGCTGGTCTTGGGGTTCACGTCGAGGAAGTAGTTGTCCATGCTTATAGTGTAGCTCTTTATGCCTCGGCGCTTGAGCTCTTCCTCTATCTTCTGCGCCGTGGTCGTCTTGCCGCTGCCGCTCGGTCCGGAGAGCAGGACTATGGGACTGCGCCTGCGGTTTTCGCTTATCATGTCCGCCGCCCTGGAGATCTTGGCGGCATAGGCTGCGTCGCACTCGGCGATGAATCCCTTGGGGTCTGCCACGGTGCGGTAGTTTATTTCGTTCAGATCAAAGGCCATAGAAATCCGTTATCCTTTCCTTCCCGGCGCGGACGCTCGCGGCGCCGTTTATGTATTCCAGCGGGTACTTAGGCGCGAAAAACCGCTTGATCTTCCCCGGCGCTGCCAGCTTGGTGGAGCCGCCGGCTCCCATTGAAATTATGCTGCACAGCTCCTCCATTATGCAGATGTTGTACGGGCTCTCGTGCCCGGGCTTAGTCCAGCCCACGTTCTCAAAGCCGCCGGCCATGTACTTCTGCCTGTAGAGGTAGTACGGCTCGTACCCGGCGTCCGGCAGGCGGGAGAGCGCATCGGTCAGCATCGCGCCCACGTCGGCCGCCTCGGGCAGCGCTCCGCCCATGACGGTGAGGTTGCTGCCGCGCTTCATGGACAGCGTGTGCACGGTGACGTTTTCCGGCGCCAGCTCCAGCACGCGCGAGAGCGTCTCGGCGAAGCCCTCCGGGGTGTCCGTCGGCAGGCCGGCTATCAGGTCCATGTTCACGTCGAAGCCGCCGACCTCGCGCACGAGGCTCAGCGCATCCACGATGTCCTGCGCCGTGTGGCGGCGGCCTATGGCCTCCAGGACGCTGTCGGACATGGTCTGCGGGTTCACGCTCACGCGGCGGACGCCGTGCGCCTTGAGCGTCTCCAGCTTGTCGCGCGTGATGGTGTCCGGGCGCCCGGCCTCGACGGTGTACTCGCGCAGCTGCGTGAGGTCGAAGCTCTCCTCCAGCCTGGAGCACAGCTCGTCGAGCTGCGGCGCGCTGAGCGTGGTGGGCGTGCCGCCGCCCATGTACAGCGCCACGGGGCGCAGTCCCGCACGCCGGACGGCCTGAGCCGTGGCCTCGATGTCGCCCCAGAGCGCGTCCAGGAACTGCGGCACCAGCTTCATGGACTTCTCCACGCTCTGGCTGACAAAGCTGCAATACGCGCAGCGCGTCGGGCAGAAGGGTATGCCCACGTAGAGGCAGACGTCCCGCTCTTGCAGCAGCGCGCGCTCCCGCTCGGAGTACAGCGCCGCGTCCAGGCAGAGCGAGGCGCGCTCCGGCTGCACGAAGTACTCGCGCATGAAGCGGCCGCGCGCCGCGCGCGGGCTGACGCCCTCGCGCAGGTAACCGGTCATCAGCTTGGCCGGACGCACGCCCGTGAGGCAGCCCCAGACCGGCTCCTTGACCCCGCTCGCCAGCGCGGCGCGGTAGAAGGCCAGCTTGACGATGCGGTTCATGTAGTGGGCTTCCCCGTCGCGCCCGGACATCTTGTCCAGCTCCGCGCGAGCCGTGCCCCTGAACTCCGCGCCGCCGCGCACCAGCCTGGCGGTGCACACGGCGTACTTCTCACCGCGCGTGACCGTAAGCTCGCAGCGCTCGCCGGCCGGTTCGCCCTCCGGATACTCCGGACGCTCCTCCGGGAACAGCGTAAGCAGCGTCTGCTCCGCGGCGTATTTGTTGTCTGTGCCTTGAAGGTAGAGATTCATAAAATACCCTCTTTTTTGGGTGGGCAGCCACGCCCACCGGGTGGTGCGGGGGGAGCGCCCCCCCGCGGGACTCCTGTGGGGGAAGCCCCCCCACGATGCTCCTGGGAGGCTTTCTTTGGTCTTGGCCAAAGAAAGCCCCCCAGACCCCGAAAGGAAAGCCGCT
>UQQF01000088.1 GCA_900543085.1 uncultured Eubacteriales bacterium | reverse complement strand
GTAGTAGTCCTCCAGCGCCTTTTTGATGGCCTCCTCGGCCAGCACGGAGCAGTGGAGCTTGTGCGCGGGCAGGCCGTCGAGCGCCTCGGCCACGGCCTTGTTCGTAAGCTCCATGGCCTCGGCGACGGGCTTGCCCTTTATCATCTCCGTCGCCATGGAGCTGGACGCGATGGCGCTGCCGCAGCCGAAGGTCTCGAACTTGACGTCGGTGACTACGTCGCCGTCTATCTTCAGGTATATCTTCATGATGTCGCCGCACTTGGCGTTGCCGACCTCGCCGACGCCGTCCGCGTCCTCGATGACGCCGACGTTCCTGGGGTGGCGGAAATGGTCCATAACGGTCTCGCTGTAAAGAGCCATGATATTCACCTCACTGGATTATGTATTGTCTCTCGCCGCTCTCAAGCTCGCGCCACACCGGGGATATGCTCCTGAGGTATGCCACGACCTCCGTGACGGCCTTTATCGTGTAGTCTATGTCCTCCACGCTCGTCTCCCCGGAGAGCGTCAGGCGCAGGGAGCCGTGAGCCACCTCGTGCGGCCTGCCTATCGCCAGCAGCACGTGGCTGGGGTCGAGCGAGCCGGAGGTGCAGGCCGAACCCGAGGACGCGCAGACGCCCTTGTCGTCCAGCAGCAGAAGCAGCGACTCGCCCTCTATGCCCTCAAAGCAGAAGCTAACGTTGCCGGGCAGCCTGCGCTCTGCGTCGCCGTTGAGCGCCGAGTGCGGTATGCGCGAAAGCCCGGCGATAAGCCGGTCACGCAGCGCGGTCATCTTCGCGCTGTCGCGCTCCATGTTCCGCGCGGCCTCGTCCAGCGCCGCCGCCATGCCCGCGATGCCGGCGGTGTTCTCCGTACCGGCGCGTCTGCCGCGCTCCTGCGCGCCGCCCTCGATGAGGTTCGTCAGCGCTATGCCGCGCCTGGCGTACAGCGCGCCCACGCCCTTGGGGCCGTGGAACTTGTGCGCCGAGAGTGACAGCAGGTCTATGTTCTGCGCTCTCACGTCTATGGGCAGGTGCCCCGCCGCCTGAACGGCGTCCGTGTGGAACAGCACTCCCCGCTCGCGGCACACGCGGCCTATCTCCGCTATCGGCTGTATCGTGCCTATCTCGTTGTTGGCGTACATGACCGTCACCAGGCAGGTGTCCGGGCGTATAGCGGCGGCCAGCTCCTCCACGCGCACGAGTCCGTCGCTGTGGACGTCAAGCAGCGTGACTTCAAAGCCCTCTTTCTCCAGCTTTGAGAGCGTGTGCAGCACGGCGTGGTGCTCGAAGGCCGTGGAGATAATGTGCCGCTTCCCGGCTCTCGCGCCTATGGCCGCGGCGGAGCGTATGGCCTGGTTGTCCGCCTCGCTGCCGCCGGAGGTGAAGATTATCTCCCTCGGCTCGCAGTTCAAGACCCCGGCGACGGTCGCGCGGGCGCGCTCGAGCGCCTCCTTCGCCTCCTGTCCGAAGGCGTACAGGCTGGAGGGATTGCCGTACTGCTGCCGGAAATACGGCAGCATGGCGTCCAGCGCGGCGTCGCTCAAGCGCGTGGTGGCGGCGTTGTCCAGATATATAAACATGTCAGACCTCCTTATCGATGACAGCTCGGTTTATTTACCTACTCATTAACTAGGTAATACAGTATCACTATTTACCTACTTTGTCAATAGGTAATTACGCCGTAAAAAGGCTCCCCCGTGTGAGCGGGGGAGCCGTGCGGGTCTCAGATCACAGGTCGTCCACGAGCGCGGTGCTCTTGGCGTAGGCGGTGCTCTTGGCCTCGAAGAAGTCGGTCTTGACCAGGTTCGCGTTGGAGTACTGGCCGACCCAGGCCATGTTCTCCGGCTCGGTCTCAAAGCCCTCGTACAGAGTGCCGTAGCCCAGACCCGTCCAGCGCAGGTTGCCGAGGTACTTGATGTAGCTGGTGACCATGTCGCGCGTCAGACCCGGGATGTCGTCGCCGATGACGTAGTGACCCCAGGCTATCTCCTGCCTGACGCCTTCCTCAAGCATTTCGCGCAGCACGGCGACGTTCTCGTCGGTGAAAAGCTCCGGGTTTTCCTTTTGCAGCTCGTGTATGATGCTGCGGAACAGCCAGAGATGGGTGTTCTCGTCGCGGTTGATGTAGCGTATCTCCTGCGCGGAGCCGGGCATCTTGCCGTTGCGGGCGAGGTTGTAGAAGAACATGAAGCCCGAGTAGAAGTAGATGCCCTCGAGTATGTAGTTGGCCATCATGACCTTGAGCAGGGTGAAGGCGTCCTTCTTCACCTGGAACTCGTTGTAGAGGTCGCCGATGAAGGTGTTGCGGCGCAGCAGGTGCTCGTCCGTCTTCCACTGGTAGAGGATGTCGTCGCGCTCCGTGGGGGAGCAGATAGTGTCGAGCATATAGCTGTAGCTCTGCGAGTGGACGCACTCCTGGAAGGTCTGGATGTTCAGGCAGAGGTTCACCTCGTTGGCGGTGACGTACTCGCCGATGCAGGGCAGGTTGGCGGTCTGGATGCTGTCCAGGAACACCAGGAAGCTGAGTATCTTGTCGTAGGCCGTGCGCTCGGGCTTTGAGAGATTCGGGTAGTCCTTGACGTCCTGGCTGAGGTTTATCTCCTCGGGTATCCAGAAGTTGTTCATCGCCTGGCGGTACCAGCTGCTGACCCAGGGGTAGCGCATGTTGTTGAAGTCGTTGAGGTTGGTGGTGTTGCCACCTATCATGCGGCGCAGACGCACCTCGGTGTCGCCCGTGGGGTTAAAGAGGGGCTTTTTCTTCAGCTCTGCCATGTTTCTCTCTCCTTCACGACGCGCAGCTCTCGCACTCCTCGACCTCGAGGGACTTGCTGCGCACATAGTATATGGTCTTCACGCCGCACTCCCAGGCAAGGATATAGAGCCGCAGCACCTGGCGCATGGTGAAGTCGTTGGTGATGTAGAGGTTCATGCTCTGCGCCTGGTCGATGTGGCGCTGGCGCACGCCGCAGGCGCGCACAGACCAGCTCTGGTCTATGATGTGGGCGTTTTTGTAGTACCAGTAGGTCGCGGGGCTGAGCTCCGGCGCGACTCGCGGCAGCATGACGCCCTTCTTCTCCTCCAGGAAGAAGCGGTTCATCACGGGGTCGAGACCCGCCGTGGTGCCTGAGAGGATGCTGGTGCTGCTGGTGGGCGCGACGGCCAGCAGGTAGGCGTTGCGCATACCCTGCTTCGCCACGGTTCCGGCCAGAGCCTTCCACTCGTCCGAGTCGTAGCCGCGCTTGGTGAAGTACGCCCCGGTCTGCCAGTCGCTGCCCTCGAAGTAGTCGTAGCTGCCCTTTTCGGCGGCGAGGGCGCTGCTGGCCGCGATGGCGGCGTGGTTTATCCGCTCGAACACCCTGTCGGCGAAGGCGAGGTGCTCCTCGCTCTCCCACATGATGCCGCGCTTGGCCAGCATGTGGTGATATCCGCTCACGCCCAGGCCGATGCTGCGGTAGCGTCGGTTGGTTATCTTCGCATACGGCAGCGGGTAGAAGTTGAGGTCGATGACGTTGTCCAGCGCGCGCACCACAGTGGAGACAAGCTCGTGCAGATACGCGTCGTCCTCCACGGGGATGTTGCCCAGCACCAGGCTGGCGAGGTTGCAGACCACGAACTCGCCGGGGCGCGTGGTGGTCACGACCACGGTGTCGCCGTCGGCGGTCACCACCTCGGTGGACACGCTCTCGATGGGCGCCATGTTCTGCGCTATCTCGGTGCAGAGGTTGGAGCAGTAGATCATGCCCCGGTGGCCGTTGGGGTTGGCGCGGTTGACGGCGTCGCGGTTGAAGGTGAAGGGCGTGCCGGTCTCCACGGCGCTCTTGAGCACCAGGCGGACGATGTCCTTGACCGTGACCGTGCGCTTGGAGATGCGCGCGTCGTTAACGCAGTCGAGGTAGCGCCGCTCCCACTCCTCGCCGTAGTAATCCTCCAGGGCGTAGCCCTTGACCGTGAGTATCTCGTGCGGGCACATGAGGTACCAGGGGCTGTCCAGGTTCTCTTTGGCCAGGCGCCAGAAGAGGTCGGGGTAGCAGACGGCCGGGAAGATGTCGTGCGCCTTCATGCGGTCGTCGCCGTTATTGGTGCGCAGCTGCAAAAACTCCGGCAGGTCCTTGTGCCAGGCGTCGAGGTACACCGCCGCCGCGCCCTGGCGCATACCGAGCTGGTCGACGGCCACGGCCGTGTCGTTGACGAGCTTTATCCAGCGTATGACGCCGCCCGCCGCGCCGTCAAAGCCGCGGATGGAGCTGCCGGTGGCGCGCACCTTGCCGAAGTAGAGACCCATGCCGCCGCCGAACTTGCTGACCTGGGCGAAGTTGTCTATGCTGCGGTAGATGCCCTCCAGGCTGTCGGGCACGGTGTCTATGAAGCAGCTGGAGAGCTGGTGATAGGGCTTGCGCGCGTTGGAGAGCGTCGGCGTGGCCATCGTGACCTCCTGCCGGCTGAGCATGTCGTAGAACCTGCGCACCCAGCC
>UQQF01000087.1 GCA_900543085.1 uncultured Eubacteriales bacterium | reverse complement strand
CAGGCCGAAGCACAGCACCGGGAGGTTCAGCTCGTCCACCATCTCGCGCAGGCCGTCTATCTGCTCGGGCGTGAAGAACTGCGCCTCGTCGGCGATGACGACGTCGAACCTGCCCGCGGCCTCGTACCGGGCGCGGATGTCGTCCTCGGGGAAGATGACGGTGGCGTGGCGGGAGAGCCCCACGCGGCTTTTGACTATGTCGGCGCCGTCGCGGTCGTCCACGCTGGGCTTTATCAGCCAGACGGTCATGCCCAGCTCCTCGTAGTTGAACTGGGTTATCAGCGCCTGGGCGCTCTTGCTGGAGCCCATGGCGCCGTATTTGAAATAGAGCTTAGCCATTTGCTACCCCCGTTACGTGTGCGTTGATGCGCTCTATGAGCATGTCCATCGCCACGAGGTTGTGCCCGCCCTCGGGTATGATGATGTCCGCGTTGCGCTTGCTCGGCTCGACGTACATCTCGTGCATGGGCTTGACCGTGGTGAGGTACTGGTCGACCACGCTCGAGAGGCTGCGGCCGCGGTCGCGCACGTCGCGGACTATGCGGCGGAGTATGCGCACGTCGGCGTCGGTGTCGACGAAGATCTTGATGTCCAGCAGCTCGCACAGGCGCGGATCCTGGAAGATGAGTATGCCCTCTACGATGATGACCGGAGACGGGTTCACCAGCACGGTCTTGTCCGAGCGGTTGTGCACCGTGTAGTCGTACACGGGACAGCGCACGCTGTGCCCGGCGCGAAGCGCGGTGAGGTCGCGCACCATCAGCTCGGTGTCAAAGGCGTCGGGACAGTCGTAGTTGAGCTTGGAGCGCTCCTCATAAGTCATGTCGTTGTGCGCCTTGTAGTAGTTGTCGTGGTATATTACGCTCACGCTGTCGGCAAAGCGCTGCTGCAATCGGCGGGTGATGGTCGTCTTGCCGCTCCCGGTGCCGCCGGCTATTCCTATGGTCATTACGTTCCCCATAATAAGACCCCCTCTTTCGACAATCTTAACACAGAACACGCCGCGTTGCAATAATAAAGCCGCCCCTCCGGGCGGCTCCGCGTTGACAGTAGATGGCGAAATTGGTATAATAGTGTCCCCCTCAGTGGGGAGAGGCGCTGCACATTCGGCAGGCGGTTTTGGCTACAACCTCCGAGAGGGGGTGAGGCACGTGAGGCTAACGATACATATCGGTAAATTTACCGTTACCATTATCGTCAAGAAACGCGGAAACCGCCACTCTGGCAAGTGACGGTTTCCGTTGGCCTGAAGGCCAATTGATATACTGTTCTGATTAGAGCCAGACCGCTTGTCGCGGCGCCTCTTTTCACTCATATTATACCTGATTGCGTCCGCACTGTCAAGATGAGGGGCATGCGGAGCAAATTGCGAATTTACTTTTCCGCCCCGGTGTGATATAAAGGGTACAGCAACAAAAGAGGAGGAATCAATATGCCAACGCCACACAACAGCGCGGCGGCCGGGGATTTTGCCAAGACGGTGCTCATGCCCGGCGACCCGCTGCGCGCGAAGTACATAGCCGAAAACTTTCTGACCGACGCCAGGCTCGTCAACAACGTCCGCGGCGTGCAGGGCTACACGGGGTACTGGAAGGGCGTGCGCGTCTCCGTCCAGGCCAGCGGCATGGGCATCCCCAGCATAGGCATCTACAGCTGGGAGCTCTATAACCAGTACGGCGTGGAGAACATCATCCGCGTCGGCTCCGCGGGAGGCATAGCCGACGAGCTGCAGCTGCGCGACGTGGTCGCCGCCGTGGGCGCCTGCACCGACTCCAACTTTGCCCACCAGTTCAACCTCAAGGGCACCTTCGCGCCCATCGCGGACTGGAAGCTGCTGACCACCGCCGCCAGGTGCGCCGCCGAGCGCGGCATAGACATCAAGGCCGGCAACGTCATGAGCAGCGACAACTTCTACAACGACGGCTCCGACGGCCCCGACCAGTGGAAGAAGATGGGCGTCCTCGCCGTGGAGATGGAGGCCGCCGGCCTCTACATGACCGCCGCCCGCGCCGGGAAGCGCGCACTGTGCCTGTGCACCATCTCCGACCACATGTACCGCACCGAGGAGCTGACCCCGGCGGAGCGCGAGAGCACCATGAACGACATGATAGAGATAGCCCTCGACACTGCCGCGGCGATGGGCTGACGCCGTTCACAATTCGTCAACAGAAACTTTACACGAAGAAAAAACTCAATTTACTTGAACCATACGCTAATTGGTGTTATAATCATCATGCCGCCTTATGCGGCAAGTAAGACTCGAATCATATTATGAAACGGAGGATACTTACACAAATGAAGAAGTTTCTTGCATTGCTTCTCGCGCTCGTGATGGTGTTCGCCCTCGCCGCCTGCGGCGGAGGAGACGACCCTGTCACCACCGACCCCGCGGGAACCACCGATCCGGGCACGACCGAGACCGATCCCGCCGCGACCGAGCCCGCCGAGGCCGGCACCAACCCTGACGACATCCCCGACACCATGGAGTCCGAGGACAACACCTATGAGATAGCCTTCGTCACCGACGTCGGCCAGCTCAAGGACAAGTCCTTCAACGAGGGCACCTGGAACGGCGTCAAGACCTATGCCTACGAGAATGACCTGAGCTACAAGTACTATCAGCCCGCCAACGGCGACGAGGCCACCGATGATGACCGCTACGACGCCATGGCCGCTGCCGTCAACGGCGGCGCGAAGGTCGTTGTCTGCGCCGGCTACCTCCAGGAGGCTGCTCTGCGCCGCGCGGCCATTGACTTCCCCGAGGTCAACTTCGTCTTCATCGACGGCTACGCCCTCTACGAGGATGCCAATGACCAGAATCCTCCCGAGGGTCAGGAGCACACCAGCGAGGTTCTCTCTAATGTCGCCGGCATCAACTTCAGCGAAGAGCAGTGCGGCTATCTGGCCGGCTACGCTGTCGTCAAGGACGGCTTCACCCAGCTCGGCTTCTCCGGCGGCGGCGGCGGCACCAACCCGGCCTGCTGCCGTTACGGCTACGGCTTCCTGCAGGGCGCCAGCGCTGCGGCTGCGGAGCTTGGCGTTGACGTCACCGTGAACTACTCCTGGCAGTATGGCGAGACCTTCCAGGCCTCCAACGACCTGCAGACCATGATCGCCGGCTGGTACAACACCGGCACTGAGATCGTCTTCGCCTGCGGCGGCAACATGTTTGCCTCCATCTCCGCTGCGGCCAGCGCCGCTGACGGCTATGTCGTCGGCGTCGACGTCGACCAGAGCAGCGAGAGCGCTACCGTCGTCACCTCCGCCATGAAGGGCATCGACCAGGCCGCCATCCTGGCCATCGGCCACAGCTATGACGGAACCTGGGACGAGGTCGGCGGCAAGACCACCACTCTCGGCGCCAATGAGGACGCCGTCGGTCTGCCCACCGCTACCGACAGCTGGCGCTTCGAGACCTTCACGGTCGACGAGTACAACACCCTGCTCGAGTCCATCAAGGACGGCAGCCTCGTTATTGACCCGAACTACCCGGTCGATGAGAACAAGATCGACAACGCCGGCATCCTGGACGACGCCGACTACGAGAACGCGCTGCCCAACATCACCATCAACGTGGTGTGATCTCAAACCTGCATATTGTTAAAAGACAGCTCCTCCGGGGGCTGTCTTTTATTGTTAACACTGTTTCTACAAATTTCTTGTGTTTTGGGGTCGTTTAAATTATAATAGAGGGTATCAAAGAAAAGGGGGCGGTTCGGTGGCTGCACAGCCGGATTACATCATTGAGATGCTGCACATCACCAAGGAATTCCCGGGCATAGTCGCCAACGACGATATCACCCTGCAGCTGAAGCGGGGAGAGATCCACGCCCTGCTTGGTGAAAACGGTGCGGGCAAGAGTACGCTCATGAGCGTGCTGTTCGGTCTCTATCAGCCGGAGCAGGGGATCATAAAGAAGAACGGCGAGGAGGTCAAGATAAAAGACCCCAACGACGCCACGGCTCTGCACATAGGCATGGTGCACCAGCACTTCAAGCTTGTCGACGTGTTCACCGTTCTTGACAATATCATCCTCGGCGCGGAGACGACCAAGCTCGGCTTCCTGCAAAAGAAAGAGGCGCGCAAGCGTGTGGAGGAGCTCTCGGAGCGCTACGGGCTGAAGGTCGACCTCGACGCCAAGGTCGAGGACATCACCGTCGGTATGCAGCAGCGCGTCGAGATACTCAAGATGCTCTACCGCGACAACGAGATACTCATTTTTGACGAGCCCACCGCCGTCCTGACTCCCCAGGAGATAGACGAGCTGATGGCCACCATGAAGGAGTTCGCAAGAGAGGGCAAGAGCATCCTGTTCATCTCTCACAAGCTGAACGAGATCATGCAGGTGTCCGACCGCGTCACGGTTCTGCGCAAGGGCAAGTGCATAGGCACGGTCAACACGAAGGACACCAACCAGCAGGAGCTGAGCAACATGATGGTCGGACGTCCCGTCCAGCT
>UQQF01000086.1 GCA_900543085.1 uncultured Eubacteriales bacterium | reverse complement strand
GCCGGTCTCCATCGGCCGCTGGGAACCCACGAAGTGCAGAATGCACTTCGTGGGAGAGGAGGAGCAGCGAAATGACTGAGCTCTCGGCTTTAGCCGGGAGCGAAGGATATGCAGCTTGCGACGACGACGGGGGACTTTATTGTCCAAAAAGGCCGTCGGGTCTTTTTGGACAGCCTTAGAGAGCCGCTCCGGTCTCCGGAGCGGCTCTATTCCTTTATTTTGCCACGAAACGGTAGCCCAGGCCGCGGACGGTCTGGATGTATTTGGGCTTTGCGGGGTCGTCCTCTATCTTCGCGCGCAGGCGGCTGATGTAGACCATGACGGTGTTCTCGTCCACGATGGAGCCGCCCCAGATGAGGTCGTAGAGCCGGCTGCGCGAGAAGATCCGGTCGACGTTGTCCATAAAGAGCTTCATCATGGCGTTCTCCTTGCTGGAGAGGACTATCTCGTCGCCGTTCTTGTAAAAGCGCAGCGTGCCCGTGTTGTATGTAAACGGCCCGGCCGTGATGATGTCCTCCATGGGCAGGCCGCGGCTGCGGCGTATCAGCGCGCGCGCCTTCGCCGCCAGAACCACGGGGTTGAAGGGCTTGGTGACATAGTCGTCCGCGCCGAGGTCGAGCGCGTAGAGCTGCTCGTAGTCCTCGCTGTGCGAGCTGACCACCACCATCGGCACGCGGCTGCCGCGCTGGCGCACCGTCTGTATGACGTGGAAGCCGTCGATGCCGGGCAGGTCTATGTCCAGCAGCACTAGGTCGTACTCCGCCTGGGCGATGCGCTCTATGCCGTCTTCGCCGGAGACCGCTGCCTCCGTCACCATCATCGCCGCCCTCAGCGCGCGGCCGAGCACTGTACGGGACTGCATATCTGCGTCTATTATCAATACTCTGTCTGCCATCCTGTACCCCGAAATCCAAGCTTAACAAATTTTAAGGTTTCGTTAATATCGGCATTATACCATTGTCAGGGCGAGATTTCAAGCGATTATTCCAAAACTCAGAATGATTTACGATATAATATTCGAATGACAAAGAAAGAAAACGGGGAACGGCACATAAATACATTAACAAAAATTAAGGTTAGATAAATATACAGTTAAAATAACTTTGTTATACTTTTCACTATGATAGACGGAGAGTTATGCCCTTGACATGCGCCGGGAGATACGGTGAGGGGAGGGGTGTGAACTCCGGAATTTACCCGTATATGATAAATACTGGAGGTAAACGAAATGAAGAAGTTGACAGCAATCGTACTTACGCTGCTTCTGTGCATCGGCCTGTTGGCCGGCTGCGGTGTCACGATAGTGCAGCACCTGGACAGCACCGACCCCACCCCCACGCCTGATACGACCGACCCCGCCGCCGAGGAGAGCCCGGAGGCCACCGAGCCCGCCGATGAGCGCGTGACCGCCAACCCCGTCGTCGAAGTCCCCGAGGGACAGCTGGCCATGGGCTTCTACATGGTCGCCGCCTATGACAGCAGCTACAGCGGCTCCAAGAGCGCCAGCGCGGACGCCGACGGCCTCGCCCTGGCCGCCGTCGACATCTACGCCGTCACCATCAACAGCGAGGGCGTCATCGTCGACTGCAAGATAGACGCCATCCAGGCCAAGACCAACTTCGACGCCGCCGGCGTCATCACGACCGACATGACCAGCGCCATCCTCAGCAAGATGGAGCTTCAGGACGACTACGCCATGCGCGGAGCCTCCGGCATAGGCGCCGAGTGGTTCGAGCAGGTCGAGGCTCTTGAGGACTACTGCGTCGGCAAGACCCCCGAGGAGGTCGCGGGCATAGCCCTTGACGGCGACGGCAAGGCCACCGACGCCGACCTCATCGCCGGCATCACCATGCCTCTCGCCGACTTTGTCGACGGCGTGGTCAGCGCCTGCAACAACGCGCGCGTCAACGGCGCCGCGGAGGGCGACACCCTGTACCTGAAGCAGAGCAGCCAGTACAGCAGCAGCTGCGCCAACGCCAGCGCGGACGCCGACGGCCTCGCCCAGGTCGACGTCACTGCCGGCGCCTACACCATGGACGCCAGCGGCGTTATCACCGACATCGACCTCGACTGCGTCCAGACCAAGATAAACTTCAACGCCAGCGGCGAGCTCACCACCGCCGAGGGCACCACCTGGGAGACCAAGACCGCGCTGGACGATGACTACGACATGCGCAAGGCCAGCCCGATAGGCGCCGAGTGGGACGAGCAGACCGCCTTCTTCGAGGAGTACTGCGTCGGCAAGACCGTTGACCAGGTCGCCGGCATCAGCATCAACCCCGAGAACAATCACCCGACCGAGGCCGACCTTATCACCGGCTGCACGATGAACGTCAATGCCTTCATCGAGGTGCTCACCAAGTCCGCCGCATAATGCCTCACAGGAACAGACCCGCAAAGCGGGCAGCAGCGCTGCTTCTTGCAGCGCTGTTGCTCGCCCTGACCGGCTGCACAGCCTCCGACCCGGCGACCGAGTCGGGCGGAGGACAGCTGCAGAGATACCAGTCCAGCTTCATTGATTTGTTCGACACGGTGACCCTCGTTGTGGGCTACGCCTCCACCGAGGCGGAGTTCAGCGCGGAGATGACCGGCTTCCACGACCTGCTCGAGGAGTACCATCAGCTCTACGACATATACAACGACTACGAGGGCGTCAACAATATCAAGACCATCAACGACAACGCGGGCGGCGACCCGGTCGAGGTCGACCGGCGCATCATCGACCTGCTGCTGTTCGCGAAGGAAATGTACGAGCGCACCGACGGCCAGACCAACGTCATGCTGGGCAGCGTCCTGGCGCTGTGGCACGACGCGCGCGAGTACGGCATAAACAACCCCGAGGACTCCTGTCTGCCGGACGCGGACGCCCTGGCCGAGGCCAACGCCCACACGTCCATGGACTCCCTGGTGATCGACGACGAGAACAACACCGTGCAGATAACCGACCCGCTGGCCAGGCTGGACGTCGGCGCGGTGGCCAAGGGCTACGCGGTGCAGCGCGTCTGCGACGAGATGCCCTCCGGCCTGCTGGTGAGCGTGGGCGGCAACGTCTGCGCGACCGGGGCGCGGCCGACCGACGGCTCGGACTGGGTCGTAGGGGTGCAGGACCCCGACGGCGGCACGGACGAGTACCTGCTCACGGTCGAACTCTCAAAGGGCAGCATCGTGTCCAGCGGCGACTATCAGCGGTACTACACCGTCGACGGCGTCCGCTACAGCCATATAATCGACCCCGAGACCCTCTATCCTCCCACGTACTGGCGCGCCGTGAGCATCCTGGTGGACGACTCCGGCGTGGGCGACGCGCTGAGCACGGCGCTGTTCTGCATGGACCAGGCCGACGGTCAGGCGCTGCTTGACGAGTTCGGCGCCAAGGCCGTGTGGATAGCCATGGACGGCTCGCTCGTGTTCAGCCCGGGCTTTGAGGAGAGCGTCAGGGAAATAGTATAAATCCGGGCGAAATCCTCCGGATTCCGGGGGAGGATGACGGGAAAAGCCAAGGGAAAAGTTTAAATGAGAGGTGAAAACATGAAACAACTGTTTCGCGGCGGCATCCATCCGGACGAGCAAAAGGACATGTCGCGCGGCGGCGTGCCCCAGCCGGTGCCGGCTCCGGACACGGTGGTCATACCTCTGTGCCAGCACATAGGCGCGGCGTGCAAGCCGCTGGTTGCAGTGGGCGACGCCGTGCTCATGGGTCAGAAGATAGGCGACGGCGAAGGCCGCTGCTCGCCCGTGCACTCCTCCGTCTCCGGAACGGTCACCGCCATTGAGGAGCGCGCGGTGCCCTCCGGCGGGAAGGTGCCCTGCATAATCATCAAAAACGACCACAAGGACACCCGCTCGGAGATGAAGGGCGTCGCCGACTACATGAGCCTGGACGCCAAGACCGTGGCCGCGCTGGTGCGCGAGTGCGGCGTCGTCGGCATGGGCGGCGCGGCGTACCCGACCGACTCCAAGATAGGCTCCACCGCCGGAAAGACGAAGGACGTTCTGATAAACGCCTGCGAGTGCGAGCCGTACATAACCAGCGACGACACGCTCATGTGCACCTGCGCGGGCGACGTCATCGGCGGCGCCAGGCTGCTGGCCAAGGCGCTGGGCGCGGAAAAGAGCATCATAGCCGTCGAGGACAACAAGCCCGAGGCGATAGAAGCCCTGCGTGCCGAGGCCGGGGACGACCCGCTGGTGGAGATCCGCGTGCTGCCCACCCGCTATCCCCAGGGCGCGAAGAAGCAGCTCATCCTGGCCGTCACCGGCCGCGAGGTCGCGCCCGGCGCGCGCAGCGGCGCACTGTTCAACGTCACGACCACCGCAAACGTGTTCCGCGCCGTGACGAAGGGCCAGCCCCTGCTGGAGAAGATAGTCACCGTCACCGGCGACGGCGCCAACGAGCCTAAGAACATGCTCGTGCGCATCGGCACCAGCTTTGCCGACGTGGTCAAGGCCGCGGGCGGCAT
>UQQF01000085.1 GCA_900543085.1 uncultured Eubacteriales bacterium | reverse complement strand
CCGTCGTGCTGGCTGTCCTGGCTGCCGCAGTTGGAGATGCCGCAGCCGGCTATTATCGTCACGTCGCAGTCGGCGCCGATGTGGAAGTCGTTGTACACCAGATCCTTGAGGCCGCTCTGCTCGATGATGACAGGTATGTGCATACTCTCGTTCTTCGTTCCGGGCTTGATGTATATGTCTATGCCCGGCTTGTCCGTCTTGGACACGATGTCTATGTTCGCGGTGGTATTGCGTCCGGCGAGCTGCCCGTCAGAGCGTATGTTGTACGCGCCCTCGGGCACGCCGTGAAGGCCGGCTATCTCGGCCAAAAGCGCCTTTTGTATTGCATCCAATGCCATTGGCTAACCCTCCTTATACCGCGGCCAGGCGCCCGCAGGCTCCGCCGCCTATGAGCTTGGGCAGGATCTCATCCTTCGAGCCCTGGTCGGTGATGCGGCCTCCGGCGATGACGACTATCTTGTCGGCGATCTCCAGGATGCGCTCCTGGTGGGATATGATGAGTATGCTGCCGTTTATCTCCTCGTACATCTTCTCAAACACGGCGATGAGGTTGGAGAAGCTCCACAGGTCTATGCCCGCCTCCGGCTCGTCAAACAGCGAGAGCTTGGTGCCGCGGGCGAGTATCGTCGCTATCTCGATGCGCTTGAGCTCGCCGCCGGAGAGGCTGGCGTTGACCTCGCGGTTTATATAGTCGCGCGCGCACATGCCGACACGGCTCAGGTAGTCGCAGGCCTCGCCTATGGTTATCTTTTTCCCTGCGGCCAGCTGCAGCAGGTCGTAAACGCGGATGCCCTTGAAACGCACCGGCTGCTGGAACGCAAAGCTGATGCCGAGCTTGGCGCGCTCGGTGATGCCGAGCTCCGTGATGTCCTGCCCGTCGAAGATTATGCGGCCGGACGTGGGCTTGATAATGCCCGCTATCACCCGGGCGAGCGTGCTCTTGCCGCCGCCGTTGGGGCCGGTCACGGCGACAAAGCGCTCGCTGACGGTCAGGTTTATGTCGTTGAGTATCTCTTTGGTGCCGCCCTCGTCCTCGGCGGCATAGGATATGTTCTTGAGTTCGAGCATAGTTACCCCTCTCTAAAATCCGTCGTTGTCCAGTTTGTGGCTCAAATCCTTTTTGAAGCTTATCTTGGGCTCCTTGTGGTGTATGAGGCGAGAAATGTTCTCGGCGTGCTTTATGACAATGAGCGCAACGCTGACGATCGTGAGTATCATACATATTCCGGAGAAGCCGTTTGCCAGCAGTGTGACGGGAACGCTCATCGTGCTGAGGACGGAGCCCAGGGACACGTAATGCGTCGCGACAACTACTATGGCAAAAATGACAAGCGCGATGAGCGCCGCGTGGTAGTCCACCACGAAGACGCAGGACACGCCGGTCAATATCCCCTTCCCGCCCTTGAAGCCGTAAAAAATCGGGAAAACGTGGCCGAGTATGACGCAGAAGGTCGCAACCAGACGTCCTACGTCAGTGAATTCCGCCTCGAAGCCCGCCGGGGCAGCCAGATTGAGCAGAAGGCCGCCGATAAGCGTGCCCAGCACACCCTTCAGCACGTCTATGGCGATCACGCCCACTATGCCGGTTATGCCGTAGGTGCGGTAGAAGTTGGTGAGTCCGGCGTTACCGCTGCCCTGCCGGCGCACGTCGCTGCCGAACAGGAAGCGGGAAACGATTATGGAGCCGTTCACGCTGCCCATGATGTAGCCTATAATCGCGGTCAACGCAAGCATGAGCGTTATCAGCATCCTACTCCTTGTCTCCCTTCTGCCGGATCACGATGCGTATCGGCGTGCCTTCCAGGCCGAAGGCAGCCCTTATCTGGTTCTCTATATACCTCTGGTACGAGAAGTGGAACAGCTCGCGGCTGTTGCAGAAAATGACGAAGTTGGGCGGTCTGACGCCGGTCTGCGTCATGTAGTATATCTTCAGCCTGCGTCCCTTGTCCGTGGGCGGCTGCTGGCGCGCCTGCGCGTCGGCGAGCACGTCGTTGAGCATGCCGGTGGTGATGCGCATGGCGCTCTGCTCGTTGACGTAGTTCACCAGCTCGAAGATGCGCTCCGTCCTCTGTCCGGTCAGCGCCGAGATGAACAGCACGGGCGCATAGGACATGAACGCCAGGTCGCGCAGGACGTCGCGGCGCATCTTCTCCATCGTCTTGCCGTCCTTCTCGATGAGATCCCACTTGTTGACGACGATGACGCTGGCCTTGCCGGCCTCGTGAGCCAGTCCCGCGATCTTGGTGTCCTGCTCCGTCACGCCCTCCCGTGCGTCTATCATTATAAGGCACACGTCAGCCCTGTCAATAGCCAATTTCGCGCGCATAACGGAGAACTTCTCTATCCTGTCGTCCACCTTGCTGCGGCGGCGGATGCCCGCCGTGTCTATGAACACGTACTTGCCGTACTGGTTTTCAAAGTACGTATCCACCGCGTCGCGCGTGGTGCCCGCGACGTTGGAGACTATGACGCGCTTCTCGCCGAGTATCAGGTTCACCAGCGAGCTTTTGCCAACGTTCGGCTTGCCGATGACGGCGACGTGTATGCGGTCGTCGTCGGCCTCGTAGGCGCTCTCAGGCGGGAAGTGCGCCACGCACTCGTCCAGCAGGTCGCCCGTGCCGTGGCCATGCACGGAGCTGACGGCGATGGGGTCGCCGAGGCCGAGGGAGTAGAACTCGTAAAAGCCCGGGTCTACGTCGCCGGTGGAGTCCATCTTGTTCACGACCAGCACCACGGGCTTGCCCGAGCGCTTGAGCATGTCCGCGACGGTCTTGTCCGCGGCCGTGACACCGGTGCCTATCTCGGTGACGAGGACTATGACGTCCGCCGCGTCGATGGCTATCTGCGCCTGCTCACGCATAAAGAGCAGTATCTCATTGTCTGCCGTCGGCTCGATGCCGCCGGTGTCCACGATGTCGAATTTGCGTCCGTTCCACTCGCACTCGGCGTACAGCCGGTCGCGCGTGACGCCGGGGGTGTCCTCGACTATGGACAGTCTCCGCCCCGCGAGGCGGTTGAAAAGCATGGACTTGCCGACGTTCGGCCTGCCCACTATTGCAACAAGGGGTCTGGACATTGTTGACCTCCGGAAAAAAGTAATGTATCTGTGGCTGCGACGGGCTTGGGGCGGAGAGCCTCAAACCCTTTAATAACCCAGCATGGCGTCGAGCAGCTCGGCGCCGCCGGAGCCGATGGGCGTAACGGGCACGCCGAGCGCTTCGCCGGCCTGCTCGAGAGTCACGTCGTCGAGGAACACGCCCTCGCCGTGGCGGAGCATGGTGTGCGGGATAAGCACCCTCGCCCCGAGTTCCCTGCCCTTGAGCTGCGCGATGAGGTCGCCGCCGGTGATGAGCCCCGCGACGTCTATCGTGTGGCCGAAGAAGTCGTTTTGTATGGCGTATACCCTTCCGTTTATATTAGCACATTTTTTGTGTCCTGTGTGTAAAAGTTTTTCCAGGAGCGGCGCCGCAGAGACGCCGGTGGCGATGCAAAACGGCTCGCCGGTGCCGTCGCCCGGCTCGACGCCCTCCAGCGCGTCGAGGAACTCCGTCTCCAGCAGGCGCATCAGTCCCACGCCGTTTTCCAGCTGGCTGTACTCCTCGTAGTATTCGTCGGCCGGGACTTCCCTCCCCGCCTTCAAATACAGCTCGTCGCTGCACCAGAAGATGCGGCTGCCGTGGCGCTCCAGGCACTCGGCGGCGAAGCTCTCCACGCGGTCTATCGTCTCTGCCGCACTCTCGCGGTCGAAGGGCGTGAGCTTGGGCAGGTTGTCCCGGTGCTTCGTCAGGCCGACCGGCACTATCGAGACGCTGTACACGCCGGGATACAGCTCGGACAGCTCGCGCATCGAGCGGCTGAGCTGCTCGCCGTCGTTGTAGCCCGGGCAGCAGACTATCTGGCAGTTCATGGTAATGCCCGCGTCCGCCAGGCGCTTTAGCGGCGTGAGTATGTCGGCGGCCTTCGGGTTGCCCATGAGCCTGGCGCGCATCTCCGGGTCGGTGGCGTGCACCGAGACGTTGATGGGGCTTATCCTCAGCGCGCATATGCGCTCAAACTCGCGCTCGGAGAGGTTGGTGAGCGTGATGTAGCTGCCCGTGAGGAAGCTCAGCCGCGCGTCGTCGTCCTTGAAGTACAGCGTCCTGCGCATACCGCGCGGGAGCTGATCCACAAAGCAAAAGAGGCAGCGGTTGGAGCAGCCCCAGGGCTTGTCCATGAGGTACTCGTCAAAGTCCAGCCCCAAGTCCTCCCCGGCGTCCTTGCGCACCTTCACCGTGTGCTCGCTGCCGTCCGGACGGCGAATAGTGAGCGTAAGCCGCTCCTCGTAAGACCAGTAGCGATAGTCCAGCACGTCCTCTATCTCATGCCCGTTTATGGCCACCAGCACATCCCCCGCCCGAACATGCCGCCGCACGGGGCTGTCTCTGTCAACGCTAGTAACGGTGTTGAGCATAATTTCCTCCTTGTAAATAACTCTCCGGAATAACGCGAGCCACTGACTTTGGTGGGTTGGTAACCCACCGGGAACTCCCTGAGGGGTTTCTTTTTGTAGCGACAAAAAGAAATCCCTCAGACTCCAAAGAGAAAAACGCTTTTGGGTGCGATG
>UQQF01000084.1 GCA_900543085.1 uncultured Eubacteriales bacterium | reverse complement strand
ATGCCCGCGAGCTTGAGGCCGTGCATAAAGGTGGAGTAGTTCATGCCGTTGAGCTTGCAGCCGGCGGAGATACGGGTGATCCACAGCTGGCGGAAGTCGCGCTTCTTCTGCTTGCGGCCGACGTAGGCGTAGCGGCCGGACTTCATGACCTGCTGCTTGGCCATCTTGAAGTGGCGGGACTTGTTGCCCCAGTAGCCCTTCGCGAGACCGAGCATCTTGTTCCTTCTCTTGCGCGTCATCATCGCGCCTTTGACTCTAGCCATTTATCTTACGCCTCCTCTTATTTATACGGGATCATGCGCTTGATCGCGGAGACGTTGGTGACGTCTGCGTAGGCGCCCTGACGGAGGCCTCTCTTGCGCTTGGTGTCTTTCTTGGTCAGAATGTGGCTCTTGTACGCGTGAGCGCGCTTTACCTTGCCGGACTTGGTGAGGTTGAACCTCTTTTTCGCGCCGGAATGTGTCTTCAGTTTCGGCATGTTATTCTTTCTCCTTCCTTGTGGCGGTTTACTCGTTGGTGCCCGGGGCGGGCTTGGCCGCATCCTTGGGCTGCTTGGGCTTCTTTACGGCGGTCTGCGGCTTGGGGGAGAGGAAGATGGACATGTTCCTGCCCTCCAGCTTGGGCTGCTTGTCGAGGTTGGCTATCTCGGCGCACTTGTCCGCAAAGTCCCGCAGGAGCTGCTCGCCTATGTTGGTGTGAGCCATCTCCCTGCCGCGGAAGCGAACGGTGACCTTCACGCGGTCGCCGTCGGCGAGGAACTTCTGGCCGTTGCGGAGCTTGACGAGAAAGTCGTTCTCGCCTATGCTCGGGGACATGCGTATCTCCTTGATCTCGATCACGCGCTGGTTCTTGCGGGCTTCCTTCTCACGCTTGGACTGCTCGAAGCGGTACTTGCCGTAATCCATTATCTTGCAGACCGGCGGGTTGGAGCCGGGCGCGATCTTGACCAGGTCGAGATCCCTCTCAATGGCGATCTGCATGGCAGCGGCGCTGGACATGATGCCAAGCTGCTCGCCGTCGTCGCCTATGAGGCGTACCTCCCGGTCGCGTATTTCCTCGTTGACCTGATAATCTGTGACTGCTATGAAAGACACCTCCCGCGAAGTTTAAGCCCGAACGCGCAAAAAGCGCGGACACTCTGACAGTATCCGCGCAAAAATATCACAAAAAGCCAATTGGCTTTTGCAAGATCCTGTTGACCTCGGCGCGCCCTATTGCGGCCGGGTGAGTACGGCGGACACCGTCCTGCTTTGTTTTAGCCTTAAAAGTATATCAGTATGCACACGCTTTGTCAAGCATTTCTTTACTTTATTTCCTGCTCCAGCCCCTCAAATTCCGGCGAGGCGAAGAATTCGGTGATGCTTATGTCCAGGCCGTCGCACAGCTTCTTCACCGTGGACAGCGTGGCGCTGTCGTTGCGGCCGCTGATGATGTTGTTCAGCGTGCTCTGCGTGATGCCGCTCATGGTGGACAGCCTGTTCACCGTGATGCCCCGCTCGTCGCAGAGAGCCAGTATTCGCTTGCGCAGAGCCTCGCCTACGGTCATGGCACGCCTCCAACCAAAATGAGTTATGTACCATGATATAAGCTTTTCCGGCCAAAGATTACCTCATTTGAGTTGATATTTCTCCTCGCACATGTTATTATCGACTCAGCGGAATCAAATCAAACGGAGTGAGTAAAATGCAGGAAAAATACAGCGAGCTGTACTGCTATCTTTTCAACCGCATCACCGACGCCCTCACGGCGCTGGACGCCGGCGACGCAAAGGCCGCGCGGGCCATACTCGCCGAAGCGCAGATGGTCGCGGAGGAACGGTACGTATCGGCCTCGGAAGAATAAAAAAAGGCTCCCCGGATTTACCGGGGAGCCTTTTTGTTTACAGTTCGTCCAGGATGGCCTGTCGCTTGGCCTCGTACTCGGCGTCGGTGACGAGTCCCTTGTCGTGCAGCTCGGAGAGCTTTTCGAGGCGCTGCTCGATGTCGTCCGTCCCGCTTCCGGCGGGCTGCTGCGGCTGGGCGGAATCGTCCTCGATGTAGATTTCCGGGCCGATGTTCTTCTTGCCAAAGGCCCGGTAGGCGTTGAACACCGTGATTGCTATTGCCAGCGCCGTCCAGAAGATGCCGAATAGCCCGAAGCTGGGTATTACAATTATGATGCCGATCAGGCACATCACTGCGCCGGCCACCGTGGATATCGCGGCGGACGCCTTGCTGGGCCGGTACGTCACGCGCCTGCTCCGGCGGTGAAAGCCGTTGGGGTTGTTGAAGTTATTGAAGTCGTTGAAGTCGTCGTTCATCCCTGCTGCTCCATGGCCTTGGCCAGCTTGACCAGGCGGCTGGTGCCCAGGCGGTCGGCGCCCAGCTCGATGAACTTCTCGGCGTCGGCGATGGACTTGATGCCGCCGGCGGCCTTGACCTTGACGTTCAGCCCGGAGAAGCGGCGCAGCAGGTTGACGTCGTCAAAGGTGGCACCGCCGGTGGAGAAGCCGGTGCTGGTCTTGATGTAGTCCGCGCCGGAGACGGTGACCACGCGGCACATCTCGCGCTTCTCGTCGTCGGTCAGAAGGCAGCACTCGATGATGACCTTGAGTATCTTGCCCTCGGTGGCCTTGCGGACCTCGCGTATGTCCTCCAGGACGCCGTCCCAGAAGCCCTCTTTTATCATGGCCAGGTTGGCGACCATGTCTATCTCGTCCGCGCCGTTGTTCACGGCGTCCTCGGCCTCGGCGACCTTGGCAGCCGTGGTGGAGTAGCCGTTGGGGAAGCCGATGACGGTGCAGATCTTCATCTGGTCGCCGACGTAGTTCTTGGCGCCCAGGACGTGGCAGGGCGGGATGCAGACGCTGGCGCAGCCGTACTCTATGGCCTCGTCACAGAGGTTGCGTATTTCCTCTCCGGTGGCGGTGACGGACAGCAGGGTGTGGTCGCAGCGTGCGAGTATTTCAGAAAGCTCCATAAAAGCGCAACTCCTTTTTATATCAGATGCCTCATTATACTATACCTCGCGGGAATATACAAGCGCGGCGGGGAATATGGTTAAAGTGTCAACTCAGGGAGCGGCCGCCCCGAACTACAACGATACGGAGGCATACAAATGGACGAGTCTATGGTCAGAAACCGCGCCGAGCTCCGGGGCGTGCTCGCCGCCGCGCCGGCGTATTCGCACAGCAGCCGGGGCGAGCAGTTCTTTGTCTTTCCCGTCGAGACGCGCCGCCTCTCGGGCACGCCGGACGTGATAAACGTGATCGCCCGCCGCTCGCTGCTGGAGAGGGCGGAGGTGCTGGAGGCCGGGCGCATACACGTCACCGGCGAGCTGCGCAGCTTCAACAACAAGCGCGGCGAGGGCGCTAGGCTGGTGATAACCGTCTTCGCCAAGGAGCTGGCGCTCGAGGACGGCGAGGACATAAACGTCGTGGAGCTGGACGGCACGCTGTGCAAGGAGCCGAACCTGCGCGTCACGCCCATGGGGCGGGACATCTGCGATCTGATGCTCGCCGTGAACCGGCGCTGCGGCCGCTCGGACTATCTGCCCTGCATCTGCTGGGGGCGGCGCGCGCGGGAGTACTCGGCCATGCACACCGGCGACCGGCTCGCGCTCACCGGCCGCATCCAGAGCCGCCCGTACATAAAGCTCATCGAGGGCGAACCCGTGGAAAAAGTCGCCTACGAGGTCTCGATAACCGGGTGAACAGTTGAAAATAAGCGCACGCCGGGGCGAATCAGCCCCGGCGTGCCGCGTGTCCGCTGCCCTCAGTCCCCGAGCGGCGGGCGGAAGCTCACTGCAAAGCCCAGTCCGGCTCCGGGGAGGATAAACAGCCAGTTGTTCATCATCAGGTAGTAGACTATGAGGCTCAGAGTCCTGCTCTCGACGGCCGCGTACCGGACGCACAGGATGATCGCCGCCGCCAGCGCGAGGAATACCAGCGCCACCGCCCCCACGGCGATTCGCGCCTTCCTCCCGGCCGAGAGCAGAAACGCCATGCGGACAAGCAGCGCGGCGCACCAGCCCAGAGCTATCCAGCGCAGGTATCTCAGCAGGTACACCAGCCAGCCATACCAGGGCATGACATAGTGCTCGGCCCGGTATTTTCCAACCGCATCAGTCAGCAGAGGACACAGCAAGAAAAACAATGTGGCGCAGACAAAAACGACCCAGTCGCGCCGCAGGAAGTCCACTCTCCGTGGCTTGGGGCGGCTGTCCGCGCTCTCGTCCAGCAGCCACTCCGCGTCCACGTTGAAGACCCGCGAAAGCGCCGTCAGCCCCACGGCGTCCGGCAGCGAAAGCGCCCGTTCCCAGTTGGACACGGTCTGGCGCGTCACGCCCAGCTTTTCGGCGAGCTGTCCCTGAGTCCAGCCCCGTCCGCCGCGCAGTGTTATCAGCTTTTCCGAAAATGTCACACCGTCCACCCCCCCGTGTTTCTTGTGGCTCCAATATAACACCTGCCGGGGAAAGATGCAAACAAATACGCCCAAAAAGGCCGCGCAAAACTTATTGCGCGGCCTCAGTTTGTCGAAAAAGCCTCGCAGAGTTTCGCGCCCTATGGGCGCGAAAGGGACTGCAATCATTTTCGGCGGCGGCGTGTACGTCGCCGAAAATACTTCGGGTTCCCGATGTG
>UQQF01000083.1 GCA_900543085.1 uncultured Eubacteriales bacterium | reverse complement strand
AGCGGCTTTCCTTTCGGGGTCTGGGGGGCTTTCTTTGGCCAAGACCAAAGAAAGCGCCCCAGGAGGTCAGCAACCCGTCGGGTTGCACCACCTGGGCGCGTGGCCGCCCAACTAACAACCCACGTAAGCGCTCCGGCGCAAAGCGCCGTCGCGCGAAAAAGACCGCACCCCAGTCTCGTAAAGTCTACGGGATACCAACGTACCTATGTCGAACCGCCAAGATAAACCCATTCCCCGGCATATTACAGCACCCAAAGCGGCTTTCCTTTCGGGGTCTGGGGGGCTTTCTTTGGCCAAGACCAAAGAAAGCCCCCCAGGAGGGGTTCCGCAACCCTCCGGGTTGCTCCACCCGGGGGGCGTGGCCGCCCCCCGCCCCTCCGCGCGCGGGGGTGCGCGCATAATACATACATTCGTCCGGTATGTAACTACCCAAAATAAAACCGCCGCGGGCGGTTTTATGCCTCAGGCCAGGCGGAGAAGAAGCGCTCTATCGCGGCCTCGACTTCCGGGCTGCGCAGTGGGAGTCCCATTGCGTCGAGCATATCGAGGATGAATGCGAACTTGCGCCTTTGCTCCGCGCGCGTGGCGGGATAGATATGGGGGATGAACCAGAGGCTGGTCAGGATGGGCAGCAGCTCGGAGAGCTCGCGCGGGTAGCGCGCCGTGATTGAGCCGTCGGCGATGCCCTCGTCTATGAGCTTCCGGTAGTACGGCGTGAGCACCTCGCGGTTGGCGACCAGCATGTTTGCAAGCATCTGCGGGTTTTTCATCAGCGCCGTGGCCTGGCGGTTGATCTCGCCCTGCTCCTCGCCGGCGTTGTGAATCAGCACCGCCTGGCGCAGCTTCTCAAGCCCGCTGAGGTCGCCGCGACCCTGCACCGCCTCGAACGGGTTGTTCGAGAAGAACATCCGGTCGTTGACGGCGTCCATTATCTCCTCTTTGCTCTTGAAGTGGTGGTACACCGCGCCCTTTGTCAGGCCGCCTAGCTCGCCCACGATGTCCTGTATCGTCGTATTCTCATAGCCCTTCTCCAGGAACAGCCGCTGCGCCGCGTCGAGTATCTTCTCCACCGTGACCTCGGGGTACTTGTTGCGCGCCATGTGCTCGCCTCACATACATTCGTTTGGTATGTATTATACACAGTCCCCCGCCGCAAGTCAAGCACTTTGTGCTTGACTCTTTGTATTATTTGCATTATAATCGATAATGCAATGAGGAGGGAGCGCAGTGTTGCTCAAGCTGGACATGGCATCAAAGGTGCCGATATACATGCAGATCCGCAACCAGATAGTGCTCGGCATAGCGTCCGGGGAGCTCGCGCCCGGCGAAAAGCTGCCGACGATACGCGCGCTGGCCGAGCAGAGCGGCGTCAACATGATGACCGTCAACAAGGCCTACGGCCTTTTGAAACAGGAAGGGTATATCACGACGGACCGCCGTGGCGGGACCGTCGTGAGCGGCTCCCCGGGAGCCGGAGCCCTTAGCGAGCGCTATGTCGCCGCGCTGCGCGTCATTGCCGCCGAGGCGCGCCTGACCGGCATGGACGAGGACGGGTTTGCCGCACTGTGCCGGGACATTTTCCGCGAAGGAGGGGGCGGAAGCAATGCTTAAAATGATTTTCTTCCTGCTTGTCTGGTCTGTCGTGCCGCTGCTGGCGGGGATGATGTGCAACGAGGCCAAGCCCAAGAAGGGCATCATCCTCGGCGCGACGCTGCCCTACAGCGCCAGGAGCGACGCGCAGGTGCTGGATATAACCAGGCGCTTCAAGCGCGCGCAGTGGCTGTGGGTGCTGATAGAGACGGCGGCCTGGGTGCCGCTCCACTTCCTGACCGGCGAGGGCGTGGCCATCGGCGTGATGTGCGTGATGTTCATACCCATGATAATCGTGCCCTACGCCATATACATCCGCGCGAACAAAAAGCTCCGCGAGCTGAAAAAGTCCGAGGACTGGTCGACGCCGTACACGGGCGGGGTCGTCATCGATCTCAAGGCCGCAGCCGAGCCGCCCAAGCCCGTAAAGCGCGCTCTGTTCGTGCCGCCTATCTTGATCTCGCTCGTGCCCGGCATACTCGCTCTGACCACCGACGTCGGCGAGGGCGAGCGCATTGGCGGGGTCATCTTCTCGGTCACCTTTGCGCTGGTGTGCGTGGTCTGTATGCTGCTCTACCCGCTCATCTACCGCCAGCGCGCCGACGTGGCCGGCGACGACAGCGATTTGAACGCGGCGCTCACTCGCGTGAGGCGCTACAACTGGTTCAAAATGCTGCTGGGCACTACCTACATGACGGCCGTCTTCGGTCTCGCCTACTGGTTCGTGCGCGACAGCGACCTGTGGACGATGGTTCTGTCCTTTGCGTTTGTGGCAGCGCTCGTCGCCTTCTGCATGGCGACCGAGTTCGCCGTCCGCCACACGATGGAGCGGCTGACCGCCGGAGTGCGCGGCGACGTGGTGGACGAGGACGACCTCTGGCTCTGGGGCATGTTCTACAACAACCCCGGCGACAGGCACCTCTTTATAAACGACCGCACCGGCTCGGGCATGGGCGTGAACATAGGCCGCACGGGCGGCAAGCTCATCGTCATCGGCACCGCATTGATACTCGTCGGCCTGGCCGTTTTCGGCGTAACGATGGCCGCCGGCTTCGACTCCCCGCGCGAGGGGTATATCGAGGGCGACACGCTGTATTTTCAGCATTTCAGCGAGAAGTACGAGATAGACCTGGACGACGTCGAGAGCGTGGAGCTGCTCGACGAGCTGCCCGAGGCCAGGCGCATAGCGGGCACGGGCATGAGCACGCTGCTCGAGGGCCGCTTCACCGTCGAGGGCTACGAGAACGTGCGCATCAGCCTCAACCCGCAGTCGCCGCCGTTCATAGCGGTGGTGACCGGGGACATGTCGCGCATCTTCTCGCTGGAGACGCCGGAGGAGACCGAGGCGTTTTACAGCGAGATCCTGGAGGCGGTTTAAATGAAAGAGCGCAAAGCCAATCTGAACGGGCGCGTTGTATTCACCGTTATCCTGCTGCTTGTTATCGCGGCCTTCATACTGTTCGCCATCTTCTCCCCGCGCAGCGCGGAGATCGACGGCGGCACGCTGCGCTTCCATCACCTGTTCACCCGGTTCGAGGTGCCGCTCGACGATATAGCCTCCGTGCAGCTGCTGGAGGAGACGCCGAACATGAGCAAGGTCAGCGGCATAGGCGTGTACTTCCTCTCCGAGGGCACGTACGAGGTCGAGGGCTTTGGGCGCTGCACGGTGAGCGTCAACCAGAGCGAGCCGCCCTTCATCGCCGTGACCACCTCGGACGGCGAGAGCCGGATATTCAGCCTGAACAGCCAGGACGCCACGCGTGAGTTTTACGGTGAGCTGGCGTCAAAAATTCCGCAAAATTGATAAAGTGTTGAAACTTGCGCGGCACACTGACGCCGCAAACACGTAAGGAGGGTTCCACTATGCTCAGAATCGAGCACCTGACCAAGAGCTACGGCAGCAAGAAGGCCGTGGACGATCTCACCCTGCACATCCGCCCCGGCGAGATATACGGCTTCATCGGCCACAACGGCGCGGGCAAGACGACGACCATAAAGGCCTGCTGCGGCATCATGAGCTTTGACGAGGGCGAGATCTACATCGACGGCAAGAACGTCAAGACTCAGCCGCTGGAGTGCAAGCGCGTGCTCTCGTACATTCCGGACAACCCCGATCTCTACGACTTCCTCTCCGGCATCAAGTATCTGAACTTCGTCTGCGACATCTTCGGCGTTCCCCAGGCCGAGAGGCAGGAGCGCATACACCGTTACGCAGACCTGTTTGAGCTGACCGCCGACCTGGCCGAGCCGATAAGCGCCTACTCACACGGCATGAAGCAGAAGCTGGCCATCATCTCCGCGCTGGTGCACTCGCCCAAGCTCATCATCATGGACGAGCCGTTCGTCGGCCTCGACCCCGTGGCCTCGCACAAGCTCAAGGGCATCATGCGCGAGCACTGCGACGCCGGCGGAGCCATCTTCTTCTCCACCCACGTGCTGGAGGTCGCGGAGAAGCTCTGCGACATGGTGGCCATCATCAAGGGCGGACGGCTCATCAAGTCCGGCACCATGGACGAGGTGCGCGGCGACGACTCGCTCGAGGACGTGTTCCTGGAGCTTGAGGAGGAGTAAGCTATGTTCAAGGCCCTCATGAAAGTCCAGCTGGCGAGCGTCATAGCCTCGCTGACGCGCTCGTCAAAGGGCAACGAGAAGCGCTCGGCGGCGAGCGGGGCGCTGATAGCCGTGCTGTTCGTGTTCGTCGCCGGCGTGCTGGTCTTCGCCTTCGGCGCCATGTTCTACGCCCTCGCCGCGCCCATGCACTCGGTCAGCCTGGACTGGTTCTACTTCGCCATGGCCGCGCTGACGGCCTTTGCGCTGTGCTTCATAGGCAGCGTGTTCACCGCGCAGCAGCAGCTTTTCTCCGCGCGCGACAACGAGCTGCTGCTGGCCATGCCGATAAAGCCCAAGTTCATCCTCGGCTCGCGCATGGTCATGCTGCTGGCCATAGACTATGCGCTGGAGCTGCTGGTCATGGCTCCCGCCGCCGTGATATGGGGCGTGCAGGTGGGCTACTCCGCCGCCGGCGTCGCGGCGCTGGTGGTGGGCATACTGCTGCTGCCACTGCTGGTGCTGACCTTCACCTGCATCATCGCCTGGGTGCTGGCCGCCGTCAGCTCCAGGATGCGCAACAAGACCATCGTCACGATGGTGCTCTACCTCGCCTTCCTCGCGGCGTACTTCTACGTCTACATGAACTTCAACAACATCCTCACGGGGCTCATCACCAACAGCGCCCAGCT
>UQQF01000082.1 GCA_900543085.1 uncultured Eubacteriales bacterium | reverse complement strand
GCGCAATGTATGTATTATTCAGTTGTAATCTGTCAGAGAGCCCCCTCTCAGGCGGCAGGGTTATTATGTGTTAGGAGCCGTAATCATCCGTGCCATCTGAGAGGGGGCTCTCCCGATATTTGATGCTTTCCGCCAGGTATGCAGATTATAAAAAGCTATAAAAAAACTCAGGTGTCCGCCGCCGGAACGGCAGCGGAAGCATGGCGGAAAACACGCCGTCCAGCCGCCGCGCCCCGGCGTGGGACGCCAAAACTCAGGCGGCCGCTCCGAGGACGGTAGCGGATGGATGGGCGAGCAGATTTTTCGTATGGGGAAGTGCGTGACGCGCAGAAATACTTTGTGTATTTCAAGCGGCGCTCACGAAGCCATACGGAAAATATGCCGTCCAGCCGCCGCGCCCCGTCCTCGGAGCGGACGCCAAAACCAAAGAGGGGGAGGATAATGTCCAAAGAACTCATACGGCTGGTAAATTGCCGGATGGATTTTGACGGTGAGACCGTCCTCGATTCGATCAACATCTACTTCAACGACAGCGAATTCCTCACACTGCTCGGCCCCTCGGGCTGCGGCAAGACGACCACTCTGCGTATCATCGGCGGCTTTTTGCAGCCGACCAGCGGCGACGTGTTCTTCGACGGTGTGAGGATTAATGATGTCCCGCCGCACAAGCGCAGGGTGAACACGGTGTTCCAGAAGTACGCGCTCTTTCCCCACCTGAACGTGTATGAGAACATCGCCTTCGGCCTGCGCATCGCCAAGGTGCCCAACAAGGAGATAGACGAGCGCGTCACCGAGATGCTGGAGATCGTCTCCCTCAAGGGCTTTGAAAAGCGAAAACCCGACCAGCTCTCCGGCGGCCAGCAGCAGCGCGTGGCCATCGCCCGCGCGCTTGTGAACCGCCCCAAAGTCCTGCTGCTGGACGAGCCGCTCGGCGCGCTCGATCTGCGCCTGCGCAAGGACATGCAGAACGAGCTCAAACGCATACAGCAGCAGCTGGGCATCACGTTTATATATGTAACGCACGACCAGGAGGAGGCGCTCGCCATGAGCGACACCGTGGTCGTAATGGACAAAGGCCGCATACAGCAGATAGGCACCCCCGAGGATATTTATAACGAGCCGAAGAACGCCTTCGTCGCGGACTTCATCGGCGAGAGCAACATACTCGACGGCATCATGCGCTCCGACTACGTGGTCGAGTTCTTCGGCCGCAAGTTCCGCTGCCTGGACAAGGGCTTCGCGCCCAACGAGCCGGTCGACGTGGTCATCCGACCCGAGGACGTGGACATAGTCCCCGCCGACAGCGGCCACCTGTGCGGCACGGTCACCGGCGTGACCTTCAAGGGCGTGCACTACGACACCATCGTCGACTTCAAGGGCTTCAAATGGCTGATACAGACCACCGAGCTGCACAAGCCCGGCGAGTACATCGGCATCCGGCTGACGCCCGACGACATACACGTCATGCGCAAGAGCGAGTATTCCGGCATGTTCGGCGACTACAGCTCCTACAGCGCGGAGTACGACGAGATAAACGACCCCGAGGCGGTCATCGGAGGGGAGGAAACTCCCGAGGAGGCGCTGAACAATGAGGAGTAAAGCGCTGGCCGCCCCCTACATGGCGTGGATGGCGATTTTCACCATCGTCCCCCTGGCCGTCGTGGCCTACTACGCGTTCACCAACAACGCCGGCGAGTTCACGCTGGACAACCTGGCCAACGCCGCCACGTACTGGCCGACCTTTCTCCGCAGCGTTTGGTACGCGCTGGCCGCGTGCGTTATATGCCTGATAATCGGCTATCCCGTGGCCTACGTCATCGCCCAGACCGGCGCCAGGACGCAGCGCGTGCTGTATCTGCTGGTCACTCTGCCCATGTGCATGAGCTTCCTGCTCCGCACCCTCGCCTGGGTCGCACTCCTGCGCGACACCGGCATCATCAACAGCTTCCTGGGCAGCGTCTTCGGCATCGGCCCCCTGCCCCTGATACGCAACGGCGGCAGCGTTATAATGGGCATGGTGTATAACTACCTGCCCTACATGATAATGCCGCTCTACACCGTCATCGTGAAGCTCGACCCCCGGCTCATCGAGGCCGCGCAGGATCTCGGCTGCGACAACGTCCAGGTGTTCCGCCGCGTAATACTCCCGCTGAGCCTGCCCGGCATCGTGTCGGGGATCACGATGGTGTTCGTCCCCGCGGTCAGCACCTTCTACATCTCGCAGAAGCTCGGCTCCACCAGCGACGTGCTTATCGGCGACATTATAGAGCGCCAGTTCAAGAGCGCGCAGAACCCCTATCTGGGCGCGGCGATGAGCCTGATACTCATGATCCTGGTGTTCATCTCCATCGGCCTGATGAACAAGTTCACCGGCGACGAGGAGGTGACGACCATATGAAGCGTCTCGGCAAGGTCTGGACACTCATAGTCTACATCTTCCTCTACCTGCCCATGATAGTCCTTTTCATCGGCTCGTTCAACGACGGCAAGGACCTGAGCGAATTTGAGGGCTTCACGCTGAACAACTACGTAAATCTGTTCCGCGACAGCGACCTGCTGGGTCTGCTGGCCAACAGCGTCATTCTGGCCGTCAGCTCCGCCGTGCTCGCCACGGTGCTCGGCACGATGGCCGCGCTGGGCATACAGGCCATGCGCGGCAGGATCCGCCGCCTGGTGATGACCGTGACGAACATACCTCTGGTCAACCCCGAGATCGTCACCGGCGTCAGCCTCTCGCTGCTGTTCGTCTTTGTGGGACGCAGCATGCTGCACACGGAAAACGTGCTGGGCTTCACCACGCTGCTCATAGCGCACGTGACCTTCAATCTCCCTTATGTTATACTCTCCGTCATGCCCAAGCTGAGGCAGATGGACAACCAGCTGATGGACGCGGCTCAGGACTTGGGCTGCACGCCGGCTCAGGGCTTCTTCAAGGTCGTACTGCCCGAGCTGTGGCCGGGAATCATCTCCGGCGCCATCATGGCCTTCACGATGAGTCTTGACGACTTCGTGATTTCCTACTTCGTCTACGGGCCGAGGTTCGCCACGCTGCCCGTGGATATATACACCAACACGCGCAAGCAGATGCCTCCCAAGTACTACGCCATGTTCACGCTCATGTTCTTCGTCATATTCGTAGTGATGGCGCTCATGAACATCATGCAGGCGCGGGACGAAAAGAAGCAGAAGCAGCGCGCAAAAAACGTGTAAGCGCAACCTCACAAAAAGACACAATAGGCCGGTTCCGGTCTGAAATCGAAAGGGGAAACTGAATTGAAAAAGGTTGTATCCATTGTACTTGTCCTCGTCCTGGTCTTCTCTCTGGCCACTCTCAGCGGCTGCGGAAGCGAAGATCAGGTCGTACTGAACGTCTACAACTGGGGCATGAACATCGCCGAGGGCGAAGACGGCTATATCGACGTCATCGCCGAGTTCGAGGAGAAGTATCCCGACATCGACGTAAACTACACCACCTATGAGGACAACGAGAGCCTCTACACCCGCCTGAAGAACGGCGGCGCTACCTATGACGTCATTATTCCCTCTGACTACATGATAGCCCGCATGATAGAGGAGGACATGCTCCTCCCGCTCAACTTTGAGAACATCCCCAACTACGAGCTGGTCGACGACAGCTTCAAGAACCAGGCCTACGACCCGAACAACGAGTACTCCGTCCCCTACACCTGGGGCACCGTGGGCGTCATCTACAACACCAAGTACGTCGACGAGGCCGACGTCGGAGGCTGGGATCTGCTCTGGAACGAGAAGTATGCCGACCGCATAGTCATGTTCTCCAACCCGCGCGACTCCTTCGCCATCGCCGAGGCCATGCTCGGCTACAGCCTCAACACCGAGGATCCCGAGGAGCTGCAGGCCGCCGCCGACCTCCTGACGGAGCAGAAGCCGCTGGTGCAGTCCTACGAGATGGACAACATCTACGACCTCATGGAGAACGAGGAGGCCTGGATCGGCGTCTACTACGCCGGCGACTGCATGCTGATGATCCAGGAGAACCCCGATCTCGCCTTCTATCTGCCCGAGGATCAGACCTTCAACGTGTTCATCGACGCCATGTGCATCCCCGCCGGCGCCGAGCACAAGGAGGAGGCCGAGCTCTTTATCAACTTCATCTGCGAGCCTGAGATAAGCGGCGGCAACATGGACTACATCGGCTACGGCACGCCCATCAGCGCCGCCAAGGAGTTCATGGATCAGGAGATGGCCAACAGCCCCATCGCCTACCCCGACGAGGAGACCCTCGCGCGCGGCGAGGCCTTCGGCGCGCTGAGCGTTGAGGCCACCCAGCTCATGGACAGCCTCTGGAACGACATCCGCGGCGACGCCGCCTGAACACAAAAAAGCGCGGAAGGTAAGTCCTTCCGCGCTTTTCTCTTGACAAACCTCCACGTATGCGCAATTATATAGGCAGAACGCCCCTTACACACCTGGGGCACGATTGGGAGGATCTTATGATAGTCACCACTACCAACACCATAGACGGCCACACCATACGCGAATACTGCGGCATAGTTTTCGGTGAGGTCATAACCGGCGTGAACGTGTTCCGCGACATCGGCGCCAGCTTCCGCGACATCTTCGGCGGACGCAGCCAGGGCTACGAGGAGGAGCTGCAGAACGCCCGCAACGAGGCTCTGGCCGAGATGTGCCGCCGCGCCGAGAACATAGGCGCAAACGCCGTAGTCGGCGTGGACATAGACTACGAGGTCATCGGCGCCAACAACGGCATGCTGATGGTCTCCGCCTCCGGCACCGCCGTCGTCTGCAACTAAAACTGTACCTGTCCCGAGATAGAGCCGCCCCGGATGGGGCGGCTCAGCTTGTCGAAAAAGCCTCGCAGAGTTTCGCGCCCTATGGGCGCGAAAGGGACTGCAATCATTTTCGGCGGCGGCGTGTACGTCGCCGAAAATAC
>UQQF01000081.1 GCA_900543085.1 uncultured Eubacteriales bacterium | reverse complement strand
CGATGGAGACCGGCGCTGCGCTCTGCGCCTCGGTTGTCCGCCAAAGGCGGACAATGGAGGTTGGCCTCAATTATCCGCCTTTGTCGGACAATTCGACGCTCGCTTCGTCGTCGCAAGCTGCATATCCTTCGCTCACGGCTAAAGCCGAGAGCTCAGTCATTTCGCTGCTCCTCCTCTCCCGATGAGTGCGATTCGCACACATCGGGAACCCGAAGTATTTTCGGCGACGTACACGCCGCCGCCGAAAATGATCCCAGTCCCTTTCGCGCCCATAGGGCGCGAAACTCTACGAGGTTTTTTGACAAGCTGTACGGCGGGGTACTCCCGCCGTTTTTGGTATGGTGAAATGCTATGAAAGAGAAATTTATCGAAGCCGGAGAGATAGTCAACACCCACGGCGTGCGCGGCGAGGTCAAGATAATGCCCTGGACGGACACGCCGGAGTTCCTGCGCGCCATAAAGACGCTGTACGTGGACGGCCAGGCCGTGCGCGTGCTCTCATCGCGCATACACAAGGGCGCGCTGCTGGCCACGCTGGAGGGCGTGGACGACGTCAACGCCGCCATGCGCTTCAAGGGCAAGCGCGTCTTCATAGACCGCGACGACGCGCGTCTTGAGCCGGGCAGGTTTTTCATTCAGGACATAATCGGCGCCGAGGTCGTGACCGAAGCGGGCGAGCGCGTGGGCACTCTCCGCGAGGTCATAGACGCCCCCGCCGGGATGATATACGTAGTGCGCGGCGAGGCGGAGCACCTGATCCCCGCCGTGCCGGAGTTCATACTGAATACGGACGCGGACAACGGCGTGATAACCGTGCGTCTGATCGAGGGCATGTGACATGGCAGACTACCGCATAGACGTCATGACCCTCTTCCCCGACAGTATGCGCGGCGTGCTGGGCGAGAGCATCATAGGCCGCGCGGCGAAGAAGGGCATAATAGAGATAAACTGCGTCCAGATACGCGACTTCACCGAGAACAGGCAGATGCAGGTGGACGACTACCCCTACGGCGGAGGCTGGGGGCTGGTCATGATGGCGCAGCCGCTCAAGAGCTGCCTGGACCACATCAAGGCTCAGGCCGGGGAGCGCAGGACGCGCGTCATATACATGTCGCCGCAGGGCAAGCCCTTCAACCAGGAGGAGGCCAAGCGCTTAAAGCGCGATTACGACCACCTGGTACTGGTCTGCGGCCACTACGAGGGCATAGACGAGCGCTTCATCGAGGAGTGCGTCGACGAGGAGATCTCGCTGGGCGACTTCGTGCTCACCGGCGGGGAAATCGCCGCCATGGCCGTGGCCGACTGCGTCTGCCGCATGGTGCCTGGCGTGCTCGCCGACGAGGAGTGCTACACCGGCGAGAGCCACTGGGACGGCCTGCTGGAGTACCCGCAGTACACCCGCCCCGAGGTCTGGGAAGGCCGCGCCGTCCCCTCCGAGCTGCTCACGGGCGACCACGAGAAGGTGCGCCGCTGGCGGCGCAGAAAGCAGCTTGAGCGCACGATGGACAAGCGCCCGGACATGTTTGAAAAGCTGGTTCTCGAGAGCAAGGAGGACAGGCGCATGGTAGAGGAGATAAAGTACGACCGGCTCCCCGACCGGATGAAGCTGAGGTTCGAGCCCCGCCGCGCGGAGATCGCCGACATGGACGCGCTGCTGGACATACTCGAGCAGGCCAAGGCCTATCTGCGCGAGAGCGGCGTCGACCAGTGGCAGGAGGGCTACCCCAACCGCGAGGCGCTCGCGGCCGACATAGAGGCCGGGCGCGGCTGGCTGTTCGAGTGCGTGGACAACGGGGAGATAGCGGGCTATGAGTGCGTGGCCATGACCCCCGAGGCCTGCTACCGCGAGATAGACGGTGCCTGGCTCACCGAGGGCGAGAACTACGCCGTGATACACCGCGCGATGGCCGCGGCCAGATACCGCGGCACCCGCCTCGCCGCCGAGATGTTCTCCTTCGCCGCCGAGCTGGCCGCCGGCATGGGCAGGCTGAGCGTGCGCGTGGACACCCACCGCGACAACAAGGCCATGAACCGGCTGTGCGAAAAGCAGGGCTTCGCCTACTGCGGCGTGGTGGATCTCGGCCTTGTAGACCCGGCCAGCGACTCGCTGCGCAACGCCTACGAGAAGCTGCTCTGAGCCGGAAAAGCCGCATAAACTCTGGACTTTCCTAACGGTCGAGCCGCAAATGCAGCCTGAATCGTTGACAAAGTGCCGCCCTCGGCGCTATGCTTCGCACAGACCTGCAGGCGACCGAAAGGGAGGCCAACACAAATGGAAGACAACACGAAAAAATCCTTCGGCGAGTTCATCACTCAGCGCCGCAAAGCCCTGGGCATGACCCAGCGCGAATTTGCCGACAAGCTGTTCGTCACCGACAGCGCGGTCAGCAAGTGGGAGCGGGGCATGAGCTACCCCGACATAACCCTCATACGCGACATCTGCGAGATCCTGGGCGTGAGCGAGCACGAGCTGCTCACGGCCAGCGAGGACGTGGAGGCGCGCTCGGCGGAAAAGCTCGCCGCGCGCTACCGCCGCATGGCGCGCAACTTCAAGCTCGTGCAGTACATCGTCTACGGTGGCACGGTGCTGACCTGCGCCATATGCGACCTCGCCGGCGGCGGAGGGCTCAGCTGGTCGCTGGTGGTGACGGCGGTCCTGCTGTGCGCCGCCAGCCTGACGCTGCTGCCCGCGCTGGCGCCCGAGCGCCGGGGCGGACTGTGGAGCGCGGCGGGGTTCACCGCCTCGCTGCTGCTGCTCTACGGCGTCATATGCCTGGTGTACGGCTATAGCTGGTTCGCGCCCGCCGCGTGCTGGACGCTGCTCGCCCTGGGTATACTGCTGCTGCCCTACGTGCTGCGCAGGCTGCCTCTGCCCGCCTGTCTGAGCACGCGCAAGGGGCTTATATACATCGCGGTGAACACGTTTTTGCTGCTCGCGCTGCTGGGCGAGGAGTGCCTGCGCACCGGCGGAACATGGTTTATGAACGCCGCGCTGGGCACGCTGTTCGGCCTCTGGCTGCTGCTGGGGCCGTATGTGGTTCGGCATCTGCCGCTGGGCGGGAACATGAGCCGGCGCAAGACCCTGCTCTACCTGGCGGTGGCGGCGCTTTTGCTGCTGGCGCTGCTGGGCGCGGTGTGCTTCGGCGAGGGCGACAGCTGGTTTTTGGTCGCGGCTCTGTCCGCACTGCTGGCCGTGTCCGTACTGCTGCTGCCCCTGGTCATGCGCCAGGTGCCGCTGCCGCGCGAGCTGGAAGGCCACCGCGCGCTGGTGTGGCTTGGCGCCGTCACGGTGCTGCTGACAGCGCTTATCGCGGCCTGCCGCCCGCGCTATCTCTGGTCTGAGGCGTACCCGCTGACCTTCATAGGCATGCTCCTGCCCTGGCTGTTGCTGCTGTGCCTGCGGTATCTGCCCGTCTCGCGCTGGTTCCGCGCGTCCGCGGCCTGCGCGGTCACGGCGCTGTGGGTGTGGCTCGCGCCCTGGGGCGTCGACGCCGTCATCCGCGCCAACGGCTGGGTATCGAGCGTGCCGTACGACCCGCTCAGGCCGTACAACGCCGATCTCTCCGACTGGGTCAGCGCTCCGGCGCTGGGCGGCAACATCATGCTCACCATCATGGCCGCGCTCTGCGTCGCAGCCGCCGTCTGCGTCTGCGTGGGCTTCAAAAAGCGCAGCAGGCACTGACCGCCCGCCACAGGCGGCCTTGAAGCTCCGCCCCGCCTCCGCAAGTCCGGGGGCGTCGGGCGGGGCGTATGCAACGGAAATTCTCCAGCTCAGGCTGGTTCAAGGAGGTTCTCCAATGATCATCGGCATAGACTTGGGCGCGTCCGCCGTAAAGCTGGCGGCGCTCGAGGGCGACGAGATCGTCCTCACGCACTATGAGCACGGGCGCGGAGCGGACGTCCCCGCGCTCTGCGAACGGCTGGGTCTCGACCTGCGCTCGGCCGAGGCCGTGGCAGTAAGCGGGCTTTCGGCCAGACGCGCCGGGCTTGAAGCGCTGGGCATCACACCGGTAAACGTCCCCGAGGCCGAGGCTATCGGCCGCGGGGCGACTTGGCTTTCCGGCCGCGACGACATCATCGTGGCCAGCATCGGCACCGGCACGGCCTTCGTCCACGCCAAGGGCGGACAATTCACCCACCTGTGCGGCACGGGCGTGGGCGCAGGGACGCTCACCGGTCTGGCCGAGCGCGTGCTGGGCATCACCGACATGCGCGAGTTTGACCGCATGGCCATGGCCGGCAACACCAACCACGTCGACCTGACCATCGGCGACTTTGTGGAGATGCACGGCATCCTCGCCGCCGACCTCACCGCCTCCAACCTGGCGCGCCGCAACGCCGAGGCCACGGACAGCGACTGGGCCGCGGGTCTGGCCACGCTCATCTTCCAGGTCATCGGCACCATGAGCCTGCTCGCCTGCCGCGGCTGCGGCGCAAAGAGCGTCGTGGTCACCGGCGCCATCGCCGACACCGCCCCCTCCCGCGCCAACTTCGCGCGCTTTGTCGACGGCTACGGGCTGGACTACTTCGTCCCCGAGCACAGCGCCTGCGCCACCGCCATCGGCACGGCCAGATGCGTGAGGTGCGCGGAGTGAACCTGACCAGTCCGAGTGAAATAAAGTCCCTGCTGGAGCGGCACGGCTTCCACTTCTCCAAGGCGCTGGGGCAGAACTTCCTCATCGAGCCGTCGGTTCCGCGGCGCATAGCCGAGGCCTCCGGCGCGGACGGCTCCACCCTCGCGCTGGAGGTCGGCCCCGGCGTGGGCTGCCTCACGGGCGAGCTGGCGCAGCGCGCAAGCAGGGTCGTGGCCATCGAGCTGGACAGCGCCCTCCGCGGCGTTTTGGCAGAGACGCTCGGCGGGTATGACAACGTCGAGGTCGTCTGGGGCGACGCGGCGAAGCTGGATCTGGCGCAGATAGTCCGTGAGCGTGCGGGCGGGCTGCGCCCCATAGTCTGCGCAAACCTGCCCTACAGCGTGACCACGCCGCTGCTCTCGGCGTTCATAGACGCCGGCGTGTTCGGGCGCATCACCGTCATGATACAGCGCGAGGTCGCGCAGCGCCTTGCCGCCGTGCCGGGCACGAAGGACTACGGCGCCTTCACCGTGTACGTCAACTGGCACTGCGAGGTGAAGAAGCTC
>UQQF01000080.1 GCA_900543085.1 uncultured Eubacteriales bacterium | reverse complement strand
TCGCGTGGCTGACCTCGGCCTGGACCAGCGCGAGGCGCAGGGTGTTCTCGGGCATCCTCAGCGCCTGGTCGGCGCCGAAGTCCCAGGTGCCGGTGACCTTCATCGCCGCGCTCGGGCGGGCGTAGGTCGTGCCGGTTATGACGTTGTCGGTGGGCTTAAAGAGCAGGTCCTCCTTGCTCATCTCCCCGCGCAGGACGGCCGCCGCGGCCATGGTGGCGTCAATGAGCGGCTTGTAGCCCGTGCAGCGGCAGAGGTTGCGGTTCTTGTTGAACCAGTCGCGAACCTCCTCGCGCGTGGGGTTGGGGTTCTTCTCAAGCAGCACCTTGGCGCTTACGATAAAGCCGGGAGAGCAGAAGCCGCACTGTGCGCAGCCGTAGGCCATCCACGCCACCTGCAGCGGGTGCAGGTTGTCGACCGTGCCTATGCCCTCGATGGTCGTTATCTCCGCGTAATCGCGCAGCTTGGAGACCTTGGTTATACACGAGCGTGTCACCTTGCCGTCCACTATGACGTTGCACGCTCCGCAGTGGCCTTCGCCGCAGCCGATCTTACATCCGGTGAGCAGCAGACGGTCGCGAAGCACCTTGGCAAGCGTTTCGGTGCCCTCAAGTACCAGTGTACGCTCGACTCCATTGATAATAAGAACTTTCTTGATCATACGGTTTCCTCCTTTTTCCTGAGAATTAAAATTTTTTGTTCAACAAAAAGCGCGGCGCGCTCAAATGACCCTTTAAATCGCAAGAGAAGTGTGCTATATTTTAGGCGTGCAGCTTAAAGCCGCACGGCCGAAAGGAGAAATGAGCTTTGGAAGACAGGAAAATCACGGAGATCCGCGCCAGCGAAGTCACGGTGGAAGTCACTGACGCCGCGACGGGGCAGACTTTCAGACGCACGCTGCCGATAGACTACTACGAGACGGCGAACTGCCTGCGCCTGGTGGCCGAGGACGCCAACGGCGAGAGCGCGCAGCTGGTCTTTTACTCCGGCACCGGAATGGGACGCCTGCGCGATCTGACCGGCGGCGGGCCGAACAGCGACCCCTGCGGCGGTCATGGGCGTCAATAACAACACTGGTTTGATTATACAAGAACATTCTACTACCGCTGTAAAACAAGGTCAAATTATTAATAAATATAAGTCGATTTATCTGTCGAATTGCACAAAACCGACCCTGCGCTCCGGCGCGGGAGAGGGATGCGAACAGGAGGTGCAAACTTGGAAATAGGAGCTGTCATAACCGCGGCGGGTATGTCGTCGAGAATGGGCGAGTTCAAGCCCATGCTGAGCATAGGTACTATCTCGATAGCGCAGCGAGTGACGGCGACTCTGCGCCAGGCCGGGGCGGAAAAGATGGTCATGGTCACCGGCAACAACGCGGAGGAGCTGGAGAGGCACTTGTCCAAGAGCAGGGTCATATTCCTGCGCAACGAGAACTACGCCAGCACGCAGATGTTCGACTCGGCGAAGATAGGCCTTGAGTACCTGCAGGGCAAGTGCGACGTGGTGCTGTTCACCCCGGTGGACGTGCCGCTGTTCACTGCGGCGACGGTGCGCGCGCTCCTGGCCAGCGGCGCGCCGCTGGCCTGCCCGGTGTGCGGGGGTCAGCCCGGCCACCCGATACTGATGTCCGCTGAGGTGATAGACAGGGTGCTGACCGACTCGGGCGAGCGCGGATTGCAGGGCGCGCTCGAGCGCTGCGGCGTACCCATGACGCAGGTAGAGGTGGAGGACCCGGGCATACTCATGGACGTGGACACCCCAGCCGACTACGCCGAGCTGCTGGAGGTGCACAACAGCCAGCTGTTCCGCCCCGTCCTTGAAGTGGGCATAGCGCGCGAGCGCAGGTTCATGGATTCGCGCGTGGCGATGCTGCTGGCTCTGACCGACGAGACAAGCTCCGTCCGCCAGGCGTGCCAGCGTATGCAGCTCTCCTACAGCTCCGGCTGGAACGCGATAAACCTGCTCGAGCGCGAGCTGGGCTGCCAGATAGTCGAGAGGACCCAGGGCGGCTCCAAGGGCGGCCGCAGCCGCCTCACAGAGCAGGGACGTGAGCTGCTGGACAACTACGAGCGCTATGTCCGCTCCCTGAGCGACATGGCCGCAGATATGTTCAAGGAGTTCTTCCCCGGCCTGAGCGAGAGCTGAAGCCGCGCACGGCGCCAAACGACAAATCCCTCCGTGTGAGACACGGAGGGATTTATCCGTGCGAGACACGGAGGGATTTATCCGTGCGAGACACGGAGGGATTTATCAATCTTCAAGATAAATATAGAGAAAATCTTGACAAGCAAATGCATAATTGCTAGGATGATTGCGTCAATGTTATTTATAATTCTAACTTGCTATTGAATACAACTCGCATGCGCAGATAAAAGCTACACAGCCTGGGGAGTGATGAAATGCCGAGCATATATCTCATACGCCACGGAAAGCCGGACTTTCCGGGCGGAGCGCGCATGTGTCTCGGGAGGACGGATCTGCCGCTGGGCGCCCTCGGCAGGCTCCAGGCGGCGATGCTGGGGTTCGAGCTGAGGGGCGCGGCAGAGGCCGTGTACTCAAGCCCGCTCTCCAGGGCGGTGCAGACCGCGGCGCCGCTCGGGAGCGAACTGGAGGTGCTCGACGGCCTTACGGAGCAGTACGCCGGGGAGTGGGACGGGCTGACCTTTGACGAAATCCGCGCCCGCTGGCCGGAGCTATATGCGCGGCGGGGGATCGAAAAGTACCTGCCCATGCCGGGCGCGGAGCCGGACGAGAGCGCGCTCTCGCGCTTTTCCGCCGCCGTAGCTACGGTGCTTGCGGCGAGCGGCGGCAGCGCCGCCGTAGTCGCGCACTCCGGCGTCATAAGGCTGTACCTTAACAGCCTGGGCGCGGGCATGATAAAGCTCCCCTACGGCTCCTATGTCCGTCTGGAGCTCGAGGGCGGCCGGCTTGCAGTATCCGGGGAAATAGGCGTGCTGCCGCACCCGGAGCTGACGGACGGGCGCTGCATCGCGCTGCTGGAGGCCGCGCGGCTGCCGGAGAACACAGTGCGCCACTGCGCCGCGGTGGCGGAAAAGGCGACGGAACTCGCCGACAGGCTTGGGCTGGACGCGGCTCTGACGCGCCGCGCGGCGCTGCTCCACGACATCGCCAGGCCGGAGCCGAAGCACCCCGAGACGGGAGCCGGGTGGCTGCGGGAGCTGGGCTATCCCGAGATAGCGGACATAGTCCGGCTGCACCACGACCACACGGGCGACACACTCGACGAGGCGGCGGTGGTGTTTATTGCGGACAAGCTGGTGCAGGGCGACAGAGCCGTCACTCTGGACGAGCGCTTTGCCGCGAGCGCGCAAAAGTGTAAAACGCCCGAGCAGCTCGCGCACCATCAGGCGCGGCGGCTGGCTTCGGAGAAAATAGTGAAGCTTATCGAGGAAAGAGGAGTAGAGATATGAAAAAGCTTTTCAAGATCATGCGCGACCGCCTCAGCGCGGGCGAAGACCTGGTGCTCGTGACCGTCATAGCGTCCTCCGGCGCGACTCCGCGCGGCGCGGGGGCGAGGATGCTCGTCGGCGCCGGGGGACGGCTGTGCGGGACCATAGGCGGCGGCAGCGTGGAGTACCGCTCCGAGCATATCGCGGCCGAGCGTCTGGAAAAGCGCGCGTCGCTGGTGCACGACTTCTCGCTGACCAAGGACGATGTCCAGAACCTGGGCATGATCTGCGGCGGAGCCGTGAACGTGTATTTCCACTTCATACCCGCCGGCGACGAGAACGCCATCGCCGTGGCGGACGAGGCGCTGCGCCGCTTTGCCGCCGGCGAGAGCTTCTGGCTGGTGAGCGACCTCGCCGGGGACGGCAGGCTCTCGCTGGTGAACCGTGACGACTGCCCCGAGTGGCTGAGCGCGCACCTGAACGCGCACCCGCAGCGGGTCAACGAGGGCGGGCGCGACGTGTTTGTGGAGCAGATGAACAGCTCCGGCCGCGTCTACATCTTTGGCGGAGGCCACGTCGCCCAGGCGCTGGAGCCTGTGCTGACCGGGGTGGGCTTCCGCTGCGTGGTGATGGACGACCGCAGCGAGTTTGCAAAGCGGGAGCTGTTCCCGAGCGCGGAGGAGATAAAGCTGATCGACTTCAACCGCATAGCCGACAGCGTCACGATAACCGGCGAGGACTACGTCTGCGTCATGACCCGCGGGCACGCCTTTGACACCGTGGTTCAGGCGCAGGTGCTGCCCATGCACCCGTACTATATCGGCGTCATAGGCTCGCGCGCCAAGGCCGCCGGGGTGAGGCAGCAGCTCATTGAGAATTACGGCATATCCGAGGCCGACTGCGACCAGGTCACGACGCCCATCGGCCTGGACATCAAGGCGGAGACGCCGGCAGAGATAGCCATATCCATTGCCGCGCAGCTCATAGAGGTGCGCGCGGGCCGCGCGGCGAAATGAGCCGCGCCCTGCGCTGACGGGAAAAACCGGCGGCAAGCCCCGGACGTCCGCTCCGATGCGGGCTTTATAACAAACGCAAAAGCAGCCGGCGCATCTGCGCCGGCTGCTTGCATATATGGGCGGTGTGTGTAGAGGCGGGTTGTTGGTTATGTTTTTTCATTTTACCTAATTTTTCTTTCATGTTGATGACTATTTCACTCCCCTATGCTAAATTTACAAATGTGGGGCTGACTATATGTCAGAACACCGATCATAGTAAAGAGAGAAATAAAAGTAATGGATACACCGGGTGATTTGTCTCTGCTTGAACGGAAGTGTAAAATTCGCAATATTATTATCGGCGTTCTTGCTTTCTTTCTTCTTATTACTGCCCGTTTCATAAAAAATGTCTTGTATGGTGTGTGTTTTTCTCCTTGGCCTATATATGTGGCTTGCATTGGGCTTTATATTCTGTTCCCAAAGTATCACGTTATACGAAATGCCGAGAAGAGTTTCAAGTTATCTTGGGGTAGTCGAAAAAGCAGGTGGGTTTTCCTCTTTATCTGGATGTTTGCGTGCTTTGCGTTTATGTATAACTTCAAGCCAAACTATACAATTGCACAGGCAGCAAATATGATATACAGTGAGGGATACACCGAAATTCGCTATACGACATCAACCATGCGGGATGCTGACAGTGAAAATCCGATTGTAAACTGGATGCCAGTGTTTGAGGTTTCACCCTTGGATGACGGCACAAATTATGTTTCCGTTTCTCTTGAAACCGGAAATGTTATACTACAAAGGTTTCTAAGTGATTATCTGAATACAACCTAATCATAAAACATCCGCAGGGTTTAAGATAGAATCCTGCGGATGTTCCTTCCCTTTAGGCGCACTTCGCCCCTCACTCACTATCCCCAAACATATCTGTCCCATCGAACTCCACGCCGATCCCCATGCTGAGCAAATCCATGTGCAGCTCGATAACGCTAAAAAAAGCAACCGCAAGTTTCCTGCGGTTGCTTTTTCCTTGTTTTCGTAGTTCACAGAGGAACACACTACGGATGCTATTCTGCGCTCTCAGTCAATCTTCGTGAACAGCCAGTCGAGTATGTCCTGGTATACCTCATCTTTGTTTGTCTCGTTGAGGATCTCGTGCCTGGCGCCCTCGTAGAACTTGTAGGCCACGTCCTCGAACCCGGCGCG
>UQQF01000079.1 GCA_900543085.1 uncultured Eubacteriales bacterium | reverse complement strand
ACATCGGTGATCGCTACTCTTATGAGGGTACCCTCGGCTGGAACGTCTTTAAGCTGAATCATGCTGAAGGCATCATCTATGACAACGAGGGCAACGGCGCTGATGCTACCGTCCTGAAGGCAGGCTACTACAGCCATTCCACGACGGTTGAGACTATTAAGGCTGACACCAGCCTCGATATGATGTATCACGCTGCCCGTATCTGGTTCGTCGAGGGCAAGACCAACACCGGCGTTTACACCTATGACCTTGCCAAGACCACCGAGTATGACTGCTATGCCAAGTCTGAGGGCGAGAAGGCTCTTGCCAAGCTCGACAAGACTGCCGACGGCGCCCTGCAGGTTGGCCTCGCTGCCGATGCCGATTATGAGTACTATGTCATCGACAACAGCGCTCTTGATCTGGACGGTGTCAAGGATTACGTTGGCGTAACCTATAATTATAGGAACTCCGTTATGGGCACTCGTTCCGAGACCAAGGACACCACGGTCATAGGCAACGTTGCCGTCAAGAACGACAACATCAAGACCGACATCTCCAAGATTGACCGCAGGGCTAGCATCATCGTTCTCGAGACCGAGCACGGTGCCTACTATGTCTACCCCGTGAGCGCCACCTCTGGCGTCGTCACTGACCTTGACAGGGATCGCAATGGCAACTACGACATCACTCTGAGCGACGGCACCGTCCTCGAGATGTCTGCCCTTGTCAGCCTGGCTGATGTTCAGAGCGAGATCGACGAGATCGAAGCCGTTCTCAAGAACCCGAACGTCAACACTCCGGCTTATTCCTTCAAGCTCGACACTCACGGCCACTACCTCGGCCTGAGCAACTCCGGCTACCAGACCGTTGCTTACTTCACCGGCGCTGATCGCATCACCAACCCCGGCGATTACGATGTCGACTTCGACTATGAGGCCGAATTCGTTGACGTCGAGACCGGCGATAAGATCACTGTTCCTGTGACCTCTGCCTGGTACAACAAGTATCACAACGAGGAGGGCGAGTACTTCGACATCACCGATGAACTCTACCCCGATAATGCGACCTACGGCCCGGTTCCTGCTTTCACTAACGGCTGGAGCTATGGTGACTACCGTTACTACAATGAGGCTGTGTTCACTGCCAACGGCAAGGAAATCAACGACACCGACGTCTACTACGATGCCGAAGACGTTACCTTCATTATTGCCACTGGCGCTGGCAGCACTCTCGACATCAAGTCCTACGAGGGTGTCTCCGCTCTGATCGACGCTTACGATTACAACTACCCGGTCAGCGAGATTAAGCTCAGTGATGTCTGCGTCACTGTTGTTGAGTCTCTTGCTGGAAACGATGCCGCTGTCGTCGTCTTTGCCCACGACGCTGGTATTGTCCGTGGCGGCTATGTCTTCTTCCCCGAGGACATCAGTGCCAGCGAATGGGACGGCCTGACTGATAGCGTCTACAAGTTTGACATCGCTTATCTGAACGGCAGCGATGAGTATGAGACCTTCTACGTTGATGCTGATCACGTTAATGCCTTCAATATCAACGCCGGCTTCTACTCCTACACCCTCGACGCCAACACCGGTTACGCTATAAGCCTCGATCCTATCTACACCTACATTGTTGATAGCACCGATGAGCTTCGTGCGGATTCCGACGGCGATAAGGTGTGGCTGAACGGCAGCCTGGTTCCCGCTGACGTTCCCGTTGTTGATCTCCGTCCGGAGAGCGACATCGACAGCGTCGACGATCTTGCCGACTTCCTGTATAACAACTACAATGATGACGTTCCCATCGACATCCTGTACTTCGTTAACGCTAGCAACAAGGTCGAGGTCATCTATGTGATCGACGTTAAGGCTGTTAACTGGACTGTCACCGCTAAAGAAGATCTGAGCAACTACACTGTCAACTTCAAAGGCGATGACGATACTGTCGTCGTGGATAAGTACAGCGATCGCACCGTGACTGTCGTTGTTACCAAGGATGACGCTTTCCGCGCTGCTAATCAGACTGTTAACTACACTGTCAACTACGGTAATGGCAACACTGTGACTGACTCTGTGACTTTTGAGGATGTTGCTGGCACTACGACTCTGGAATTCGACGTTACTGTTGATGGTCCCTGCACGATCACTATAAATAGTGTTGATGGTGTTAATGCTTAATTAAAACATACTTTCTCGAAAAAGTAGTTTTCCGCCCCCGGGTGACCGGGGGCGGTTTTTATTGCTTGCGCGGGTACTTGCGTTACAGCCAATAAAAAACCCGCCCCGGATACCCGGGGCGGGAAAACTCGTGTTAGTTTTGGAGAATACAGGGATTAATTAATGGCATTGGCAACACTGCTATTGACAACGTAGACGTAATCAACCGTAATGTCTCCAGCAGCCGTTTTATAGGCCAAACGATGCGCCAAAAAAGCCGCCACCCCAGACAGGGTGACGGCTTTCAGTTTCTGCCAGCTTCAAAAGCGCCCTAACAGCGCTTTCTCACGCCTCGGCGATGACCTCGACCTCGCACAGCGCGCCCTTCGGCAGGGTCTTGACGGCCACGCAGCTGCGCGCGGGCTTGCCGGGAAAATACTCCGCGTACACGGCGTTGAAGGCCGCGAAGTCGTCCATGTCGGCCAGGAAGCAGGTGGTCTTGACGGCCTTGTCCATGCCGCTGCCCGCGGCGGCGAGCACGGCGGTGAGGTTCTTCATGACCTGGTGCGCCTGCTCCACCACGTCCTTGCCGACCATGGCGCCGGTCTCGGGGTCGAGCGCGACCTGACCCGCGGTGTAGACCATCCCGCCGGATACGACCGCCTGCGAATACGGACCCACGGCCGCAGGAGCGGCGTTTGTGTGGATTATCTTCATGTAGCTTACCTCCAAGTATCGAAAATGTACAATTATTTTAGCACATTTCATAGGAAACCACAATTGGTTTGGCGAATTTTTCGTGATATAATATAAATGGAGTTGGGAAGAAATACGCTGAGGAGGTAAATTTGCATGAAGGACGTCAACAAGACCGGATTCTCCACGCAGGCGATACACGCCGGGATGGAGAAAAACCCCTTCGGCGCGCTGGCTACGCCGATATACCAGACCAGCACGTTTGTGTTCGACTCCTGCGCGCAGGGCGGACGGCGCTTCGCCGGCGAGGAGGCGGGCTTCATCTACTCGCGCCTGGGCAATCCGACTACCGCCACGCTGGAGCGCAAGGTCGCCGCGCTTGAGCACGCGGAGGACGCGGTCGCCGCCTCAAGCGGCATGGGCGCGATCACCTCCGCCATCTGGACGGTGTGCAAGGCCGGCGACCACATCATCGCAGACAGCGTGCTCTACGGCTGCACCTTCAGCTTCCTGGAGCACGGCATGCAGCGCTACGGCGTGGACGTGAGCTTCATCGACACGTCCAACCTCGACGAGGTTCGCGCCGCCATCCGCCCCGAAACCTCGCTCATCTACATCGAGACGCCGGCCAATCCCACGCTGAAGATCGAGGACATCGCCGGCATCTGCGAGATCGCGCACTCCGACGGACGCAGCATCACCGTCATGTGCGACAACACCTTCGCCTCGCCCTACAACCAGCTGCCGATAGAGCTGGGCTGCGACGTGGTCGTGCACTCCGTGACCAAGTACCTCAACGGCCACGGCGACGTCATAGGCGGCATCGTCTGCGGCAGGAAGGCCTTCATCGACGAGGTGCGCATGTTCGGCCTGAAGGACATGACCGGCGCGGTCATGGGGCCGTTTGAGGCCTACCTGGTGCTGCGCGGACTCAAGACCATGGACGTGCGCATGGAGCGGCACAACGCCAACGCCATGCGCGTGGCCGAGTGGCTGGAGGCCTGCGACAAGGTCGAGAAGGTCTACTACCCCGGCCTCGCCTCCTTCGACGGGCACGAGCTGGCGGCAAAGCAGATGTCCGGCTTCGGCGGCATGCTCAGCTTTGAGGTCAAGGGCGGACGAGCCGCCGGCGCGAAGCTGCTGGACAGCTTTGAGATGATCTCCACCGCCGTCTCCCTCGGCGACGCCGAGACGCTGGCGGAGCACCCGGCGAGCATGACCCACTCGCCCTACAGCGCCGAGGAGCTGAAGGAAGCCGGCATAAGCGAAGGCCTGGTGCGCATGAGCGTCGGCCTCGAAAACGTCGAGGACATAATCGCGGATCTGGCGCAGGCCTTTGAGCAGATTTGAGCTGACTGCACACTATGGGGAGCCCCCGGAGGGCTCCCCGGAGACTGTCAAAAAAGGCCCTCGACGGCCTTTTTTGACAATAAAGTCCCCCGGCCGCGAGCGGCCGATGGGGACCGGCGCTGCGCTTCGCGCCTCGGTTGTCCGCCAAAGGCGGACAATTCGACACTGCGCTCCGCGAAATGTATTTTCGGCGACGTACACGCCGCCGCCGAAAATGATTGCAGTCCCTTTCGCGCCCATAGGGCGCGAAACTCTGCGAGGCTTTTTCGACAAGCTGTGGGGAGCCCCCGGAGGGCTCCCCGCTTTTTACGTGAATTTTTGTTATTTTACTTGCAATCATGCGGCTTTGCGGTATAATATAGTGTCGCAAACAACCCCTCTAATACTATACAAGGAGGACGCCATATGAGAGGCATACACAGCGTCGTCGACGACATCCGCCGCGACGTGTTCACCGAGGTCGCCCGACTCGCCTACGAGGGAGGAGACTATAAGCAGATCGACGCCCTGCCGTACAAGATAATCCCCGGCGAGGTCGCCCAGTACCGCCACGACGTGTTCCTGGAGCGCGCCATCGTCACCGAGCGCCTGCGCCTTGCCTGCGGCCTGCCCCTGCGCACCGCCGCCGAGCAGCACCTGGCCAGCGACGGCATCGAGGAGGCCGCCCTGCCCGAGAAGTACTACGAGCCGCCCCTGATAAACATCATCCCCTTCGCCTGCAACGCCTGCCCGCCGAAGGAGATACGCATCTCCTCCAACTGCCAGGGCTGCCTGTCGCACCCCTGCATGAACGTATGCCCCAAGAACGCGATCTCCGTCGGCCGTGACGGCAAGAGCGTCATAGACCAGAGCAAGTGCGTCAAGTGCGGCCGCTGCCTCAACCAGTGCCCGTACAACGCCATCAGCCGCCTGGAGCGCCCCTGCGCCAAGGCCTGCGGCATGGACGCCATCGGCTCCGACGAGTTCGGCCGCGCCAAGATAGACTACGACAAGTGCGTCTCCTGCGGCATGTGCCTGGTGAACTGCCCCTTCGCCGCCATCGCGGACAAGAGCCAGATCTTCCAGCTGATCCAGGCAATACGCAAGGGCGACAAGGTCATCGCCTGCGTGGCTCCCGCCTTTGTCGGCCAGTTCGGCAAGGACGCCACCCCCGCCAAGCTCCGCAAGGCCATGCGCATACTCGGCTTTGCCGACACCGTCGAGGTCGCCATCGGCGCCGACCTGTGCACGGTCGAGGAGGCCAAGGACTTCATGGAGAACGTCCCCGAGAAGCTGGACTTCATGGGCACCTCCTGCTGCCCGGCCTGGAGCGTCATGGCCAAGAAGCTCTACCCCGAGTTCAAGGAAAACATCTCCATGGCGCTTACGCCGATGGTTCTCACCGCGCGTCTGGTAAAGAAGGACAACCCCGACGCTCGCATAGTCTTTGTCGGCCCCTGCGCCGCCAAGAAGCTCGAGGCCAGCCGCCGCAGCGTCCGCAGCGACGTCGACTTTGTGCTGACCTTTGAGGAGCTGCTGGGCATGTTCTGCGCCAAGGACATAGACTTCTCCACCCTGGAGCCCGACGAGTGCGACAAGGACTTCGACAACGGCACCGGCTCCGGACGCGGCTTTGCCGTAAGCGGAGGCGTCGCCAGCGCCGTGGCCGAGGTCATCGCGCGTCTCGACCCCTCCCGCCACGTGGACATCGATTACGGCGACGGCCTGCGTGAGTGCCGCAAGATGCTCACCCTCGCCAAGGCCGGCAAACGCAACGGCTACCTGCTCGA
>UQQF01000078.1 GCA_900543085.1 uncultured Eubacteriales bacterium | reverse complement strand
ATGCCCGAGAACACCCTGCGCCTCGCGCTGGTCCAGGCCGAGGTCAGCCACGCGAACATCAAGGGCGTCGACACCTCCGAGGCCGAGAAGATGCCCGGCGTGTTCAAGGTCATCACCGCCAAGGACGTCCCGGGCAAGAACCGCATAAACGGCCTGGTCATGCTGCCGTATAACAACAAGTGCGACGGCTGGGATCGCCCGATACTCTGCGATGAGAAGGTGTTCCAGTACGGCGACGCCATCGCGATAGTCGCCGCCGACACCGAGGAGCACGCGCGCGAGGCCGCCAAGCACGTCAAGGTCGACCTCGAGGTGCTGCCCGCGTACATGAGCGCGCCGGAAGCCCTCGCGCCCGACGCGATAGAGATCCACCCCGGCACGCCCAACGCCTACTACGAGACCAACTGCATCAAGGGTCCCGACTTTGACTTTGACAGCGCGCCCAACGTGGTAGAGGTCGAGAGCTACTGCTCGCGCCAGCCCCACCTGTTCCTGGAGCCGGACAACGGCTACGCCTACATAGACGAGGACGGCATGCTGACCATCCACTCCAAGAGCATCGGCATACACCTGCACTCCCCCATGATAGCCGACGGCATCGGCGTGCCGCTGGATAAGCTGCGCCTGGTGCAGAACCACTCGGGCGGCACCTTCGGCTACAAGTTCTCGCCCACCAACGAGGGCATACTCGGCGTGGCGGCGCTCGTCTGCCAGAGGCCGGTCAGCCTCAACTTCAACATGTACCAGTCCATCACCTACACCGGCAAGCGCAGCCCGGGCTTCCTGCACATCAAGCTCGCCGCCGACGACAACGGCAAGGTGCTGGCGCTCTGGGGCGACAACTACATCGACCACGGCCCGTACAGCGAGTTCGGCGACCTGCTGACCCACCGTCTCAGCCAGTTCGTCGGCGCGGGCGTGGACATCCCGACCATCCGCAACAAGAGCACGACGGTGTTCACCAACCACGCCTGGGGCAGCGCCTTCCGCGCCTACGGCTCGCCGCAGAGCTTCATGGGCAGCGACATCGCCATGGACGTCATGGCCGCCAAGCTGGGCATAGACCCGTTTGAGTTCCGCGCCATGAACTGCTACAAGGAGAGCGAGGACTCCCGCACTCCCAACGGCTGCCGTCCCGACGTCTACTGCGAGGAGGATCTGTTCAACCTCGCCAGGCCGTACTACGAGGCCGCGAAGAAGCGCGTGGCGGAGAAGAACGCCGCCAGCGACGGCAAGATAAAGTACGGCGTCGGCGTCTCGCTGGGCGTCTACGGCTGCGGCCTTGACAACTCCGACGCCTCCGAGTGCTGGGCGGACCTGAACCCGGACGGCACCGTCACGCTGCGCAACTCCTGGGAGGATCACGGCCAGGGCGCGGACATCGCCACGCTCACCGCCGGACATGAGACCCTGCGTCAGGCCGGCTTCACCCCCGAGATGATCCACCTCGAGATGAACGACACCAAGCTCACGCCGAACTCCGGCCCCGCCGGCGGCAGCCGCTCCACGGTCATGACCGGCTCCGCCACGAAGGTGGCCTGCGAGAACCTGCTCAAGGCCATGCGCAAGCCGGACGGCACCTACCGCACCTATGACGAGATGGTCGCGGAGGGCATAGACACCCACGCCGTCGGCATCTACACCTACACCGCCAGTGTCGCGCTCGACCAGGCCACCAGCCAGGGCGACCCGTTCCCGAGCTACATGTACACCATCTTCCTGCCCGAGGTCGCGGTCAATACCGAGACCGGCAAGGTCAAGGTCGAGAAGTTCACCGCCGTGGCCGACTGCGGCACCATCCTCAACAAGCTGGCCGTGGACGGCAACTTCTACGGCGGCCTTGTCCAGGGCATCGGCCTCGCGCTGACCGAGGACTTTGAAGACCTCAAGAAGCACACCACGCTGGCCAAGTGCGGCATACCCTACCCGAACGACGCCCCCGATGACATCGAGCTGGTGTACCAGACCAACCACCCGCGCCCGAACGGCCCCTACGGCGCTTCCGGCTGCGGCGAGGCTCCGCTGGACGCCCCGCACCCGGCCATCCTGAACGCCATCTACAACGCCACCGGCGCGCGCATCACACGCGTCCCGGCTCTGCCCGAGGTAGTGCTGGAAGCCCTCAAGCAAGTCAAGGCGTAAGGCTTTAAAAGATAAGCAAACCATGTTAAAATGGGGAAGGCGAAAGCCTTCCCCATTTGCAAAAGCGAGGTGACGGGTATGAAGCGCGCGGTCTTATTGATGCTGGTATTGCTGCTCCTCACCGCCTGCGGCGTCCCTGCTGCGGAGCCGACGCCGGAGGCGACGGCGGACGCTGCACCCCCGGGGGCGGCGGTGCCGGCAGAGGCCTACAGGCATCCATATTCGTCCTCACCCACGAACATATCCGCCAGTGACCCCGATTGGCCGTACTACCTGCCGCCGATGGACTTCACCCCGGCCAGCGTCTGGCGGGCGGAGCCTTTTGGCAGCGACGGGCAGGCTCTGCTCTACATGGGCGAGGAGGAAAACGGCGCGACGCCGTTCAAGCTCTACTTCTGCTTTAACCAGGACAGGGGCGCTTACCCGGCGGCGCCGGGGAACCTGGCGACATACTGCTTTTCCTCCGAGCTGGCGGACGGCAGCTTCAGCTATGAGTGCGCCGACCCTGCGGCGGAGTTCGAGATATGGCCCATAACAGGGATAGACGGCAGGTTTGAATTCCTGGGCAAGCGCCTCACGCTCAGCTATGACACCGTAAAAATACACGGGGAGGAGCGCGGTTTCGACCCGGCAGGCAGCGAGCCGCGCATCGTACTCCAACGAAACGACACCGGCTTTGTGAGGTACATCAGCTTCCCGACAGAGTTCACGCGCGTCTACGACGATTACATAGGCCGGGTGATGTACTCCATGCCCGTGTTCTATGAGGAGCTGGTCTTCGCGCCGAACAGCGGTGAAACCACTGCGCTCTATGACGAGCGCGGCGAGGGCTACACCTCGAGCGACCCGGCGACGGCTCCGACGCTGCGCGCCCTTGAGATAGGCGACGGGCTGGACGACATACTGCGCCGCCTCCCGGTGAGGGCGTATATGGAATGCGACCTCAGCGCGACTCCCCTTGACCCGTCGCAGCTCACGCTCGGCGAGGCCGGGATCAGACTGTACGGCGCAGGGCAGGACATGAGCTATTATGCCACGCTCTTTTACGAGGACGGCCGCCCGGGCTCGGTGCTGGTACACTGCCTCGACGCGACGTATATTCGCTTTGAACTGGACGGAGACGGGAAAATAGCGTCCGCGACATACTATCAGTGGAATCCGCAATGACTTGCCGGTAGCCGTACACAAGCTGGAATTCTGGAACTCCGTCGACTGATTTCCCGACGGGAGGAGGGCGATTATGGACTTTACCGAGCGCTCTACGCGCGTTTACCGCACGAAGCAGCTGTACACCAAGGATGAGCTGGCCGCGCGGGAGAGCCTGTGCGTGCACGAGCAGAGCGCGTTCTGTGCGGCGGCCTGCCCGCTGCGCATAGACGCGCGCGAGCTCTCGCGGCTGTGCGCGGAGGGCGACTTCACCGCGGCCCGGGCGATGCTCGAGCGCGCCGCGCCCTTTGCGCGCATACTCGCAGCCGGCTGCGAGGCTCCGTGCGCGTCGGCCTGCCGGCTGAACGAGGCCGGAGCCGAGGGCGTCAACATCCCCGCGCTGGAGCGCGCCGCGATGCGCCACGGCAGACCGCGCACGGGGCGCGGGCTTTTGAAATTCAAGAAGAAAAAGACAGCCGCCGTCTTCGGCGCGGAGCTTTTCACGCTGGTGCTCGCAGCGGAGCTCGCGACCAAGAGCTACCCCGCCGTGTTCTACGTCTCGGAGGGCACGGCAGCGGAGCTTATCGCGCGCTGCGCGCCCTTCCTCGGCGGCGAGGACGCGGCCGCCGCGCTCTCCGAGCTGGAAAAGCTGGACTTGAAAATTGAGTACAACTGTGCCCTGAACGCCGGATTCATAGCCTCCGAGGCTGGGAAATACGACGTTTCGTGCGTCTCGCGCGAGGTCTATGCCGCCCTCGGCGGCGGGGGCAGCGACTCCGTCACGCTCTATGACGAGTCGCTCGGCGTGATCGCCCGCCCCGATGAGACAGGCGGGGTGCTGGGCGCGTTCTACGACGCGCGGCGCGCCGGCGTCAGCGCCGACCGGCTGGTTCAGGGCATGAGCCCCGCCAGCTCACGCGGCGAGGAGGGCGCGGCTGAGAGCTCTCTCTACACCGACCTCTCCGGCGTCCGGCCGTCTGTGCGCGTGCCGGAGGACGGCGTCTATTCGGCCGGGGACGCGCAAAGCGAGGCGGCGAGATGCATACAGTGCGCGTGCGACGAGTGCATGAAGTCCTGCGCCTGGCTGCGGCACTACGGCAAGTCCCCGCGCGTCATGACCCGCGAGATCTACAACAACGTGGGCATCATCATGGGCGACCACATGTGGAACGGCGCGATAAACTCCTGCGCGCTCTGCTCTCAGTGCACGGTCGTCTGCCCCAACGGCTACGACATGGCGGAGATCTGCCTCTCCGCGCGGCGGAACATGGTCGCAACCGGGAAGATGAGCCTGGCCGTGCACGAGTTCGCGCTCTACGACCAGCTCTTTTCCAACGGCGAGGCCTTTCTGTGCCGCGCCGAGCCGGGGTACGAGCAGTGCAAATACGTCTTCTTCCCCGGCTGCCAGGCCGGAGCCGTCGCGCCGGAGGCCGTCTGGCGGACATATGAAGACCTTCGCCGCCGGCTCGACGGCGGCGTGGGCATCCTGCTCGGCTGCTGCGGGGTCATCTCCGACTGGGCGGGGCGCGAGGAGCTGTTTGCCGAGACGCGCGCGCAGCTCGCCGCGGCGCTCGGCTCGCTGGGGAACCCGACCATCATCGCCGCGTGTCCCACCTGCGCAAAGACGCTCGCGCCGCTGGGAAACTGCACGGGGATATGGGACGTGCTGCTGGAGATAGGCCTCCCCGAGGACGCGCCCACAGCCGTGGGCAGCGTCACGCTGCACGACGCCTGCGGCGCGCGCGGCGACGCACACACGCAGCGCGCGGTGCGCGAGCTGGCGTCGCGCCTCGGCTGCGCAGTGACGGAGCCTGAGTACAGCGCTGACCGCGCGCCCTGCTGCGGCTACGGCGGGCTGGCCGGCTACGCCAAGCCGGAGGTCGCCGCCGAGATGACCGCCGCGGCGCTGGACGGCGCGGAGGGCTTGCAGCTCACCTACTGCATGGGCTGCCGCGACCGCTACGCGCGCTCCGGCGCCGAGAGCGCGCACATACTGGAGCTGATATACGGCGCGCCCTCCGGCTCCCCGCCTGGGATAAGCGAGAAGCGGCGCAACCGCCTGGAGCTGAAGCGGCGCATGCTGCGCGAGATATGGATGGAGGACGACGCGATGGAGAAGCTGGACTTCAAGCTTGAATTCACCGACGAGGCCAGGGCGCTCATGGAAGCGCGCATGGTGCTCGACACGGACGTGGTGCGCGTCATGCGCGCCTACCGCGAGAGCGGGGACGCCGCGGTGGAAAACGACACGGGACTGATCGTCACCCGCGCGCGGCTGGGCAACGTCACGTTCTGGGTGAAGTTCACCGAGGACGCGGACGGATACACGGTGCACCGCGTCTACAGCCACCGCATGACCATAGAGACGAGGTGAATCATGGCTGAGGAAAAGAGCTATTACGTCATAGACCCCGAGGGCAAGCTCACCTGCCGCAAGTGCGGCGTGCCGCTGGTCAAGGCCAACGCGGTCTTCGGCTACCTGGACAACGCCTTCCCCGTCGAGCTGCCCGTCTGCCCGAAGTGCGGCTTCGTCTACGTGCCGGAGGAGCTTGCCATGGGCAAGGTGCTGTCGGTGGAGAAGGTACTTGAAGACAAGTGACTGGGGTTATTTTGGGGCGACCACGCCACCCGGGGGGTGCGGGGGGTGGAACCCCTGTCTCTTATACACATCTGACGCTGCCGACGAGCG
>UQQF01000077.1 GCA_900543085.1 uncultured Eubacteriales bacterium | reverse complement strand
AAGCGAGCGTCGAATTGTCCGCCTTTGGCGGACAACCGAGGCGCAGAGCGCAGCGCCGGTCTCCATCGGCCGCTCGCGGCCGGGGGACTTTATTGTCAAAAAAGGCCGTCGAGGCCTTTTTTGACAGTCCCGATCCACCAGTTTGCAAACTGGTGGATTTCTTTGCGCGCAGTGAAGCGCAGAGCCATCGCGCCGCCACCGGCGGCGCGGGGCGTTATCTGCTGAAAAGGCGTTTACGCCTTTTCAGCAGTTCTCTCGCAGGGCTGGTTGGCGACGCCGCAGCTGGTCTTGCAGGCGCTCTGGCAGGAGGTCTGGCATTCGCCGCAGCCGCCCTTGACGGCGCTCTCGCAGAGGTTGCGGGTTTCGAGGGTCTTTATCCTTTTCATTTCAATACACTCCTATGTATCAGATTAGCCCGTAAGGGCGAGATATTACTTATAAAAGGGTATAGCAACACGGCAAATTTGTCAAGTAAAAAATCAAATCGCCAGGCGTCTGTGTTCTGGGCAAAAAAGAGGGTAAAATACACGTAACTTTTAAGTCCGGGAGGCGATGTGATGTCATCGAGGAAAGAATTTGCAGGTTTGGCAGGGGAGTACGCGCGCTGGCTGCGCGGAGCAGAGCGCAGCGAGGCGACGGTGGAAAAATACGTCCGCGCCCTGTGCGCATACATGACCTGGCTGGACGGCGGCTCGCCGAGCCGCGAGAGCGCCGCCGCGTGGCGCGAGCACCTGGTCGAGAGCGGGTACTCGGTCTCGTCCGTCAACGCGATGGTGGCCGCAGTGAACGGCTATTTCCGCTTTGCCGGGGCGCCGGAGATGCAGATAAAGCCGCTGCGTATGCAAAGGCGCATGTTCCGCGAAGACCGGCGCGAGCTGACAAACCGGGAGTATGAGCGCCTGGTGTCCGCCGCCGGGAGCCTCGGCCGTGAGCGCCTCGCGCTGGTCATGGAGACCGTGTGCGCCGCGGGCATACGCGTGGGCGAGGTGAAGTACATCACCGTGGAGGCCGCGCGCAGCGGCAGGGCGGAGGTGCGGCTCAAGGGCAAGGTGAGGGTCATACTGCTGCCCGCCAAGCTCAGCCGCAAGCTGCTCGCCTACGCCAAAAGGCACAAAATTACCGCCGGCGAGGTGTTTGTGACCCGCGGCGGCAAGAGCCTCTCGCGCAAGCAGATTTGGGCGGAGATGAAAAGTCTGTGCGCGCTGGCGGGAGTGGCGGCGAGCAAGGTGTTCCCGCACAATCTGCGGCATTTGTTCGCGCGCACGTTCTACGCCGCGAGCCGGGACGTGGCCAAGCTGGCCGACGTGCTGGGACACAGCTCTATCGAGACCACGCGCATTTACCTGATTTCAACAGGCAGCGAGCACATAAAAGCGCTCGACCGCCTGAACCTGGTCTCATAGACGGAATCATTCTTCCGTCCCAGCGCTTATTTACATAGGCAGGAAACAAAGTAATATAATAAAAAAAGCTGCCCTTCACGGGCAGCTGAGGACATGCCAAAGCCGGCCGGCTGAAATTTTTACCAACGGCCGGCCTAATTTTCATGTCCAAAATAGTGAAAATGCTTGCTTTAAGGAAAATTTTGTGATAGAATGTGTGAACCGATATGTAAGCGCGCACCAGTTGTGCAGGACGGAAGAATGATTCCGTCTCAATACAGCATTTGGGAGGGATGACTATGGCGGATGAGGCGCTGACGCTGACGCCGGAAGACATAGACAGCTTCATGCGCTACCGCAGCGAGCAGGGCGGAACGGTGGATTCCAACAAGGCATATCTGCGGGCAATGCGCCATTTCTACAAAGATCTACAAGAGCTCGGTGGTAGGATAGAGGCGGGAACGCTGGGGCTTTGGCGGGATTTGCAGCTTGATAGGGGATATTCGCCCAACACGATCAGCGCCGAGATATCCGTCGTCAACAGCTATCTCAAGTACATAGGCCGCCGGGATCTCCAGCTGGAGCCGGGGCTGCAGCTGAGGAGGCGGGAGCGTCCGCCGCTCACTCGCGAGGAGTACCTGTACCTGCTGCGCGCGGCGCGGGAGCGGGGGAAGGAGCGGGTGTACCTGCTGATAAAGCTCTTTGCCCAGACCGGCATAGCGGTGCAGGATCTGCCGCTGGTGACGGCGGAGGCCGTGGAGGACGGAGAGATAGCCCGCGGTCAAGCCGGTGAGAGCCCCGTGAAGATACCGCCCGCCCTGCGCGCCGAGCTCAGGAGCTACGGCAACAGGCGCGGCGTGTTCAGCGGGAGTATTTTTGTCAACAGGAACGGCGAGCCGGTCAGCCGCACTAACGTGTCGGACAGCATACGGATGTTCTGCCGCGAGGTCGGAGTGCCTGAGAGCAAGGGCAATCCGCGCAGCCTGCGCGAGCTGTACCAGGCCACCCGGGACGGGATACGCGCGAGACTGGAGGAGCTCGCCGTAAAAACCTATGAACAATTGCTCGAGACGGAGCAAATGACCACCGCCTGGCTCCCACCAAGCCCGGCGGCCAATACTAAAGCTCAGGGGAGGACGAGAAAATGAAGAAAAAATTGTCAATACTACTGGCGCTTGCGGTGATAATCGCCGCTTTGACCCTGTCAGTATCCGCAGCCGGAGTGGTGGAGGAGCCTACAAATGAGGCTCAACTAAAATCGGAAGGCGTGACTATAGTTGAAGACGGAGCCGATAATACAGTTTTCAACATAGGGGAGAATCAGGTCGTAATGATTTCCGGCCAGCACACCGAAGCAGACTCTCCGATTGTGTTTACAAACTGCAAGTTTGTGCTGAGCGACACCACGCTTACAATCAGCGGTGCTCAGAACGGAGAAAATGGCCACGCGAACATCAGCTATTACAGTGGCGAGGTAGCAACCAAGCTTTGGATAGGCGGAAACGTAGAGTTTAGGAACTGCACCTTCGTCACTGCTAGCGGAGCCGGGAAATCGACGTCGGCAGGCTATGACGCAGCTATTTATTTCTTCGGAGGTGATATAAACCTTTATGACTGTGAGTTGAAGGCCGAGGGCTACAACGGCCAGTTCCTGGGGCTGTATGGCACTAGCGGTGCCGTCACCTTTGATAACTGCGACATATCAACTGTTGGCAACAAAAACGGCTGGAGTTACGCGATGTACGGCGCAAGCGTGTTGAAGCTGGTAAACGAGTCTACCATGTCTGCAACCGGTATGACAGTTGACAGCGGAAACACCAACGCATTTTACGGCGGCGACAACCGTACGGGTTCTGACGCTATATTTATAGACAATTCCACGGTGAATTTCAGCGACAACAAAGCCGGTGGATTTGCCATAAACAACGTCAACATTCATGTGACCAACGGCTCGACAATAAAAGTAAACAACAACCTCGGCAACGCCTGCAACTCCGGCAACTGGATAGTCGATAAGTCTACCATTCAAATGAACGGCAATCGCGGCGGACATGCCCTGTCGTGCATTGGCTTTGATATGACGGATTCGACATTGGAGATACTCCACAACGGTTATGCCGGTATTTATCTGCAATCCAGAGATTCGTCCCTTAAAAATTGCACGGTGGATATTCGGTGCAACGGCGAGCGGCTATTGTCATACACTGCCGGCGATGTGTGGTTGAACAGTCACAAATTAACTGTAAGCGGCGCTTACACTACGTCCAAAGCGTACGAGGGTGCGGCCTGGCTGGGCGGCGTTGGACGTACTGGCGCAGTCGTGACTGATGATGACAGCGCTGTTGTTGCGTATGACCTCAACAGCAACGCGGCGGATAACTTAAAGAGCAACACAAGCCCTGTTCTGACGCAGGCGAACGTAGCTGAAACCGCCTCCCACACCCTGTTCCTCAACCCCTTTATGCAGACGGCCTATGCCAGAGGAAACGCCGAGAAAAGTGAAAGCAACAATGACGCCGACCTGTTTGAAGATGACAAAGTGACCGACAGAACGGATGTTGTCGGCGCAGACAACGCTAAAATAGGAGTTCTCACCGACGCCCAGCTTGCTCACCACAAGTACGATTGGAACAACGGCGTGATTACTGCTGACGCTGACGAGAATAATTACGGCGTTCTAAGGTATGCTTGCGTGGATGTTTGCGCCGATTATACAAATGCCACGTCGTCGCACCCGTACAGCTTTAACTGCGAGGGCACATACGTCTATGCTCCGCTGGTGGGTATAGGCTTCAATGCTAACCTGCCCGAAGGCGTGGACTCCGCCGCCTTGGCTAATATGCCAGAGAACCAGACGGAGATAACTTATTACGGAACCGGAACTGCTCCAAGCACAAACCCGACTCTGGAAGGCTATGCCTTTGTCGGATGGACTTCCGACAAAGAGGGAGAGCAACCGTTCAGCTTTGACACGCAGCTCACCGACAACTGGACTACGCTCTATGCGCAGTGGGCGAGCATGGACGAAGCCATCACCATCACCCCCGCGGATATCACGATATACGTCGGCGGTGACGGATATGAGGGCGTGGTGGACGGCTCCGGTGATGAGCCTACCGAGAACTCCATGCCCACCCCGCTGTTCTACGTCAGTTTGCCCAATGGTGTTGAAGTCGACAATGTGGCGGCCGAAGTCGTCCTGACGGGTAACGACGGCCGTAAGTGGGAATTCGCGCACGCCGGATATGACGCAAGCGGAAACGCGCTGTACTACATAAACTCCACCGGCTCCGTCGGCGGACAGGGGCAGGATCCCGTGCGCGTGACTTACAGCATAGGCGACAAAACTTACGTCAGCGACGAATTTGACCCGACTACCGTTGGAGAGATGTTCCGTGACTACACCGTGGCCATCTACTCCGGTGCAGCAACAAACGTTACCGCTACGATAGACGGCAGTACATACGCCGTCGTGACGGCGACCGGCACGCTGCGCGTCCGCGCGGTGGACGACACCGAGGGCGGCAACAACCCCGTCGTGGACGTGACCGATACCGTTGACGCGCCGGTCGCCCCCGGCGACGCCGCTATAACCGCGCCAGAGGGCACCACCTACACGCTCAACAATACGACTGTCCCGGCGAACGATCTGGACATCGGACTGCTCTTTGACGGAATAATCGACGACGCCACGCACAACCGCACTCAGGCGCTGGTCGTCCGCGCCGAGGAGGAGATAGGCTCTTTTGACAACTACCAGGCTCAGTACCTCGACCTTGTCGACACCGGAAACGGCAACGCCTGGGTCACGGCCAGCAACTCGGTGACCGTGCACTGGGGCTACCCCGCGGGTACTAACAGCGACACCGAGTTCGTACTGCTGCACTTCAAAGACCTGCACCGCGACAGCGTGGGCGGCGAAAATGAGTCCGGCTTCGACATATCGGACGTGGACACCTGTACCGTCGAGGAGATCAACATCACCAACGGCGAGAACGGCATAACGTTCAGCATCGGAAGCGGCGGCTTCTCCCCGTTCGTACTCGTTTGGAACGACGACGGCAGCACTCCCGGCGACCCGGACGAGCCGGTTAATCCGCCCATCAAGCCCGAGAAGCCCGGTGGGTTGAACACGGAGGACCATGTGGCGTACATCATCGGATATCCTGACGGCGAGGTCAAGCCTGAGGGCAACATCACCCGCGCCGAGGTGGCGACCATCTTCTTCCGCCTGCTGACCGATGAGACGCGCGACGAGTACTGGAGCAAGACCAACAGCTACACCGACGTGCCCGCCGACAGCTGGTTCAACAACGCCATATCCACGCTGAGCAACATGGGCATCATAGACGGCTACGCCGACAGCTCCTTCCGCCCGGACGCGCCTATCACCCGCGCGGAGTTCACCAAGATAGCCGTCAGCTTCTTCGAGTACGCGGACTACGTCTATGAGAACACCTTCACCGACGTGCGCAGCGGAAGCTGGTACACGCAGTTCATAGCCGCCGCGGTGGAGATCGGCCTCATCGAGGGCTACCCCGACGGCACGTTCAGGCCGGACAACTACATCACCCGCGCCGAGGCCTGCACCATCGTGAACCGCACGCTGAACCGCGCGCCCGACGAGGATCACCTCCTGCCCGAGAGCGTAATGATAACCTGGCCGGACAACCAGCCCGGCACCTGGTACTATGCCGATATGCAGGAGGCCACCAACAGCCACGACTACGATTGGCTGGGCAGCATTGAGGACTGGACTGAAAAGCTTGAGGAGCGCGACTGGGAAGCGCTTGAAAAGCTCTGGAGCGACAGCCACGACGCCCCCGGCGGCGAAGTCATGGGCTGAGCAAACCCCGGTGGGTCGGGACCTATCCCGACCCACCAGGCCGCGTGAAATGGGGGTGGCGGAGCGAGTTATGTAAACTCGCTCCGCCACGCGAAAAAAGTTCCGGGAAATATTCAAAAACCTGTTGACAAAATGGCTTGCCTCAGGTATAATCCATTTTGCCTTTTGGCGGCGTAGCTCAGTTGGCCAGAGCATTCGGTTCATACCCGAAGTGTCACCGGTTCGAATCCAGTCGCCGCTACCATACGGGGCGCCTCTGGCGCCCCGTCGCTATACGGCCCGTTGGTCAAGTGGTTAAGACACCGCCCTTTCACGGCGGTAACATGGGTTCGAATCCCGTACGGGTCACCAACATACGGAGGCTTAGCTCAGCAGGTTAGAGCGCCTGCTTCACACGCAGGAGGTCACTGGTTCGAGTCCAGCAGTCTCCACCA
>UQQF01000076.1 GCA_900543085.1 uncultured Eubacteriales bacterium | reverse complement strand
GTCTCCATCGGCCGCTCGCGGCCGGGGGACTTTATTGTCAAAAAAGGCCGTCGAGGTCTTTTTTGACAGTCTTAGACCCGGTCGTGATGACCGGGTCTTTTGCTTTTTCCGGGTGTTTCAGGCGGCCTGATACAGCTCCGGGTGGTTGGTGTAGCAGAAGTAGGTGCTGCCGTAGACGCTGTCGTACAGCTCCAGCGCCACGCCGCCCTGGAGGCCGCCGGACTGGAAGACCACAGACGCGTCGCCTATCACCCGCTCGCCGCCCAGCAGCCGCAGCGCCGCCTCCAGGCAGGGGCGAAACGGTATCAGCACTTCAAACCAGTCCCTGTCCGCGGCGGAATACTGCCCGGGCTGGAACACCACTTCCTCGAGGGTGTCGGGAAACTCCGGGCTGGCCACGCGGTTGAGCACCACCTCGCCCACCGCCATGCGCCACTCGTCCGGCAGCCAGGCGCTGCCCGCCTCGGTGTGGATGACCTGGGCCAGCAGCACCAGGTCATCGTAGGCTATGTAGGGCGCATCAAGCTCCAGCGCGTCTATTTTCGCGTTCCTGAGCCGCTGGTAGAGCAGGCCGCGCTCCCGCTCGCCGTTGAGCGCGCACTCTATCATCTTCTCGCCGTAGTCGGCGTCCCAGACCGCCCCGGCGGGCACGCACAGGCAGACCGTCAGCGAAAACCCCGCCAGCGCGCAAGCCGCTTTTTTCATAAGACAGACCTCCTTTCAAAGGCCCGGCCATTATAGCGCGGGATGCGCGCGCAGAGCGTCGAAGCGCGCTACAGCCAGATAGCCCAGTCGCCGCAGTTCACCACGCCCTCGCCGTGGCGCAGCCGCCCCTCGGCCTTGAGCGCGCGCAGCGTGTCACGCATACGCACGAGTATCTCCGGCTCCATGTCCAGCGAGTGGTGCGCGGGGAACACGCGCTTCACGGGCAGGGCTGCCACCTTCTCAAGCGAGGCCAGGTACGCCTCCGGGTCTGTCGAGGGGTAGTAGGCCAGCAGCGTGTCCTTGTACGCCAGATCGCCGGTAAAGAGCCAGCCGCGCTCCCGCTCGAAAAAGCACATGTGCCCCGGGGAGTGCCCGGGGGTGTGCAGCACCTCTATGCGCCTGGAGCCGAGGTCTATGACCTCCCCGCCTGTGAGCAGGCGCGTCGGCGTGCCCTGAAAGAACTCGTAGCAGCCCACGTCATAGCCCTCGGGCAGCTCGCAGCGGTCGGCGACCATGCCGCGTATGACCTCGATGGGCAGCGGGAAGCCGCCGCTGAGCCAGTCCAGCTCGGCCTCGTGGGCGTAGAAGTCCGGGTAGTACCGGTGCCCGCCTATGTGATCCCAGTGTATGTGCGTGGCCACCGCCGTGACGGGCTTGTCCGTAAGCGATGAGACCACGGCGCTTATGTCGCATATTCCCAGCCCGGTGTCTATCAGCAGGCTGCGCCCGCCGCCCTCCAGGAGATAGCAGTGCGTCTCCTCCCAGTGGCGGTACTCGCTTATGATGTGCGTGTCCGGGCACACCGTGTCCGGCGTAAACCAGTTGTCCATGAAATCCCCTCCCCGCTCAGGCCTTTACCAGCGCGTGGGCCAGGAAAACGGCCAGGACGCCTAGCAGCACGCTGAGCAGGACATACGTCGCGGCTCCGCCGTAGCTCCCGGCGCGCAGCAGGCTGAAAGTCTCCGACGAGAACGTGGAGAAGGTGGTGAACCCTCCGCACAGCCCCACTCTCAAAAACAGTACCAGCCTTGGGTCTATGTCCGCGTGCTTCGCCGCCACGGCCGCTATCAGGCCTATCGCGAACGAGCCGAGGACGTTTATCATAAGCGTGACATACGGGAAGCCCTCCGGGCTTTGCAGCGGCAGCTTGCCCGCAAGATAGCGCAACACCGAGCCGGCAAAGCCTCCAAGGCCGACCGCGAGACAGTCCAACATAAATTCACCCCCCGCAAAAAATGTGTCCGGCGCAGCGCGCCGGACACATTATATCACACGCCGGTCATTCCTCAACTATATATCCCAGACCCTTTTTGGTCTTGATGAACTCGTCGAGGCCGGCGTTTTCAAGTTTCTTTCTCAGGCGCGTGACGTTGACGGTCAACGTGTTCTCGTCCACGAAGCTGTCCGTCTGCCACAGGCGCATCATGAGGTCGTCGCGCGAGACGACCTTGCCGCGCTTTTCCAGCAGCGACTGCAAGATCCGCAGCTCGTTTTTCGTCAGCGGGATGTGCTCGCCCTCGTACTCCAGCACGCCGGCGTTCATGTCCAGCACCGCGCCGTGGGCGGTGAGCGCAGGCTCCGGGCTGCCGAAGTCGTAGGTGCGGCGCAGCAGCGCCTGGACTTTGGCGGTGAGAACATCCAGGTCGAAGGGCTTGGCAATAAAGTCGTCGCCGCCCATGTTCATGGCCATGACGATGTTCATGTTGTCCGACGCGCTGGATATGAAGATGACGGGCACGCGCGAGACCTTGCGTATCTCGCTGCACCAGTGGTAGCCGTTGTAGAACGGCAGGGAGATATCCAGCAGCACCAGCTGCGGCTCGAACTCGTTGAACTCGCTCATTATGTCCGCAAAGTTCTCCGCGCGGCGCACCTGACAGCCCCAGGAGCTGATGTGCCCGGCCACCGCGGCGGATATCACGGCGTCGTCCTCCACGACCAGGATGCGGTAGTCCATCAGATCACGCCCGGGTAGAGCGGGAAGCGCTCGCACAGCTCCATGACCTCGCTGCGCACGGCGGGCACGGCGTCCTCGCCCTCGCGGACAAGGCGGAGAATAAGCTCGCCTATCTGGCGCATCTCGGCCTCCTTCATGCCGCGCGTGGTCGCTGCCGGGGAGCCGAAGCGCACGCCGGAGGCGAGGTGGGGCGGCTGGGTGTCATAGGGTATCGTGTTCTTGTTCGCCGTGATGTGCGCGCGGTCAAGCAGCTCCTGCACGTCGCGGCCGGTCACGCCCAGGCTCATCACGTCGGCCAGCAGCAGGTGGTTGTCCGTGCCGCCGCTGACTATGCGCATACCTCCGGCCTTGAGCGTGTCGGACAGCACGGCGGCGTTCTTGACCACCTGGCGCTGGTACTCCACGAACACGCTGCTCATGGCCTCCTTGAAGCAGACGGCCTTGCCGGCGATCACGTGCATCAGCGGGCCGCCCTGGCTGCCGGGGAACACGGCGGAGTCTATCTTCTTGGCCAGCTCCTCCTTGCAGAGTATGATGGCGCCGCGAGGCCCGCGCAGGGTCTTGTGAGTGGTGGTCGTGACCACGTCGGCATAGGGCACCGGCGAGGGGTGCACGCCCGCCGCGACCAGGCCGCCTATGTGCGCCATGTCCACGAACATGTACGCGCCGCACTCGTCGCAGATCTCACGGATGCGCTTCCAGTCTATGATGCGCGAGTAGGCGCTGGCGCCGGAGATTATCATCTTGGGCTGGAGCTCAAGCGCCTGGCGGCGCAGCTCGTCATAGTCTATAAGCTCGCTGTCCTTGTCCACGCCGTAGGGGCGGACGTCAAAATACTTGCCGGTTATCGAGGCCTTGGAGCCGTGGGTCAGGTGTCCGCCGCAGCTCAGATCCATGCCCATGAGCACGTCGCCGGGCTTGCACAGCGCGAGGTAGACGGCCATGTTCGCCTGGCTGCCCGCGTGGGGCTGGACGTTGGCGTGCTCGGCGCCGAACAGCTCGCACGCGCGCCGGCGGGCGATGTCCTCCACGACGTCCACGTGCTCGCAGCCGCCGTAATAGCGCTTGCCGGGGTAGCCCTCGGCGTACTTGTTGGTGAGATAGCTGCCCACGGCCTCCATGACCGCAGGCGAGGTGAAGTTCTCGCTGGCTATCAGCTCAATGTGGTCGCGCTGGCGCCCCAGCTCCTGCTCCATGACGGCATATATCTCGGCATCGGCAAGGCGAAGGTTTGCAAAATCCATTGTCCTGTCCCCCAAATGAGTATTTTTCTCTCCCACCGGCGCACACCGGTGCAATGGCATTATATCATTTGCCGCCGCTTTAGGCAAACACAATAAACGCCCCCAAATCGCCGCGTGTTTGTGAGATGTGTACAAATGCACGCCACAAGCGGACTGTCGGAAGGCTGTTCCATTACGTATTGTCACCGTCCGGGGTTTGTGGTAAACTGAACAAGCCCCGACAAGGCGGGCCTTGAGCCTCGCGCTCACGGCCGCAAACGCAGGGCGCACGCGCCCGCAACAAAAAAGAGGTGTGTAATATGTTCAACCCCAACAGCGCGCTTATGTACTGCATGACCGCCATAGTCATAGCGTTCGTCATAGCGATGAGCATACGTTTCATTGTCATGGCCTGGAAGCGCGCGAAGAAAATCGGCATGGACCCCAAGATGCTCCGCCGCGTGGCCGTCTCCTCGGCCATATTCACCATCGCCCCGGCGGTGAGCATACTGCTGGGCGTCATAGCGCTATCACGCGCGCTGGGCTTCCCGCTGCCGTGGCTGCGCCTGTCGGTCATCGGCGCGCTGACCTATGAGACCCCCGCCGCGGCCAGCGCGGCCAGCGCCATGGGCACCGACCTCTCCAACCTCATAACCGACCCTGTGACCTTCGCAGCCATCGCCTGGGTCATGACGCTGGGCATCATCCCCGGCCCCGTGCTGGTGCCGACCATAGGCAAGAAGATAGAAAACGGCGTCATGCGCATACGCCAGAAGGACGAGAAGTGGGGCAGCCTCTTTATGACCGCGCTGTTCCTCGGCATGATAAGCGCCTTCCTGGGCATGATATTCGCGACCGTCAGCGAGGGGCTGCGCGGCTGGATACCCTGCTTCGTCATGATCGCCAGCGCGCTTATCATGTGTGTCTGCGCGGTGTTCGTGAAGCTGCTGCACTGGAAGTGGATGGAGGACTACGCCCTGCCCATCAGTATGCTGGGCGGCATGGCGCTGAGCATACCCATCACCAACCTTGTCAACATGATAGCCGGCTGAGGAGGGAGCAAGCATGAAAAGAGCACAGAAATACGCTGATTTCCGCGACTACGAGCACTATGTAGGCCGCTGGTGGATGCTCACCGGCTCGCTGCTGCTCCTGGCCGTACCCACCGCCATATGCGTCGTCTACGACGCCTGGCCGCCCATAACCGACCTGCTGCGCGGCCTGCTTGGCGTCGCGCCCATCTACTGGACCGTCGGCACCATCGAGGTGCTGACCTATGTGCCGATGCTCGGCACCGGCGGCAGCTACCTCGGCTTTTTGACCGGCAACCTCACCAGCCTCAAGGTGCCCTGCGCGCTGAACGCCATGCAGGCCTGCGGCGTCGAGGCCGGCACCGAGGAGGGCGAGCTCATCTCCACCATCGCCATCGGCGTCAGCAGCCTGGTCACCACGGCGGTGATCGCCATAGGCGTCCTGCTGCTCAGCTCCATACGCGGCTTTATCGAGTCCCCAGCGCTCCAGCCCGCGTTTGACAACATCCTGCCCGCGCTCTTTGGTCCGCTGGCCGTGGTGTACGTGTCGAAGAACTGGAAGGTCGCGATGGCGCCTCTGATATTCATGATAGTGCTTTTCATCTGCGTGCCGGTGCTGGCGGACAGCGTTGGCGTGCTCGTGCCCGTGGGCGCGATAATCGCCATTGTCGCGGCGCGCATACTCTATAAGAAAGGTCTGGTTTGATGAAGAAAGCCGCCAAATTCCTGCTGGGCGCCGCCGGCGCCGGTCTCGCGGCCGGGGCGGGCGTCGTGGTCACGCGCGCGCTGAAGTTCCGCCCCGCGCCCGAGCTGCGCGCCGACCCGGACGTGGTCACCGTCGACTACGACCACGTGGTGGAGAGCCTGCGCGAGATGATACGCTGCCGCACCGTCTCCAGCTCCGACCCGTCCAGGGAGGACAGCGCCGAATTTGACAAGTTCCGCGCCTACCTGCTGGAGCGCTATCCCACGCTCGCGGCCCAGTGCCCGCCCGAGCGCATAGGCCGCTGCGGCGTGCTCTACACCTGGAAGAGCAGGTCCAGCGAGCGCCCGACCGTGCTCATGGCGCACTACGACGTGGTGCCCGCCGACGGCGACGGCTGGGACGAGCCGCCCTTTGACGCCGTGCTCAAGGACGGCATCATCTGGGGCCGCGGCGCTCTGGACACCAAGGTCACGCTCTGCGCCATCATGGAGGCCGCCGAGCAGCTGATAAGCGAGGGCTTCGTCCCCGCCAACGACATCTACCTCGCCTTCTCCGGCGAGGAGGAGCCGGCAGGCCCCTCCGCCGGCGACATCGTCACCGCGCTCGCCGAGCGCGGCGTGCAGCCCGCGCTGGTGCTCGACGAGGGCGGCGCGGTCGTCACTGGCGCCTTCCCCGGCGTGAAGCAGCCCTGCGCCCTGGTGGGCACCGCCGAGAAGGGTCAGCTCCGCCTGGCGCTGGAGGCCGAGAGCGCCGGAGGCCACGCTTCCTCTCCCCCGCCGCAGACCATCGTCGGCGAGCTGGCAGAGGCCGTGTGCATGGTCGACGCCAGCCCCGCGCCCTTCACGCTCACGCCGCCGGTCGAGAAGATGCTCGACACGCTCGGCCGCCACGCCTCCTTCCCGATGCGCCTGGTGCTGGCCAACCTCAAGCTGTTCAAGCCCGTGCTGGACATCGTCTGCCAGCTGAGCGGCGGCGAGCTCAACGCGCTGATGCGCACCACCTGCGCCGCGACGCAGATGTCCGGCAGCCCCGAGAACAACGTCCTGCCCGCCAAGGCCAGCGTCGGCTTCAACCTGCGCATAATCAACGGCGAGAGCTGTGAGGAGGCC
>UQQF01000075.1 GCA_900543085.1 uncultured Eubacteriales bacterium | reverse complement strand
TACATGCACGTCGGCAACCTGCGCACCGCGCTGTACACCTACCTGATCGCCCGCGCTAACAAGGGCAAGTTCATACTGCGCATCGAGGACACCGACCAGGGGCGCCTGGTCGAGGGCGCGGTGGACGTCATCTACCGCACTCTGGCCGAGTGCGGCCTCAGCCACGACGAGGGCCCCGACGTCGGAGGCCCGGTCGGCCCCTACGTCCAGACCGAGCGGCGCGGACTCTACATGGAGTACGCCGAGCTGCTCATGGAGCGCGGACACGCCTACCGCTGCTTCTGCTCCCACACCGAGCACGAGGACGGCGAGGGCAGCTTTGAAAAGACCGCCGACCCCTGCCGCAGCCTGAGCAGGGAGGAGAGCGACGCGCGCGCTGCCGCGGGCGAGAGCTTTGTCATACGCCAGCGCATACCCGAGGAGGGCTCCACCACCTTCCACGACGAGATCTTCGGCGACATCACCGCGCCGAACGCCGACCTCGACGACCAGGTGCTCATGAAGAGCGACGGCCTGCCGACCTACAACTTCGCCAACGTCATAGACGACCACCTGATGGGCATAACCCACGTCGTGCGCGGCACGGAGTACCTGTCCAGCGCGCCGAAGTACAACCTGCTCTACGAGGGCTTCGGCTGGGACGTGCCGACCTACATCCACTGCTCGCCCGTCATGCGCGACGCGCACAACAAGATGAGCAAGCGCCACGGCGACCCCAGCTATGAGGACCTGAAGGAGCAGGGCTTCCTCACCAGTGCCATCGTGAACTACGTCGCGCTGCTCGGCTGGTCGCCGCGCGGCGAGCGCGAGATCTACACGCTCAAAGAGCTGGAGGAGGTCTTCGACACCAAGGGTCTGAGCAAGAGCCCGGCCATCTTCGACATCGAAAAGCTCCGCTGGTTCAACGCCGAGTACATCCGCGCCATGAGCGGCGAGGAGTTCGCCGCCGTGGCCGAGCCGTACATCCGCCAGACCGTCAAGAACCCGGCCATTGACCCCGCCGACATCGCCGCGCTCTTGCAGCAGCGCACCGAGGTGCTCACGGACATCCCCGGCAAGCTCGGCTTCTTCGACGAGCTGCCCGAGTACGGCACGGAGCTGTTCGTCAACAAAAAGAGCAAGAGCACGCTGGAGAGCAGCGCCAGGTTCCTCGCCCTGTGCCGCGCCGCGCTGGAGAGCTGCGAGTGGAACGACGAGGCCATACTCGAGGCCATGAAGGCCATCGCCGAGGCCGAGGGCGTCAAGAACGCCGCCGTCATGTGGCCGGAGCGCATCGCCGTCTCCGGCACGCAGGTCACCCCCGGCGGAGCCGTGGAGATAACCCGCATCCTCGGCCGCGAGGAGGCTCTGCGCAGGATAGACATCGCTCTCGCCAAGCTCGGCTGAGGCGCGCAGCTTAAAATATTGTCAAAGATTTTTGCACCTCCGGTGGACAGACTAACACCGGAGGTGTATTTTTTCGTGAAAAAATCGGTTGCCATAGGCATATTTGCCGCCATGGCCGCGCTTGTTATCGGCGTGGGAGCCTACGCATGGACGCTGGACTCACGGCTGGAGAACGCAGGGCGCGTGACCTCGGCCTACGGCGGCAGCGCGATGGGCGAGTTCACCGGCGCGCTGTCGGAGCTGAACGAGGCGATGAGCGAGAGCCGCTACGCCACGAACAGCGCCCTGGTCAGCACGCTCTGCGCCAAGGCGGCGGCGAACGCCGCCAGCGCCGTCACGGCGCTCTCGAGCCTGCCGTATTCCACGCAGGAGCTGGAGGCACTCTCGCAGTACCTCAACGGCGCTGGCGACTACGCGCTGTACCTGGCCGCGCAGGCGGCGGAGGGGCGTATGCTCACCGCGCAGGAGCTGGAGAACCTCACGGCGCTCGGAGAGGCGGTCAGGGAGATATCCGTCCAGGCGGGAGGGATATTCGACGCGCTGGACGCGGGCGAGCTGACGATGGACGAGTACGGCGCTACGGGCGACGCCGCCGTGTCAGGCACGGTGGGCTATGAGCTCTCAGCCCTGGACGCCGCGCTGGACGACTTCCCGGAGCTGGAGTACGCCGGGCGCTATTCCAAGTCGGTCATGAGCCCGGAAGCGGCGTATATCAAGGACAGGAAGGCCGTAAGCGAGCTGGATGCCCGGCGCATCGCGGCGGAGTTCCTGGGCGTGGACGAGTCCGAGCTGGCTGACGCCGGGCGCAGCGAGGGCGCTTACGGCGTGTACGCCTTCACGCAGGAGCTTGAAAACGGGCAGCAGCGGTATATAACCGTCACCGAACAGGGCGGCGTCGTGGAGACCGTGAGCGGCGCGTGCACGCTCGGCGGGGCGCAGACCGCCGCGGAGGACGCCGAGGCGCTGGCGCTGGAGATGCTCGGCGGCGCGTTCGGCGAGGAGTTCACCCGCGTGGAGATGCGCGAGCAGACGGGGCTTTACGGCTTCACCTTCGCGCCGGTCGTGGACGGCGTGGCGCTGCTGCCGGACACCGTGGAGGTGTCCGTGGACTCTGCCACGGGCGAGGTCTGCACGTGGAACGCGCACAACTATATCATGTACCACGGTCAGCGCGCGGCCATGACGGCGGACGTGGACATGGAGACGGCGAAGTCCGCCGTGCCGGAGTCTCTGAGCATACTCGGCGCACGCCTGGCGCTCACGCGCTCCGACGGCGGAGTGGAGACTTTGTGCTGGGAATTTGCCTGTCAGAACGCCGCCGGTGGGGGAGTGAACGTGTTTGTCGACGCAAAAACGGGCCGTCAGGCGAAAATTGAGTTGACGAATTGAACGAAAAAGAGTAATATTATGTTAGCTTTCTATGCACACGCATAGCGTGTGCGTCAGCTCGACTTTACTCATCCCATGAACGGAGGGACTCTAATGGGTTTCATTCCACGTGTAACCTGCCGCCGCTGCGGCCGCCAATACTCCGGACTGCGCGGACGCTGCCCCTACTGCGGCACCCGCCGCGTCAAACAGAGCGACCGCGTCCCGGCCACCAGCGCCAGCAGCGACCCGTCCACCCCGGCGGGCGAGCGCGCGGCCAGCAATTCCCGCTGGCAGCTCGTGTTCGGCGGCATACTTCTGCTTGCAGTCATCCTCGCGGTGGTCGTGCTTGTCAGCATAAGCCTCAACGGCTCCGTGAACGGCGGTCCTGCTACCACTGTGCCCCCGATATCCGAGCCGCCCGTGACATCCACGCCGTATATCCCGACCAGCACGCCCCAGCCCACCCCCACCCCGCAGGTGACCAGCGTGACCATGTTTGTCGGCAGCGAAGCGGCCGGCGAGGAGTTCGCCATGAACCCGATATACAACGCTGAGGGCAACACGCAGACTGTCAGCGTGCAGGTGTTCCCGGCCACGGTGGACATCACCGGCGCCATCGAGTGGACAAGCAGCGACCCGAGCGTCATAAGCGTGACCCCCAGCGAGAACGGCACAAGCTGCACCCTGACCCAGCTGGGCAACGGCACCGTCACCATCACGGTTACCGTCTACGGCGTCAGCGACAGCTGCACGGTCTACGGCCTCGGCATGTAAGAGTCCCATGTAACACAACTGTAATATACGGAAAACCCGCTTGTTTGGCCGTTTTTGGCCTGACAGGCGGGTTTTTGCAATATGCGGGCGAATAAAACAGTTGCCATATTTGGTTCCCTGTGGTAGAATCGTAAAAACGGAACTTAAAGCCGACTTAAAATTTGTCAAAAACGACAAATACCGGCATGTTACAACACCGTAATGGGAGGTGCAACAATATGTATGCTCGCGGCCTGTGCTGCTGGAATAAAACCGCATATCACACGTCCCACATCCGGGACAACAACTAATAAGGAGGTACTAAAAAATGAAAAAGCTATTGGCAGTCCTGTTGGTGCTCTGCCTGTTCGTGGGCATGCTGCCCATGGCGTTCGCGGCGGGTGAGCCGGTGGAGGAAACACCGGCGGAGCCTGAGGAAGACAAAAAGATTGATAGCCTTGGTTCACTGAAAGATGCAATCAAGAACGTAGAGGCCAACGGTACTGTCACGCTTGAGGGAGATATCAACGGTAACGTGGATATAATCTACGGGGACAATGCACCGCAGCCCTTCACTCTTGATGGCGACGGAAAAACTATTACCGGCGATGTTAACGTTCAGAACAGCAGCGTTGTATTTACTAACCTCAACATAGTTGGAACACTCAACGTTAAAGATGCGTCTGTAGTGCTTCAGGGGTGCCGTATAGTTGACGAGAATGTGGCCATTAACATCACGGGTGAAAGTGTGAGCATGGTGTCTGTTGTCGGCACAGAGCTTACCTCTGAGGTGCCCATAAAGGACGCTACATGCAGAGCCATAGTTTCCAACACACTTGGCCTTGTTTCATATGAGAAGGACGGTGTAGTTTACTATACTGACAATGCCCCCGAAGAACCGGAACCCGGCGAAGAAGGCGACGATGATTATCCTCAGCCGCCTGTTGAAGAACCGACTGTAACCCCGGAACCTAAGCCGCCCGTGAAGGTCATTGCAGTTGTCGGAGATACTACTTACGAAACGCTTGAGGATGCGCTTGGTGACAACACGGCTGGCGAAACTATCGAGCTAATCGACGACTATACGATGACCACAAATGCCACTCTTGGCAGCGGCGAAAAGCTTGTTATCCGTGGTGGCGCTGCACTCACTATCTCGAGTGGCTATTCTCTCACTAACAATGGCATTATAATCAATTATGGTACGGTCAGCGGTATTACGGAAAACCACCCGGTGCTCACTTCGTTGAGCTTTACCGTCGCGCCAGCTGGTGCGGACATAGAACTGTACTACTACTGGCACGATGAACTTCGTCCTGTCAACAGAGAGGGCAACAGCTATCTTGTTCCTAACGGCACATACAGATATGTTGTTTCTTATGGCGGATATGACAGCGAGTACGGCGATGTTACTGTGAGTGGTACAGCAAGGACTATACGAGTCCAGCTTGACGAGCATCCCGAATACCGTGTCTACATCGCCAACACTGAGCATGGTACGGTGAGCGTGGACACGAGGTATGCCGAGGAGGGCGAATGGGTTTACATAACTGTTAACCCCAACGCCGGTTACAGGCTCTCTGACCTGACCGTCACCAGGCCGAGCGGCAACACCGTCAAGGTCGAGCACGTGCGCGGCAACGTCTTCCGCTTCGCCATGCCCGGCGTGCGCGTGACGGTTGACGCCGAGTTCGTCCGCACGACGATGCCGTTCACCGACGTGTCGCGCGGCCAGTGGTTCTACGACGCGGTCAGCTTCGTCTATTGGCGCGACATCATGGACGGCGTGACGTCCACGCAGTTCGCCCCTGACGCCACCACCACCCGCGCCATGGTCGTGCAGATACTCTACCGCATGGCCGGCAGCCCGACGGTGCGCGGCTCCAGCCCGTTCTATGACGTGTCCAACGGCGCCTGGTACGCCGACGCCGTCATCTGGGCCGAGGCCAACGACATCGTCAACGGCATGACCACGACGACCTTCGCGCCCAACACCGCCGTGACCCGCGAGCAGCTGGCGACGATGCTGTACCGCTACGCGCAGTACCGTCACTACAACACGAGCGCAGGCGCGAACACCAACATCCTCAGCTACTATGATGCCAACCGCATCAGCGAGTACGCCTTCAGCGCCCTGCAGTGGGCCTGCGGCGAGGGCATCATGGACGGCACCGGAACCGGCTACCTGTCCCCGCAGGGTCAGGCCACCCGCGCCCAGCTCGCCGCCATGCTGATGCGCTTCTGCATGGAGTACAGGATATGATCGATAGGGGCGCAGCCCCGGGCAGCACTTGAACAGCGGCCGGCTCACTTTGTGTGAGCCGGCCATTTTTTCGACAAATTACGATTTGCTTTTGCGCGGGAAAAGTGGTACTATGTTGTGCCATGGAGGATTGCGCATGAAAAAATTTGGTTGGAAACCCGCCGCGCTGGTAGGACTGGTCGCGGTCATAATAGTCCTCGCCGTAGTGCTGATAGTCACCGGGCGCGACGCCGAGCCGTCGGACGACCTGCCCGGCATCATCGTGCCCAGCGTTCAGCCCGCCACTCCCGTGCCTCAGCCGAGCGCGCAGCCGACGCCGGAGGACACCAAGCCCCCCGCGCCCGAGCGCGTGACACTCATAGGCGACTCCATCATGGTCGCCGCGGAAAACGCCCTGTACGAGTACATACCAAACTGCGTTGTGAACGCCAAGCAGGGCAGGCAGCTGGTGGAGGCCATGGACATACTCTACGACATGGAGGCCGCCGGCGAGATATACGACACCGTCGTCATCGGCCTCGGCTCCAACAGCCCCTTCCCGATAGAGGAGGGCGAGCGCGTGCTGGACTTCCTGGGCGAGGACAGGACCATCTACTGGGTCACCTGCTACGGCCGTTACCTCGAATGGCAGGACGAGACCAACGACCTCATCTACGCCCTTGCCGAGGAGTACGACAACCTGCACGTCCTGAACTGGACAGAGGTCGCAGAGGAGCACAGCAGCTGGATACGCAGCGACGACGGCATCCACCTCACCCCCGAAGGCACGGTCGGCTACGCCCGCTTCGTCGCCGAGGGCATAGGCATAGACGTCAGTCTGTAAAAAAAGGCCTCGACGGCCTTTTTTTACAATAAAGTCCCCCGTCGTCGTCGCAAGCTGCATATCCTTCGCTCCCGGCTAAAGCCGAGAGCTCAGTCATTCCGCTGCTCCTCCTCTCCCACGAAGTGCATTCTGCACTTCGTGGGTTCCATAGGCGGCCGATGGAGACCTGCGCTTCGCTCTGCGCCTCGGTTGACCGCCAAAGGCGGCCAATTCGACGCTCGCTTCGTCGTCGCAAGCTGCATATCCTTCGCTCTCGGCTAAAGCCGAGAGCTCAGTCATTCCGCTGCTCCTCCTCTCCCGATGAGTGCG
>UQQF01000074.1 GCA_900543085.1 uncultured Eubacteriales bacterium | reverse complement strand
GCCGGTCTCCATCGGCCGCTGGGAACCCACGAAGTGCAGAATGCACTTCGTGGGAGAGGAGGAGCAGCGGAATGACTGAGCTCTCGGCTTCAGCCGGGAGCGAAGGATATGCAGCTTGCGACGACGACGGGGGACTTTATTGTTAAAAAAGGCCGTCGAGGCCTTTTTTAACAGTCTCTGCGGGAGGCGGCACTTTAAGTGCCGCCTCCCGCGCGCGTTTTGCGTATGTATCAGATGAAGTTCTGGACGAGCACCAGGAGTATGACCCCCGGTATGCCGAGGATTCCGGCTACGAGGGCATTCAGCGCGTTTATGCCGAGGGCAAAGTCGAAGTAGTCGCCGATGAAGTTGAAGACGAAAAGCAGCACCAGGCCGCTTATCATGTTCAGCAGCAGCTTGAAAATAAGCTTCAACGGAAGCCTGAGTATCGTAAACAGCAGCCAGAGCAGGAGCGCGCATACAGCGATGACTATTATTGTGGCGACAGATTCGGGTATGGCGGGCATACGTTACCTCCTTGGGGGTGCGATATTACAGATAAAATGATTTGATGGCACGCACGGCGCAGTTGTACTTGCTTTTCAGCGCGCTTATCTCATAGATGCAGGCCTCGAGCGCGGCGCTGTCCGTGACGGTGTTGAAGCGGTTGTAGGTGTCGTCCAGCTGCGACCTGACCTCGCCGAGCTCCTCGAGCGCCTTTTTGTAGTCGGCCTCGCGGGCTTTTCTCTGCTTGCGTTTGGACAAAGATATCAACTCCTTGTCCATATTGTATTCAGTCGCGGCGCAATTTAAACACGCATAAGACGCAAAAATTGGCGAATAGTTCCTGTGATAAACGCTCCGTCCGGGCACATACTACACTCGGACACAGCAAAGAGCACGGCGGGGCAGAGAGAGAAGCCCAAGGCCGGTGCCAGATGCGCAAAAGCATCCGATGGCGGATGGCCTCCCGAACAGGGACGCCGTTGGACGAGTCGGGCACATCCGGGTGATGAAGCCCAGCGTTCTCAAAGTGACTTGCTGGTCAAGTGCCGGAGCTCAGGGCGAAAGCAGTGAGCGGAGCGGCGCGGCGGGGACTCGGGAGAGTCCCCGCTTTTTCGCGTTCGCGTGCAGGCACTTGAAAAATCGCGCGAGATAAGATATAGTATAGTAGTGCAAATATTGGACAATATCTTGTGACAGGTGAGGGAATTTCAGCTTATGGCAAAGAAAACTCCCGCGGAATACGGGAACGAAAGCATCTCCCAGCTCAAAGGGGAGGACAGGGTGCGCAAGCGCCCGGCTGTCATATTCGGCTCCGACGGCCTGGAGGGCTGCGAGCACGCGGTGTTTGAGATACTCTCCAACGCCATAGACGAGGCTCGCGCCGGAAACGGCAACATTATAACACTAACGCGCTATCTCGACAAGAGTATTGAGTGCGAGGACTTCGGCCGCGGCTGCCCCGTGGACTGGAACCCGGTGGAGCAGCGCTACAACTGGGAGCTGGTGTTCTGCGAGCTGTACGCCGGAGGCAAGTACAAGAACAACGACGGCGGCGACTACGAGTATTCGCTCGGCCTCAACGGCCTCGGCTCCTGCGCCACGCAGTACGCCAGCGAGTACATGGACGTCACCGTCCGCCGCGACGGGAAGAAATACACCCTCCACTTTGAAAAGGGCCGCATCGCCGGCGAGATGAAGGTGGAGCCCACAGACCGCAAGAAGACGGGCACGGACATACGCTGGCGTCCCGACCTCGAGGTCTTTACGGACATAGACATCCCGGTGGAATACTACCGTGAGACGCTGCGCCGCCAGGCCGTGGTCAACGCCGGAGTCACCTTCCGGCTGCGCAACGAGGTGGCTCAGGGCAAGTTTGAGAGCCAGGACTTCCTGTATGAGAACGGCATACTCGACTACGTCCAGGAGATAGCGGGCGAGGAGGTTCTCAGCGCGCCGCACTTCATCTCGGCGGAGCGGCGCGGCCGCGACAGGGCGGACAAGGACGAGTACAAGGTCAAGCTCTCCGCGGCGTTCTGCTTCTCGGTGAAGGTCAACCTCATCGAGTACTACCACAACAGCTCCTGGCTGGAGCACGGCGGCGCGCCCGAGAAGGCGGTGCGCAGCGCGTTCGTCTCCGCGGTGGACGCGTACATAAAGAAGGTGGGCAAGTACCAGAAGAACGAGAGCAAGATAACCTTCCAGGACGTGGCGGACTGCCTGGTGCTGGTGACCAACTGCTTCTCCACGCAGACCAGCTATGAGAACCAGACCAAGAAGGCCATCACCAACCGCTTCATCCAGGAGGCGATGACGGAGTTCTTCCGCGAGCAGCTGGAGATATACTTCATAGAGCACAAGGCCGAGGCCGACCGCGTGGCCGACCAGGTGCTGATAAACAAGCGCTCGCGCGAGCAGGCTGAGAGCGCCCGGCTGAACATAAAGAAAAAGCTCACCGGCAGCATGGACATCTCCAACCGCGTGCAGAAGTTCGTCGACTGCCGCAGCCGCGACGTGTCCAGGCGCGAGATATACATCGTGGAGGGCGACAGCGCCCTCGGCGCGTGCAAGCTCAGCCGCGACGCGGAGTTCCAGGGCATCATGCCCGTCAGGGGCAAGATACTCAACTGCCTCAAGGCCGACTACGGCCGCATCTTCAAAAGCGACGTCATAACCGACCTGGTCAAGGTGCTCGGCTGCGGCGTGGAGACCAGCAAGCACGTCAAGGAGCTGCCGGCCTTCGAGCTGGACAACCTGCGCTGGAGCAAGGTCATAATCTGCACCGACGCCGACGTCGACGGCTTCCAGATACGCACGCTGATACTCACCATGCTCTACCGACTGACGCCCACGCTGATACGCGAGGGCTACGTGTACATCGCGGAAAGCCCGCTGTACGAGATAGAGTCCGGCGGCAAGACGTGGTTCGCCTACTCCGAGCGCGAGAAGGCCAAGATCCTCGAGGAGATAGGCACGAATAAGGCGAGCATAAACCGCTCCAAGGGTCTCGGCGAGAACGACCCGGACATGATGTGGCTCACCACCATGAACCCGGAGACGCGCCGCCTGATACGCGTGATGCCCGAGGACGTGGAGAGGACGGCGCAGGTGTTCGACCTGCTGCTGGGCGACGACCTGCAGGGCAGAAAGCGGCACATATCCGAATTCGGCAGCCAGTATCTCGACCTGGCCGACATATCCTGAGGGGGAGAGTAAATGAAACTTGAAACTGTACGCAAGCTTGTGACGGCGGGCTTCACGATATGTATATTTGCCAGCCTGATAGGCATCTTAGCCGGAGCCGGCAATCCAGAGCTTTCAAACTACATGCTCATCGCGGCGGTCATAGTGCTGCTGTTCACCCTGGCGATAATAATGAAGTGGGCGCGCTGCCCCTGGTGCGGCGGCTCACTGCTCAGGGGCTTCTATAAAAACAAGGTCTGCCCGCACTGCCACCGCGATTTGCAGTCGGGCAAGAAGAAAAAAGGCCACGGAGGCAGGGGCAGGAAGTAAATGGCACGCAGAAAGAAGAACGAGGAAACAAATCACAAGGGCGTCTCGGCGGAGAACGTCATGGGGCTGCGCGCCGAAGTGCTGGAGCAGCCCATAACCGAGACGCTGGAAACCAACTACATGCCCTACGCGATGAGCGTCATCGTCTCGCGCGCCATACCCGAGATAGACGGCTTCAAGCCCAGCCACCGCAAGCTGCTGTACACGATGTACAAGATGCGGCTTCTGAGCGGCGCGCGCACCAAGAGCGCGAACATCGTGGGTCAGACCATGCGCCTCAACCCCCACGGCGACGCCGCTATATACGAGACGATGGTGCGCCTTGCAAAGGGCTGCGAGGCGCTGAATATGCCCTTCGTGGACAGCAAGGGCAACTTCGGCAAGGTGTACTCCCGCGACATGTCCTATGCCGCCTCGCGTTACACCGAGGCCAAGCTCGCGCCCATCTGCGCGGAGATATTCGGCGACATAGACAAGGACACCGTGGACTTCGTGGACAACTACGACGGCTCGATGAAGGAGCCGGCGCTGCTGCCCACGGCCTTCCCGAACGTGCTGGTCAGCGCGAACACCGGCATAGCCGTCGGCATGGCCAGCCAGATATGCGGCTTCAACCTCACCGAAGTCTGCGAGACGGCGATAAACTACATCCGTGACCCGGAGTGCGACCTGATGGCCACCCTGCCCGCGCCGGACTTCCCGACCGGCGGCGAGATAGTCATGGACACGGACGCCATGCGCGAGATATACCGCACCGGCCGCGGCAGCTTCAAGGTTCGCTCCCGCTGGCGCTATGACGCCAGGCAGAACGTCATCGAGATCTACGAGATACCCTATACGGCCACGGTCGAGAGCATCATGGACAAGGTCGCCGAGCTGGTCAAGGCCGGCAAGGCGAAGGAGATAAACGACATGCGCGACGAGACCGACCTGGGCGGCCTCAAGCTGGCCATCGACCTCAAGCGCGGCGCAGACCCCGACAAGCTCATGGCCAAGCTATTCAAGGCCACGCCGCTCATGGACTCGTTCGCCTGCAACTTCAACATCCTCATCGAGGGCACGCCGCGCGTCATGGGCGTGGGCGAGATACTCGGCGAGTGGACGTCGTGGCGCACCGAGTGCGTCAAGCGCCGCATATACTTCGACCTCAAGCGCAAGCGCGAGAAGCTGCACCTGCTGAAGGGCCTCGGCAAGATCCTGCTTGACATCGACAGGGCGATCGCGATAATACGTAACACCGAGCGCGAGAGCGACGTCGTGCCCAACCTGATGGAGGGCTTCGGCATAGACAAGGTGCAGGCCGAGTACGTCGCCGAGATAAAGCTCAGGAACATAAACCGCGAGTACATCCTCAAGCGCATAAGCGAGACCGAGACCCTCGAGAGCGACATAGCCGACCTCGAGGCCACGCTCGAGAGCAAGCGGCGCGTGCAGGGCATAATAATCGACGAGCTCAAGCGCATCATAAAGCAGTATCCCTCGCCGCGCAGAACCGGCATCGTCTTCGCCGACGAGCTGCCGGATGAGCCGGAGGACGACGGCGTGCCGGACTACCCGGTGAACGTGTTCGTCTCCCGCGAGGGCTACCTGAAGAAGATAACGCCGCAGAGCCTGCGTATGTCCGGCGAGCAGAAGTACAAAGAGGGCGACAGCCTTGCGGTACAGTTCGAGGGAACAAACCGGGGCGAGATACTCGTCTTTACGGATAAGCAGCAGGTCTACAAGGCGAAGCTCGCCGACTTCGAGGACACCAAGGCCAGCCAGCTGGGCACCTTCCTTGCAAGCAAGCTGAGCATGGACGCCGGCGAGACGGTCAAGGCCGTGCTCTACGCCGGGGACTACAGCGGCGAAGCGCTGCTGTGCTTTGAAAACGGCAAGGTCGCACGAGTGCCCCTCAGCGCCTACGAGACAAAGACCAACCGCAAAAAGCTCATCAACGCCTACTCGGACAAGAGCCCGCTGGTCAAGGTCATGCCGCTCTACGGCGACATAGAGTGCGCGGCGTACTCGACCGAGGGCAGGGCGCTGATTTTCAGCACGGCGCTGCTCGCGCCCAAGACCAGCAAGAGCACGCAGGGCGTGGGCGTGATGACGCTCAAGCCGCGCTACAAGCTGTCCGACGTGGTGCCGCTGTCCGAGACGGGCATCAAGAACATCTCGCGCTACCGCGTCCGCAGCCTGCCCGCCGCAGGCGCGCTGCTGAAGGACGAGGACAGGGGAGAGGAGCAGCTCACGCTGCTGTAAGGCCGGAGTGCAAAAAACCAAATCGCTGACCTGGAGGTTATGTATATGCCTAAGCACAGCGCAAAGGAGACCGCGCGCGAGTGGCTGCTCATAGTTCTGGGCGCCTGCTTTTACGCGGTCGGGTACAGCTTCTTCTTCTATCCGAACGGGGTCATCCCCGGCGGCGTGACCGGCATTGCCACAATTGTGAACTACCTCACGCACTGGCCGGTCGGCGTCGTGAGCATGGTCATAAACATCCCGCTGTTCGCCTTTGCCTGGAGACACTTCGGCGCTAGGTTCATGCTGATGAGCCTCGCGGCCACGGTGCTGATATACGTCTTTGTGGACTCCTTCGCGCTGCTGGACGCCGTGGCGACCGACAACATCTTCCTGGCCACGACGATAGGCGCCTGCCTTAACGGCATGGGTCTGGGTCTCGCGTACCGCAGCGGAGCCACCACCGGCGGCGTGGACATCGTGGCCAAGGCGCTGCGCAGGAACTACCAGGACATCAACTTCGGCACTATAATCATGTGCCTGAACGTTGTGATAATCGGCGTGTACGGCCTGATCTTCCGCAAGTGGGACGCGGTCATGTACACGATAATCGCCCAGTTCATCGTCTCCAAGGCGATCGACACGGTGATGTACGGCTTCAACACCAGCAAGGTCTGCTACCTCATAAGCGAGAGCAAGAGCAAGGAGCTGGAGCAGGCAATCACCTCGACCATGCACCGCGGCGTTACGCTGCTGCACGGCGCGGGCGGCTACACGGGAGAGAGCCGGGAAGTGCTCATGTGCGTCATAAAAAAGCGCCAGATCACAGAGCTGCGCAAGATAGTCAAGGCCGTAGACCCAGGCGCGTTCTTCATCGTCACCGACGCCAAGGACGTCTTCGGCAACGGCTTTGGGAATATAAACGACGACTGAGAGGAGAGATACTCAAATGGACGCTGAGAAGCTGAAAAAGAGCATGACCGGCCGCGGCTGGGACTTCAAGCACTTCGCCACGGGCGCCGAGGCGGCGGATTACCTGGCCGGGGAGCTGGCGGGCAAGACCGTGGGCATAGGCGGCTGCGGCACTGCGGAGGCCATAGGGCTGTACGACAGGCTCAAGGCCGTGTGTCCGGACGTGGCCTGGCACTGGAAGGAGGAGGACATGGACGGCGCCCGCGCGCGTGCCATGACCACCGACGCCTATGTTTGCAGCGCCAACGCCATCGCCGAGACGGGCGAGATAGTCAACATCGACGGCATGGGCAACCGCCT
>UQQF01000073.1 GCA_900543085.1 uncultured Eubacteriales bacterium | reverse complement strand
TTTAGCCGGGAGCGAAGGATATGCAGCTTGCGACGACGAAGCGAGCGTCGAATTGGCCGCCTTTGGCGGTCAGTGAGGCGCAGAGTGAAGCGCCGGTCTCCATCGGCCGCTCGCGGCCGGGGGACTTTATTGTCAAAAAAGGCCGTCGAGGCCTTTTTTGAAAGTCTCACGTAAATGACGCCTGCACCAGCAGGCGTCATTACTGTTTTCATATTTTGCGCTGCCGTCACAGCAGTCCGTTTTGCAGCTCGGCGGCCTGCACGGTGTGCAGCGCCAGCACGGCGAAGCTTATCACGTTCACGCCGCCGTTGGCGGGAGCCACGTCCGCGCCGGCGGCCAGCGCGGCGTCGGTGTCCACGTCGCCGGAGTGTTCTTCGCCGGGCAGGCTGTCGCCGACGTCCACGACATACTGTCCGGAGCGGAAGCAGCCCGCGCCCAGCAGTCCGTGGATGCCCGTGCCGCTTACGACGATGTCGCTCTCGCGGCAGAGAATGTCGAGGTTATCAACAGACCCGCGGCAGAGCGTGACCACCGCGCCGCGCTCCAGCAGGAGCAGGGACAGCGGCTTGGCGGTGACCATGCTGCTGCCTATCAGCGTCACGCGCTTGCCCTCGACGGGTATCTTGTAGTAGTCCAGCAGCTCCATCGCCGCCTTCACCGGGCAAGGGGCGAACGCCCGGCCGTGTCCTGCGAAAATGGCCGACAGCGAGGTGAACGACACTCCGTCCACGTCCTTGACCGGCAGAAGCTCCGCACGCAGCAGATCCTCCGCCTCAACGCCGGGCAGCGGCCGCAGGAAAATGGCTCCGTGTATGGAGTCGTCCCGGTTTATGTTTTCTACGTTTGTGCGCAGCCTGCGCACATCTGGGATGTAGGCGCTGTAGGCCTCCACGCCGGCGGCGGCGCAGGCGTCGAGCGCCATTTGCTCGTACTGTGCGGTGGCGCTGCCGTCGTTGCGCGTGCGTATGACGGCGAGTGCGGGAACGATGCCGCGCTCATGCAGTGCGGCGGCGCGCTTTGCGGCTTCGGTCAGAATGGCCTTGGCCACGGGTTTTCCATCCAGAATCTTTGCCATGTCAGAATCTCTCCTCTATAGCGGCCAGAGCCGCGTCGATGATTGGTTCATACTTCTCTCTAACAAGCTCACACTCGCGCCTCAGCGTCATGCCGAAGACCTCGTCGGTCATGTGCGCGGCGTGGCTGACTATGTTGACGCGGCTGGCGCGCATGGCCGCGCGGCAGAGCTCCAGCGCGACGGCGGCGTCGGCGAGAGCGCCCTTTGGGCAGCTCTCCACCCCGGCGGCGAGCGTTTCGGCCGCGTCTGCGGTGGTGTACATGACCTCCGTGGGAATGTAGCAGGCCACGCGCAGCGCCGCGTCAAGGTGCGCTCCGCGGCCGGAGTCGTCCTCCGGCAGAGCAAGGTACTTCTCCAGGGGCTTGAGCGCCTTGGCGTCCTCGTCCACCAGGTGCAGCATGTAGGCGCGTATGCGCTCCAGCTTGGCCGCGACCTCCTCACCGGCCACAGCGCGAGCGGCGAGCGCCGCCGCCAGCGCGCCTGCCAGCGCCGCCGCCGCTCCGCCGCGAGGCTCCTCCCCGGCAAGGGATTTTGTGAATTCGGCCAGAGTTACATCGGCTGATTTGTCCATGGTTACATCACTCCAGTCTGTGTAGGGAATTTCTATTACAAGTTACGGATAGTCCGGAAAATACGCAGACAAACGGCAGAACAAAGCATGTTTCTATGGCGAACAGCGACTGCGCCAGGTACGAGAGCAGGCACAGCGCAGCAGGTGCGGCCGCCGCTCCGCCGCGCCGGGTGAGCACATACGCCCAGCACGCGCACCAGAGCAGCAGCCCCGGCACGCCGAGGTCTGCGAGCGCGGTCAGCACGGCGCTGTGGGCGTTGTCCGCGCGGGTGGTGACGGTCATGCCGGTCTCCTCCACGAAGCGGCTGAACTCCAGCGCGGAGCGCATACCGAAGCTGCCGGGACCTCCGCCCAGCAGCGGTTCCTCCGCGAACAGCCGCAGCGCCTCACGCCAGATAGCCACGCGGCTGGAGCCGAAGCTGTCCTGCACACGCCCGTGCAGTATCTCGTGCGCCTCCCAAAGCGTGCCGAACTCTGGAGAGGTGAAATACAGCACGCAGAGCGCCGCACATACTATCGCCGCCTCGCATGCCACCGTGAGGATGAACGCCCGGCGCTCGTGATTCAGGTAGACATAATACGGAACGCCTATGAGAACAGCAGCCGCGATTCCCAGCAGCCCCGCTTCCGAGCGCGACAGAACCGGCACGGCCAGGCAAAGCGCGGCGGGCAGCAGGAGCCAGAGCCGGCGTCCGCGCTCAAACAGCGCCGTAAAGGCAAATAATGGGCAGCAAATACAGAGGAATGAGCCAAGAATATTTGTGTTTCCCAGCGTTCCGAGAAAGGAACCGGCGTATTTTATGCCGGCGTCGTAGTAGTCCAGCCCCTCGGGGTAGAGCCACAGCGGATTCTGCCCCAGCAGCTGCAGCAGCGCCACGACGCAGCAGATGGAGGCGGAGACGGCAAGTAAGTTGACATAATACTTTTTAATCTCCCCGTAGGCTGCGACGCCCAGCGCCGTGACGGCGTAGAGCGCCATGGGAAGCAGCCCGTCGTAGTTCCAGCCCATCAGCGTGCGGACGCCATACTCCGACGCGAGAGCGCTGACCGCCGCCCAGGCGAGCAGCGCGGAAAGCAGCGCCGCGAAGGCCTTGGGACAGCGCGGCTTCTCACGGCTGCGAACGGCGAAGAATATGAGCAAAACAGCCCAAATCACGGTTATTACAGCGTAAAATATGAACTTCCAGCGCGTAATTTGCGCATACCCGTCGAAGCCCGTCCAGAGAGGGAAGACGAGCAGGAGCAGACATATGTACTTGTCTGTTATCCATCGGGCGAGACTTTTCATGCCCATATATTAGCACAGCAAATCGCCAATATCAATCCGGCAACTTGCACTATCTGCGAATCTGTGGTTTAATGCACATGAGGTGAGAAGATGTTTATCGATACGCACGCGCACTACGACAGCTCCAAGTTCGACGCCGACCGTGACGAGGTGCTCTCCTCCATGCCGGCGCTGGGCATCGACTATATCATAGACCCCGGCTGCGACGAGGCCAGCTCCCGGGCGGCGCTGGCTCTGGCCGAGCGGTATCCCTTCGTCTACGCGGCCGTCGGCTGGCAGCCCGAGGAGTGGGAGAGCTGGGACATGTACTCCCCGGCCGTGGTCAGGGAGCTGGCCTCGCACCCCAAATGCGTGGCGATAGGCGAGATCGGCCTGGACTACTACTGGGACAGAGAGCACAAGGAAATTATGTACGATATGTTCGTAACTCAGCTTGAACTGGCCTTGGAGCTGAACAAACCCGTCATAATCCACGACCGCGAAGCCCACGCCGACTGCCTGAACATAACCGGGCGGTACAGCGGCCTGCGCGGCGTGTTCCACTGCTTTTCCGGCAGCCGCGAGATGGCGGAGCAGCTGCTCGGGCGCGGCTGGTACCTCGGCTTTGACGGACCGGTGACCTACAAAAACGCCAAGAAGGCGCTCGAGGTGCTTGAGATAACGCCCCTGGACCGCATCCTGCTGGAGACGGACAGTCCGTATCTCCCGCCGGTGCCGTTCAGAGGAGAGCGCAACGACTCAGGCAAGCTGCGCTATATCGCGGAGAAGATAGCCGAGGTCAAGGGCGTCGGCGTGGAGGCAATAGCGCGCGCAAGCAGCGAAAACGCCCGGCGGCTGTTCGGGCTAGAACAGTAAAAAACCGGCCGCCTGAGGCCGGCCGGAAAAAAGCGCTTTGACGTCGGAAGCCGGGGCACCTTTGGTGCCCCGGCTTCCTTGCATATAGCTCCTACAGCACGACATACTTGGGCAGTACGTCCTTGAGCATCTCGCGGAACTCGCCCAGATCGCCCTCCAGCAGGTCGTGCTTTTGCAAAAGCGTGACCAGAGGACCGTAGATGAGCATTATAGTGTCCCTCGTCTCGATGGCTCCATAGAACTCGGTGAAGGGTATGTAGCTGGCGTGGGTCTTCATGCCCTCGTCGTAAAAGAGTATCCTGATGTCGTCCTTGGCGCGCAGCTCGTCCTTGCCCTTGAGCAGCTTTCCTGCGGTCTTGTCGTAGGCGCCGCTCTTTGACGGGCGGGCGGGGCGCTCCTTCCCCTTGGCCTTCAGCTTGTCCTTACGCTTCCAGAGAAAGGGGTACTTTGCACGGGAGACTATCTCGTTGCGCAGCTCCAGCGCGCGGCTGACCTGGGGCAGCAGCTTGTCTGTGTGGTAGGACGTGAGGCGAAATATAAATCTTGGCTCCATCATTGCGCGCTCTCCCGTGGCTCTATGAGTATCACGTTGCTCGTCAGGTCAACGCTCTTGAGCGTGCCGGGCACGAGCTTCCTCGCGCCGAGCATGTCCGTCAGAGTTACGACCCCGTCCTCGACGGAGATGGCGGATACGTAGTTCATCAGGGGCTTGCGCTCGCCGCCCACCAGTTCATATGCGTCGGACAGGCACATGGTCATTCGCCTCCTTTTACCAGCCGGAGGGCTTCCTCCAGCTTGTCGTTGCAGTGCCCGAAATAGTGCACCGCGTCTCCGACCAGGTTGGCCGCCTCATGCTTGCCCTGAGTCTCCAGGGCGTGGGCTATATTGTGCAGCTCGTCGGCGTGGCTGCGGTTGTGCTCGAGCATGTAGCTCATGAGCGCAACGGTCTGCTCATAGCTCAGCTCGGGTGTGTCGGCGTGGCTGTGCTCGTGGTGGCAGGCGTGCTCGTGGGCATGCTCATGGCCGCCGGAGTGCTCGCCGAAGTGCAGCATGGTTTTACGTTGGAGCATGGTATCCCCTCCTTTTGCGTACATTATACAGCGCATCGCGCGTATAATCAAGCATATAAACCTCCAGGCGCGCGCCGAGTGTCGAAAAGTAGTTCAGGATTTTGAAACAACCTACAAAAATATTTCTCAAAATGCCGAGTTTATCTTGTAAAATGTCCGAAAGTATGCTAAGCTTTTGTCAAGCGTTCCAAAGCCTTTTAGAGTAAAGGGGGGCTGCGTATGAATGAACGCAAGGCGAAAATCATAGCGCTCGCAGGCAAAGGCGGGGTGGGGAAGACCTCGCTGGCCGCTACGATAGTGAGGGTGCTGACAGAGGACAGGCCGGGGTGCCGCGTCCTGGCCATAGACGCCGACCCGGCCGTGGGACTCTCCACCGCCCTGGGCGTCACGGTCACGAGCACGCTCGACGATATACGCCGTGCGGTAATCAAAAGCGCAGAGGACGGCAGGCCGCGCGAGGCGATAGAGATGCTCAACGAGTCGCGCTTCCGCATCTTTGACACGATGGTGGAGACGAACGGCTTTTCCTTCCTGGCCATAGGACGGCCGGAGAACGAGGGCTGCTATTGCAGCGTGAACGCCTATCTCAAAGAGGTTGTGGGCATGCTGGCGGGGGACTTCGACTTCGTCGTGATAGACGGCGAGGCCGGGATCGAGCAGATTCAGCGCCGCGTCATGGAGAAGGTCAGTCACCTGATACTTATATCCGACCAGAGCCGGAAGGGTACCCACGTGGCGGAGACTATCAAGGAGGTGGCCGACGAGCTGGTGATGTACGAGCATATCGGCGCCATCATCAACCGCGTCACCAATCCGGAGCTGAATCAGTACATATCGATAAAGGAAGTGGAAATACTCGCCTTTATCCCCGCTGATGAACAGCAGGCCGCCAACGACATACAGGGCAAGAGCGTCTTTGACTTGCCCGAGGACAGCAAAGTACTTTACGGAGTGAGGGAAGCGCTCCGCAAAATAGAGATCTTGTAAGTGAGGTGTGAAATCATTTGAAGGACCTTAAGCATTTAATCTACTTTGAGAACCTGCTTGAGAACGCGAACAACGAGCTTGTCCGCCAGGCTCAGCAGGAGGGGATGCTCGCCCTGGGCTACACCTGCTATCACATGCCCGAGGTACTGCTCAATGTAGACAACTGCTTCTCGGTGAGAATGCGCGCCCCCAACACGGGCAGCATCGACGTGGCCTCGTACTACATGTCCAACTATACGTGCGAGTACTGCCGCGCCCTGCTCGAGCGCGCCATCGAGGGCGGCTACAACTTCCTCGACGGCATCTGCGGCGTGGACGCCTGCGCGCAGATGAACCGCTGTATGGAGAACATTGAGCTCCTGAAATGCGTGGATAAGCCCAACTTCTTTGTCACCCACGCGGATATCCCCTACAAGTACACCGACTACACGCTCGACCACTACGTGATCCAGATGCAGAACCGCGTCCTGAACACGATGCACGAGAAGCTGGGCGTGGACGTGTCCGACGCCGCGCTGCGCGAGTCCGTCGCAAGGCACAACGAGCTATGTAAGGTGATGACCGAGATAAGCGAGATGCGCAAGCTCGCCAATCCGCCCATCACCGGCTACGAGTTCCATATAATCAACATGGTCAGCTATGTCTGCCCGCAGAAGCTGATACTGCCCTATTTGCAGGAGACCCTTGCGGAAATCAAGAAGCGCAAGCCCGACCCCAAGCCCTGGTACCGCTGCCGCGTAGGCATCGTGGGCAGCGAGGTCGACGACCCGAACCTCACCCGCATGCTCGAGGAGGCCGGCGCGTTCATATGCTTCGACCGTTTCTGCTTCGGTATGTTCCCGGGCCGCGAGGTCATAGAGCTCAATGACGAGGAGCCCGCCCTCAGGCAGATCTGCCGCCACTATCTCATCACAAGCGAATGCCCGCGCTTCATGTCGAATGAGAAGATAGAGCAGCGCCGCGAAACTGCCGACAGGCTGGCCAGGGAGTACGACGCCGACGGCATCATATACGAGAACGTCAAGTTCTGCGACTTCTGGGGCTTTGAGCGCGCGCTGGCCAGCCATATACAGTATGAGGAATACGGCCACCCCGTGCTCACTATAGACCGTCCGTACAACGCCAAGACGTCGGGTCAGCTCCGCACCCGCTTCCAGGCCTTCGTGGAATCTCTGGAAATCAAACGCATCCAGCAGGGCAAGGAGGTCAAGTAA
>UQQF01000072.1 GCA_900543085.1 uncultured Eubacteriales bacterium | reverse complement strand
CGAAGGATATGCAGCTTGCGACGACGAAGCGAAGGATATGCAGCTTGCGACGACGGGGGCGCGTTTGCTTAGCGTGCGCGCTGCGGCTTTACGCAAGCTCGTTGCCGAAGCGGGAGAGCGCCTCGCACGGGGCGTACTTTGTCTTGTATGCCGTGCCGTCTATGATGAGGAAGGGGTTGAAGGCCGTGACCTCCGTCACCGTGCCGTCGGCGAGCGTGAGAGTGTACTTCACGCCCTGACCGGCGTAGTCACGATAGCTGTCGCCGGCGCCGCGGTAGACCACCAGGTCGCCGAGCAGCCGCGAGAGCGTGCCCGTGTCCTCCACCGCGAGCGTGACGTCGGGCGGGGTGAGCGTAACGCTGGCCGTGACTATCTCCCCGGGTTCCAGACCCTTGAACGGCTTTCGGCCGAGCGCGCCGTATATGAGCAGCGCCGCGCCGATGACCACGACGCAGGCCGCGGCTATGAGCGCGTATTTCTTCCTGCTGCGCATGGTATCCCTCCTTTGCCTCTGTGACGCGTAAAGGGGCGGGAATGTTCCCGGGCGCGGCTCAGTACGCGGCGATGCCGCCGTCGGCGCGCGGCTCGGTGGCGCCGCAGAGCGTGCCGGCGTCGTCGCGCCAGATGATCTGGCCGCGGCCGAAGTTTATGCTGTCCCCGCCGTCGACGTTGTGGCCGCGCGCGGCCAGGGCTGAGACGGTGTCCGCGGGGAAGCTGTTCTCGAACTCGATGCGCCTGCCGCCCGTCCACTGCCAGCGCGGCGCGTCCAGCGCCTCCTGCGGGTTCATGCCCAGGTCGAGCATGTTTATCAGCGCCTGCACGTGCCCCTGCGGCTGCATGAACGCACCCATGACGCCGAAGGGACCCACCGCCCGGCCGTCCTTGGTGAGGAAGCCGGGGATTATCGTGTGATAGGAGCGCTTGCCGGGGGCGAGGCAGTTGGGCGAGGCGGGGTCGAGGCTGAAGTTGCAGCCGCGGTTGTGCAGCGCTATGCCCGTGCCCGGCACCACCACGCCGGAGCCGAAGCCGTTGTAGTTGGACTGTATCCAGCTGACCATGTTCCCGTCGCGGTCGGCGGTGCAGAAGTACACCGTGCCGCCGCAGTCCGGCGAGCCGGGCATAGGCTCCAGTGCGCTGCGGCCTATCAGCGCGCGGCGGGACTCGAGATAGCCGGCGTCCAGCAGCTGCTCGGCGCTGCAGGGCATGTACCGCCGGTCGGCTATGTAGCGCTTGCCGTCGGCGTAGGCCAGCTTCATCGCCTCGATGGCGCGGTGCACGCTCTCGACGCCGCCGTCGAGCCGGTCGAAGCCGGAGAGTATGCCGAGCGTCATGAGCACGACCAGGCCGTGGCCGTTGGGCGGCAGCTCCCAGACCCGATAGCCGCGGTAGTCCACGCCGATGGGCTCCACCCACTCCGGGCGGAAGGCGGCCAGGTCGTCGGCGCGCAGCCAGCCGCCGGAGCGGCGGCTCCAGTCGTCGATTTTTTGCGCCAGCTCGCCGCGGTAGAAGCTCTCGCAGCCGCTGGCCGCCAGCTCGCGGAGCGTGCCGGCCAGGTGCGGGAGCAGGACTGTTTCGCCGGCCTTGGGCGGGGCGCCCTCCGGCGCGAAGTTTTCAAACCAGGGCTTGAAGACCTGCTCGTTCCTGAGCGGGTGGAAGCGCCGGAAGTCCTCGCGCCACAGCTCCGCCACGACAGGGGCGACGGGGTAGCCGCCCTCGGCGTAGCTTATGGCGCTGGTGAAAAGCTCCGGGAAGGGGAGACGGCCGAATTTGCGGCTGGCCTCCGCCCATGCCGCGGGGATGCCCGGCACGTTCACGGAGTACCAGCCCTCCTCCGGCACCGCGCCGAAGTGCGAGCGGAGGTAGTCCGCGTCCGCCAGCGCGCAGGCCGGGCCGGAGCTGTTCAGGCCGTAGAGCCGGCCGTCCATCCAGATCTGAGCAAAGGCATCTCCGCCCACGCCGTTGGAGGTCGGCTCCACTACCGTGAGCGCGGCGGCGGTGGCTATCGCGGCGTCCACCGCGTTGCCGCCGCGGCGCAGCACGTCCAGTCCCGCCTGGGCGGCCAGGGGCTGGCTGGAGCAGACCATGCCGCCGCGCGCGAACACGACGCGCCTGCGCGAGCATGTGCGGTATGTTGAAACGTCAAAGGGAAAAGACATATTGTTCCTCCGTTATATATCTAAAACGTTCAGCTTGAGTACGTCGGGGCGCGAATAGTGGCCGCAGGCGTCAAATTCCATGCGGCTGGCGGGCACGACGTCCATGTCCAGCCCGGCGTAGATGATGCCCTCGCAGTCCCAGAGCGGCTCGGTCACGTAGTGCCCGTGCGGGTCTACGATGCAGCTGCCGCCGCGGCAGACGGTCTCCGGCAGGGCGGCGACCTCTGCGGGCGCGTGCAGCCAGTCGGGGTACATGTCGCGCGTGAAGTACGTGTCGCAGTTTATGAAGTAGCAGCGGCCTTCCAGCGCGATGTGGCGGATGGTGGCCTGCCACTCCTCGTTGTCGTTGGTGTTGGGCGAGATGTACAGCGTCACGCCCTTCTGATACAGCGCCGCGCGGGCGAGGGGCATGTAGCTCTCCCAGCAAATCATGCTGCCCATCACGCCCCAGGGCGTCTCGGCCACGGGGAAAAAGCTCCTGTCCGCGTCGCCCCACACCACGCGCTCGGAGCCTGTGGGCTTGAGCTTGCGGTGGCAGGAGTGTATAGCGCCCTCCGGCGTTATGAAGGCGTTGGAGTTGTAGAGCGTGCCCGTGACGGCGTCGCGCTCCGAGATGCCGATGCTCACCCAGACGCCGTGCGCCCTGGCGCGCGAGCACAGCAGGTCCAGCTCCGCGCCCGGCACCAGCACCGAGTTGGCCGCGTAGCGCGCCCAGTCCGGACGCATGTTCTCGTCCCTGTGCCCGACCGTGAAGCCGAAGGTCAGGCCGTAGGGGTAGCCGGGGATGAACAGCTCGGGGAACACGATGAGCTTTGCTCCGTGCTCCGCCGCCTCGTCGATGAGCCGCGCGGCCTTTTCGGCGCTCGCGGCGGCGTCGAACATGACCGGGGCGGCCTGTACGACGGCTATGGGGCATACCTTTTCAAAGTCTCTCATTTCTTTCGCCTCCCAAGGCCATTGTAACATAGCCGCGCGAGCGCACGCAAGGGAAAGCGCCGCCGCCGGGCAACTAAAAAACTCTTGACAATATGGACTACATGCTGTAGACTAAACTTAGAGACTACAGATTGTAGACCAAGGAGGAGACGCACATGGGAGATCTTGGACTGGGCGCGATGGAGGCCAGGTTTGCGGATATAATCTGGGAGCTGGAGCCGGTCGGCTCCAACGAGCTGGTCAGGCGCGCGGAGAGCGAGTTCGGCTGGAAGAAGTCCACGACCTACACGGTGCTCAAGCGCCTGAGGGAGCGCGGACTGTTCAAAAGCGAGAACGGAGTGGTGACGGCGCTCGTTTCCCGGGGGGACTACTACTCCGCGCGCAGCGAGCACTTTGTGGAGGAGACCTTTGACGGCTCGCTGCCGGCATTCCTCGCGGCCTTTACCTCGCGCAAGAAGCTCTCGAAGAAGGAGATAGACGAGCTGCAAGACCTGATAGGCAAGATGAGGGGGTGAGCGATGTGACGGATGCCTTCCTGATTGCGGTGAACATGAGCCTGACGGCGAGCGCGATCATACTGGTGGTGGTGCTGGCCAGGCTGGCGCTCAAACGCGCGCCGCGCTGGTGCTCCTATGCGCTGTGGAGCGTGGTGCTGTTCCGGCTGCTCTGCCCGGTGTCCATAGGCTCTGCGTTCTCGGTGCTGAACCTGAGCCGCACGCCGGTGGTGAGCGCTGCGGGGCGCGTAACGGCGGTGAACTATGTGGAGTCCATCCCCGGCCTCGCGCCCGGAGACGCGGCGCCGGCGCCTTCTCTCGCTCCGTCGGTGACTGCGCCCTCCGGCGGCCTGACGCCGCAGGACGTGGGCGCAAGCGTGGACTGGATTGGCGTGCTGGCCTGGCTTTGGGTCATCGTCGCGGCGGCGATGCTGCTCTGGGCGCTGGTGTCGTACCTGAGCCTGCGCGTCAGGCTGTGGGACTCCGCCGTGCTGGAGGGGCGCGTGCGCGTCTCGCGGAGGATAGACACGGCGTTCGTGGCCGGGATGCTCCGGCCGAGGATCTACCTGCCCGAAGGGCTGAGCGAGCGCGAGCGCGAGTGCGTGCTGGCGCACGAGAGAGGTCACATACGGCGCGGCGACCACCTGATGAAGCCCCTGGCGTATGTGGCGCTGTGCCTGCACTGGTTCAATCCCCTGGTGTGGCTGGCCTGGGTTCTGGCGATGCGCGACATGGAGTCTAGCTGCGACGAGGCGGCGCTCCGCCGCCTGGGAAACGGCGCACGGGCGGACTACGCCCAGACCTTGCTGGACATGGCCACACAGAGGCACACGGCGCTGGCAGTGTCGCTGAGCTTTGGAGACGACACCCGGCGCAGGATAAAGGCCGTGGCGGCCATGCGCCCCGTGCGGCGCTGGATAACGGGCATAGCCGTGGCAGTGTGCGCCCTGGTCATAGCCGGCTGCGCGGCGAACCCCTCTGCCTCGGGCCGTTACGGTACCGTGCAGGACTACGTGCTCGAGCGCTTCGACGCGCTGCCCGAGACAGTGGAATACTACACCACGTCTGAGGGCTTGCAGGCCGAGGGCAGGTGGGACGTGGCCACAATGGTGCCTGCGGAGAAGCTCGGCGAGGACGCCTATCTCAGCCCCGACGGGACGCTGGAGGTCTGGTCTTACGGCTTCCGGTTCCGGTTGGAGGCAGACCCGGCCGCCGAGCCGTCCGGCGCGCAGGGAGGATACGAAGTGACTCAGATGCACCTGGTCTACGCCCTGACCACGGACGGCGGCTGTGAGATCCTGCACGACCGGGAGGTGAGCGAGGTGTATCTGGCGGCGCTCGGCACCGACGGCGCGGTGGCGGAGATGAGGAGCTGGTACCTGGAGAGCACGCCCGCGCCCGCGTCCGGAGAGTATGCGACCATGGACGAGTATTTTGACGAGGTGGCCGGCAGCACGGACACCGTGGAATACCCCAGCGCCTCGAGCCAGGGCATGGCCGAAGCCCGGGTGCTGGACGCGCGGGTGGAGAGCGAAACGCGGGGCGAGGTCACCGGCCTCGCGCCCGAGGGCACGCTGGAGGTCTGGGAGTACAGCATTTATTACAGGCTCGACGTGGACAGCCAGGACGTGATGCCCGTCGGAGGAATGCTCACGGACGGGGACTACTACTGCTTCGAGGAGAGGCGCGTCTACGCGCTGCGCCACTCAGACGGCAGCTATGACGTGCTGCACGATGCGCGTTATGCCTACGACAGCTACGCCACGCCGGCCGAGCAGCTCTACGACTGGTACGTGGAGGAGTACAACCTCGACATCCCGACGGTGTACACCGACTGGACGGACGAGATAAACGGCGGGGACTACACCCTCGGCAGCTTCCCGGCCAGGCTTTTCGCCGGTGAGGGCTGGTACATCTACGTGCCGGTGAGCCTATGGAACTACTCCGGAAGCCCGGACGGCAGCGGTCTGAGCTGGACGTTCAGCTCGGCCTACGGCACCGGCTCCACGCTCACGGTCGAGCTTGTGTCCGGCGCGGCCGGGGAGGGTACGACCGAGCACAACAGCGCGCCGGAGCACTCCGTGGTGCGCCGCGTGCCGGTAGATGACCGCTCGCACTGGGAGATAACCGCCGAGTGGAACAGCGACAACCTCGACATCAGCCCCTACGCCGCCGTGGAGCCGAACGCCCTGCGGCAGATGGTCGGCAGCTTCACCGTCGCGGACGTCAGCCCGGCCGCCAATCCGGCGGTGAGAATTGGGCAGTACGAAAGCGTGGAGGCGTACATAGACGCGCTGATAGCCGGACAGGATACGGTCGAATACTACGACGCCGAAGGCGTCCTGCGCACGGCGAACGTGCTCGACACGCAGGCCGGTTACAGCAAGCTGGCCGAGGTCACCGGCCTTACGGGCGGCGGCACGCTGGAGAGCTGGTATTTGATGATAAGCTACAGCGTGGACGCCCAGCCGGCCGAGATGGTAAGCCCGGTCAAGCAGATGCAATACGAGCCGGAGAACTACTGGCATTTGGGCAGCAGCGAGCAGAACTTCACGGCAATCCGCTACAGCGACGGGAGCTGTGACATACTGCTGCAGGGCGAGGACATGGCGCAGGCGCTGGGTTACTCCGAGGGTTATGTGGGCAACCCGGACGAGCTGCTGTACGACTGGTACGTCGCCACCAACGGCCTGGACTACCCGCTGTGCGTCCTGGATTGGACGGAGCGCATAAACGAAGCAGGTTATGAATACGTATTTTTCCCCGTGCGCCGCATGGACGGCAACGGCTGGTATCTCTACCTGCCGATAGGCCGTTGGGGAGAGGAGTCTGATTCCGAGGCGGGAGTTCGCTGGGTCTACGGCAGCAAATATCCCAATAGCAATTCCACGCTCACGGTGGAGCGCGTGGAGTCCGGCGCGCGCGACGAGACGGTCGAGAGCGTGGACGGCGGGGTGCACACCCTGCGGCGCACGGTGCCCATAGACGAAGGCTCGCACTGGCTGCTGACGGCCAGCTGGGACGAGGCCGTCACTAACAGTGAGGACACGGAAATTGCCTCCGACGGAGCGACGGCGCGCATGGCCATAGAGAGCTTCACGCTCGACAGCCGGTTTGGGCGGTGATTGCAAGGCGCGGCGAAGCGTGGTATTATTGGCCGGGGTGATTTTATGACTTTGAGCGTGAAACGCTTTTCCGAGCTGACGAACGACGAGCTGTACGCAGTGCTGAAGCTGCGCGTGGACGTGTTCGTGGTCGAGCAGAAGTGCGCGTATCCCGACCTCGACGGGAAGGACCCGGACGCTTTGCACGTCTTCCTCTCGGACGAGGACGGCATAGCCGCCTATCTGCGCGTGCTGCCCGAGGGCGTGCAGTTTGCGGACGCCGTGGGCATAGGCCGCGTGATAGCCGCGCGGCGCGGACTCGGCCTGGGCGCGCGTGTGCTCGCCTCCGGCATCGAGGCGGCAAGGCGGGAGCTGGGCGCGCAGCGGATACGCATAGAGGCGCAGAGCTACGCCCAGGGCTTTTACGAGAAGGCCGGGTTCATCCGCTGCACGGACGAATTCGACGAGGACGGCATACCGCACGTGGGCATGGTTTTGGAATCATAACGCCATTCAGAAGTTTGGGCGGAACCGCATTTTTGGCGGTTCCGTCTGTTTTTTTCGCGCATTTCGTACTGGAAAAGGCTGCTTTCGGCGATTGGGGAGCCAAAGCAAGGTATGAAGAAACTTCATACTTTTTATTAAAGCCCCCGGGAGTATAATGACATTAGCTTATGTTGTATTATTCTCTGAAAGGGGAGAACGGAGTTGAGAAACAACAAAAACTCCTGGGCCAACAAAATACCATCATGGGCATG
>UQQF01000071.1 GCA_900543085.1 uncultured Eubacteriales bacterium | reverse complement strand
CGCGGGCGATCAGGTAGGTGTACAGCGCGGTGCGCAGGTTGCCGACGTGCATGTATCCCGTGGGACTGGGCGCGAAGCGCGTGCGCACCTCGCCGCGCGGTATGCGCGACTCCATATCTTCAAACCATTTTGCGTCCTTCAATGTTATCCCTCTCGACAAAGTATTGCCTTTTGGCTCCCACTATATTATATTTTAGGCACCGCTTTGTCAAGTTCCATTGCATTCGGCGCGCATATGTGTTAGAATACCCCCAGATATGCCCTAGTCCGGGACGTGGACTTATCTTATGCTGAAGCTTAGGAGGTATGAGAAATGATTTCTGAGAGAATGGCCAAAATGGCCGCGGGCGGCAGCGCCATCCGCGCCATGTTTGAGGAAGGCAAGCGCCTCGCCAGGGAATACGGCGCAGAGAACGTCTTTGACTTCTCCATCGGCAACCCCTACTTTGCTCCCCCCGAGGCCGTAAAGAACGCCATAGTGGATATCATCACCAACGACGACCCCATGTACGTCCACGGCTATCCGGCCAACGCCGGCTATCCCGAGGTCCGCAAGGCCGTGGCAGACTCGCTCAACGCGCGCTTCGGCACTGCCTATGACGAGAACAACATCATCATGACCGTCGGCGCGGCGGGCGGACTGTGCGTCACCATGACCACGCTGCTCAACCCCGGCGACGAGGTCATCTGCATCAGCCCGTACTTCTTTGAGTACAACAACTACATCACCACCCCCGGCGGCAAGGTCGTGGTCGTCCCCGCCAGCGAGAGCGAGGGCTTCGTCCCCGACGTGGACGCCATCGCCAAGGCCATCACCCCCAAGACCAAGGCCATAATCCTGAACAACCCCAACAACCCCACCGGCGTCGTCTACCCCGCCGAGCTGCTGAAGAAGCTCAGCGACGTCCTGCTTGAAAAGGGCAGGGAGTTCGGCACCGTCATCTATGTCGTGTCCGACGAGCCCTACCGCGAGCTGGTGTACGACGGAGTGGAAGTCCCCTGGATGCCCAACTGCATGGCCAACTGCATCGTCGGCTACTCCTGGTCCAAGAGCCTGAGCCTCCCCGGCGAGCGCATCGGCTATCTCGTCATCCCCGGCGACATCGCCGAGGGCAAGCTGATATTCGATGCCTCCGTGGTCGCCAACCGTATGCTCGGCTTTGTCAACGCCCCCAGCCTGATGCAGCTGACCGTCGCGCGCTGCCTGAACGAGAGCACCGCCATAGACAAGTACGACGCCAACCGCAAGCTGCTCTACAACGGCCTGCACGAGCTGGGCTTTGAGTGCGCCTACCCCGCCGGCGCCTTCTACATGTGGGTCAAGACCCCGATAGACGAGGCGGAGTTCGTCGCCAAGGCCAAGAGCTACAACATACTGCTCGTCCCCGGCAGCAACTTCGGCACCCCCGGCTATGTCCGCCTGGCCTACTGCGTCAGCGGAGACATGATAAAGCGCAGCCTGGGCGCCTTCGCCAAGCTCGCCGCCGACTGCGGCCTCGGCAAATAACTAGCTATTTCGCAACCGACAGGGCGGGCCGGCCGCCCGCCCTCTCGCCCCCGGCGGGAACCGTAATCACGTTTAAAGAGGATGTTCGTCATGGAAGAAAAGAAAGTAGCAGAGAAAAAAATAATGTTCTCGGGCATACAGCCGTCCGGTGACCTGACCCTCGGCTCCTACATGGGCGCCATAAAGAACTGGGTCGACATGATAGACGACTATGAGGCCTATTACTGCATCGTGGACATGCACGCCATAACCGTGCGCCAGGTGCCCGCCGACCTGCGCCGCCGCACTATGGAGCAGCTTGCGCAGTACATCGCCTGCGGCCTCGACCCCGACAAGGTCACGCTCTTTGTGCAGAGCCACAACCCCTGCCACGCGGAGCTCGGCTGGGTGCTCAACTGCTACACCATGTTCGGCGAGCTCAGCCGCATGACGCAGTTCAAGGACAAGAGCGCCAAGCATGCCGACAACATAAACGGCGGCCTGTTCACTTACCCCGCGCTCATGGCGGCCGACATCCTGCTCTACCAGGCCGACTTCGTCCCCGTCGGCGACGACCAGAAGCAGCACGTCGAGCTGACGCGCGACGTGGCCATACGCTTCAACAACGTCTACGGCGAGACCTTCAAGGTGCCCGAGGCGTACATCCCCCGCGTGGGCGCGCGCATCATGAGCCTGCAGGACCCGACCAGCAAGATGAGCAAGTCCGAGAAGGACCCCAACGGCTGCGTGCACCTGCTGGAGAAGCCGGAGGACATCATGCGCAAGTTCAAGCGCGCCGTCACCGACTCCGACACCAGCGAGAACTGCGTGCGCTTTGACCCGGCCAACAAGCCCGGCGTGTCCAACCTCATGCAGATCTACTCCTCCTGCACCGGCGAGAGCTTCGAGCAGGTCGAGGCCGACTTCACCGGCAAGGGCTACGGCGCGTTCAAGACCGCCGTCGGCGAAGCCGTGGTCGAGATGCTCCGTCCCATCCAGGAGGAGACCCACCGCATGCTCAAGGACAAGGCCTATCTCGAGAGCGTGTACCGCATGGGCGCCGAGAAGGCCTACGGCGTGGCCTGGAAGACCCTGCGCAAGGTCTACAAGAAGCTCGGCTTCGTGGCCAGATAACCTGCGGCGGAGCGTGACTCTGCCGTTTCCGGGAGCTTCCCTTTCCCGCCGAAAGGGGAGCTCCCGCGGCGCCGATGCACCCCGCCGTGCCGGACGCCGTAAAAAAGACCTCTTTAGGAGTGTTATTCAGATATGCTGCTCAATCTGGAGCTGTGGGTGAGGATACTGCTCGCCGTCGCCATAGCTTTCGCCATAAGCTTTGCGGCCACGCCGGTGGTCAAGGCCTTTGCAACAAAAATGGGCGCCATAGACGTCCCTGACGGGAAGCGCCGCGTACACGACCACCCCATCCCCCGCATGGGAGGGCTGGCCATATTCCTGGGCTTCCTGCTCAGCGTAGTGCTGTTTTCGGACATCACCAGGCAGGTGCGCGGCATCCTGCTCGGCTCGGTGCTGATAGTCGCCTGCGGCGCTATCGACGACGTTGTCAATCTGCGCGCATGGATAAAGCTGCTGGTGCAGATAGCCGCGGCGGTCATCGCCGTCGCGCACGACGTGGTCATCGAGTTCTTCTCAAACCCCAATATTTTTTCCGACAACGAGCTGCTGTTCCTCGGCTGGCTGGCCATACCGGTGACGGTACTCTGGATCGTCGGCATCACGAACAGCGTCAACCTGATAGACGGACTGGACGGCCTGGCCGTCGGCGTGAGCACCATCGCCAGCACGACCATGTTCGTCGTCGCCCTGCTGGTGAGCGAGGGCGACGTCGCCCTGCTGCTGGCCGCGCTCATGGGCGCCTGCCTGGGCTTCATGCCCTACAACCTCAACCCCGCGCGCATCTTCATGGGCGACACCGGCTCGCTGCTGCTGGGCTACGTGCTGAGCACGGTGTCCGTCGTGGGCATGTTCAAGACCTATGCGCTGGTCACGTTCGTAGTGCCCATACTCGCCCTGTTCCTGCCCCTTTTCGACACGGTGTGCGCCTTTTTCCGCCGCATACTGCGAGGGCAGAGCCCCATGCACCCCGACCGCGGCCACCTGCACCACAGGCTGATAGACATGGGTCTGAGCCAGAAGCAGGCCGTGGCGATACTCTACTCGCTGTCCGCGATACTCGGCCTGTGCGCCGTGGTGCTCGCCACGGACGGCGCTGTGCGCACCTGGCTGATAGTCGTGGCCGCGCTGGCCGCCGTCGCCATCGGCATCTACATCGAGCGCACATTGCGCGGGCACAAGTACCATCCGCCCGTCGACCCCAACCTGGACGGCGTGGAGGAGAGCCACGGGCTGCACCACCACAAGGAGAAGCACAATGACGAAGCTTAAAGTCATGAGCATATTCGGCACGCGCCCGGAGGCGATAAAGATGGCGCCCCTGGTGCTGGAGCTCGCCCGCCGCGAGGGCATAGACAGCCAGGTGTGCGTCACGGCTCAGCACCGCGAGATGCTCGACGGCGTGCTGGACGCCTTCGGCATACGCCCGGACTATGACCTTAACGTCATGCAGAGCGGGCAGACGCTCGCCGGGATAACCACGCGCGTGCTGGATGGGCTGGGCGGCGTGTTCGAGTCCGCCAAGCCCGACCTCGTGCTTGTCCACGGGGACACGACGACCACCTTTGCCGCCGCGCTGGCGGCCTTCTACGCCAAGATCAACTGCGGCCACGTCGAAGCCGGGCTTCGCACGTTCGACCGCTGGTCGCCGTGGCCGGAGGAGATGAACCGCCGCCTCGCCGGCCAACTGTGCACGCTGCACTTCGCGCCCACCGCGCGCAACGCCGAGAACCTGCGCCGCGAAGGCGTGGAGGGCGGCGTTTTTGTCACCGGCAACACGGTCATAGACGCCCTGGCCTACACCGCCCACGGCGAGGGCTTCGCCTCGGACGAGCTGAACGCGCTGGACTTCACCGGCCGGCGCATAGTGACCCTCACCTGCCACAGGCGCGAGAACTACGGCGAGCCGATGCGGAACATCTTCTCCGCCGTGCGCGCGCTCGCGCTGGAGAACCCTGACATACTCGTGGTCTACCCCGTGCACCTCAGCCCCGTCGTGCGCGAGGCCGCGCGCGAGCAGCTGGGCGGCGTCGGGAACATCGCGCTCATTGAGCCGCTCTCCGCCGTGGACATGCACCGGCTGATGGCCAGGAGCTACATGGTCATGACCGACTCCGGCGGGCTCCAGGAGGAGGCTCCCGCGCTGGGCAAGCCCGTGCTGGTGCTGCGCAGCGAGACCGAGCGTCCCGAGGCCGTCGAGGCCGGCACCGTCAAGGTCGCTGGAACGGACAGGGATACCGTCCTCCGCCTCGCCACGGAGCTTTTGAACGACGCGGACGAGTACCGGCGCATGGCTCAGGCCGTCAACCCCTACGGCGACGGCAGGGCGTCCCGGCGAATAGCGGACGCGATCGAGTACGTGTACAAGCTGAGGGACGAGCCCCCCGAGGAGTTCAGGCCGGTATGAAGAAGCGCACCAGACTTCTCATAATACTGCTGCTGGCTCTGACCGCGGCAGTCATAATCTACGCGCTGTTTTTCATGGGTCAGGGCGTGGAGACCAGCCACGTCGCCCTCCCCACCCCGGGCGAGAGCGGCGGAGTCGAGGCCACGCCCGCGCCCGGCTACGACCTGGCCGAGCTGACGACTGAAAACATCCAGTCCGTGCTGGCCGAGCTGAACAGGGCGGAGAGCTATTCCTGCACCGTGACCATCGAGGACTTCTGGGACGGCGGCAGCTCCACGAGCGAGCTGCAGGTCTGGGTCAGCGGCGGCAGAACGCGCATACGCTCCGCCATAGGCGGCAGCACCCGCAACGTGCTGGTGTCCGACGGTATGCTGTATATCTGGAGCGACTCCATCTCCGGCGTATACGCCGAGCCGTACTCCGGCAGCGCCGACGCCTGGATGCGCTCCATCACCTATGAGGACGTGCTGGATGTCCCCGTCGAAAACATACTTTCGGCCGGGTACCAGCAGTACAGCGGCATAGACTGCATACACTGCCGCTACACAGACCCCGAAACCGGATACATCAACGTGATATACGTCGCCGTCGGCAGCGGTCTGCTGATGGGCGCGGAGACATACGACGGCAGCCTCATCTACCGCATGGACGCCACCACCTTCGAGCTGGGCAGCCCAGACGAGAGCCTGTTTGAGGCTCCGGAGAGCTAAAACAGCAGCAGCGCGGCGAGCACGACAAGCAGCTGCTTGTCGCCGTTTTCGCGGTACATGAGGTACACGATGGCCAGGAGCAGCAGATCCTCCGTGTTCAGGCTGCCCAGCCGGCCGCTGAGCGCTCCTCCGAAGCCGCTCAGCAGCCGCTCAAGCGAGCCTTCGCCCCCGGACTGCATCGGAGGCCGGGGGCTCTGCGGCCTGTTCTGCGGCCTTCCGGGGCGCGAAGGCGGCGCCTGGCCGGGTCGATGCGGCGGAGCGCTGCCGCCGGGAGGCCGGCGCTGCTCGCGGGGCGGCTCCGGCCTTGCGCCATCCCGGGTCGGAGGCGGCTCCGGAGCGCGCGGCGGCGCGTATGTAGTGTGTTCGCGCTCTCGCTCGTCAAACGGCTCGGGCAGGCGTATGAACTGCCCCGTGCTGCCGTTGTAGCGGTTATACGTCTCCCTCACCTCCCAGGTCGGCAAGCTCTCCGGCCATGCGCGCCAGCGAGGCAAGGCGCGCGATTTTTATTGCCCGGTCGAGCCTCGCGCGCCTCTCGTCGGAGAGGAAGGGGCGCAGCGCGTCGAACACCGCCGACTCGTCCGCGCGCATGGAGCTGCCGCGCAGCAGCCCCGCGGCGCGCTTTAAAAGCGACTCGTCGCCGGAGCTGATCTCCCCCGGCTCCCCGCCCTTTTCCCCAAAGAGCGACTTGGCCATCTCCGAGATGCGCCCCATGGCGTCCGGGTCGGACAATATGGCGTTGAGCTTATCTTCCAGGCCGTCCATGCGCGCCCCTCCCCTCTCCTTATTTCATCGCGTCGCCCAGCATCTGCGCCAGGCGTTTTCCCTCGCCTGTGGCCAGCACGCGCTTGAGTATCGAGCGCAGCGCCTGTTCGTCGCCGGACTGGGACGCGCGCGCCAGCTCGGCGTCGCTGAACAGCTCCGACAGCGCCCTGGCCTCGTTCGTCTGCGACAGCGCGTCGAGCTTGGCGCGCATCCCCTCGTCCAGACTGCTTGCGAACTTCTCAATGTCCATAGCCATCCTCCATTCCGCCGCCGAGGCGGCTCAGACAGATATTAAAACATTATCCCCTTCGAGTGCAGTATATGCCCCGGGATCCAGGAGGTGCCTGTCCAATGAGACTGGCCGTATTTTCAGACACGCACGGGCGCACCGAGCTTCTGGCTCAGGCCGTCCGCCGCGTTCAGCCGGATATGCTCGTCCACCTGGGCGACCACATGCGCGATTCGCGCGTGCTTGCGGAAGCGTTCCCCGACCTGCCGCTCTACGCCGTGCCCGGCAACTGCGACTTTGCCAGCCGCGAGGCCGACACGCTGGAGTTCTTCGCGCTGTCGGTCAAGGTCTTTGCCACGCACGGGCACCGCTACTACGTCAAGAGCACGATGGACTCGCTGCTCAACGCCGCGCACTTCTCCGGCGCGCAGCTGGTGCTCTACGGGCACACGCACATCGCGCGCATCGACTACGCCGCCGGCATGACTATCGTCAACCCCGGCTCGGCCGGGCTGGGCGCTGAGCCGAGCTTTGCGCAGATTGACGTCTCCGACACCGGCGGCATCGCCGCCAAGATACTCCCCATGCTGCCCAGGGATGAATACATGTGATAGCGGTAAGCGTCAGGCGCGAAAAACTCCCCGTCAACCGAAGTTGACGGGGAGTCAGCTTGTAAAAGAGCCTCGCAGAGTTTCGCGCCCCATGGGCGCGAAAGGGACTGAGATCATTTTCGGGTTCCCGATGAGTGCGAATCGCACTCATCGGGAGAGGAGGAGCAGCGAAA
>UQQF01000070.1 GCA_900543085.1 uncultured Eubacteriales bacterium | reverse complement strand
ATCATTTTCGGCGGCGGCGTGTACGTCGCCGAAAATACTTCTCGCGAAGCGAGCGTCGAATTGTCCGCCTTTGGCGGACAACCGAGGCGCAGAGCGCAGTGTTGGTCTCCATCGGCCGCTCGCGGCCGGGGGACTTTATTGTCAAAAAAGGCCGTCGAGAGCCTTTTTTGACAGTCTAAGCTCCCGGCGCAGCCGCAGTGCGGGCGCTGACCGGCGTCCCTGCCCGCGTCCAGGCGGCAGCCGAGCAGCTTTTCAAAGAGCCTGGCGTCCACGCAGCTCGCCGGCTCTATGCCGTAGCGGCGCAGGCTGTCCGGCTCGGCACAGCTCCTGAGCCGAAGGCCGTAGCCCGCCGCTATTTCCGCGAGACCCGCCGCCAGCACGGCGCGCTCCTGCTCCGAGGGCGTGTGCGCGTGCAGCGGCGCCATGTTGCGCGCGGTGTTGCCGTAGACGTCGAGGAAGCTCATGGTGCACTGCTCGGTGTAACCGGCCAGCCGCCGGGCGAGGGCTTCAAAGTATCTGAGGTGGTATTCCACCGTGTACTTGCCGCTGACGAATATGGGGTCGTAGCGCCAAAGAACGCGCTCGGGGCCGATTTTGTCGGATAATCGCCTGAAAGCGTCCACTAATTGCGCGTTTTTGGGCGGAATTCCCCTCTCCACCTCCGAGCCGTAGGCGTTCAGCGTGAACTGGAAGCAGTACATATATCCGCTCAGCTCGTCCAGCTTGTCCAGCATGGGAATGGGATTCTTCGTCTAGAACACGATGCCGTCCACCACGTCAGGAGAGAGGCTCACCCGGCTGACCTGCCTGGGATTTACCGGATTGCGCACGAGCACAAATCCGGCGCGTATGCGGTTCATGAACCACTCAGAGTAGTGCGAGGGGATGTCTGTCCGCCGGCTGGCGCTTATGAACACGCTTTTCACCTCCGCTTGGCCGGAATTGAAATTGGGGGAGCCCCGGAGGCTCCCCCAAACTCTTTGCGCTTATGCGGCGCAGATCACATTCTGTACCTGCCGTCCATCTTGAGGTAGTTGAGGCGGAGGGTCTTCATGCGCCACTTGTCGTCCTCGCCGCGGACGAAGTCGTCGATGTAGATGGCCCAGCCGCGAACCAGCGTGCCGTCGTCCTTGTACATGTTGTGATCCTCGTACATGAAGATGGCGCGGGCGTTGTTCTCGTCCATCAGCCAGACCAGGGGCTGGTGACCCATGTGGGTGGTGGCCATGTTGGCGTTGACGTGCTTGCTGCGCTCCGCCTGCTCCTTGCCGGTGACCTTCTGAGGTCCGAAGCAGTAGTAGCTGAAGTCCTCGGTGAACAGGTCGCTGCCGGCCCACTCCTCGCGCTTCATGTCCATGCACCACCAGTAGAAGTGCTGGGCGTCGATAACGCGGCGGACTTCGCAGAGCTGCTCGGGCGTGTACTTCTGCTCACGCACCTTGAGCATGACCTCCTCGATAAGCTCACGCATCTTGGGATCTTCAGGGATTACTTTGATTGACATTTACAGGTCTCCTTTATATAATTTGCGTTATTTCTTTATGGGTATGAGCTTCTCCTTGCCGCCCATGTAGGGTCGCAGGCTCTCGGGGATGTCGACGGTGCCGTCCGCGTTGAGGTTGTTCTCCAGGAAGGCTATCAGCATACGCGGCGGAGCCACGACGGTGTTGTTCAGCGTGTGGGCGAGGTAGGTCTTTCCGTCTTCACCGCGGTAGCGTATTTTCAGGCGGCGAGCCTGGGCGTCGCCCAGGTTGGAGCAGGAGCAGACCTCGAAGTACTTCTGCTGCCTCGGGCTCCATGCCTCGATGTCGCAGCTCTTGACCTTCAGGTCGGCCAGGTCGCCGGAGCAGCACTCGAGCTGGCGGACGGGGATGTTGAAGCTGCGGAACAGCTCCACGCTGTAGCGCCACATCTTCTCGTACCAGTCCATGCTCTCCTCGGGCTTGCAGACGACTATCATCTCCTGCTTCTCGAACTGGTGAATTCTGTAAACTCCGCGTTCCTCCAGGCCGTGCGCGCCCTTCTCCTTGCGGAAGCAGGGGGAGTAGCTGGTCAGGGTCTGGGGCAGGTCTTCCGCCGCAAGGATCTGGTCCTTGAAGCGGCCTATCATGCTGTGCTCGCTGGTGCCGATGAGGTAGAGGTCTTCGCCCTCTATCTTGTACATCATGGCGTCCATCTCGGGGAAGCTCATGACGCCCTCTACCACGGCGCCGTGTATCATGAAGGGCGGGATGACATAGGTGAAGCCCTTGTCTATCATGAAGTCGCGCGCGCGAGCCAGAACGGCCTCGTGCAGGCGGGCGATGTCGCCGACCAGGTAATAGAAGCCGTTGCCGGCCACGCGCCTGGCGCTGTCCAGGTCGATGCCGCCGAAGGACTCCATTATCTCGGTGTGGTAAGGTATCTCAAAGTCGGGCACCTTAGGCTCGCCAAAGCGCTGGACTTCGACGTTGTGGCTGTCGTCAGGGCCTATCGGCACGCTGGGGTCTATCATCTGCGGGATGCGCAGCATGATGGCGCGCACCTTCTCCTCCAGCTCGGCCTCCTGAGCCTCCAGCTCGGCGAGGCGGTCGGCCTGAGCCTTGACCTGAGCCTTAATCGCCTCGGCCTCGGCCAGCTTGCTGGGGTCTTTCTTCGCCTGACCCATCAGAGCGCCGACCTGCTTGCTCAGCGCGTTGCGCTGGGCGCGAAGTTCGCTGGCCTCGGTTATGGCGGCGCGCTGCTTGGCGTCCAGCTCTACGACCTCGTCGACCAGGGGCAGCTTCTCGTCCTGGAACTTCTTCTTTATGTTTTCCTTTACAAGCTCGGGGTTTTCACGTACAAACTTTATATCAAGCATAGCATTTCCCTCACAATTTATTTGTTTTCCAGCGCCGCGAGCAGCTCGATAAGACGCTCGCGGTCGTCGGCGCTGTAGTATTCAAGCGTTATTTTGCCGCGTTTTCCGTTTTCGGTGAGCTTCACCTTGCGTCCCAGCGCTTTTTCCAGGCGCTTGGTGACCTCGGCGGCGTAGTCCACGCGTATCTCGTCCTCTGGCTCGGCCGGTTTCGGCTCGCGCATCAGCTTGGCGGCAAGCTGTTCTGTGCGGCGGACGGAGAGCCCGTTGGCTATGACGCTGCGCGCGGCGTCTATCTGCGCCTCCTCCGGCCTTATGCCCACCAATGCGCGGGCATGTCCGGCTGAAAGCAGTCCCTGTTCCACAAACTGCTGCACCTCGGGCGCGAGCGTCAGCAGGCGCAGTGCATTGGTGACCGTCGGGCGCGACTTTCCCACTCGTTTTGCGGCCTCGTCCTGCGTCAGGCCGTACTCCTCTATCAGCGTCTTGTATCCAAGCGCTTCTTCCACGGGGTTCAAGTCCTCGCGCTGCAGGTTCTCGACCAGCGCCAGTTCGGTGGCCAGGCGGTCGTCCGCCTCTATCACGCGCACCGGTACTTCGCGCAGGCCGGCCATTCTGGCCGCGCGCCAGCGGCGCTCGCCGGCGATTATCTGATAGTAGCCCGAGTCCAGCCTGCGCGCGGTTATCGGCTGGATCATTCCGTACTCGTGAATGGAGTCCGCCAGCTCCTGGAGGCTGGCCTCGTCGAAGTTTGTCCTGGGCTGGCCTTCCCTCGGCTCCACCCGGGAAATGGGCAGCTGCTGGATTTCCTCTCTGTCGTCCTTCTCCGCCTCGCCGAACAGGGCATTCAGGCCGGTTCCAAGTCCCTTTTTGGCTGCCAAGTTCACTCCTCCCTCCTGATAAGCTCATCCGCCAGGTGCAGGTAAGCTCTGCTCCCGCGCGACATCCTGTCGTACTTTATCACAGGCATGCCGTGACTGGGGCTTTCGGCTATACGCACCGCGCGCGGTATGCGCGTCTTGTACACGCTGTTGCCGAAAAACTTCTCCACTTCTGCGGCCACCTGCTCAGAGAAGTTGGTGCGGGAGTCGTACATCGTCAGCACTATGCCCTGCACCTCAAGCTCCGGGTTGAAGGTGCGCTTCGTCAGCTTCACGGTGGTCATCAAGTCCGCTATGCCCTCCAGCGCGTAGTATTCGCACTGCACAGGGATGAGCACGCTGTCCGCCGCGGCCAGCGCGTTGACGGTCAGCAGTTCCAACGAGGGTGGGCAGTCCACAAATATGTAGTCATACAGCTCCCGTGCCGGGATAAGTGCGGTCTTCAGCACGTATTCCCGCGCCTGCATGTCCACAAGCTCCACGGTCGCGCCGGACAGCTCGCGGTTGGCGGGAAGAACGTCGCCGTAGGGCGTCTGCTCTATGCACTCCGCCAGAGCGGTTCCGCGCACCAGCAGGTCGTATACGTTCGGCATCCGGTCTTTGGAGACGCCCATGCCCGATGTACTGTTGCCCTGCGGGTCGCAGTCGACCAGCAGCACCTTGCGGTTGCGTTTTTTCAGGGCAGCGACCAGGTTGATGCAGGTCGTCGTCTTGCCCACGCCGCCCTTCTGATTGGCGACAGCTATGATCTTGCCCATGTCATCCCTCTTTTCTGTACCTCGTATTATAGCAGGATTGGCCTTGCGTTTCAACATGTTTCACGTTAAACATTCTGTCAGCCCCGCTGAGGTTTCACGTGAAACCTCAGCTCTTGAGCAGGTCAATGTCTGCTATTGTCAGCCCGTCGTGCAGCGCGAGATTCACGGCGTAGCCTATGAGCTTCGCCAACGAGCGCACGGAGGCATCTATGTCTCGCGGCGTGACGAACATCCCCTTCGCGGCCTCCTCGTCCGAGAACGCAGCGGCGTCTACCACTGTCGGCACGCCGATGGCTATGACGGGCACGCCTAGCGTTTCACGGCTGAGCGCGGCTCTGTCGTTGCCCACGCCGGAGCCGGGGACGATACCCGCGTCGGTGAGCTGTATCGTGGCGCAGAGCCTGTCCAGCGACGCGGCGGCGAGGGCGTCTATGGCTATGACCTGCACTGCGGCCACGCGCTCGCAGACGGACTTTATCATCTCGGCGCTCTCGATGCCCGTAGTGCCGAGCACTCCCGGGCGAACGGCGCAGACGGGGGACAGTCCAGCAAAGTCCTGCGGCATGGTGCGCTTGAGGTGCCGGGTGGCGAGGGTGTACTCCACCGCCAGCGGCCCGACCGCGTCGGGCGTCATGGCCGCGTTGCCCAGTCCGGCAACCAAAGTCAGCTCGCCCGGCTTCGGCAGCAGTTCGCGCAGCAGCTCGGCGAGGGTCTGCGCCCCGTCGGCGAAGGACTCCGGCCTGCGCTCAGCCAGGGCGCGGGCGGAGACTGTGATATAGCTGCCAACAGGTTTACATAACTTCTCAACGCCCCGCTCATCGAGTATGTCCACGCGGGTGACGTCAAAGCCGCGGGTCTGCCACTCGCCGGCGCGGACGCCCAGAAGCTCGCCTGAGCCGGCGTTTTCGCGCATTTCGGCGGCGAGGTCGGTGCGGAATTTTCCAGTCATAGTGCGCTCAGCCCTTTCAAACACAAGATGCTGTATATTCTTTGTTTTGAGGCCGGGCTTATTCAAAATCCGTCGGGAAAAAGTCAAAAAGCTCTTGATTTTTGTGAAGCCAGATGGTAAAATAACAGTCCGTGAGTGCATAACCACGTAATTTTATAGGAGGAGGTGGCAAATAGAGCATGCCCAATATCAAGTCTGCTATGAAGCGTGACGCCAAGAGCAAGGTGGAGAACGCCCGCAACCGTGCGCGCAAGACCGCGCTCAGGACCGTCATGAAGAAGTTCGATGCGGCAGTAGCCGAGGGCAACAAGGAGGCAGCTGCCAGCACCTATAAAGTTGCTGTCAAGTCCGTCGACCGCGCTGCGGCCAAGGGACTCATCCACAAGAACAACGCCGCGCACAAAAAGAGCACCATGACTCAGAAGCTCAACGCGATGTAAGTCGTTTAAAAGGCCGCCCGGACAGGGCGGCCTTTTAACGTTTTTATACGGCTCAGAACTGAGACAGCTCTCCGCTGCGGTAGAGCTCAAGCAGCTCGCGCAGGGCGGTTATCCTGCGGCGGAGCGTCACTCCCTCGTCGGTGTCAGCTATGTAGCGCCGGCGGGGGAATTGTTCTATGGAGACGCTGTCGCTCTCCATGTCGGCGTTGTCGCTGAGCACCCTTGCAATGCCCTCGAAGGGGCGGTGGCTCTTGAGCCGGATGCCGTGGGAGCTGTAGATCAGCGTGTAGCCGGCGATGCCCGTGGTCTTCTGGTACGCCTTGCAGAAGCCGCCGTCTATCACGAACAGCTTGCCGCCGGCCTTGACCGGGCTTTCTCCCTTTTTGGCCTTGACGGGAGTGTGGCCGTTGATGATGTGGCCGCTGTCGGGGTCAAGCCCGAACTCGGCGAGTATCATGCGCGCCGTGTCCTCGTCGTCCCAGTAGCGGAAGTAGGGGTTGCGCGGCTCAGCCCAGGTGCTCTCGTCGTCGACCATCGCGCGCTCGAACGTGTGGAACACGCGGCCGGAGAAGGGGCTGTCGTTGCCGCACCAGAGGTACCACATCATGTCCAGCGCGCTCTCGTCGCCGCTGACCCATGCGCTCTTGACCACGGCGTCGGCGTAGTCCATCAGCGCCTTGCCGGAGTACCACCTGCCGCCGTGGCGGACGCGGGCAAACTTGCCGTCCTCCGTCAGCGGTATGCAGCCGTGGAACAGCAAATTTCCGTTGCAGGTGAGATAGGTGCTGCCGCGCTGGTATATGAAGTCCAGGTGCCGGCGGAGCGCCTGGCTGTCGCCGAAGGCGTCGACGTACTCGTCCACAAGCGCGCTCTCCTCGGCAGACAGTTTGTAGGGGTCGGCGGGGTCGATGGTCGGCAGGTGGGTGGTGTTCAGCGGATAGACGCCCGAGTCCAGGCTCACAGTCCAGCTGTCGTAGTCTATGCGGTTGAGCATCAGCCGGTCGTCCATGTTGTAGCCGGGGTGGCGCATGATGACCTGACCCTCCAGCTTGAAGCCGAGGACGGACAGCGCCAGCTTGCGCGTCTTCTTGTCCGCGGAGCCGTAAACGCGCTCGCAGAACTCGGACAGCGCGCGCAGCGACACGCCGTAGCGGCGCTCGAGCGTCAGCTCGTTGTCGTAGTCACAGGTGATGCGCAGCACCGTGAACACGCAGGCCGGGGAGCCGGCCGCCGCGCCCAGCCAGAGTATGTCGTGGTTGCCCCACTGTATGTCAATGTGCCTCTGGCGCATGAGCAGCTCCACCACGCCGGCAGGCTCCGGCCCGCGGTCAAAGATGTCGCCCACGACGTGCAGCCTGTCCACCGCAAGGCGCTTTATCAGCTCGGTCAGCGCGACTATGACGTTTTCTGCCGCGCCCGTCTCGACTATGCTGTCGAGTATGGTGTCGTGATAGTGGTGCTGGTTGGCGTCCTCGTCGCGCTGGATGTGCAGCAGCTCGTCGAGCACGAACTCCCAGCCGGAGGGCATCTGGCGGCGCACATGCGCGCGCGTGTACTTGCTGGAGAGCGTCTCGGACAGCAGGCAGAGGTCCTCCAGCGTATTGCGCAGCCGTTCGTCCGGCAGCTCGCCGCGCTCGCGCAGGGCGGCCAGCTCCTCGCGCGGGTAGTAGATTATCGAGCAGAGCGCCCGGCAGGCGGCTTCGCCGCGCCGCTCCTCCAGCAGGCGGCGCACCTTCTCGAGGATGACGCCCGAGCAGTTGTTGAGTATGTGCCGCACCGCGTCGTACTCGCCGTGCAGGTCGCTTATGAAATGCTCCGTGCCCTTGGGCAGCGTGAGTATGGCTTCAAGGTTGATTATCTCCGAGCACACCGCCGCCTCGTTTTTGTACTTTTCCGAGAGCAGTGAGAGGTATTCGCGCGAAAACTCGCCCATATCCGTGACCTCCTTAGTTGTGTCGCAATAATTTTACACTGTGCCCGGGGCTCTTGCAACCGGGTTTTTGTAAAATCACGCGCGCACGGCGAAACGCCACCGCAACCGGGCGGGCGGCGCGGCGGATGCGCAGTAAAAAAACGCCGGAGCAAGCTTTAAAAAGCTTGCTCCGGCGTCGTTGCCGCTTTTCCCGAGGCGCTTTAGCCGGCGCGGTACTTGTCGACTATGGCGCGCATCTCGTCCCAGCTGTCCTCCATGCCCTTCACCAGCGTGAACT
>UQQF01000069.1 GCA_900543085.1 uncultured Eubacteriales bacterium | reverse complement strand
CGGCTTTAGCCGGGAGCGAAGGATATGCAGCTTGCGACGACGACGGGGGACTTTATTGTCAAAAAAGGCCGTCGAGGGCCTTTTTTGACAGTCTCAAGCACCGATCTTCGGATCGGTGCTTTTTGCGCGCTCGCCTTATTTCACGGCGGGCATGGCGGTTATTCGCTTTATGTCGGCGGGGGAGAGCTTTATGACGCGGCGGTCGTATGTGATGAGGCCGTTGAGCTCGTTCTCCACGTCGGTGAGCTGGGTGTAGATAGCGGCGGCCAGGCCGCTCATGCACGCGGGGCGTATCTGCCCGTCGTAGAGCAGCATCAGCGCGCGGCGGAACTTCTCCTGGCTGTCGAACTTCTTGTAGCCGAAGGGCTTGCCCGGCCAGGCGTGGCCGTCTATGGGCAGGGTGTAGCCGCCGAATTCGCTGAGCACGACGCAGCGGCCGAGCTTGTCCGGCTTGTGCTTGTAGTCGTCGAAGTACAGGTGTATGCTGCGCAGCTCGCCGCTGCCCTGGTCGTGCCAGCCGCTGGTGCGGTCGAGGATGCGGGAGGAGTCCAGCTCGAGCACCGCCTCGGCGCACTTGTCCGAGTCGAACTGTCCCCAGCCCTCGTTGAATATGACCCAGGTCACGATGCTGGGGGCGTTATACAGGTGGGAGACCATGTCCAGCAGCTCCTCCCTGAACTCATCGCGCCCCTTTTCCTCGCGGCGGGCGAACTTGGAATACTTGTCGTCGCGGCTGTGGCTGCCGGTCAGCAGCGGCGCGCTGACGGTCAGCGCGGAGTAGGCTCCGCCGCCGTTGGGCATGTCCTGCCAGACCAGCATACCCAGCCGGTCGCAGTGGTAGTACCAGCGCAGAGGCTCCACCTTGACGTGCTTGCGCAGCATGTTGAAGCCCATCGTCTTGGCCGCGGCTATGTCGAAGGCCAGCGCCTCGTCGCTCGGCGCGGTGTAAAGTCCGTCCGGCCACCAGCCCTGGTCGAGCAGGCCGTTCTGGAAATACGGCTTGCCGTTGAGCAGCAGCCGCTTGACTCCGTTTCGATCCTCGCCTATGCCCACGGAGCGCATGGCGAAATAGCTCTCCACCCGGTCGTCGCCCATCGCCAGCTCAAGCTTGTACAGATACGGCTCCTCCGGCGACCAGGCGCGCACCTCGCGCAGCTTCAGCAGCGCGGACGTGCCCGCCTCGAAGTCATAGGCGTCCCCGTCTATGACGGCGCGCACCGCCCCCTCGCCCATCACCAGCAGCTCCACGGAGCCGTCCTCCAGGTGCGGAGTTATGAACAGGGAGGAGATGTAGTTTTCCGGCACGCTCTCGCACCAGACGGTCTGCCAGATGCCGCTCACGGGGCTGTACCAGATGCCGCCGGGCTTGAGCTTCTGCTTGCCGCGCGTGTGGTAAGAGCGGTCGGTGTCGTCCGTCACGCGCACGACGAGGGTGTTTTCGCCCTCAAAGAGCAGATCCGTTATGTCGGCCGAGAAGGGGAGGTAGCCGCCCGTGTGCGTGCAGGCGTCCATGCCGTTCACCCAGACGCGGGCGCACTGGTCGACCGCGCCGAAGTGCAGCAGCACGCGCCCGACGTTGAAGTCCTCCGGCAGCGTGAACTCACGCCGGTACCAGAGGTACTCCCCCGGCTGCAGCACACGGCCTACGCCGGACAGCTCGCTCTCCAACGGGAAGGGGGCTACTATATCCCCGTCATACTCCTCAGGCTCGGAGTTGAGAGTGGAAACGGCGTATTGCCAGACGCCGTTCAGATTGAGGAAGCTCTCGCGCCTGAGCTGCGGCCTGGGATATTCGGGCAGGGGGTGCTCGCGGTCGAGAGCCTCGCCCCATTTGGTTGTAAGCATGATCCGGCCTCCGTTTCTTGGCTTGGGTAGTCGTGGCTACTGGTCTATATTGTACACTAAACTTCCCGGTTTGCAAAGACGTGAATTTCACATCCCGGCATAGTGCACAAAGCGATAGTTAATTAACAAGCGAACAGATGCCGCAGAAAATGTAAAATTGACGGCGCATGACTGAAAAATAACAGTAATAGGAATTCAGAATTCATTTGTCAATCATTTCTCAAGCTTGTTAATAAAAAGTCTTGGAAAAATGGTGTTTTCACGTCATAATCGCTGGACACAAATTGACAAACGTGATACTATTATTTAGCTATGCAAAATCTGTGAGAGGTGATGCTCATGCCCTTTAAGTATTATGGCGGTGTTCATCCGGATTACGCGAAGACCGCCAGCAAGACGCCTGTACGGCCGATTGCACCGCCCAAGCAGGTCGTGCTTCCGATGGTACAGCACATCGGCGCGCCTGACCAGCCCACCGTCAAGGTGGGGGACACCGTCACTGTCGGCCAGCTCATTGGCTATAACGACGCGCCCGTCAGCGCGCCCGTGCATGCGACGGTCTCCGGCAAGGTAGTCGCCGTAGAGCCCAGACGTCACATGCTGGGCGACATGGTCATGTCCGTGGTCATCGAAAACGACTTCCAGGACACCCCCTGCGAGGATATGAAGCCGCTGACCGCCGAGCAGCTCAAGGACCCCGACGCCATAGTCCAGCGCATACGCGACGCCGGCGTTGTCGGCATGGGCGGCGCGATGTTCCCGACCGCGTTCAAGATCCAGGGCGCGCGCGGAAAGGTCGACACGCTCATCATCAACGGCGCCGAGTGCGAGCCGTATCTCTGCGGCGACCACCGCACCATGCTGGAGCACCCCGAGGAGCTGCTGAAAGGCATCGAGCTCGTGCGCATAGCCCACGGGCTTGACAAGTGCTACTACGGCATCGAAAAGAACAAGCAGGACGCGATCGATCTGCTCACCAGCCTCGACCCCGCCAAGTACGGCGTCGAGATAGTGCCTGAGGTGGTCAAGTACCCCCAGGGCGCCGAGAAGATGCAGGTCAAGGCCAACACCAACCGCGAGGTCAAGCCCGGCGGGCTGCCCAGCGGCGTGGGCTGCAACGTCGTGTCCACCTACACGGCCTATACCATTTACCGCGCGTGCTATGAGGGCGTGCCCTCCATCGAGCGCGTGGTAACCGTTGCCGGCGACTGCGTCAAGGAGGCTCAGAACCTGCTGGTGCGCTTCGGCACCCCGCTCGAGCACATCTTCGCCGAGGCCGGCGTGGACATGGACAGGGTCGAGCGTATCTGCATGGGCGGCCCCATGATGGGTATCTGCGTGGCCGACCCCACCGCCGGCTCCGTCAAGGGCGCCAGCGGCCTGCTGCTGTTCAGCAAGGACATGAACCGCGAGAGCGAGACGCCCACCTGCATCCGCTGCGGCAACTGCATCGCGCACTGTCCCATGAAGCTGGAGCCCATGTACATGTATATGTACGTCCAGAAGGGCGACCTCAAGAAGATGGAGGAGTACCACGTCATGGACTGCTTTGAGTGCGGCTCCTGCTCTTACGGCTGTCCCGGACGCCTGCCGCTTACCCACACCTTCAAGGTAGGCAAGGCCATGCTCAACGCACACCGCGCCGAGGAGCGCGCCAAGGCCGAGGCCGCCAAGGTCAACGCCGCCGTCGCCGCCGAAAAGGCTAAGATGGCAGCCGAGGCCGGAAAGGAGGCAAAGGCGTAATGGAAGAAAAGAAGCTCTTTAAAGTAACGTCGAACCCGATCGTCAGGACTCCCAGGAGCACTGACAAGATAATGCTCGACGTTATAATCGCGCTTGTGCCCGCGCTGGGCGTCGGCGCCTACATGTTCGGCATGAACGTCGCCATACTTCTCGTGGTGAACGTCGCCTGCTGCGTCATATTCGAGTGGGCTTACCGCAAGCTCATGAAGAAAAACACCAGCGTGGGCGACCTCTCCGCGGTCGTCACCGGCGTCCTGCTCACCTGCGTCATGCCCTCCGCCGCCCCCTGGTGGCTGGGCATAATCGGCTCGTTCTTCGCCATCATCGTCGTGAAGCAGCTTTACGGCGGCATCGGCAAGAACTTCCTGAACCCGGCTCTTGCCGCCCGCGCGTTCCTGGCCGCCGCCTACGCCGCGTACATGACCGCCTGGGCAGTTCCCAGCGTGATGCGCGACGTGGTGGTCGACGCGACCACGATGTCCACCCCGCTGAGCTATATGCACACCGGCGACGCGCTGCCCGAGTATTTCAACTTCCTCAACATGTTCCTCGGCGGCATCCCCGGCAGCATAGGCGAGGTCAGCGCCCTGGCGCTGCTTGTCGGCGCGGCCTATCTGCTCATCCGCAAGGTCATCACCTGGCGCATCCCGGTCACCTTTATCGGCACTGTCGCCGTGCTGACCCTCGTCTTCGGCAAGGAAGGCTACAGCAATGTCGACTGGATGCTCTACAACGTCCTCTCCGGCGGCCTGATCCTCGGCGCCTGCTTCATGGCGACCGACTACTCCACCAGCCCGGTCAACCTCAACGGACAGCTCATCTTCGGCGTGGGCTGCGGCGCGATAACCGTGCTGATACGTTACTTCGGCTCCTATCCCGAGGGCGTCAGCTACGCCATCCTCATCATGAACTGCTGCACCTGGGCGCTCGACAAGGCGACCCGTCCGCGTCAGTTCGGTATGAGCCGTGAGGACATCAAGGCCAAGAAGGCCGCGGCCAAGGCGGCCAAGAAAGCAGAGAAGGAGGGCGTGGCAGAATGACTGAAACCAAAAAGGCCAAGGGCGGCAACCAGATAGTCCGCCTGGCGCTCATCCTTTTCGTAGTAAGCGCCATCACCAGCGGCGTGCTCGGCCTCGTCAACATGCTCACCAAGGACACCATAGCGGCTCAGGAGGAAGCGGCGCGCGCCGAGGCCTACCAGGCCGTCCTCCCCTACGACGGGGATTATACCGACGTGACCTTTGACGAAGCCGCTTATCCGACCGTGGACAGCATCGTCCAGGCGGGCGACGCCGGCTGGGTCGTCGAGCTCACCTTCTCCGGCGCCCAGGGCTCCATCACTGCCGCCTTCGGCGTCAGCAGCGACTACACCATCACCGGCGCCAGCGTAATCGACCACGCGGAGACCTCCGGCCTCGGCGCCAAGATCACCGAGCAGAGCTTTACCGACAGCTTCATCGGTCAGAGCGAGGGCATGGCCGTCACCAAGGACGGCGGCACCATCGACACCATAACCGCCGCGACCATCTCGTCCCGCGCCATGGCCAACGCCGCCAACACGGCCATAGCCGCCGTTAAGTCACTGGGTTAAGGGGGGCTTACAATGAATCTGAAACAACAGTTTAAAGAGGGCCTCATTACCAACAACCCCGTTCTGGTACAGCGTATCGGCATGTGCTCCACCATGGCCATCACGACCACGCTGTTCAACGGCCTCGGTATGGGCATCTCCGTTCTGATCATCCTGACCTGCTGCAACGTGGCCATATCCGCGCTGCGCAAGGCCATCCCGAACGACATCCGTCTGGCCATCTTCGTCGTCGTCATCGCCGGCTTCGTCACCATCGTCGACCTGGTGCTGCAGGCGTACATACCTGCGTTGAGCGCGTCACTGGGCGTGTTCATACCGCTGATCGTCGTCAACTGCATCATCATCGGCCGTGCCGAGGCGTTCTGCCAGCACGAGCCTGTGGGACCGAGCTTCTTCGACGGCATCTTCCAGGGCTTCGGCTACACCGTCGTCCTGGTCTGCATGTGCCTCATCCGTGAGCTTCTCGGCTCCGGCACCTTCGGCACCGGCATCTTCGAGATAGTCAACGGCGCGCTGAGGGTCACCTTCGACGGCTCCGCCGCCGGCATCCGCATCTTCCCCGAGGAGTTCGGCGCGACCATCCTGATAATGCCCTTCGGCGGCTTCCTCACGCTGGCCTGCCTGCTGGCTGCGATGCAGTACGCCCTGCGCAAGAGCGCGGAGAAGAAGGAGCGCCTTGCCCGCGAGGCCAAGGTTGAGATCCCGGCTCCCATAGAGACCGCAAAGGAGGATGCTGAGTAATGGATTCTGTTTTTACCATCGCGCTTGGCGCGATTTTGATGAACAACTTCATCTTCTCGCAGTTCCTCGGCTGCTGCCCCTTCCTCGGCTGCTCGACCAAGGTCGACACCGCCGTCGGCATGGGCATCGCGGTCACCTTCGTCATGGGTCTTGCGAGCGCGCTATGCTACGCGGTCAACCTCCTGCTCGTGGCGCTGGATCTCGGCTACATGAGCACCCTGGCCTTCATCCTGGTCATCGCCGTGCTCGTGCAGTTCGTCGAGATGTTCCTCAAGAAGACCGTCCCCAGCCTCTACACCGCGCTGGGCATCTACCTGCCGCTCATCACCACCAACTGCGCCGTGCTCGGCGTCGTGCTGCTGAACGTGCAGAACAACTACAACTTCATCGAGAGCGTCACCTACGGCATCACCGGCGGTCTGGGCTTCATGCTCGCCATCGTGCTGTTTGCCAGCGTGCGTGACCGCCTCCAGTTTGCCGACTACCCCGAGAGCTTTGACGGCTTCCCGATAGCTCTGACCACCGCCGGTCTGCTGGCGCTGGCCTTCATGGGCTTCTCCGGCATGAGCATTTCTTAAGGGGGTGCCGAGATGAATCCTGATATCATGAATATCATCTACGCCATACTTGTGCTGGGCGTGCTCGGCGCCATATTCGGCGGTCTGCTGGCCTTTGCTGCAAAGATATTCCACGTGGATGAGGACGAGCGCATCGGTCAGGTGCGCGAGTGCCTCGCCGGCGCCAACTGCGGCGGCTGCGGCTACGCCGGCTGCGACGCCTATGCGGCGGCCGTCGTTGCGGGCGAAGCTCCTCCCAACAAGTGCGGTCCCGGCGGCGCCAAGACCGCTGCCGCCGTCGCTGCGATAATGGGTCTGGACGCCGTGCCTGAGGTCAAGTACGTGGCCTACGTGCCCTGCTCCGGCTCCTGCGGCACTGCCAAGGACTTCTTCGAGTACGAAGGACCCAAGGACTGCGTCGCCGCCATGCGCTTCGGCAACAAGGGACCGAAGGCCTGCCAGTTCTCCTGCATCGGCTTTGGCAACTGCGTGCGCGCCTGCCAGTTTGACGCCATGCACATCGAAAACGGCGTAGCCGTTGTCGACCGCGAGAAGTGCACCTCATGTATGGCCTGCGCCTCCGCCTGCCCCAAGCAGATCATCCAGAAGGTGCCCTACGAGCAGCGCGTGCTGGTCGGCTGCCGCAGCAACGACAAGGGCGCGCAGACCCGCAAGCTCTGCGACGCCGGCTGCATCGGCTGCATGAAGTGCCAGCGCGAGTGCCCGCACGAGGCCATCAAGGTCATCAACAACCTGGCCGTCATCGACTACGACAAGTGCACCGGCTGCGGCCACTGCGCCGAGGTCTGCCCCAGGCAGATCATCCACCCGCAGAAGATATACGCTCAAGACTAAAATGAAAAGGCTCGAAAGAGCCTTTTCATTTTAAAGGGAAATTGTTAATCCCGCCCGACGTACACGCCGCCGGGCGGGATTTTATTGCAATTTTTCGCGCTGCGCGCGAATTCTGCTGAAAGCTTTTTGCTTTGGGTGCTGGATTGCACGTTTCGGGCATAGCCCGCTTGCGGGGGTCGCGGGCATGCTCTGCCGACGGACAGCAAGATTTTAGGTGCGCTGTGCGCTGGGGAGTTGAGCGGGTGCGTCGGTTGTAGCGCGCGGGCTCGCGGCGGAGCCGCATCGCTACGGACGTGCGCTGTGCGCCTTAGACCTAGCGGGCGGGGCTCTTTTCCCCTTGAACAACATCGTTTTTGCGCCCTCGCAAAAACACTTGATGCGTCTTGCGCGCATCAAGAGGGCGTGCTACCTACGAACGCGCGCGGCACACGTCCGTCGCGAAGGAGGGGGCGGGTGAGTGGCGGGGGTTCCGCACATGGGCGGTGTTGTCCGTTTTGGTACGAATTGATAGTAAAAATCTCGTTAAAAGCCCTTGAAATTTTGACGATCATGTGTATAATTCAAAGTGCGCTATATCCGGGCTAGAACTGGAACAGCAGCAGGAGGTAATTTAATATGACAAGTACTAACACCGGGAAAACCAGGCGCATGGCGGGACTTTCTATCCTCACTGCCCTGGTTGTTGTTTTGCAGGTCGTGGCGACCTTCGTCAAGGTCGGCGCGTTCCCTGTCACTTTGACGCTGGTTCCCATCGTCATCGGCGGCGCGCTCTATGGACGTAAGGCCGGTGC
>UQQF01000068.1 GCA_900543085.1 uncultured Eubacteriales bacterium | reverse complement strand
TGTCCGCGCGGTGCACGCCCTGGCAGCCGACCTTGACGGGGCTGCCCGGCTTCTTCGCGCCCACGGCGCCCAGCAGGTGCGCCTCGGGGAAGAACTGCGCAAACTCCACCTCGTTCGGATCGTACTTCGCCAGCGCGTCCTGGGTGCTGCCAACAATAAACGCGCCCCAGTCCGCTACCGGCGCCACGCGGTTCACCCCGCCGAACTCGACGGGCACGTCAAAGCGCTTGAGGTTCAGGTACAGATGCTTCATTTTCCGCACCTCACTTCGCGTAGAAGGCCTTCATGTCCTCGAGGCTCTTGAGCTCGACCAGCGGAGCCTTGCCGTAGGAGCCGAAGTTGACGATGAGGGAGCCGACGGCCTCCTTGACGCCCTGCTCCACGCGCTCCATGAGCACGGCGACGTCGTTGTCGCGGATGTTGCCGGTGAGGACGGTGTCCATGATGGGCGGGAAGAACACGCGCGGGTCAAAGGCGCTGCGCTTCTCCTCGAGCAGCTTGTACACGCCGCCGATGGAGGCGCTGCTCTGCAGCTCGGGGCGCTGGGCGAACAGCTCCTTCATGTTGCGGGTGACGGCCAGGCGGATGTCGGTGTCGACGTTTATCTTGCGGATGCCGCAGGGGATGGCGGCCATGAGCTCGTCCACGGGGATGCCGTAGGCGTTCTGGATATCGCCGCCGAGGTCGTTTATCTCCTTGACTATGTACTGGGGCACGGTGGAGCTGCCGTGGCTGACCAGGGCGCAGAAGATGCCCAGGCGGTTGATGCACTCCTTGATGGCTATGGGTATCTCGCGGCGGAGCTTGGCGTTCTTGCCCTTGTTCGCGCCGTGCTGGGTGCCGTAGCTGATGGCCAGCGCGTCGACGCCGGTCTTTTCTATGAAGGTCACCGCGTCGAGCGGATTGGTGTAGGTGCTGGTCTCGGCGAAGACGTGGTCCTCCTGGCCGCCGAGCACGCCCAGCTCGCCCTCGACGCTGACGCCCAGGGCGTGAGCGTACTTGACGACCTCGCGGGTCAGCTCTATGTTCTGCTCCAGGGGCAGGGACGAGCCGTCTATCATGACGGAGGTGTAGCCGCCGTCGATGGCCGCGACGCAGCTGTCGAAGTCACGGCCGTGGTCGAGGTGCAGCACCACGGGGATGGGACTGTTCTCGCCGTACTTCTTTACGGCGTCGGCTATGCGGCGCGCGCCGACCTTCTTGTCCTCCAGCGTGCCGTTGGCGAAGTCCACGCGGCCGCCCATGAAGGCGTTGGCGAGGTCCGCGCCCTGCAGTATGGCGGGGGAACGGAAGGTCTCGTGCATCTCGATGACGGCCTTGGCCTGAGCCACGGCGTTGACGTTGAACGCGCCCTGCGCGTAGTTGTACTTTTCGGCGGCCTCCATAAGGGGACGAAGCGGAACGAGCATTTTTGTATCCTCCTTTATTCTTTGTCGGCGGCGTAGACGAATTTGCCCGCCGAGCAGGTGGCAAGTATGTCGAGCTCCGGCGAAAGGACGACCAGGTCTGCGTCCTTGCCCACGGCTATGTCGCCGCGGCGGTGGTATTCGCCGATGAGCTTTGCGGGGTTCGCGGTCAGCAGCGGGAGCACCCGCTCTATCTCCGCGCCGGTGAAGCGCCGTATGTTCTTCACCGCCTGCGCCAGGGTGAGCGTGCTGCCCGCACGGATGTCGGTTCCGGAGATCTTGGCGTCCCCGTCCGTGACGGTGACGGGGTTTATGCCCAGCATATACTCCCCGTCGGGCAGGCCGGCGGCCTGCATGGAGTCGGTTATGGCGACTACCTTGTCCCAGCCCTTGCACTTGAGCAGCATGCGCACCGTGCCCGGGTGCAGGTGGCGGCCGTCACAGATGGCCTCGCAGTAGACGTCGCTCTCCAGCACGGCGCCCATGACCGCCGGGCGGTGCTGGTGGAAAAGGCTCATGACGTTGAAGGTGTGCGTGCAGGAGCAGACGCCGCGGCGTATGGACTCGCGCGCCGTCTCGTAGTCGGCGTCGGAGTGGCCGATGGCCATGACGCACTCGCCGCGCAGCTCGTCGAGCATGTCCAGCACGCCCTCGACCTCGGGAGCCACGGTCATGTACCGCACCCTCCCCTGCGCGCGGGCCTGATAGCGGCGGAACAGCTGCGCGTCGCCGCTGCGCAGCAGCTCCGGCGGCATGGCGCCCTTGTACTTCATGCACAGGAAGGGTCCTTCCAGGTGTATGCCCAGGCACTTGGCGCCCAGGGCGGGGTTGTCCATGAACTCGCACACCGAGTCGATGGCGGACATGGTGGCATCCACAGTGTCGGTGAGTATCGAGGCCAGGAAGCCGGTCACGCCCTGGCTGGCGAAAAAGCGCGAGAGCTTTGCAAGCTGAGCGTGGTCGGCGGCGTTGATGTCCACGCCGTCGCCGCCGTGGGTGTGCACGTCTATGAAGCCCGGCGAGAGTATGTTCCCGCGCAAATCGAGCACCTCGCAGCCCTCGCGGGGCAGCGCGTCGCCTATGGCGGCTATGCGGTCGCCGGCGACCAGCACTTCGGTGTTTACCAGCTCGCCGCCGGTGAACACCGCTCCGCCCGTAAATATCGTGCGCCTCATGTCAGAACGGGAGGGCGGACGCGGTGGCGTTGGCAAAGATGGCCGCGTCGGGGTGGTTTTGCAGCAGAGTCACGGGGAAGGCCGCGCTGACCTCGCCGTAGGCCGCCTGGCGCACCACGCCGCGGTGCCAGTCGCGGAACACGCCGAGGCGCACCTTGCGCGCGCCGAGTATCTGCTTGATGCCTATGGTCACGGCCTTGTTCGGCATGGCGATTATCGCGCCGCCGCGGTCGCCGATGGCGTTGGCGGTCTTGGTCTCGGGCGTGAGCGTGAGCGTGCGGGTGCCGAGCTTGGCAAACTCCTCTGCGCTCAGCTCCGGCTGCGCCTCGTTGAACGCGAGGTGGCCGTTGATGCCGATGCCGCCGAAGGCAATGTCCACGCCGCCGAGCTTTTCGATCAGGGCGTCCACCTTGCCGGGGTCGGCGGGGTCGGGGAACACGCGCTGTTCCTCGGGCATGAGCAGCTCGGGGTCTATCTTGGTGTAGACGTTGCTGCGCATGAAGCCGCGGAAAGAGAGCGGGCTCTCTATGTCTATGTACGTGCCGTCGTCGTTGAGGTACTCGTCCATGTTTATGAACCAGCAGTTCTTCAGGCTGACGCGGTCACGGTTCACCAGGCGCACAAAGATGGGGTACTGCCCCACGGGACCCACAGGGCAGATGAACACGGTCTTCTCGCCCGCGGCGTTGTGCTCCTTTATCGTGTTGACCATCTCGAGCGCCAGCTCGTAGAACACCTCGCCAGAGTCGCCCAGAGGGTATACGGGAATCTTTGAATCCTTGCCCAGCTCGCTCGCCGGTATTTTGAAGTAGTCCATCTTTAATGCCGTCCTTTCACGTTCTAGAATAAGTGAGCCACGTTCAGCTCACGGATAAGCTCCACTATGTCCTTTGTCCTCGCGCAGCCGAACTTCCTCAGCAGACCCTTGATCTGCGTCTTGACCGTAACCACCTCGACGCAGCGGATGTCGGCTATCTCGCGCACCTTTTTGCCGTCGAGCAGCAGGCGGATAAGGTCGCGCTCGGCGCTGGTGAGCTTGCTGACGGAGTTGATGAAAAAGAGCAGGCTCTTTTCGCTCGCGCGCAGCCGCGAGTACTCTTTGAACACCATGTTCTGTATCTTGGCGTCCAGCATGGGGTGTCCCGCCGCCGCGGCGCGGATGTGCGCCAAAAGCTCCTCGTCGGAGCAGCCCTTGACGATATAGTCCACGGCTCCCGCGCCCATGCTGGTGAGTATCATGTTCTCGGTCTCGTGCGCGGTGAGGAAGATGATAAGCAGCTCCGGGCGCCTTTCAAGTATGCGCTCGGCGGCTCTTATGCCGGCCGTGGTCGTCTCCATCTCTATGTCCATGAGGATAACCTCGCAGTCCGTGCTCAGCGCCAGAGCCTCCGCCTCCGCGCCGGAAGCGGCCTGGCCGACCACGCACATGTCCTCCTCGGCCGAGAGCGTGTCGCAGAGGTCTTCGCGTATGATGTCGAAGTCCTCGGCAACCAGGATATTTATCACTTGTCACGTCTCCCTTCCCGGCGTGTCCTGCCGTCGTAGCGCGGCAGGAGGATGAAAAACGCCGCTCCGCCGCCCTTCCGGTTTTCCACGCGGAGGGTGCCGAGATGGCTGCGGACTATGGTCCGGACATGGTATAGACCCATGCCCCAGTTGAAGTTTGTGTTCTTGCTGGAGTAAAACGGCTCGAAGATCTGCTTGCGCTCGGCCTGGTCTATGCCCGTGCCGTTGTCGCGCACCTCCAGAACCGTGTAGAGGCGCACGTTGTAGCCGATGAGCGACACGGGGCTGTCCTCGTGCCCGGCTGCGAGGTTGGCCTCCCAGCCGTTGGTCATGAGGTTATACAGCGCCTCGGCCAGATAGTTGGTGTCGGCCAGCACCTGCACGCCCGCCGGGAGATCCAGCTCCAGGGGCGCTTCGGGGTACTTCTTGCGGAAGCGGTCGGCCGCGACCTCGCCCACCTCGGTCAGCGTCACGGGGACGAGCGTCACGCTCTTGCTCTTGACCGTGCGGTACAGCTCCTCGCTGCGCTCGACCAGAGTGTCGTTTATGTCGCTCAGCCGGTCGGTGCTCTCGCGGAGCTTGGCTATGTCCGGCTCCGGCTTGTCCAGCTCGGCGCGTATGCGCTTATACAGCACACGGTTGGCCAGCAGCTGGTTCTTGATGCCGTGCACGAACACGCTCGCGCCCGTGCGCGCGACGTCGAACTTGCGCTCCAGACCCGGGTCGTCGCGGTTGTTGGAGATGGTGTCCTCCGTGTAGCGCAGCAGCATACCTATGCCCAGCAGGCCGCCGGCGACGTTTATGACGACGAGCGCGATATACCCCGCCAGTCCCGGCATCAGCAGCATGTACCCCACTCCGCGTATGCCCAGATAGTCGTAGCTGTAGAAGTTGTACACCTGCCCGGGATCCTGGCCGCAGTATATGAAGTAGAGCACCGAGAGGCTCACGAGGCAGACCACCAGCATCAAAAACTGGCGCCGGAAAAAGGGCATCGTAATCGAGAACAGCTCGTAGCAGAGCAGCACGGTGGAGAGCAGCAGGTAGGCTATTATCCAGCCGTAGCTCATGTAGAACATGATGGCCCGCCAGCCGGGGATGATGCTCACCAGCTCGCTGTAGACCTGCGGTATATAGAGCAGCATCGTCAGGACCGGCAGCACGGCTGAAAGCCGTGCTGCAAGCGCCGGGCGCTTGCGGATGACAGGCACCATCGTATAGCGCTCCGTCATCATCAGCAGGAACAGCGGAAAGAGGTGGCGTCCCACGTTTATTATCTGCCCCATCTGGTTGAAGGTCAAAAATCGGTACTGGAACCACAGCCGCACGCTGTGTGTGAAGTAGAGGAACCGCTCGACGTCGCGGGTTATGCCGCCCTGCTTGGATATTAGCAGCATTATCCCCACCAGGTATATGGTCAGGCTGAGGCAGATGGCGGCCAGCAGCAGACTCTCCCGGTTGCGCCGGAGTATCAGCGTCAGAGCCGAGCCTATCAGCAGCCCGGCGGACAGAATAAGCAGCATGAGTTCCCCTCCCTTTCACACGGAGCCATACACGCTTATTCTATTCCAAAATGTCCGTTTTGTAAAGAAAGGGGCGGCGGTTCCGCCGCCCCTTGGGCTTGCATATTTGCTTTGATTACTCGGCAGCGGCCTCGCCGTAGAGGGCGTCGCCGGCCTCGGTCATGATGTCGAAGGCCACGTAGTCCTCAACGGGGACTTCGGACTCGAGGTTGCCGGAGGAGATCATGAGCTCCTGCTGCAGCTCGTAGTAGCCGGCCACGGTGCCGTCGGCAATGCCGTCGTAGACTTCCTTGCCGGACAGCCACTCGGCGTCGCCGCGCTGGTTGTAGGCGGACTCATAGTCGATGGCGAGCAGGTCGGCGACCCACTCAGCGACCTCATCGTAGTGCTCGTCGGCGGAGTAATCCATGCCCTTGAACAGAGCGGTGACGAAGCGGACGAACATATCGCGCTCGCTCTCAACGCGGTCGGGCATGGCAATCCAGCTGGCGAGGGAGATGCTGGTGTCGGAGAAGGTCATGTTGTCGGCCAGCTTGGTGGCGCCTTCGACCTGCTCCAGGACGGTCAGGCTCTCGGGGCTCCACAGGGCGCAGGCATCGACGTCGCCGGTCAGCATGGCGGTGACGATGGCGGAGGGATCCATGTTCATGGCGGTGATGTCGTCCATGGTCAGGCCGACGCTGTTCAGGGCGTTGGTGAGGATGACTTCGCTGGAGGTACCAGCGGCGTAGGCCACGGTCTTGCCGGCGAGGTCTTCAAGGGTGGTAACGTTGGAGCCGCCGATGACGGCGTCGCCGTTGGAGATGTGGCTCAGGGCTATGATCTCGGCATTGCCGGCGGCGCAGAGCTTGTGGGCGCCGTCGCCGATGTAGCCGATGTCGATGGAGCCGGACTCCATGGCGGAGATGATGGTCGGGCCGTCAGCGAAGGAGCTGAGCTCGAGGGTAATGCCCTGCTCTTCCATGTAGCCCATCTGCTCGGCAGTGAGCACGCTCCAGAGAGAGCCGTAGTTGTTCATGTAGCCGACCTTGATGGTGATGGGCTCCAGCGGAGTCTCGGCAGAGGGATCGGTGGTGTCGGCCGCGGGCTCGGTGGCAGCCGGGGTCGGGGTGGCGGTGGCTTCGCCGCTGTCGCCGCATGCAGCGAGGGCGAACACCATGACGAGAGCCAGCATAAGTGCAAGAAGCTTCTTCATTTAATGTTTCCTCCTGATTTTTGATTTATAATGATATGCTTTCGCATCTCACTTACGAACTTCGAGATACTCCTGATAGACCAGGCTCCAGATCTCGTTCTTGAGCTCGAGGAAGCGCGGGCTCATCTTGGTCTCCTGGTCGCGGGGATAGGGGATGTCGATGTCGATGATGGCCTTGACGCGGCCGGGACGTGCGGACATGACTATGACCTTCTGCGCGAGGATTATGGCCTCGTCGACGTCGTGGGTGATGAAGAAGCAGGTCTTCCTGTCCTTCTCCCAGGTCTCAAGCAGCTCGCTCTGGAGCTGGGTGCGGGTCTGGGCGTCGAGGGCGCCGAAGGGTTCGTCCATGAGCAGGACCTGCGGCTCAGCGGCGTAGGCGCGGGCAATGGCGACGCGCTGCTTCATGCCGCCGGAGAGCTCCTTCGGGTAATGGTTGGCAAACTTGACGAGATCGACCTTCTCCAGGTACTTCATTGCGAGCTGGTCGGCCTCCTTGCCCTTGATGCCGCGCATCTCGAGGGCGAAGCGGACGTTCTTCTTGACCGTCAGCCAGGGGAAGAGGGCGTACTGCTGGAACACTACGCCGCGGTCGGTGCCGGTACCCTCGACGAGCTTGCCGTCGCAGTGGACCTCGCCGCTGGTGGGCTCGAGCAGTCCGGCGATGATGTTCAGCAGGGTGCTCTTGCCGCAGCCGGAGGGTCCGACGACGCAGATGAACTCGTTGTCGTGGATGTCAAGCGTCACGCCGTTGAGGGCAATCATCTCACCGTTGCGGCCGTTGAACTTCTTGACGACGTTGTCGATATGCACCTTTACGGGCGCGCCTTCGATATAGTTAGTGAGATTGGTTTCCATCAGTTTATCGTCTCCTGCCATCCGGTCAGCTTCTTTTCAAGGAAGCGGATACCTTTTTCGAGTAGAATTCCGATGATGCCCAGCACTATGACGTAGGCGAGCATGGGCGCGTTCTCAAAGTTGGAGCTCAGCGCGCGGATACGCATGCCGAGACCGAACTGGGAGCCGGCGCTCTCGGCGGCGATGATGGTGGTCAGTGCGACGGAGGCGCCGAGGCGGATAGCCGTGAGGATGAAGGGGAGCGTGGCCGGGGCGAGGACGCGCACGAAGATGTCGCGGTTCTTGGCTCCGAGGACGCGCGCGGCCTTGATGAGGGTCTCGTCGACGTTGATGACGCCCTGGTAGATAGTAACGCACATGATGAGGAAGCAGGCGATGGTGATGGTCGTCACCTGAGCGGGACGGCCGATACCGGCGCAGGCGACCAGCAGCGGGACGTAGGCCAGGGGCGGGATGTTGCGGATGAACTGAATCCAGGGGTTTATGATGTTGCGTACCGGTAAGTACCAGGCCATCAGTATGGCGACGGGCAGCGCTATGACAAAGCCGAGGCCGTAGCCCAGCGCGACGGATATAAGGCTGCTGGCAAGGTCATCCCAGAAGACCCCGCGCTCTACCATAGTGAGGAATCCGCTTATGGTATCCGGCGCAAACGGGAATGCGCGGCTTGTCTTGGGCAAGATGCTCAGCAGGTACCAGACCACCAAAGCTGCCACGAAGGACAGGATTACCCATGCCCATGATGGTATTTTGTTGGCCCAGGAGTTTTTGTTGTTTCTCAACTCCG
>UQQF01000067.1 GCA_900543085.1 uncultured Eubacteriales bacterium | reverse complement strand
TGGTCTTGGCCAAAGAAAGCCCCCCAGACCCCGAAAGGAAAGCCGCTTTGGGTGCTGTAATATGCCGGGGAATGGGTTTATCTTGGCGGTTCGACATAGGTACGTTGGTATCCCGTAGACTTTACGAGACTGGGGTGCGGTCTTTTTCGCGCGACGGCGCTTTGCGCCGGAGCGCTTACGTGGGTAATTAGTTGGGGTGGTCGTCCGCGCGGTAAGACAGTGGCACCCTAATCTGGCATAAATCTTAGGGATGCAAACTTATATATGTCGAACCGTGTGGTGAACACTATTCCCCGGCAAACCATCGCACCCAAAGCGTTTTTCTCTTTGGAGTCTGAGGGGTTTCTTTTTGTCGCCACAAAAAGAAATCCCTCAGGAGTTTATGTGGATAGGTAGAATAATCAAACAATCGTCATCAACAGCTCCCCCGCCTTGACGGGTTTCCCGGCTTCGATGAAGATCTCGCCGACTTTGCCGTCTATGCGGGAGACCACGCTGGTCTCCATTTTCATGGCCTCGATTATGGCCACGACCTGGTTGACCTTGACCTCCTCGCCGGGTTTGACGGCGACTTTGGAGACCATGCCGGGGATGGAGGCGCCGACCTGACCCTTGTCCTCGGGGTCGGCCATGACGACCTTCTTGGCGGTGTCGGAAGCCTCCGGGTCGGGGACGGAGACCTCGCGGCGGGAGCCGTTGAGCTCGAACACCACGTTGCGCGTGCCGTCCTCGTTGCGGTCGCCGAGGCCGAGGTACTTGATGACCAGGGTCTTGCCGTCCTCGATGTTTATCGTGGTGGTCTCGCCCTCTGCCATGCCGTCAAAGAACACGTGGCTGCCCATGCGCATGATGTAGCCGTACTCGCGGCGGTGGGTGAAGTAGTCCTGCATGACCTTCGGGTACATGGCGTAGGATATGAGTCCCTTGCGGTCTATCTTGTCGGTGTACTTGCCGACCTCGGCCTTTATCTCGTCCCAGTCGACGGGCGGCAGGAGGTCGCCGGGGCGGCCGGTTATCGGCTGCTCGCCCTTGAGCACCACACGCTGCAGATTCTCCGGGAAGCCGCAGGGCGGCTGACCCATCATGCCCTTGAAGTAGCTCACCACGCTGTCGGGGAAGGCGAGGGACTCGCCGCGCTCGACTATGTTCTCGGGCGTCAGGTCGTTCTGCACCATGAATATGGCGAGGTCGCCGACCATCTTGGAGCTGGGCGTGACCTTGATGATGTCGCCGAGCATGTCGTTGACGGTGCGGTACATCTCCTTGACCGCGTCGAAGCGCTGGCCGAGGCCGAGGGCTTCGACCTGGGGCTGGAGGTTGGTGTACTGGCCGCCGGGTATCTCGTAGCGGTAGATGTCCGTGACGGGCGTGCGCAGACCCTTGTCAAAGCGGCCGTAGCGCTCGCGCACGTCGGACCAATAGTCGGCCAGCTTCTGCAGCCCCTCGGTGGGCAGGCCGGTGTCGCGCTCGGTGCCGCGCAGGGCTTCCACCAGGCTGTTCAGGCTCGGCTGGCTGGTGAGGCTCGACAGCGGCCCTATGGCGCAGTCGACCACGTCCACGCCCGCCTCGGCGGCGAGCAGATAGGTGGCTATCTGGTTGTCCGTGGTGTTGTGCGTGTGCAGGTGTATCGGCACGCCGACCTCGTCCTTGAGCGCCTTGACGAGCTTCTTCGCCGCATAGGGCTTCAGCAGGCCGGACATGTCCTTGACGCAGATCATGTGCGCACCGCGCCGCTCCAGCTCCTTGGCGAAGTCGACGTAGTACTTGAGCGTGTACTTGTCGCGCTTGGGGTCGAGGATGTCGCCGGTGTAGCAGACCGTGGCCTCGAGTATCTTGCCGGTCTTGAGCACGGCGTCCATCGCCGTCTCCATGCTGGGTATCCAGTTGAGGGAGTCGAACACGCGGAAGACGTCGATGCCGTACTTCGCGCTCTCCTCAATGAAGGCGTAGACCAGGTTGTCGGGGTAGCTGGCGTAGCCGACGAGGTTAGAGCCGCGCAGCAGCATCTGGAAGGGGATGTTGGGTATCTTCTCGCGCAGCATGATGAGCCGCTCCCACGGCGACTCGTAGAGGAAGCGGTAGGCCGTGTCGAAGGTCGCGCCGCCCCACATCTCCAACGAGAAGCAGTCGGCCAGTGCATCCGCCGTGCCCTCCGCGCCCTTGACCATGTCGCGGGTGCGCATACGGGTGGACAGCAGGCTCTGGTGCGCGTCGCGCATCGTGGTGTCGGTTATGAGCAGCTTCTTCTGACCCATGACCCACTTGCTGACCGCCTCGGGTCCCTGGGTGTCCAGCAGCTCCTTCAGGCCGTCGGCGCGGGTTATCTCGCGCGTGGCCTCGGGATAGCGCGGGGAGCTGTACTCGCGGCGCTGCACGTCGGGGTTGGCGACCTGGATGTTCGCGATATAGCGCAGCACGCGCGTGGCGCGGTCCCGGCTCTCCTCGATGTCGAACAGCTCCGGCGTCTCGTCGATGAACTTGGTGTGGCACTTGCCCGCGATGAAGGTCGGGTGGTTGAGGATGTTGGTGACGAAGGAGATGTTGGTCTTGACGCCGCGCACGTGCTCCTCGTTGATGGCGCGGCGAGCCTTGCGGCACACGGCCTCGAAGGTGCGGTCCCAGGTGGTGACCTTGACCAGCAGGCTGTCGTAGTAGGGGCTTATCTCCGCGCCCGCGGCCGCGTTGCCGCCGTCTAGGCGGACGCCGAAGCCGCCGCCGGAGCGGTAGGAGACTATCTTGCCGTTGTCCGGCGCGAAGTTGTTCTTCGGGTCTTCGGTGGTGACGCGGCACTGTATGGAGTAGCCGTTCATGTAGAGGTCGCTCTGCTTGGCAAGCCCTATCTCCGGGTGCGCGACGGTGGCGCCCTCGGCGATGAGTATCTGCGCGCGCACGAGGTCGATGCCGGTGACCATCTCGGTGACGGTGTGCTCGACCTGGATGCGCGGGTTCATCTCGATGAAGTAGTGGTGGCCGCTCTTGTCCACGAGGAACTCGACCGTGCCGGCGTTCACATAGCCGACGGCCTCGGCTATCTTCACCGCGTCGGCGCGCAGCGCCTCGCGCACGTCCTCGGGCACGCTCCAGGCCGGGCAGAACTCCACGACCTTCTGATAGCGGCGCTGCAGCGAGCAGTCGCGCTCGCCCAGGTGGCGCACGTTGCCGTGCTCGTCGGCGAGGATCTGCACCTCGATGTGCTTGGGCTCCACGAGGTACTTCTCCATGAAGATGCTGTCGTCGCCGAAGGCCTTGCGCGCCTCGCTGCTGACCAGCTCAAAGGCGGGAGCGACCTCCTCCAGCGTCTGGCACAGGCGCATACCGCGCCCGCCGCCGCCGGCCGCGGCCTTCAGTATCACGGGGAAGCCGAACTCCTGAGCCTTGGCCTCCGCCTCGGCGGCGTTCTTCAGCGGCTCGCGAGTGCCGGGGATGACGGGCACGCCGCAGGCCACGGCTATCTTCTTGGCCTCCAGCTTGTCGCCCATCTTGGCCAGCACGTGGCTGGGAGGGCCGATGAACTTGATGCCGGCGTCCTCGCAGGCCTTGGCAAAGGCCGCGTTCTCGCTCAAAAAGCCGTAGCCGGGGTGGATGGCGTCCACGCCGCGCTTCTTGGCCAGCGCTATTATCTCGTCGATGGCGAGGTACGCGCCCAGAGGGCTGAGGTGCTCGCCTATGAGATACGCCTCGTCCGCCTTGGTGCGAAAGAGGTTCATCATGTCCTCTTTGGAGTAAATCGCGACCGTGCGCAGGTCGAGGTCGTAGCACGCGCGGAATATGCGTATCGCGATCTCACCGCGGTTGGCGGCCATTACCTTGCTGAAGGTGTGTAATTGCTGCAATAGAATCATCTCCTGTGACTTTTTTCTCTCTCTTACTCTCTCTTGTTCTCTTTTTTAACTCTTTCTTTAACCGAACCCCTGGGGGGCTTTCTTTGGTCTTGGCCAAAGAAAGTCCCCCAGACCCCGAAAGGAAAGCCGCTTTGGGTGGTTTAATCTGCCGGGGAATGGTTTTATCTTGGCGGTTCGACATAGATACGTTGGTATCCCTAAGATTTATGCCAGATTAGGGTGCAACTGTCTTACCCCTCTAACTAATAACCCGGTAAGCGCTCCGGCGCAAAGCGCCGTCGCGCGGAAATGACCGCACCCCAGTCTCGTAAAGTCTACGGGATGCCAGCGTATATATGTCGAACCGTGTGGTGACCACTATTCCCCGGCAAACATCCGCACCAAAAAGCGGTTTTCTCTTTGGAGTCTGAGGGGTTTCTTTTTGACGCATTCAAAAAGAAATCCCTCAGGAGATACCCGCCGAGCGCGGTCGCTCAACCTCACTCAGCTCGTGGCTGCGGCGCTTATTCGCATTATAGCAGACGCGGACGGCTGCGGGGAAGCCGTGCTCGTCGAGGGCGTTGATTGCGGCTTCGGTGGTGCCTTTTTTGCTGGTGATGCGGCGGCGCAGCTCCTCGGGGGGGACGTCCTCCAGCTCGAGCTGTCTGGCCGCGCCCAGCAGGGTCTGCCTGGCCAGCATGGCGGCGGTATCGGGGGCGATGCCGGCCTCTATGGCCGCGTCGCGCAGGTTCTCCACCATGTAGTAGATATAGGCCGCGCCGCTGCCGGACAGAGCCGCGACGTCGTCTATCTGCGATTCCGTGACCGCGACGGCCACGCCGCCGGGCGAGAAGATGTCTATGACGCTGCGCACGTCCGCCTCGGTGGCGCTCGCGCCCGGAGCCACCCCCGCCGCGCCATAGCCCACGGCCAGGGCGAGGTTGGGCATCACGCGCACCACGCGCGCGCCGGGAAAGGCCGCCTCGACCGCGGCGGTCGGGATGCCGGCCATGATGCTGACCACCAGCGTGCCGGGCTTGACGTGCGGCGCGTACACGGGGCAGGCCGTGGTAAAGCTCTGCGGCTTGACGGCTATGACAACGGTGCCGGCCTCGGCCACGGCCTCCGCCGGGGCGGTGACGGTGCCGTAAAGCGTGTGCACCTCGCCGCAGCTCGTGGGGTTATTGGGGTTGACGACCAGTATGTCGTCCCCGGGCGTGCCTGTGCGGACAAGCCCGGCGATTATGGCGCGAGCCATGCTCCCGCTGCCTATGAACGCAATTTTCGACATTATACCGCCTTCTTCTGCAAGTTTACGGACGAACCTGGCCGGTGCCTATGACCAGGTACTTGTAGCTCGTTATCTCCTCCAGACCCATGGGGCCGCGAGCGTGGAGCTTCTGCGTGGAGATGCCCAGCTCGGCGCCGAAGCCGAACTCGAAGCCGTCGGTGAAGCGCGTGGAGGCGTTCCAGTCCACGACGGCGGCGTCCACGTTTTTCAGGAAGTAGTCGGCGTTGGCGCCGTCCTCGGTCACGATGCACTCGGTGTGCCTGGTGCCGTAGCGGTTTATGTGCTCCACGGCGGCCTTGACGTCGGGGACTATCTTGACGGCCATGGCGAGGCGCAGGTACTCGTCCGCCCAGTCGGCCTCGGTGGCGGGGATCATGCCCTCGGCGTAGCGCGCGGCCGGCTCGTCGCCGTGCAGCTCCACGTTGCGGTCGGTGAGCGCCTTGAGCAGCGCCTCGAGGTGTTTTTCCGCCCAGTTTTCCTGCACCAGCAGGGTCTCGGCGGCGTTGCACACGCTGGTGCGCTGGGTCTTGGCGTTTATCGTGATGGCCTCGGCCATGGCGTAGTCGGCGCTCTCGTCCACGTAGACGTGGCAGTTGCCGGTGCCGGTCTGGAGTATGGGCACGGTGGCCTTGTTGACGGCGTTGTTTATCAGCCTTGCGCTGCCGCGCGGGATGATGAGGTCAATATACTCGCGCAGCGTCAGCATCTTGTCGACCACGTCATGGCCGCGCTCGGCTACCAAACAGACGGCGTCGGGGGTGACGCCCACGCTCTCCAGCGCGGCGCGCATCACGCGCACCTCGGCGGCGTTGGACTCGTAGGCCGAGCCGCTGCCGCGCAGCAGTATCGCGCTGCCGGCCTTGAAGGCGAGCGAAGCGGCGTCGACCGTGACGTTCGGCCTGGCCTCGTAGATGATGCCGATGACGCCCATCGGCACGCGAACCTTGCGGATCTCCAGCCCGTTCGGGCGCTTCCAGTCGGCCATGACCTCGCCTATCGGGTCGGGCAGCTCCGCGACCTGGCGAAGCCCGACGGCCATGTCCCTGACGCGAGCCTCGTTGAGCATGAGGCGGTCGAGCATGCTCTCGCTCATGCCGTTGGCGCGCTCGCGCTCCATGTCGGCGCGGTTGGCCTCGAGGATGTCTGCCATGCCGGACTCGAGCGCGTCGGCCATGGCCAGCAGCGCGGCGTTCTTCTGCTCGGTAGTCAGCTGAGCCACGACGGTGCTCGCGGCCTTTGCGGCGGCGGCGCTTTCAATCAATGTCTTCATTCGCTTACCTCCGTTTCAATATGGGCGTAATTGTCCTGGTGTATGACCTCGGGCGGTCTGCCCGGGAACCTGGCTGCGGCCTTCGACGTGGGCTGACCTGCTATCTCGCGCAGCTCGGCGGCGGAGTAGTTCACAGTGCCGCGGCCCAGGCAGCTGTCCGTGCCGGAGCGGAACACCTTCACCACGTCGCCGGCGGCGAAGTCCCCCTCCACGGCGCGCACGCCCGCGGGGAGCAGGCTGCGCCCCTTTTTCGTCAGCGCCTCGGCGGCGCCGGAGTCTATATACACGTTCCCGCGCGTTGGCGCGTAGAACGCCATCCACTGCAGGCGCGTCTTCATGCCGCTCCCGGCCTTGAAGTACGTGCCCTTGGCCGTGCCGTCCACGGCCTTGGCCAGGACGTTCTCCTCGCGCGAGGAGCAGATGACGACCGGCACTCCCGCGCCGGTGGCGAGCTTGGCGCCCTCGACCTTCGTGGCCATGCCGCCGGTGCCGTTGGCCGTGCCGGCGCCCGTGGCGAGCGCCTCTATCTCCGGCGTCACGCGCTCCACATACGGGATGTGCTTCGCGTCCGGGTCGCTGCGCGGGTCGGCGGTGTACAATCCGTCCGTGTCGGTCAGCAGCACCAGCAGATCGGCGTGCACCATCGCGGCCACCTGGGCGGAGAGCATGTCGTTGTCGCCCAGCTTCAGCTCCGCTATTGACACCGTGTCGTTCTCGTTTATAATAGGCACCGCACCGCGCGACAGCAGCACCTCCAGCGCCGAGAAGGCGTTGTGATACCTGCGCCGGTCGGAGAAGTCCGCGCGGGTGAGCAGTATCTGCGCCGCGACATAGCCGCGCTCGTGCAGGCAGCGGGTGTACTCCTCCATGAGCAGGCCCTGACCCACGGCCGCGCTGGCCTGCTTTGCAGGCACGGACACGGGCCGCTCCTGATAGCCCAGCAGCGAATAGCCCGCCGCTATGGCCGCGCTGGTGACCAGTATCACCTGATTGCCCGCGTCGCGCAGGCTCGCTATCTGCCCGGTCAGCGCCCGGAGCCTGTTCACGTCCAGCCTGCCGCTTTTCTCCGTCAGCGAGCTGGTGCCTATTTTGACCACCACGGTCTTCTTTGACATTATATCTACCTCCCGCGAGGTGGGTTCTTTGATGAATAAATCATTATATCACACTTGAAGGCAATAGAAAAGCCTTGTTGCATGTGATATAATTGTGACGATGGGGTGAGGAAATGAGAAAACGTATACTTTTTGTCGCCACAGGCGGCACGATAGCCTCCGAGATGACCGCCTTCGGCCTCAAGCCGGGGGTGAGCGCCGAGGCGCTCCTCCAGGCCGTGCCCGCCATCGCCGGACTGTGCGACGTCGACAGCGAGCAGCTCTACGACCTGGACAGCACGGACATAGGCCCGGAGCACTGGCTGGGCATCGCGCGCGTGATACGCGAAAACTACGCCGGCTACGACGGCTTTGTCATAAGCCACGGCACCGACACGATGGCCTACTCCGCCGCCGCGCTGTCGTACCTTATCCAGGGTAGTGTAAAGCCAATTATATTTACAGGCGCGCAGAAGCCCATAGGCTTTGACACGACGGATTCGCGCGTGAACCTGCTGGACAGCTTCATCTGCGCCTGCCGAGGGGACATGCACGGGGTGATGATAGTCTTCAACGGGCGGGTCATACTCGGCACCAGGGCGCGCAAGACGCACTCCAAGAGCTTTGACGCCTTCTCGTCCATCAACTATCCGCACATAGCCGACGTGCGCGACGGGCGGGTGCTGCAGTACATAGTGCCGGAGTACATGCCGGAGCCGCTTTTCTCCGACGTGCTGGACACCCGGGTGTCGCTGATGAAGCTCATACCCGGCGCGCCGGAGGCTCAGCTCGAGTGGCTGCTCCAGCGCAGCGACGCGCTGGTGATAGAGAGCTTCGGCGTCGGCGGACTGCCGAAGGGCATGCACGAGGCCGTCCACGCCTCGGCGCGCGAGGGCAAGCTCATCGTCATGACCACGCAGGTGCAGAACGAGGGCAGCGACCTCGCCGTCTACGGCACCGGACGCGCGCTGAGCGAAGACCCGCTGATACTGGAGGCCTACGACATGACCACCGAGGCCGCAGTCACCAAGCTCATGTGGCTGCTGCCGCGCGCGAAGTCCCAGGTCGAGGCGGCCCGGCTGTTCTACACTCCTGTCAGCAAGGACATACTCACCGCGAGGATGTGAAAAGCGAATACGCTAAGCGCCTCGGCCGTCAGGCCGGGGCGATTAGCTTGTCGAAAAAGCCTCGCAGAGTTTCGCGCCCTATGGGCGCGAAAGGGACTGCAATCATTTTCGGCGGCGGCGTGTACGTCGCCGAAAATACTTCTCGCGAAGCGAGCG
>UQQF01000066.1 GCA_900543085.1 uncultured Eubacteriales bacterium | reverse complement strand
CGCCGCGGCCTCGATCTCGCCCAGCTCGATGCGGTTGCCGCGCAGCTTTATCTGCCCGTCGCGGCGGCCGGAGTACATCAGCTCGCCCCGCTCGTTCCACCAGCCGAGGTCGCCCGTGCGGTAATAGCGCGTGGGATAGGCGTGGTTGTCCGGGTCGGAGACCAGCGCGTTTGCGGTCTTCTCGGGGTCGTTCCAGTAGCCGAGCAGTATGCCGCTGCCGGAGACGCAGATCTCGCCCGTCTCGCCGGGCTTGACGGCCTTGCCGTCCTCGCCCAGCAGCAGCACGTGCATGTCGGGCAGCGGCGAGCCGATGGGCAGCGGCTCCGAGTCGGCGAACTCGCGGTCTACGACGTAGGCCGTGCAGACGTCCGTCTCGGTGGGGCCGTAGAGGTTCGCGAACACGCGCCCGGGCAGGGCGCGGCGCCAGACGTTGAGCTGCTTGTTGGGCATGACCTCGCCGGCGAAGGCGATGGTCTTCAGCGCGGGCAGCTCCACGCCCTCCAGCGCGCCGGAGTTGGCGATGTTTATCATGACCGTCGGCACCCAGTAGATGTGCGTGACGGCGTTGTCGCGCAGGAATTCGGGCAGCTTGCTGGGGAAGTGGAACAGCGCCTCGGGCGTGATCATCAGGTGCCCGCCGCAGCGCATCGCGCCGTAGACGTCCATGACGGACACGTCGAAGTAGAGCGGCGCCTGGTTCGCGATGACCGTCTCGCTTGTCCAGCCGAAGGTCTCCTCCGCCCAGCGCGCGAACAGCAGCACGCCGCGGTGCGGTATGGTCACGCCCTTGGGCGTGCCGGTGGAGCCGGAGGTGTACATCACGTAGATGGGGTCGGAGTCGGTGACGGTCTTCAGCGCGGCGGAGATGGCCGCGTCGTCGGCCTCGTGAGCGGCCAGGGTGTCGAGCGTGAACACCTTGTACTCGCCGGGTATGCCCTCCAGGTTCTTTGCAAGCGCCTCGTCGGTTATCACCGCCGAGGGCGCGAGGTTGGCGATTATCTTCTCCAGCCGGCCGCGCGGCGCGGCGGCGTCCGTGGGCACATAGGGGCGGCCGGAGTACATGGCGGCGCAGAAGCCGGCCACCATGTCCGCGCCCTTGGGCAGGTAGACCATCACCGGCGCGCGGGACTCAAGGGCGGCTATAAGGGCGCTGGCGGCGCGGCGGGCGCGGTCTCTCAGTTCGGCGTAGGTGTAGCTCACTGCGGAGTCGCTGACGGCCTTGTTGTCGGGATACAATGCGCAGGAGCGCTCCAGCAGGCAGACGGCAGAGTTCATTTATGCTTCCTCCCCGAAGGTGATGTTTATGGTTCTCGGCGAGGCGTCGTAGCAGGTGAAAAGCGTCTCGCCGCTCTCGGTCTTGGAGTATGCCCAGCCCTCGCTGGTGGTGTAGGCGTCGCCGGAGACGGCGACCTCCATCAGTCCGCCCTCGGAGAACTTGACGCTCGCGCCCGCGTCGTCGGAGGATATCATGGCGGGCAGGTTTACGCGGGTGAGGTGCGTCCCGGCGGACTGCTCCTCCTGCGCGGCGTAGACGCGCACGGGGCGGTTAAGCGAGACGTACAGCTCGTTGCCGTCGCGGTGCCAGACGTCGGCGTCGGTGACGATGTCCATGCCGGAGAGCGCCTCGCCGAGCGAGATCTTAGCGCCGGTGGAGGTCTGATAGTCGCCGTCGTACAGCGCGGCGAGGTTGTTCTCCGCCCCGGCGGTGAGGGTGATGTCAAAGCCCTCGCCGGAGCCGTCCCTCACGTTCAGCGTCTGGTTGTAGGCCGCCGCCACGGCGTAGGCCAGCTGGTTTTCCATGACAAAGCTGTAGCCGTGCTGCTGGCGGAAGGCTTCGACCTTTTCGATGTCGGCGCGGGTGTTGTCCTCGTTGCCCACGGTGAAGTCGCAGTGGTAGTAGACCGCGACGGGCATGTCCCAGCGCGCGGAAATGTCCGTCCAGGCGCTGTCGGAATAGGGCAGGGTGGAGCAGTTTTGCAGCAGTATGGTCCGCTCGCCGTCCACGGTGAGGTAGAAGGGCAGGCTTATGACGTTGCGCGCGCTGGTCTGGGGATAGGGGTTGGGGTCGTTCGGCGCGGCAAAGCCGGTGTTGAACAGTATTCCCGCGTCCCAGAGGTTGAGGAAGCTCTGCGTGGGCGAGTTGCCGCTGGTGTACCAGGTGTGCTGGTTCGCGCCTATGCCCGAGGTATTCAGGCCGTAGCTCGCCATCGCGCCGAGGTGGTGCTCGATCTCCCAGTCCTCGCGGCTGTCGCTGGCCGAGTCGTTGGTGTAGAAGTGCATGCCGACGTAGTAGCCGTGCTCCTTGAAGTAGTTCAGCTGCTCCTGGAGCTCTGCGCGGTAGGGGAAGTACTCGCTGTCTATGGGGTAGTTCATGCCGTACTCCAGGCTGCCGCAGACGAGGTCGGTGATGCCGTCGCCGTTCACGTCGGCGAAGCAGGGGACGCAGTTGTTGCCGAACTTGGCGTTGTAGTTGCCCTTGTAGTTCGTCTCGTCCAGCTCGATGTATCCGGCGTTGTCAAAGCCGGAGCCGTTGTTGATGAGCCGGGCGATGTACCCGTCGAAGGTGCCCACGGCCAGGTCGTTTAGGCCGTCGCCGTCGAGGTCGAAGACTCTCGGGGCGAGCCAGCTGCCCTCCACGCCCAGAGCCGTCAGCTCGGTGGAGGCGTCGACGCTCAGGCGCTTCGAGCTCGTGCCGTAGTAGACGAACAGCCGCCCCTCGTTGGAGCCGAGGACCAGGTCGGCCTTGCCGTCGCCGTCTATGTCGCCCACGTCGGGCAGAGCCTGCCCGGTCAGGGCGGTCTCCAGCCACAGCTCGGCGGAGGCGAAGCTCTGCCCGCCCAGGCCGCGCAGGAGGTAGAGGCTGCCGTCGGCGGCGCCGGAGAGTATGTCAAGCTCGCCGTCGCCGTCCACGTCGTACACGACGGGCGCGCTGTAGCTCTCGACGGAGCCGAGCTTTACGGCCTCCTCGGTCTTTATGCGTCCGTCGTAGCCGGCGCCCTTGAAGAAGTATATCCCGCCGTCGGCGGAGCCGGCGACGATGTCCAGCACCCCGTCGCCGTCCAAATCCACGACGCAGGGGTAGGCGCGCTGGTCGTACTGCGTGTCGTCGACGAAGTAGCTGCCGCCGTTTTCGACCTCGTACAGCGTCAGCCACTCGTCCCCGGCGGCCGTGTGGGTGCCGGAGGAGTAGGCGCTCTCGTTCAGGTCCATGGCGAAGCTCATGGAGTCCCCGCTCCGGCCGAGCAGGCTGGTCACCGTCTCGGCGCGCAGGAACCAGGTGTAGCTGTTGCGGATGAGCGTGTAGCTCGGTATCTGGCGGTAGTCCTCCAGCAGCTCGGCAAACGCGACGCCGGAGCCGTTTTCAAAGCCGGTTATCTCCTCAAAGTGCAGCTCCCAGCTCATTACCGGGTTGCCGTGGCTGCCGAACACGCGCCAGACGCTGTAGCCCGCCGTGCGCTTGGCCACGAAGCTGGCGAAGGAGTTTTCCAGTATGCGCGCCGCGCTCAGCGCCGTGTCAGACAGCATGCGCTGCTCGTCCGTGCGGTTTTCCAGCGAGGTGCCCAGCGTGTAATAGGGGTTGGGCAGCAGCCCGGAGCAGAAGAACACCCAGCCCTCGCCGTAGGCGTTCACGGCGCTGAGCGAAAGCCCGTTTTTCGACGCGATGGTCACGGCTGTGTCCGGCACCATGCCCACGCCGCGGTCCAGACCCTCCAGCTCCGGGAACTCGGCGTAGGCCTCGTAGAGCGTGTAGAAGTCGCGGGTGATGTCCTGTATGTCCTGCAAATCCGCGCTGACCTCGGGGTATTCGAGGTAGTAGGGGTAGCCCTCCACCTCGGCAAAGCTCTCCGCACCGAAGAACTCGGCGGGGAAGAAGTCGTAGAAGCCGTTGGTGCAGTACACCGCGCCGCCGTTTTCGGCGAAGGCGACGATCTCGTCGCGCAGCGTGTCGGCGCCAGAGGCCGTCATGATACTCTCGTCGAGGTAGAGTATGTCATAGCCGGAGAGGCCATAGCCGCCGGAGACGTCCACCGCGTCGGCCTCCATGCCGAGCAGCAGCGGCTGCTCGAGGCGGGAGAACGTGTCCTCCCAGACGCCGTCGTTAGACTCGCCGTTGTACAGCACGGCCACGCTCAGGCCGTATTCGCCGCCGGTGAACTCGGCGTCGGGCAGGTCGTTCTGCTTCACGCTCGCCTGGCCGCAGCCGGTCAGCGTGGTTATGATAAGCGCGCATATCAGCGCGAGGGCGGCAAAACGCTTCATCTGGCACCTCCATAGGTACAAAAATACATATTATTCTAACACACCGGAGCAATGTTTGCAACGCGCTTGTATAAGACGCATCGGCGTGTTAAAATGTTGCCAGATGATTTTTGGAGGGTTGAACATGGAGATCAACAGCGTTTCCGCGGTGTATTTCTCCCCCGGAGGCAGCACAAAAGTAGTCGCAAAGGCCGTCGCGTCCGCGCTCGGCGAATGTACCGAGCGTGACTTCACGTCCCGCGCCGCGAGCCTGAGCTTCGGCGAGGGCGAGGCGGCCGTCTTCGCCGCGCCGGTCTTCGGCGGGCGCATACCCGGCGTGTTCGCGGACTTCCTCGGCGCGGTGAGCGGCAACGGCGCGCCCGCCGTGGTGCTTGCGGTCTACGGCAACCGCGCGTATGAGGACGCGCTCCTGGAGCTGGCGGACGCGGTCAGGGCGCGCGGCTTCCGGGTCGTCGCCGCAGGCGCGTTCATCGCCCGCCACTCAATGGTCACGGAGCTGGCCGCCGGCCGCCCGGACGCCGCCGACAAGGCCGCCATGGCCGACTTCGGCGCAAAGGTCAAGGCCAAGCTCGCCGCGGACGACTTCTCCGAGCCGGCCATCCCAGGGAACCGCCCGTACAAGAAGTACGGCGGCGTGCCCCTGCACCCCGGCGCCAACCGCCAGCGCTGCGTCAAGTGCGGCAAGTGCGCCCGAGAGTGCCCCGTCGGCGCCATCCCCGCCGACGCGCCGTACAAGACCGAGAACGACAAGTGCATAACCTGCATGCACTGCGTCTTCACCTGTCCCAACTACGCCCGCGGCCTCAGCCCCGTCCTGCTGGCCGCCACGCGGACGAAGCTGAGAAAGGTCTGCGCAGACAGACGGTCCCCGGAGGTTTTTGTATAATCCATAATAATATACGTTATTTTAGGTATTCCTGGGGGGCTTTCTTTGGTCTTGGCCAAAGAAAGTCCCCCAGACCCCGAAAGGAAAGCCGCTTTGGGTGCGTCTGTGTGCCGGGGATTAGTTTTATCTTCACGGTTCGACATATAGACGTTGGTATCCCGTAGTCTTTACGAGACTGGGGTGCTGTCATTTTCGCGCGACGGCGCTTTGCGCCGGAGCGCTTACCGGGTTGTTTGTTAGAGGGGTAAACTTGTTGCAGCCTAATCTGGCATGAATCTTAGGGATGCAAACTTATATATGTCGAACCGTGAGGATAAAACTATTCCCCGGCAAACCATCGCACCCAAAGCGGCTTTCCTTTCGGGGTCTGAGGGGTTTCTTTTTGTCGCCACAAAAAGAAATCCCTCAGGAAAGTTCCCGGCGGGTTACAACCCGCCCGAAAAAACACGCAGGGCGCACCGTCTGGTGCGCCCAAAGCGTTTATTCTTCGGTTTTGACTATCGCAATGTGCAGCTCGTCGAGCTGCTTCTGTGTGACCTCGCCGGGGGCGCCCATCATGAGGTCCTGGGCGTTCTTGTTCATCGGGAAGGGGATGATCTCGCGTATCGAGTCCTCGCCGGCGAGCAGCATGACCATGCGGTCGACGCCCGGGGCGATGCCGGCGTGCGGGGGCGCGCCGTAGCAGAAGGCGTTGTACATGGCGGGGAACTTGGCCTTGACGTCCTCCTCGCCGAGGTTGACCATCTCGAAGGCCTTTATCATGATCTCGGGGTCGTGGTTACGCACGGCGCCGGAAGAGAGCTCCACGCCGTTGCATACGAGGTCGTACTGGTCGGCGGTGATGGTCAGCGGGTCTATCTCGCCGCGCTCGGCCGCCAGCAGGGTGGCGAGGCCGCCCTTGGGCATGGAGAACGGGTTGTGGCAGAACTCCATCTCGCCGCTCTCCTCGCCTATCTCGTACATGGGGAAGTCGACTATCCAGCAGAACTCGTACTTCTCCGCGTCCATGTGCTCGGGGCAGAGCGCGCCGAGCAGCTTGATGAGCGCGCCGGCGGTCTTCTGCGCGGCGGCCTTCTTGCCTGCGGCGAACACGACCAGCGTGTCCGGCGCGAGGTTCAGCTCGGAGACGAAGCGCTCCTTGCGCTCGGTGAGGAACTTGGCGATGCCGCCGGTCAGCTCGCCCTTGTCGTCGACGCGCACCCAGTAGGCCTTGTTGCCGCTGGTGACCTCGGCGTCGGCGCAGAGCTTGTCTATCTGCTTGCGCGTGCCCTTGAAGCCGCTGACGGGCACGGCCTTGACCACGGCGCCCTCGAAGGGGCCGAAGCCGCAGCCGTCGACCAGCTCCGTGACGTCCGTCGCGGTGAGGTCGATGCGCAAATCCGGCTTGTCGGTGCCGTACTTCTCCAGCGCCTCGGTGTAGGGGATGCGCGCGAAGGGCGCGCCGGAGGCGCGGTTGTACTTGCCGAACTCGGCGAAGATCGGCGGCAGCACGTCCTCGAGGACTTCAAACACGTCCTCCTGGCTGGCGAAGGCCATCTCCATGTCGAGCTGGTAGAACTCGCCGGGGGAGCGGTCGGCGCGCGCGTCCTCGTCGCGGAAGCAGGGGGCTATCTGGAAGTAGCGGTCAAAGCCGCTGGCCATCAGCAGCTGCTTGAACTGCTGCGGCGCCTGGGGCAGGGCGTAGAACTTGCCGGGGTGGTTGCGCGCGGGCACGAGGTAGTCGCGCGCGCCCTCGGGGCTGGACACGGTGAGGATGGGAGTGGTTATCTCCATGAAGCCGTGCTCGGTCATGCTGCGGCGCAGAGCGGCGATGACGTTGGAGCGCAGGATGATGTTGTTCTTCACCTCGGGGTTCCTGAGGTCGAGGTAGCGGTACTTGAGGCGGGTGCTCTCGTCGGCCTCGCGGCTGCGGTTTATCTGGAAGGGCAGCTCGTTGTACTGGCACTTGCCGAGGACTTCGACCTTGTCGGGCACGACCTCGATGTCGCCGGTGGGCATGTTGGGGTTCTTGCTGGCGCGCTCGCGCACCGTGCCCTCGACGCTTATCGTGCTCTCGCGGGTGATGCCCTTGAAGACGTGCACCATCTCCTCGGTCTCGGCCACGACCTGGGTCGTGCCGTAGAAGTCGCGCACGACGACGAAGGCCAGGGCTGCGGAGACTTCGCGCACGTTCTCCATCCAGCCGCATATCTTGACGCGCTTGCCGGCGTCGGCGGCGCGCAGCTCGCCGCAGGTGTGTGTTCTTGACTGCATTTCGCTCTTTCCCCTTTGTCAGTTGTTAACCTTGATAAGCTTTTCTTCCGCGCGCGCCTTCAGCCCGGCGAGCACGGCGAGCGCCGCGTCCTCGGGCGTGTAGCGCGCCTGCGTCCCGGCGTTCATGTCCTTGAGGGACACCTCGCCGCTTGCAAGCTCGTCCTCGCCTACGATGACGGCGTAGGGTATGGCCAGCTTGCCGGCGTAGGACAGCTTCTGCTTGAACTTGCGCTGCTCGGTGTAGAGCTGGGTGCGCACGCCGTAGCCGCGCAGCACGGTGGCCACGTGCGCGGCGAAGGCCGTGTCCTCCGTCATGGGCAGGACGATGGCGTCGCAGGGCGCGGTGTTTATCGCGGGGTTTATCAGCCCCTGCTCGCTGAGCACGTAGAAAAGGCGCGTCACGCCTATGCTCATGCCCACGCCGGGCAGCTGCTTGTCGGTGTAGTATCCGGCCAGGTTGTCGTACCTGCCGCCGGAGCAGACGGAGCCTATCTCCGGGTGCGAGTTCACGACCGTCTCGTACACCGTGCCGGTGTAGTAGTCCAGGCCGCGCGCGATGGTGAGGTCGATGGCGAAGTTCTCCTTCGCCACGCCCAGGCTGGGCAGGGCTTCGATGACCGTGCGCAGCTCCGCCGCGCCCTCGGCCAGGCGCGCGTTCTCGGCGGCGCGCGCGTCCAGGAAGGCGAGCTTCTCCTCGTCGCTGCCGGAGAGCGTGACGAACTCCAGCACCCTGTCCGCCGACGCGCTGTCGAGGCCGCACTCGCTCATCAGCAGCTCGTGCACCTTTTCGGCGCCTATCTTCTCAAGCTTGTCCACCGTGCGCAGCGCCTCGGTGAGCTTGTCCGTGATGCCCACCAGCTCGAAGTAGCCGCCGAGCACCTTGCGGTTGTTTATGCGTATCGTGAAGTCCGTCAGTCCCAGCTCGGTAAACGCGCGGGCGATGACGGCGGGCACCTCGGCGTCGTTCATGATGTCCAGCCTGCCGTCGCCGATGACGTCTATGTCCGCCTGATAGAACTCGCGGAAGCGGCCGCGCTGCGCCCGCTCGCCGCGCCAGACCTTGCCTATCTGATAGCGCCGGAACGGGAAGGCCAGGGAGGCGTAGTTCGCGGCGACGTACTTGGCCAGAGGCACCGTGAGGTCAAAGCGCAGGGCGATGTCGCTCTCGCCGCGCATGAAGCGGTATATCTGCTTCTCCGTCTCGCCGCCGCCCTTGGCCAAAAGCACCTCGGCGCTCTCTATGGCCGGGGTGTCCAGCGGCGTGAAGCCGTAGAGGGAGTAGGTCTTGCGCAGCGTCTCGAGCATGACCTCCATCTGCTGCTGCGGTGCGGGCAGCAGCTCCATAAAGCCGGAGAGCGTGCGCGGTGTCACTTTGTCCATTGCGTTTCCTCCAATGCGCACACAAAGCGGCGGGAGGAACCCGCCGCCGTCATGCGCCGTAGATTATTTTTTCTTCGGGTTTACGATGTCGCGCCAATCCAAGTCGCCGCGGCGCAGTCCCTGAATCAGCACTTCGGCCGTGGCGGCGTTGGTCGCCATCGGCACCAGGTACTGGTCGCAGAGCCGTGCAAGCTTGTTGACGCTCTCAAACCCGTCGGGATTGGCCGGGTCGCAGAAGTAGAGAACAAGGTCGATCTCATTGTATGCTATCCTCGCCCCTATTTGCTGCGCTCCCTGCTTATCGTGCAGGTAGAGCGTCACAGGCAGGCCGGTCGCTTCCGTGACGAGCTTGCCGGTAGTATTGGTCGCGCAAAGCGTATGGTCGGACAGGATGCCGCAGTACGCTATGCAGTACTGCACCATCAGTTCCTTTTTGCCGTCGTCGGCCAGCAGGGCTATGTTCATCTGTATCTCCCTTCCCGGATGCTCCTGACCCCGCGAACCGCCGCGGAACAGGACACCCGATGGTCTATTATATCCCTACGGCGCAAATTCTGCAACATATAAATTTTATAAAACCACCCACACCCGGGTGGGTGGTGTGGGTACCCACCCACGGGGGTGCGGAGGGAGCGACCGCGCTCGGCGGTTATTATTTCTGAGGGATTTCTTTTTGTGGCGACAAAAAGAAACCCCTCAGACTCCAAAGAGAAAAACGCTTTTGGTGCGGGGGTTAGGCGGGGATTAGTTTTATCCTAACGGTTCGACATAGAGACGTCGGCATCCCTTAGTCTTTACGAGACTGGGGTGCTGTCATTTTCGCGCGACGGCGCTTTGCGCCGGAGCGCTTACCGGATGATAGTTAGAGCGGTGAGCTAGTGGCACCCTAATCTGGCATAAATCTTAGGGATACCAACGTCTCTATGTCGAACCGCCAAGATAAACCCACTCCCCGGCCTATTAAACCACCCAAAGCGGCTTTCCTTTCGGGGTCTGGGACGCTTTCTTTGGCCAAGACCAA
>UQQF01000065.1 GCA_900543085.1 uncultured Eubacteriales bacterium | reverse complement strand
GTGCGCTGTGCGCCTTGGACCTAGCGGGCGCGGCTCTCTTTTCCCCTTGAACAACATCGTTTTTGCGCCCCCGCAAAAACTCTTGATGCGTCTTGCGCGCATCAAGCGGGCGTGCAACCTACGACCAAACGCGGGAACGTCCGTCGCACCAACCGAGCCGGCGTCAATCGAACCAGCCGGGGGCGCCGGGGGTGGGGTAGAGGATGTCGCCGGCGGGGACGGTGGCAGTGCCACCGCCGTGGTAGCTGATCTCCACGTCGCCGGCATCAGCCGCGACCGGGGCGGGTACGCTGACGCTGCCCCAGGAGGCTTCGCCGCCGGACACTTTCAGCGGGAAGGTGATGCTGCGCATATTCTCCGCCGTGTACTCGGTGACGCACTCCAGCGGCACCCAGCCCAGATTGGCCTCGCTGGCGTCACGCACGGAGCGGCGTATCAGCACCCACTGCTCCGGCGGCTCCGTGAGCTGGGCGTTGGCCTTAATCATGCACTGCGCCACCACCTCGGCGTACTCGTTTTCCATCGGGGCACTGCACTTGAAGCCGTACTCCACCGGCGAGGTGACGATGCCGTCGGGGCAGTTGACTATCACCTGCGCGTACTCCGGCTCCGCGTAGACCATGCTGTAATAAGCGTACTCGCCCAGCTGCGTCTGCGGGTTGGCCGCGCGCTCCAGCGCCGCGGCCAACTCCTCCTCCAGCTCCGCGAGCCTGGCCTCGAGCACCAGCACCTCGGAGCTTTGCTGCTCCGGCGAGGCGTTTGGCGTGGGCGGCGGGATCTGCTCAGTGCCGCAGGCCGAGCAGCACAGCAGCGCCGAAATAAGAACGAAAACCGACAATTTCTTCATACATTGCTCCCCTTTCACCGTCATTATTCTCCGAATTCGTACACAAAGCAGACGCTTGCGCCGCGCTGCCTGTTCTCGCCTTCGCCCTCGAACTCGTATCCGCATACGGCAAAGGCGTCCTCGCCGTACCAGTAGCAGCGATTTTCGTTGATATCGTACTCACTTTTGCGCTCCACGCTGTAAAACCGTCCGGTTTCGCTGTCAATCACGGTGATGTTGCCGTAGTGTTCGCCGGGGCTGACGGTCACCAGGGCGAGCATTTTGCCGTCCGGGCTTGCCGAGGTGAGGACGTACGTCTGCGGCGCGTCCGGCAGCGTCAGACCGGGTATCTCCCGCCGCTCGCCGGTGACAAGGTCGAGCGCCGCGCACGCCCCGGAGCCGTCTTTCAGCAGCGCCAGGCTTGAGCCGGGCGTGGAGAAAAGCCCGGCCGTACAGAGCGTGATGTCCTGCGCGGGTGTGGCGTCCAGGATGTTCCGCCGCTCCAGCGTGTCCGGGTCTATGCTCCACACGTGGACGCTGCGCTCACTGCCCGAGCCGCTGTAGCCCAGGCAGATGATGTCGCTGTCCGTCAGGATACAGCCGTCCACGCTCTCGCCCGAGCAGGCGTCGAGGTCTATCAGCTCGCCGCTCCGGGCGTCGTACCAGTCATAGCACGCGTCCTCCATCCTTATCAGCGCCCCGCTCCCGTCCGGCGCGACCCAGCCGTCGGAAAACCAGTATGCGCTCAGCCCGGTTTCGCCCAGGACGTCGGCGTATTCGCCCGTCCTCAGGTCGAGCAGCACGGGGCAATAGCGCTCGGCGTCCACGATGCGCATCAGCAGCACGGCCTCGGGCGAGGAAAAGCGGCTGACCGGATTCCAGTCCAGCCAGAGCTGGCCGGGGTCGAACCACGTCAGGGCGCACTCGCCGCCGTGCACGGCGTAGTCAAAGGTCAGGCGCACCTCCTCGCCCTGCACGGTGAGCACCTCGTCAAAGCGCCGCGTCTCCAGCTGCACGAAGCCGCCGCCGTCCTCGACCCACACGTTCTCGCCGCCAAAGAAAAAGCCATAGCGCGGCACGGTGTCGGACTCCGGCGCGACGAAGTAGCTCGCCGTGACGCCGTCTCCCAGCTCCTCCGTGCCAGTGCGCACGGGCGTGCCCTGCGGCGAATACGCGCTGCCCACGGGGGAGGCGTATGGCGCGTCCTCGCTGTACTCCACGCCGAAAAAGCCCAGCAGCGCATCCCGCACAGGCTCACTGACGGCCATCGCGGTCAGGGTGCCCAGCACCAGCAGCGCGGCCGCCGCGGCCAGGCCGATGAGCGTGCGGCGCAGCGCCCGCCGCGGCTTTTTCCCCACGGGCGCAAGCAGGCCGAGCCGCCGCGCGGCGCTGAGGACGTACTCGCCGTCTATGCCGCCCATGGCCTCAAACAGTATGTCCTCGCTCATATCAGACCCTCCCCGGCCAGGAAATCGCGCAGCTTGGCCCGCGTGCGGCTCAGGCGTGTGCGGATGCGCCCCTCGCTCCAGCCGAAGCGCTCTGCTATCTCCCCGTGCGGCGCGGCGAAGAAGTAGCGGCAGACGAAGATGTCGCGCTCCGTCTTGCCCAGCGTGCCGAGAAAGCGGTTCAGCGCCTGCGCCAGCTCGGCGGCCTCGATGCGCTCCTCAACGCGCGAGGGCGCGGCGACGCACTCCGAGAGCTCGTCCAGGCACAGCGACGCCTCGCCGCCGCCGCGCTTGGCGCTCTCGCGCCGCCGCAGCCGGCCGAGGCTGATGTTCCGGACTATGCGCCCCAGGTATGCGCCCAGCGAGTCCGGACGTTTGGGCGGCATGGTTCGCCACGCGGCCAGGTACGTGTCGTTCACGCTCTCGTCGCTGTCTTCGCGCCCGGCGAGTATCCGGTACGCTATCGCGTAGCAGTATCGGCCGTACTTCGCGTCCGTCTCGCGTATCGCGCCCTCGTCCCGCGCCCAGTACAGGTCCACTATCGCCGCGTCCTCCATTGCCTTGCCCCCTTTTTTGCGTATCTCTTACTTATATAGACACTTTTTCGCGGCGTTTGTTACACTGCCTGCTAAGATTTTCGCGAAAAAAAGCGGGAGCCTTATGGCTCCCGCGTGCGCGGCGTCAGTAATATATTTCCTCTCCGGCGTCCTCCTGCGCGGCGATGACAGCCACGCGCTCCGGGCTGATGAAATAGTTCAAAAACCATTCCTGCTCCACGTCCTGGGTGTTCAGACTGACGGCGAGGGTGGTGCCGTTGATTATCTCACGCGCTATATCCGCCTCGTCCTCGCTCGAATACTTCGCCATCTGTATCAGCCTGGCATCGAGCGCCGCCGCGGTGGCGGGCAGCCAGCCGGTCTGCATCTGGTTGTCCGCGCTGTAGAGCGTGCTCAGGAAATCCCAGGCCGCGTCGGGGTCATCGCAGGCGGAGAAGATACCGAACACCATCTTCGGCTCATATATGCCCAGCGTTGTCGCGCCCGGGATGCCGACGGAGTAGTCGGAGCCGTCGTAGCCTCTCAGCCCAAAGCCGGGGTGGCCGTTGAGCCAGATGTCGAGATAGGCGGAGCCGTTAGAGGTGTTGCTCGTGTCCGGCTCCAGCGTGTGCACCACGCCGAGCACCTCCGAGCGCACGGCCTCGTCCGCAGAGCAGAGGTAGGAGTAGAGCTGGTACTCGACGATTGCGTCGCGGCTGCGCCACGGGGCGAAGAGCGTCGTGTCGGCGTTTGCGGCCATCTGCGCCGCCTGCGTGAAGCTCGCGGGCTCCCCGTCGAGCGACCAGTGCAGCGCGCGGATGCTGAAGTCGAAGGGCAGATATCTGAGCTCGCCGTCATGGCTCAGAGCTTCGGCGAGATTCGGCGCGAGCTCCGTGTCCAGGTAGTCCGTCAGATCCAGGCTCGCGTCCCAGTACTCGCCGATGGGGCTGCTGATTACGCCGAAGAGTTCGTCCAGCAGGTACATGTCTACATGAGTGCCCTCGTCGATTGCGTCAAGCATCTGATTCGTATGATCGAAGTACACCAGCTCGACCGTCTTAGCCGGGTTCGTGTCGTTGTAGTCCTCCACCACTCCGCGGAAACTCAGCGCGGACGTGCTCTGGCGGCACACGCCCAGCACCAGCGTGTTTGCCTCCTGCTCAGGAGTGGACTCCGGCGTCTGCGTGGGGGAAACCTCGCCGCCGCAGCCGGTGAGCGCCAAAACCATCGCGAGTGCCAGCGCCGCGCTGAACACGCGCTTGAACATCTTTCCTGTCATGACGATACCTCCCAAGTGTTTGTTAGCTACAATTTAACCCGGGGTTGTATCAGAGTTGTATCAAAGCTGCATCAATTAAGGGAAATTTACGCAAAAATGTGCAAATTCCCTGGAAAAATAAAAACGCTGAGGAGGGAGACCCTACCTCAGCGCTTTTTTGAGCCTTGATTTCAGCAGCAGCGCCGCCAGCACTCCCGCGGCCGCGGCCACGGCGGCGCTGTTCAGCCAGATGCCGTTCAGCCCCAGCGGCCACAGCAGCGCTATGAACGCGGCGGGCAGCAGCAGAGCCACGGAGATGGATATGGCCGCCGCCGCGCCGGACTGTCCCAGCGCCGAGAGGTAGCTCTGGCAGGCAAAGCTCACCCAGCGCGTGATGAAGGTCAGCGCGTACAGCCGCAGCGCCGTGACGCTCATCTCCAGCACGTCCCGCGTGTCGCCCACGAACAGCCGCGCCGTAGTCTCCGGGAAGGCCAGCAGCAGTCCGGCCGCGAGCAGCGACACCACGGCGCAGGCGACGAAGCAGCAGCGCTCCAGGCCGCGCACCCGGTCAAAGTTGCGCGCGCCGAGGTTGTAGCTGACGGCGGGCTGAAGCGAGTCGCACACGCCGTACATGACGGGCAGCACCAGGCTCTCGGCGTACATCATCACGCCGTAGACGCTGACCGCCGTCTCGCCGCCCAGGGCGAGCAGCAGCGCGTTCATGACTATGGCGATGAGCCGACCGGCGACGTTGTTCAAAAACGTTGGGCTGCCGCAGGCCGCGATGCGCTTGAGCAGCGCGCCCGTAAAGCGCGGCCGCACAAAGCGCAGCTGCATCTTCCCGCGCAGGAAGGGCCACAGCGCCAGCAGCGCGCACACGGCCATGCCCACGCTGTTGGCCAGAGCCGCCGCCCAGACGCCCCAGTGCAGCACGCCGAGGAACACATACTCGCACCCGGCGCACAGCACGCTCATGAGTATGTTCAGCAGCATGCTCTGCCGCACCCTGCCGCAGATGCGCAGATAGTTGTCCATTGCAAAGACTATGCTGGTCAGCGGCGAGCATATCACATAGGTGCGCAGGTACGCCGTGGCGTCCGCCGCCAGCTGCCCCTCGGCGCCCATCATGGCCACCAGCTCGGGGGCGAGGACATAGAACAAAAGCCCCATCAGCGTGCCTGAGACCTCTATCGTCAGCACGGCGCAGGTGAAGGCGTTGTTCGCCGACGCCTCGGAGCGCCGGCCCAGGCTTATCGAGATCGGCACCGCCGAGCCTACTCCGACGAGGTCGGCCAGCGAGAAGTTTATGAAGACCAGGGGCAGCGCCAGGTTCACCGCCGCGAAGGCCGACTCGCCCAGCAGGTTGCCCACGAGTATCCCGTCTATCAGATAGTAAAGCGAGGACGCCAGCATACTGACCGTCCCCGGCAGAGCCGCAATAAAAAACAGACGCCGGACCGGTGTCTGCGCATAAAAGGCCTTGAGCTCCATCTCTCTCCTCCCAGTTGCATGAAGAACCTCATCCAGTGTACATGATGCCCTCTGCTCTGTCAATATGGAAAGCGTGCTTGACATACGCGCGCACATGTGTTATGCTCATTATGGAAAGCATGCTTTACATTTTAGGAGGTGAGCCGTGAAAAACAGACTTGAGGAGCTGCGCCGCGAGCGCGGCATAAATCAGGAGGAGCTGGCGCGCGCCCTGCGCGTGTCGCGCCAGACGATAGGCTCGCTGGAGAACGGGCGCTACAACCCGTCCATCACCCTGGCCTTTAAGATCGCGAGATACTTCGCCCTGAGCATAGAGGAGGTATTTATCTATGAAGAAACAGACGAATAAGACGAAGCTGTGGTACTTGGGCTACGCCGTCTGTGCCGTCATACTGCTGCTGATAGCGTTCGCCGATCTCCCGAGGGCGGCAGACATCGGCCTCTCCTGCGCCTTCGGCGCCATTTTCGGCGTGAGCTACTCCCAGCTCTGGTACGACAGGCAGGTGCGCAAAGACCCCGACTTTGAAGTCGAGGTCGAAGATGAGCGCAACGTGCAGATAAAGTACCGCGCGGGCTATCTCACCTGCGGCATAGACTGGCTGCTGCTGAGCGCCGCGACGGTGGCGTTCATCATCCTGGACTACACGATACCGGCGATAATCACCGGCGTAATACTGGTCATGCAGCCCGTGATACTCATAGTCGCGAGCAATCTGGTGGGGAAAAAGCTGTAGTGTACCGCCCTACTCGGCGCGGATGTACTCCAGCAGCGGCTGCAGCTGTCCGGCGCTGACCCAGTCGCGCTTCTGCCCCATGGCCGCGAGCAGCTCGCGCATCCAAGGCTCGGTCTGCTCCGGCTGCCTGGCCACCATCTTCTGCAGCAGCTTGCACATCGTGCGGTCTTTGAAGCTCATGACGCTCTCGTCCCAGGCGCCGCGCGCGTAAAAGAGCGGCACGTTCTCGGGAAGACCCTTGCACCGCTCTCTGAGCGCGGCGAGGGCCTTCTCGTCATACGGCGACGCGCCGACGCACAGCAGCGCGGTGCGCCGTCCCTCAAGCGCGGGCAGGAGCTTTGCAAACCTGCTCCAGCCGGCCACGCCTCCGGCGTATATGCCCCCGGCGAATATGACCGCGCCGCAGCCCTCGGCGGGCTTCGCCCCGGCGGCGTCGATGTCCGCCGGCTCGCAGCCCAGCTCCTGCCCGAGCATGGCGGCGTAGCGCGCGGTGGAACCGTATTTGGACTTGTAGAGTATGAGCGTCTTCACTTTTCTTCCTCCCCTTTGAGCGTAAGAGCTTCGAGTTTGTCCAGTCCGGCGTACAGCCTCATCATGAGTTCAAACAGCGTGCGCACCTCGTCCTCGCTGTAGACAGAAAAGAGTGTGCCCAGCTCACCTGCGTACTGCGGGAACTCGGTGCGGAAATACTCCTCCGCCGTCTCCGTGGGCACAAGCGTCAGCGCCCTGGCGTCGTACTGAGAGCGGCACAGCCGCGCGAAGCCCTTTTGCTCCAGCGAGAGCGCCAGCTTCTTCACGTTCTGGCGCGAGCAGCCCAGCAGCTTCCCCAGCTCGGTCAGCGTCAGCGGTTCGGCCGGCTGGCGCGCGATGCTCAGCAGCATGAACTGCCGCAGCGTCAGGCGCGGTATCCTGTGGTCAAAGAGCGTCTGCAGCCTGTTCGCCGCGATGAAAATCGTGCTGAATATCGCCTTGCACCTCTCGCTCGTCCCGGCGGAGTACCTCTCCGCAAGCTCGGATATCTCCATGCCTATGCCTCCATGCGTAACTTATTACCTATAGTATAGCAACAAGTTACGCATCTGTCAACAAAAAGCCTCGCAGAGTTTCGCGCCCTATGGGCGCGAAAGGGACTGGGATCATTTTCGGCGGCGGCGTGTACGTCGCCGAAAATACTTCTCGCGAAGCGAGCGTCGAATTGGCCGCCTTTGGCGGACAACCGAGGCGCAGAGCGAAGTGTTGGTCTCCATCGGCCGCTCTCGCGGCCGGGGGACTTTGTTGTCAAAAAAGGCCGTCGACGGCCTTTTTTGACAGTCACCCCGGAGCGCTACAGCGCTCCGGGGTGACTGGTGGTCAAAAGGCCTCGTATATAAACGCGCCGTGACCCGTGAAATAGCTGAGCACCAGCAGCAGCATCACCGCGTAGGCGATGACCTGTATCACCTGCCCGGCGGGCGTGGCGTTCAGCCAGGTCTTTATCTTTTTCATGAGAGCAGCCATTCGTCAAGCACCTCCGTAAACTGCACGGCGCCGTAGGTGTACTCCATGTGACCCGTGTCGTGGAAACACTCAGCGCCCAGCGCGTCCGTCATGTCGTAGAACTCCACCCCCGCGCTCTCGCAGACCTCGCGCGCGGCCTCGCGCACCTCGACGTCCACGCTGTCCGGCTCCACCGCCGGGTTCTCCGGCAGCCAGAGCGCGCGCACGCGGATGCCGTTTTCCTCGCAGAAGGAGAAGACCTCGTTCAGCGCCGCCAGGTTCTCCTGGAAGTCGGCGAGGCCGCCGGTGAGGTAGAGGTCGTGGAGCTTGACCACGCGCTCCTCCAGCTCTGCCTGGCTCATCTGGCCGTAGTAATAGGCCTTGGTCTGCGTCAGCCACTGCTTGGTGCGGAACTCGCCGCCGCGTATCAGCGCGTTGAAGGTGTCGGTGATAAGCCCCGCGATGCGGTCGCGCTGGAAGTAGAAGTACGGCTCGTACCACTTGCGGTGCCACTCGTAGGTGGGGTTGGTGTCCATTATGTCGCTCAGCGCGCCCCAGTTGAGGGCGAGCACCAGCTCGCTGCCGACGTTTATGTGTCCGCCCTCGAGTATCTCCACGAGGTCGGTGATGGTGGCGTAGTCCATGCCCATGTTGACGTAGCCGCTCTCGCTTATGTCCTCGCGGTAGCCGCTCGTCAGCTCGCTGGAGCCGTAGATGACCTTGTCCCAGACCTCCTCGGGGTGCTCGCGCTGCGTCAGCTCAAAGTCGTCCAGCCAGAAGTAGCCGCTGTCGCGCACCCAGTACGACTGCGCCAGCGCGAAGTCGAGGACGAAGGCCAGCACCAGCACGCAGGCGATGAGGCCGCCCTTCTTCATGAAGCTCACAAATTTCACTCCGCGCACCCCCTTACAGCGTTATGAAACCGCGCAGCACGTTGGCAAGCTGCGTGGCGTCCAGCGTGTAGAAGATGGTCGTTATCGAGAACAGCAGCACTACTATGGCGCGGCGGAAGAACAGATAGGGCTTGCTCGCCTTGCGCGATACGGTCGTGATGCCGCAGAGGTTCTCGACGGCGAGGATGACGCCGTTGAACAGACCCTCGATTACAAAGTGCGCCGTGAACCCGTGCCACAGGCCCATGACCAGCATGGTGCCGAAGCCTATGAACGCGCCCTGGTACTTCGTGAGCCGCTTGCCGTTGAGCACGACGAAGATGTGCTCGCGTATCCAGTCGGTCAGCGAGACGTGCCAGTTGCGCCAGAACTGCGTCATGCTCGCGGCCTTGAGCGGCTTTTTGAAGTTCTCCGGCACCTTCAGACCCATGAAGCCGCCCATCGCTATGGCGATGTCGGCGTAGCCGCTCATGTCCAGCCAAAAGAGGAAGTAGCTCACCAGGCAGGCGGCCAGCGACCACCAGGGGCGCGGCGAGGCCGCCGCGATGCGCGTGAGCAGCGTGGTGACCAGGGACATGACCACGACCTTCTTGAAGTAGCCGAGTATCAGCCGCTTGAAGTCGCGCGTCACGCTCTCGCCAGTGATAGGCATGGGATTATTCAGCGACGCGGAAAAGTCGCGGTAGCGCAGTATAGGCCCGGCGGTGATGACCGGGAAGAACAGCATGTAGTTGGCGTAAGTGATAAGCGGCACGCGCTCGCCGGTGTAGTGCACGAAGTACACGGCGTCTATGGCCTTGAGCATGTTGTACGCTATGCCGGTCAGGGCAAAGAGCAGCGGCAGCTCGGGCATGAGGTCGCGCAGGCGTATGTAGAAGAACGGCACGGCGCAGACAAGGCAGCAGAGCACGAAGAAAAAGCTCTTGGCGCGCTTGAACTTGTCCACCGCGTTGACTATCACCCAGGTCACCAGCGTGTAGCCGAGGTAGAACGCGGCCAGCCACTCGCTGACGTAGGCAATGAGCGCCAGGTCGAGTATGACCAGGAAGCGGTCAAACTTGGCCTGCGACCAGTATTTGCGCGCTATAAAAGAGCCGAGCGACCACAGCAGCGTCGCCGCCAGCAGCCGCACGGCTATGTCGACTTCCAGGAACCACATCCCTCAGCAAAGCCCCTTCTTGCGGCCTATCACGGCGGCGATCTCGTTGACGGTGTTCATGGGGTAGAGCGTGATGTCCTTCTGCGAGATCTCCACGCCGAAGGTCTGCTCGGCGAACATGATGGTCTCCACCGCGCCCATCGAGTCCATGAACCCGGTGTCGAACAGGTTGACGTCCAGGTCGTACTCCGGGTCGTCGCCGACGTCGCAGCGCTCGCGTATGAATTCGTCCAGCTTGGCGATTATCTCGTCCATTGTATCTTCCTCCGGTGTCGTCTTTTTCAGGCGCGGCCACCCGCGCGGGGACATTATATCACAGTGCGGTGCAATATGCGAGAAAAAACTATTTGCCCCCGAATGTGGGGGGGGTGAGCGGCCGCGCTCGGCGGATGTTTTCCTGAGGGGTTTCTTTTTGTGGCGACAAAAAGAAATCCCTCAGACTCCAAAGAG
>UQQF01000064.1 GCA_900543085.1 uncultured Eubacteriales bacterium | reverse complement strand
TCAGGTTCTAGTGTGCACTACGCACGTGCGGGTTCAAGTCCCGCCTCGCGCACCAAAAGCTAAGAAGCAGAAGGATTTGAGCCTTCTGCTTCTTTTGTTTTGACGCTAGATTCACGCTTGAAAGTGTGGGGGCCGTTAGTCCTGCGCTATATCTGTCTCAGGTTTTGTCCGGAGCAGCAGGCCGATATTTGTAATGCCTATGTGGACGAATATTCCGGCGACAGCCCACCACATATATAGCGGGCTGGGATCCTGCCACAAGAACTGCAGCCACTCCGGCAGCACGAAAGAGCCGCCGACCAAGAGAAAATAACGGCTTATGTACAGCCCTCCGAGCAGCATTACCGCAGCGATCACGAGCGAGGCTATCGTGAGAGCTTTGCCCGGCCTGCGCTTGATGTCAAGTCCAAATCCTATCGCCCCGCAAACCAGATACGAAATGAGCAGAGCAAGGATCGGAACAAGCGTAAATGCGCGAACAAATACGAGAATAGTCGTAGTCAAGCCTCCAAGAACTTCATAAAACTCATACTCATTGTAGTGACTGGGGCATAAAAACACAATTATGTACGCAACAGCAACATAAATGGCTCGCCTTGCTAGAATTTTACCGCGGTTTTTCCCCATTTCAAACACCCCCGGCGTATATTGTGCTTACGCTACCCTGTGACTGATTGAAAAACTGGTGTCGTTTGCCGGCCAGCTGTCGGCAAAATCTATAGTACAGTAAAGGCAGAAACTTGTTGATTTCCATTTAATGAAAACTACTCATTGCACCGTACATCCCCAGCCTTGCAAACTAATTATACCACAATAGAACTTTGCGTCAAAGTTGGGAATATAACAATCACTTTTATGCCTCCATTATTGATATTGCACAATTTTCCAAAACCGCTCCTGATACAAAGTCAAGACTATAGCGGGGACTCCTTGTGCGCCAAGCGGTTCCGGGGCGGTATTGCGGATCGGCTGACGCCGCGCCCCCTGCTCCCGCTCCCGGCCGCGGGGATTTGGTTATACATTTTCACTTGACAGCTATTGACACAACTGCCGTGGTGTGATAATATACTAGAGCAAATGGCTATGAAGGGGAAAAGTAGCGCCCCGAGCCGGCCGCAGAGAGGTTTCGCCTTTGGCTGCAAGCGAAACTGGCCTGGCAGAGCGTGAAATGCGCCCCGGAGCCGCGGACGGAGGAAATGCCGTCCCGTGCCGGCCGCGTTAAGGCCGACCCGGTTATCTGCCGGAGAGTGATAAGCGAGAGTGGAACCGCGTATTTTTACGCCTCTCATGCCCCAGGGCATGGGAGGTTTTTTCGTTCTCGCCCAAGCTCCTCCTGGCCATCATTTAATTAGGAGGAACGAAAAATGTTCAACGACCTGAGAGAGACCATCGCCGCCTACAAAGCCCGCGACCCCGCCGCGCGCAGCTCCCTGGAGATACTGCTGCTGTACCCGGGCATACGGGCAACGCAGAACCACAAGATAGCGCACTGGTGCTACGAGCACGACCACAAATTCCTCGCGCGCTACATCTCCCAGCGCACGCGGCACAAGACGGGCATCGAGATCCACCCCGGCGCCAAGATCGGCAAGCGCCTCGTCATCGACCACGGCATGGGCATCGTGATAGGCGAAACCGCCGAGATCGGCGACGACTGCCTGCTCTATCAGGGTGTGACTCTCGGCGGCACCGGCAAGGAGACCGGCAAGCGCCACCCGACAATAGGCAACAACGTCCTCGTAGGCTCCGGCGCGAAGGTGCTCGGCCCGTTCAAGATCGGCGACAACTCCCGCGTGGCGGCCAACAGCGTCGTGCTGCGTGAGATACCCGAGAACTCCACCGCCGTCGGCTCCCCGGCGCGCGTGGTCAGGCAGAACGGAGAAAAGGTCAACTACGTCGAAAACGTCGAACAGATACACGTCACCGACCCCCTGGTGCAGGAGGTCGTGGCGCTAAGGAAGGAACTCAACGAACTCAAGGCCGCGCTGGCGGCCGCCGATAAAACGAAGGAGAGGGAAACTGCATGAAGCTCTACAACAGCGCCACACGCACTAAGGAAGAATTTGTCCCCAACCACCCCGACATCGTGAAGATGTACACCTGCGGCCCCACCGTGTACCACTACGCGCACATCGGCAACCTGCGCAGCTACATCATGGAGGACATACTTGAGAAGTACCTCCGCTACCTCGGCTACAACGTCAAGCGCGTCATGAACATCACCGACGTCGGCCACCTCAGTTCAGACGCCGACACCGGCGAGGACAAGATGCTCAAGGGCGCCAGGCGCGAGCACAAGACCGTCATGGAGATAGCCAAGTTCTACACCGACGCCTTCTTTGACGACTGCGCCAAGCTCAACATCAAGACCCCAGATGTCGTGGAGCCGGCCACCAACTGCATCGACGAGTACATCAAGATAATCTCCAAGCTCATGGACACCGGCTACGCCTACTTCGCCGGCGGCAACGTGTACTTCGACACCAGCAAGCTTGAAAAGTACTACGTGTTCAACGACTTCGACGCGGACGATCTGGACGTCGGCGTGCGCGAGGGCGTCGAGGAGGACACGAACAAGCGCAACAAGAACGACTTCGTGCTCTGGTTCACCAAGAGCAAGTTCGAGGATCAGGCGCTCAAGTGGGACTCCCCCTGGGGCGTCGGCTACCCCGGCTGGCACATCGAGTGCTCCGGCATCAGCATGAAGCATCTGGGAGACGACCTCGACATCCACTGCGGCGGCATAGACAACGCCTTCCCCCACCACACCAACGAAATTGCCCAGTCTGAGAGCTATCTCGGCCACAAATGGTGCAATTACTGGATGCACGTCCACCACCTGAACACCACCAGCGGCAAAATGAGCAAGTCCAGCGGCGAGTTTTTGACTGTAAGCCTGCTCCAGGAGAAGGGCTACGACCCCCTGGCCTACCGCTTCTTCTGCCTGCAGAGCCACTACCGCAAGAACCTGGTGTTCAGCTGGGAGAACCTCGACAACGCCGAAAGCGCCTTTGAAAAGCTCATCGCCCGCGTGGCCTCTCTCAAGAGCGGTGACGGCGAGGTCGACGCCGCCGTCCTCGCGGAGCTGAAGGCCAGGTTCACCGACGCTCTGGACAACGATTTGAACACCTCTCTGGCCGTCACCGCGCTCTACGACGCGCTCAAGGCCAAGACCAACGACGCCACCAAGCTGGCCGCCGTGGCCGACTTCGACCGCGTGCTGAGCCTGAGCCTCATCGAAAAGGCCGAGGAGCTGCGCAAGAAGAACGCCGAGCCGGAGGAGGAGCACGACGAGCGCATCGAGGCGCTGCTCGCCGAGCGCGCCGCCGCCAAGAAGGCCAAGAACTACGCCGAGGCCGACCGCATCCGCGACATGCTCGCCGCCGAAGGCATCACCATAATCGACACCCCGCATGGCGCAAAGTGGAAGCGCAGCTGAGCTTCCCCAGCCCCAAACACAGGCAAAGGCCGCAAGCGAACGCTTGCGGCCTTTGCCGTATCCACAGTGTTCAGAGCGTGATGCTCTCTCCCGCGTGGAGGTAGCGCACGCGGTCACCCATCAGCTCTTTCAGCCGCGCATAGCTGGGCAGACCCGTGCAGTGGCCGGTGTAGTAGACCGTGTCCGGGATGTCCAGCAGCCGTTCGGCCGTGGCGTCCACCAGCGCTTCGTTGACGTCGGCGGTGCCCGGGATGGCCAGGTGCATCCCGCCCACGACGGCGGTCGGCGCGGCCTGGAAGATGTTGAAAACCCTGTTGATTATGTTAACAACGCCCCTGTGCGCGCAGCCGGACATCAGCACGCGGGAGCCGCCCTCGACTATCCACAGGCTCTGCTCGTGCGCAAAGGCGTCCGGCGTCACGCCGTCCGCGCCCATAAGCACGTCGTTGGCCGGGGAGTGCAGCTCGTCGCCCGTGACGCCGGAGACGAGGGTCATGCCCGGGCAGAGCTCAAAGGTCTCTCCCGTCTCGACGATGCGCCCGTCCGCCTCCAGGGAGCTGTCCAGGCCGATGTACTCCCTGGCCATGCCGGGCTTGTTGGAGTAGCGCGCGCCGAACGCGCCGGAGCGCACGTAGATCCTGGCGCGGGAGTTCGCGCGCAGGAAGGCCGCAAGGCCGCCGCCGTGGTCGTAGTGGCCGTGGCTGACGGCGCAGAACTCCGCCTCGGCTATGTCTATCCCCAGCGCCTCGGCGTTTTTGATGAAGGCGTCGGTCGCGCCGACGTCAAAGAGGAACTTGTGTCCGAGCGCCTCCACCCAAAAGCTCAGCCCGTGCTCGGCGGCGAAGCCGTCCAGGGCGCAGTTGTCTACGAGGCAGGTTATCTTCATGCTCAGCCCTCCGCGCGGATGATGGCCTTTACAAAAGGCACGTCCTCTGGCTTTTCGGCGCCGATTGTATAGGCTCGGCGCAGCAGATCGGCCGCGCTCTTTGCGCTCGCCTCGTCGCGGGCGTGTATGGTCGCAAGGCTCTCGCCGGGGGCGACGGCGTCGCCGCGCTTCTTGTGCAGGACCACGCCGACGGCCAGGTCGATGGTGCTCTCCGCCGTCTCGCGCCCGCCGCCGAGGTGCATGCTCACCAGGCCGACGCCCTCGGCGTCTATGTGCTGCACATAGCCGGCAGACTCGGTCACGGCCTCGTACTTCACCGGCGCGTCGGGCAGCATCGAGGTGTCGTACACCGCGCGCTTGTCCCCGCCCTGGGCGGTGATGAACTCGGCGAACTTCTCCAGCGCGCTGCCGTCGGCTATGCCGCGCTCGAGCATGGCTCTGGCCTCGGCGTCGTCGGACGCCGCTCCGGCCTCGGTCAGTATGCAGCCGCCGAGGGTCAGGCACAGCTCCTTGAGGTCGCCGCCGTACTCGCCCTTGAGCAGCGCCACGGCCTCCTTGACCTCCAGCGCGTTGCCCACTGCGTTGCCGAGGGGCTGATCCATGTCCGTGATGCACGCGACTGTCCTGCGCCCGGCCAGCTTGCCTATCTCGACCATCTCGCGCGCAAGCTCGCGCGCGTCGGTCTCGGTCTTCATGAACGCGCCGGAGCCGACCTTCACGTCCAGGACTATCACGTCCGCGCCCGCGGCCAGCTTCTTGGACATGATGCTGCTCACGATGAGAGGTATGCTCTGCACCGTGCCGGTCACGTCGCGCAGGGCGTAGAGCTTCTTGTCCGCGGGGTCGAGGTCGGCCGTCTGTCCGGCGATGGCGAAGCCCACGTCCTCCACCTGGCCGAGGAACTGCTCGTGCGTCAACGCGCTGGTGAAGCCGGGGAAGCTCTCCAGCTTATCCAGCGTGCCGCCGGTGTGTCCCAGGCCGCGCCCGGACATCTTCGCCATGTGCACGCCCTGGGCGGCTACCATCGGCAGCAGCGCCAGCGAGGTCTTGTCGCCCACGCCGCCGGTGGAGTGCTTATCGGCCTTTACTCCGGAGATGGCGCCCAGATCCAGCGTGTCGCCGCTGTGCATCATCGCCAGGGTCATATCCAGCGTCTCGCGTCTCGTCATGCCGCGCCACACGATGGCCATGAGCAGGGCGCTTGTCTGATAGTCGGGTATGCTGCCGTCGGTGACTCCGTCGATGAAGAACCGTATCTCCTCCGCCGACAGCTCCCCGCCGTCGCGTTTCTTACCGATTATATCGGTCATCAGCATATAGCTTACCTCCCGGTTTTATCTTAGAAATTTACTGAAATTATACCATACTCACCTGGGAAATACAACGTATTCCCGCCCGTTTATGTACTGCACGACCCCCTGCGCCCAGTCGGGGACGCGCACGTTTTCGCTGGGCAGCGCCACCAGCAGCCGCCTGCCGTCAAAGCGCGAGAGCGTCCCGTCGGGCGAGGAGTACCACAGCACCCCATCGTCCACGGGGGGAGCCGTCTCCGGCTCCCCCTTCGCTTCGGCGTCCGCCTCGGGCGCATCTTCGTCCGGGCGCGGCTCGGCGCGCGGACTGCCCCCGGACTCGGCGGCGTACTCCGGCTCGGCCGGGAACGCGGCCAGCTCGCTGCGGGTGAATCTGCGCGTGAGGGACACTTCCTCCCCGTCGGGCGCGAGCACGCCGAGGACACCCTCGACCCCTCCGCCGTAGAGCGAGATGCGCTTCAGCTCCCCGGTGTACAGCGCACGCGCCGTGAACACCGTGTACGCTCCCCGTTTTTCCGCCGTAACAAAGCCGCACTCCACGCCGTCGAGTATCAGCGGCCATCTGCCTTCCACATGCGCCACCTCCCTTGGGAGTGTATGAGCGCGGACGGGCGCCTTATGCCCGCTCCGGCTCCGGGAGGGCGCGGCGCGAAAATTTTACAAATTCCATCATTTTTAGCTTTAAGTTTGCCTCAGGCTGTGGTATAGTTGTATCTGTATCACTATGTGCAATACGGAGGCGCGAGATGGAAGACGAGCGCAGGAACGATCTTATAGAAGGGCGCAACGCCGTGAACGAGGCCATGCGCGCGGGCAGAGCCATAGACAAGCTCTTTGTCTCGCGCGGCTCCAACGACACGGCGCTCGGGCGCATAATTTCCAGGGCGAAGGAGCGCGGCATCGCCGTGGTCACGGTGGACAGGCGCAAGCTGGACGAGATGAGCGTCACCGGCTCGCACCAGGGCGTCATCGCCATCGCCGCCGTAACCAGCTACGCCACGCTGGACGACATACTCGCCCTGGCGGAGCAGCGCGGCGAAGACCCCTTCGTCGTAGTCTGCGACGAGATAAGCGACGTGCACAATCTCGGCGCCATCATACGCTCGGCGGAGTGCGCCGGGGCGCACGGCGTGGTAATACCCAAGCGCCGCAGCGCGGGGCTCACCGCCGTGGTGGACAAGACCAGCGCCGGAGCCGCAGAGTACCTGCCCGTGGCGCGCGTGCCTAACATCCCCGCCGCGCTGGAGGAGCTGAAAAGACGCGGACTGTGGGTCTACGGCGCGGCAGCCGAGGGCTCCAGCCCGATGTGGCAGACCGAGCTCACCGGTTCTGTCTGCCTGGTGATAGGCTCCGAGGGCGAGGGGCTCGGCCGCCTTGTGCGCGAAAAGTGCGACGTGCTGGTCAGCATCCCCATGCACGGGCGCGTCAGCTCGCTCAACGCCTCGGCCGCGGCGGCTGTGCTGATATACGAAGTCCTGCGGCAGAGGACCGCCTCTGCCCGAGAGCGGGAACAACTCCGCTGACGATTCTGCCTGACATATACACGCTGCCCGCGGGCGGTGAGAGGTGTTACATAGTTGCTCGATTTAGACAACCTGACAAACAACAATAATACGGATATAGATGATGATTTGAGCCTGGAGAGCATACTCGCGGAGTATGCGGATTTTGACGAAGAAAAGGCCGCCTCCCGAGAGACCGAAGCCCGCTCGAGGCAGATAGTCTACGAGGCTCTGGGCGAGACGGAGTTCTCAGGCGGCATAGACAGCCGCGAGGCCGAGGACACGGTGGACGCCTACTATCCCGAGCCGGAACCGTCTCCGGAGCCGGAGCAGGACTATTACCGCACGGCGATGAGCTATTCCAACCGGCTGCGCCGCAGCTTTGAGCGCTTCGGCAGCCGGATAAACGTCCCCGCCGAGGACGAGTACACTCCCGAGCCCGCCGGCGAGCCGGACTTCGCGCTGGACGACGACGTCAAGGTCTACCGCCCGCGCACCCAGCTCCCCGAGGGCGACGAGGACGTCAAGGTCTACGGCGCGGAGAAAAAGCGCGGCCTGGACAGCGTTATAGCCGAGGCCGAGCGGCGCAGCTCCCGCTGGAACCGCGAAGCGCCGGAGCGCGAATTCGTCCCGGCGGACACTGACTACGGCGCGGCGGATTACGACGTCCGCGCCTACGGCGGCGAAGCCGCTGCCTACGGCGACGGGAACTTCGCCTCCGACGCCGGATACGACGCCGACTACGACACGGACGCCTTCAGCTACGCCGACCCCGACGGCGGGATACATGAATACGGCTACGACGAGGGCGGCGACTACGAATACGCCGCGCCCGAGAGCGAGAACGCGCCGAGGCGCGAATACGGCAAGGCTCCGCGAGCCAACCCCATACTCGGCTTTTTGGCCGTGCTGGGCGTCAAGCTCAAAAACGCGCAGACCGCCGGAGCCGCCGCCACCGTGGAGGACGCGGAGGAGCTGGGCGAGGAGATGCCTGCCAAGAAGGCGGCGAAGTACTATGCCGGGAGCGTGAACTCTCTGCGCACCCGCTTCAAGCTCTCGCTGTTCCCCGCGCTGGCGCTGCTGTGGATATCGCTGGGTCTGCCCGCCTTCGGCGCGCTGGGCAGCGATCTGAAGGTCACCAGCCTGGTGTGCCTGGTGCTCGAGCTGGCAGTGGTCATGCTGGGTCTGGACATATTCACCTCCGGGATAATGTCGCTCGTGCGCGGCCGCCCGGGTATGTGGACGCTGGTGTCTGTCGCCTGCGTCACCGGCGCGCTGGACGCCGCCGTGGCCTACGCCGTGGGCACCGCCGGATGGGGCTACCCCATGTGCGCCGCGTCGGCGCTCTCGATGGTCTTCGCGCTGTGGGGCGCGCTGCTGGAAGCCCGCGCCCTGCGCTTTTCCACCAAGGCCAAGGAGCTGGCCGTCGACCCCATGACCGTCACCGCCGAGAGCGGCGTAGACGGCCGGGAGGGCTCCGTGCTGCTCAAGTCCCGGCGCAGCCTGGACGGATGGCTGCACCGCTGTGAGGAGCCGGACGCCGCAGAGAGCTTTTTCTCCACCGCCTCGCCGTGGCTGCTGCTGGCCTCCGTAGTTCTCGCCCTGGCCGCCACGGTCATCACCAGGCAGTGGACGTACTTCTTCCGCGTGCTCGCCGCCACCACGGCGTGCGCGGCGCCCTTCGTGGCGTTCATCGCCTGCCCCCTGCCCTATTTCCTGCTGGCTCTGCGCGCGTACAGGCGCGGCGCCGCCGTCGCGGGCTGGCCGGGCATGCGCGAGATCGGCCGCGCCATGGGCATGGTCGTCACCGACAGCGACCTCTTTCCCGGCGACAGCATCAAGATCTCGTCCATCAGGATACTCGACGGTACGGTGCCCGAGCGCGTGATAGCAAACGCGGGCAGCGTCATCGTCGCCTCCGGCAGCGGGCTCTCCCCCCTGTTCGCGGAGCTTATGCGCCGCAACGGCTACGCCATGCGCCGGGTTGAGGACTTCTGCTGCCACGAGGGCGGCGGACTCACGGCGCTGATCGCCGGCGAGGAAGTGCTCTGCGGCAGCGCGGCCTTCATGCGCCTGATGGGCATAATGGTGCCGCAGAAGCTCGCGGACAAGAGCGCCGTGTTCATCTCCATCAGCGGCGTGCTCTCCGGGATATTCAACATCGAGTACACCCCGGTAAAGAGCGTGGGCAAGGCGCTGGCCGGCTGCCTCAAGCACCGCCGCGCGCCCATCTTCGCCGTGCGCGACTTCCTGGTCACCCCGCTCATGCTGAGCAGGAAGTACCACATCCCCACCGAGGGCTTCGACTTCCCGCTCTACGCCGTGCGCTACGCCGTATCGGCCACCGAGCCGGCCGAGGACAGCGTCGTCTGCGCCCTGCTGGCGCGCGAGGGTCTGGGCGGATACATGGAGGTCTCGGGCTGCGGCCGCCGCTGCTATCTGTCCGCCAGCCTGGCCACCGTGCTCTCCGGCGTGGCCGCAGTCGCGGGCGTGCTGCTCGCCTTCGCGCTCTACGCCTTTGGCGGCGGCCTGACCACCGCCTGGCTCATCGCCTACATGGCCGTCTTCCTGCTGCCGAGCCTCATCGCCTCCTTCGTCAGCGCAAGGTTCTGAATAAACCAAAACACGCACGCAAAAGCCGCGTGCGTGTTTTTTCGTATGCGAAAACGCCGGCCGGGCATTGCCCGGCCGGCTCCAGCTTGTCAAAAAACCTCGTAGAGTTTCGCGCCCTATGGGCGCGAAAGGGACTGGGATCATTTTCGGCGGCGGCGTGTACGTCGCCGAAAATACTTCTCGCGAAGCGAGCGTCGAATTGTCCGCCTTTGGCGGACAACCGAGGCGCAGAGCGCAGCGCCGGTCTCCATCGGCCGCTCGCGGCCGGGGGACTTTATTGTCAAAAAAGGCCGTCGAGAGCCTTTTTTGACAGTCTAACGCCGGCCGGGCAATTGCCCGGCCGGCGCATTTCAGTTTGCTTAGATCTTCATGCAGACGTCCCACGCGCGCCAGATGACGGTGCGGAGGTTGCCGATGGAGACGCAGTCGCCCACGAGGTGGACCTTGCGGCTCGGCTTGGCGACGGGCGTCGGGACAAAGCCGATGGCGTTGACGACGTTGTCGCACTCGACCTCGGTTACGGAGCCATCCTTGCCCTTGATGACCACGGAGCCGTCCTTGATCTCGCTGAGGGTGCTCTCCA
>UQQF01000063.1 GCA_900543085.1 uncultured Eubacteriales bacterium | reverse complement strand
AGGTAGCTCTCGCGCTTGTCCTCGGAGAACTGGCGCATCCAGTCCATGATGGACAGCTCGCAGCCCTCGAAATAGGCGCTGTTGTCGCGCGGCATATATCCCTGCGTGGTGGAGACGCCCCACTTGATGTTGCCGGAGTCCGGCTCCTCCTCGCCCATGAGCAGCTTGAACAGCATGGTCACGGCCAGCTCGTTGCGGCCGATTATCGCGATCTTGTCGCCCTTGTTCATGATGAAGCTGACGCCCTTGAGCAGCGTGACGCCGTCGACGCTCTTGCACAGGTCGGTGACAAAGAGTCTGTCCTTGCCCGGCTCGCGGTTGGCCTTGAAGCCCACCCAGGGGTAGCGGCGGCTGGACGCGGGCAGCTCCTCTATGGTCAGCTTGTCCAGGAGCTTGCGGCGGCTTGTGGCCTGGCGGGACTTCGAGCGGTTGGCCGCAAATCGGCGTATAAAGCTCTCCAGCTCGGCGATCTTCTGCGCGGCCTTCTTGTTCTGGTCCTTAATCAGCTTCTGCATCAGCTGGCTGGACTCGTACCAGAAGTCGTAGTTGCCGACGTACATCTTAATCTTGCCGTAGTCTATGTCGACGATGTGCGTGCACACGTTGTTCAGGAAGTACCTGTCGTGGCTCACGACGAGCACGGTGCCCTCGTAGTCCATGAGGAAGTCCTCCAGCCAGACGACGCTCTGCAAATCCAGGTTGTTGGTAGGCTCGTCGAGGAGGACGATGTCCGGCTTGCCGAACAGCGCCTGGGCGAGCAGCACCTTGACCTTGAGCCTGCCGTCGAGGTCGGACATGAGGGTGTAGTGGAACTCTGTGGACACGCCGAGGCCGTTCAGGATGCGCCCAGCGTCGCTCTCGGCCTCCCAGCCGCCAAGCTCGGCGTACTCCTCCTCCAGCTCGCTGGCGCGGATGCCGTCCTCGTCGGTGAAGTCGGGCTTGTCGTAGATGGCGTCCTTCTCCTTGCCTATGTCGTAGAGGCGCTTGTTGCCCATTATGACGGTGTCCATGACCGTGTACTCGTCGTACATGCCCTGGTTCTGCTTGAGCACGCTCATGCGCGCCTTGGGGTCGATGTAGACGGAGCCGCCCGTGCTCTCCACCTCGCCCGAGAGCACGCGCAGGAACGTGGACTTGCCTGCGCCGTTGGCGCCTATTATTCCGTAGCAGTTCCCGGAAGTGAACTGCAGATCAGCGTTTGAAAAGAGAACCTGACCGCCGAACTGCACGCTCAGATTTTCAACCGTTATCATTGCACCCATGTATTATACCTCCATCGGGGGTTTATCGGCGGGATATTATATCACAATACCAATTCAGAAACAATAGGGAGCCTCGCGGCTCCCTATTGTTTATCTTTTACTGGTTGGTGTAATCCTGTGTGGCCGTGAACGCCTCGAAGTCGCTGTAGTTCGTGAAGAACTGGTGCGTGCCCGTCTCGGTGTCCAGGGCGTAGTACAGATAGCTCACATCGGCGGGATTAAGCGCCGCGTTTATACTGGCAAGGCCGGGGTTGCAGATGGGTCCGGCCGGCAGTCCGGTGTTGAGATAGGTGTTGTACGGGCTGTCTACCTGCAAATCGGCTTCGGTCAGGAATTCCTTGTGCTCGCCGAGGGCGTACATGACCGTGGCATCTATCTGCAGAGGCATGCCGGCGGCGAGGCGGTTGTATATGACGGCGGCTATGTCGTCCCTCTCGTCGTCGTTTGCAGCCTCGGCCTCTATCATGGAGGCTATGATGACCGCCTGGTGCAGCGAGATGTTCAGAGCCTCGGCCTGGGAGTACATGTCGGCGGTCAGCTTCCCGTGGAAGTTGAGCAGGAAGCGGTTGATCGCGCTGGACGCCTGCTCGCCCTGGTAGAATTCGTAGGTGTCCGGGAACAGGTAGCCCTCGAGCCTCGAGGCGTCGCCCACCTCGGCCCAATCCAGGAACGAGTAGTTGTAGGAGGAATTCGCCGCGGCGTCGTACAGGTCCTCGACCGAGCAGATCCCGTTTTCCTCCAGGCGCTCGAATATCTCCTGCATCGTGAAGCCTTCGGGGAAGGTTATTGTGGTGGTCGCCATGCTGGCCGTACCGGTCTGCATGTTCGAGACCAGGGCGTTGTAGTCCAGGCTGGTGTTGAGCGTATACGTGCCCGGGTCTACCTCAAGCTCAGCGTCCGAAAAGCTACAAAAGAGCTTGAACAGCCACTTGTACTCTATGAGCCCGGCCTCCTTGAGCGTGTTGGCGACATAGTCTATGTCGGCGCGGGAGACCGTCCTCGTCTCGGTGCTTCCGTCCTCGTTCTCGACCGTCTCCTCGGTGTATTCAAATATCTCCTCGGGCAGCGTTATCGTGCGTTCGATAGGGTCTTTGTTGAGCGCCAGCACGTCCACCGCAGCCATCCACGCCAGGCAGGCCAGCACCACGGACAGGCTGACGCAGAAGACGAAGTACATCAGGCCGCCCAGACAGCCGATTTTGCCGTCCCTGCGCTTGCGTATCGGCTTGAAGTCGCGCTCGGTGAGCGGGGCGTCGTCGTCATCGGGTATCCCGTCCTCATCCCCGGAGTGCTTTTCGGGGTTGTAGAGCATGCTGTCCAGGCGCTCGAGCAGCTTTCTGCCGCGGCTTTCAACGCTCTCATTCTCGGCGCTCTCCCCGCCGCCGTCTCCGGACGGGGCGGCCTCCGGCCTTTCCCTGCGCTCGACGCCTATGGCCGGTACAATGACGGTATCATCCGTCGGCGGCTGTTCCTCAGGCGGCTTGGGCTCGGAGCCTTCCGGTATTTCGTTTCGCTTGTCAAAATCGTTTTCCATTCCTGAGTCTCCCGAAGTAACGTGTTTGCCCCGAGGGGCATAGTATGGCTCAGACGGCGGCAGTGCCGCGTCGTTGTACACAAGGTTAAGCGCCTCACCCCCCGCGCGGGGTCCGGCCAGAGCATATCACATAGCGCGGAGAAAGGGTCATAACATGTTCTGCGGAAACAATAACGGCGGCTGCTTCTGGATTATAATCATTCTCCTGCTCCTGTTCATATGCGGGGGCTGGAGCGGCAACAGCTGCTGCGGCAGCAACTGCTGCACCAACAACTGCAACTGCGACAACAGCTGCAACACCTGCTGCTGACGCCGCCGCGGAGCCCGGTCACGGGCTCCGTTTTATTTTATCTCTATTATATCATGCTCGGTTATGACGAAGTTAACGCGGATATCGTTCCACTCCGCCGGGACCTTTTCCTGCAGCAGCCGTGTGCGGCACAGACAGGCCGTAACGGCCGGCGTATTCGCCAGGAAGCGGTCGTAGTATCCCCCGCCCTGCCCCAGGCGCATGCCAGAGACGTCGCAGCAGACCGCCGGGACTATTATGATGTCCCCCGGCTGAGGCGAAAGCGCTTCGGCCTCCGCCGCCGGCTCCGGTATGCCGTACATTGCGGGGTGCAGCCCGTACTCGTCCGAGGCGAAGTCCATCACCCCGCCCGGCTTTGAGCGCGGCAGAGCCACAGTCTTGCCCATATCGTGCGCGGCGGAGATAATACCGGCCGTGGCGCACTCCCTGCCCACCGAGCAGTAGGCAAAGACCGCCCTGGCGCGGACAAACGCGTCCAGCGCCAGTACGTTTTTCATTATCCCCTCGTCGGAGGCGCGTATATACTCCTCGTCCAGGCTTTTGATGCGCTCTCTCATCAGAGCGCGGAACCGAGCCTTCCCGGCGTCAAAGCAGCTCGCGGACAATTTGGTATATCTCCTCGTGCTTCTCGTCCACCTCTCGCTCCTTGCCGTCCTTCATGAAGTCCACCACGCGCCAGCCGTAGTGCGCCGCGGCGCGGTGACCGGTGTCCAGGCAGAGCTGGAGGTATTCCGTGTCCCGCTCGTGAATGTCGCCGCTCTTTCCGGTCTTGAGCTGGCGCCGGTGCATACGCGCCTCGCTGGTGGCCAGATCCACGTCAAGGAAGATGACCAGATCCGGCCTGGGCAGGCCGAGCTTTACATATTCAAGGTCGTACAGCCAGTCGAAAAAGCGCGGCTGCTCCTCGGGAGGGAGCTTGGCGCCCTGGTGCACGGCGTTGGAGGTGGTGTATCTGTCGGACAGCACCACGCCCCCCGCCTGATAATACGCCTTCCAGTCGGTCATATACGAGGCGTAGCGGTCGACTGCGTAGAAAATACTTGACGCATATGCGTTAACGTCGTCCGGCCTGGAGCCGAAATCGCCGTTGAGATACATGCGTATCAGCGCGGAGGACTCCTGGTCATAGCGCGGGAAGACTATGCTGTGGTAATCCAGCCCTTCGCGCTCGAACCTCGCGGTGAGGCGCCGGTACTGCGCGCTCTTGCCGGAGCCGTCTATGCCCTCCAGGACTATAAGCTTACCCATGCCGTCTTCTCCTTCCCTCCGCCGCGGCCTCCAGCACGAAGGCGGGCAGCTTCATGACGCGCCCGAGGCGCTTGGGCTCTTTTATCACGCGGTAGAGCCACTCCAGGCCGAGCCTGCGCCAGGTCTCCGGCGCGCGCTGCACGTTCCCGGCCAGCACGTCAAGGCTGCCGCCCAGGCCGGCCATCAGGCCGCAGCTGAGCCTGCCCGCGTTGGCGGACATCCACAGCTCCTGCTTGGGCGAGCCGAGACAGACCATGAGGAAGTCCGGGCTGGTCGCGTTTATCTTCTCTATCACCGGCGCGTCGTCGGTGAAGTATCCGTCGTTTGTACCGGCTATCACTATGCCGGGGTAGGTCTGCGTGAGCTTCTCCGCCGCGGCCTCGGCCACCAGCGGCTTTGCACCCAGCAGATACACGCTCCCCCCTCGCTGAGCGAGGCGGGATATGACGTTTGAAGCGAAGTCTATGCCCGGCACGCGCGACTTGAGCGGCGTGCCCAGCATGGCCGCCGCCTTTGTTATGCCCACGCCGTCGGCCAGAACCAGCTCAGCCCCGGACAGTGCGGCGCGCAGGGCTGCGTCTCCCTTCGCCGCCATGACTATCTCCGGGTTCGGCGTGCACGCATAGCACGCGCGCCTCTCCTGCATAAAGCCCAGCGCGATCTCGACGGCCTCGTCCATCGTCAGGTCGTCAAAGCTCACGCCGAGCACGTCAATACGGCTCATACTTCGGAAAACACCTCGCCTATCTTCTCGTGGATAACCAGGTTGGCATACCTGTCATAGGGCGTCTCGGACAGGTTCACAAGCGCGAGCTTGCTGCCCTCGTAGTAGTTGATGAGTCCCGCCGCGGGGTACACGCCCAACGAGGTGCCGCCCACGATGAGCACGTCGGCCTTGCGGATGCAGTCCACCGCGCGCATGAGCACGTCCTCATTGAGCATCTCCTCGTAGAGCACGATGTCGGGGCGGATGATGCCGCCGCACTTGTCGCAGTGCGGCACGCCGTCGCAGTGGTTCATCCTGTCCGCCGGATAGGGCGTGCGGCACTTGGTGCAGTATGCGCGCAGGATGCTGCCGTGCAGCTCCAGCACGTTTTTGCTGCCGGCGGCCTGGTGCAGCCCGTCGATGTTCTGAGTTACGACGGCCTTCAGCTTTCCCTCGCGCTCAAGCTCGGCCAGGCGCAGATGCGCCCTGTTGGGCTTTGCGCCGTCCACGACCAGCTTGGCGTGGTGGAAGCGGTAATACTCCTCCGGGTCGCGCTGAAAGAAGGTGGCGGAGAGTATGGTCTCGGGCGGATAGTCCCACTGCTGGTTGTAAAGCCCGTCCACGCTGCGGAAGTCGGGTATGCCGCTCTCAGTCGACACGCCCGCCCCGCCGAAAAACACTATATTGTCACTGGCGGCTATCCAGTCGCGCAGAGTTTTTACTTTGTCATCCATGCGAAATCCCTCCATAAAAGGCTCGCAGAATTTGCGCCCCCGGCGCAAATAATTGAAATCTGCTTCCGCCGGCTCGCGCAGAGAACGTGCGTTTGCCGGTGCCTGCACCGGCAAACGTGCGCTGAACGAAGCGCCGGTACCCACCGGCCGGCGCACGCCGGCCGGGGTACCCTGATTGGCAGCGAAAGGCCGCAGCCTTTCGCGCCGGCAATTTTAGTCCTGATTGTGCGTGGAGTAGTTGGGGGCTTCCTTGGTGATATAGATGTCGTGCGGGTGGCTCTCCTTGAGGCCGGCGCCGGTAATGCGGATGAACTTGGTCTTGGTGCGCAGATCCCGGATGGTAGGCACGCCGCAGTAGCCCATGCCGGAGCGCAGGCCGCCCATCATCTGATAGATGGTGTCGCTGACTGCTCCCTTATAAGGCACACGGCCTTCGACGCCCTCGGGGACGTACTTCTTGGTGCCGGACTGGAAGTAGCGGTCGCCGCTGCCCTTCTGCATTGCGCCCAGCGAGCCCATGCCGCGGTAGACCTTGAACTGACGCCCCTGGAAGATCTCGCTCTCTCCGGGGCTCTCCTCGCAGCCGGCGAGCATGGAACCCATCATGACCACGCTGCCGCCGGCGGCGATGGCCTTGACGATGTCGCCGCTGTACTTGATGCCGCCGTCGGCGATGACGGGCACGCCGTACTTGTCGGCCATCTCGGCGGACTGCATGATGGCGGTTATCTGCGGCACGCCTATGCCGGACACGACGCGGGTGGTGCAGATGGAGCCGGGGCCTATGCCGACCTTGACGCAGTCGGCGCCGGCCTTTATGAGAGCCTCGGTGCCCTCGGCGGTGGCGACGTTGCCGGCAATCAGGCCGACGTCGGGGAAGTGCTCCTTGACCAGGCCGACGCAGCGCATTATGTTGGCGCTGTGGCCGTGGGCGCTGTCGAGCACCAGCGCGTCCGCACCGGCGGCGACCAGCGCGCCCGCGCGGTCGAGTATGTCGTTTGTCACGCCGATGGCCGCGGCGCACAGCAGGCGGCCGTGCCTGTCCTTGGCGGAATTGGGGTACTTGACGACCTTTTCTATATCCTTGATAGTGATAAGACCCTTGAGATGGAACTCCTCGTCTACGATGGGCAGCTTCTCGATCTTGTGGCGGCGCAGGATCTCCTTGGCCTCCTCAAGCGTGGTGCCCTCGCGGCCGGTGACCAGGTGCTCGCTGGTCATGACGTCGCTTATCGGGCGGGACATATCCTCCTCGAACTTCATGTCGCGGTTGGTGATGATGCCTATGAGCTTTCCGGACTTGTCCACGATGGGCACGCCGGAGATGCGGAACTTGCCCATGAGCGCGTCGGCCTCGCCCAGGGTGTTGTCCGGCCCGAGGTAGAACGGGTTGGTAATGACGCCGTTCTCGCTGCGCTTGACCATGTCCACCTGCTCGGCCTGCATGTCTATGGGCATGCTCTTATGTATGACGCCGATGCCGCCCTCGCGGGCTATGGCGATGGCCATGCGGTACTCGGTGACGGTATCCATGGCGGCGCTCATGATGGGTATGTTGAGCTTGATGTTCTTCGTGAGGTTGGTGGAAAGATCCACGTCAGGAGGGAGCACATTGCTCTCCGCCGGGACGAGCAGCACGTCGTCAAACGTCAGGCCCTCTCCCACGATGCGATTGTTGTAGCTGTTGGTTATGTCCATATGTCACGCACCCCCGTAAAAATTATAGATAGTTCTTTCTCGCTGGGTCTATTCAGATTATTTTATCATAGATGGCGGACAAGTCAATGTATATTGTGTGAACGCTCGTCCCTGCTCGTCTCGCGCGCATGGAAGAACATATACTGCTGGGCAAGTCCCGCGTAATCGCCCAGTGTGGACGGGTCAAAGCCGGCCGGGAGGTTTTCCTTCAGCGCGCGCTTTATCCACACGTCCACCGGGAAGGCGTCCATACGGTGCAGTCCGAACAGCACCGCGCAGTTGGCGACCTTGTCTCCGACGCCGTTGAGGCTCTTGAGGTACTTCCGCGCCTCGTTCCCGTCGAGCGTGGCGGCGTACTCCAGGTCTATGTCGCCGGACGCCACGGCGCGGGCTGCATTGATTATGTACGAGGCGCGGTAGCCGGAGCGCAGCGGCGCAAGCTCAGGCTCCTCAAGCAGCGCCACACGGCTCGCCGTCGGGAAGGAGTATTTGACGCCCCAGGGCGTCTCCATGGCCTCGCCGAACATGGCGCACAGCTTTTCGACGATGCTCTTTATGCGCGGGATATTGTTGCACTGCGAGATGATGAAAGAGCACAGCGCCTCCCACTTGTCCTGCCTGAGTATGCGTATGCCCCTGCCGTACTCGGCGCACTCGGTGAGGTATTCGCCGAGCATCACGCTTTCGCGCGCTTTGACGTAGTCTGTGTCCATGTCCAGGTACTCGCGCCAGAAGCCGATGTCCTCCTCGTCGCACTCGATGACCGCCATGCCGCCGCGCGTGAAAACCCTGGCCGCCCGGCCTGAGGCCACGCCGACATAGCCGCCGTTTTCGTCTGCGTTCCAGCGGAAGCACTGGCCGCACTCGAAGGTCTTGTATGGTGAGAGCTCGCCCTCAGGGCAGAGTTCAAAGGTCATATACATGAGATCCCGCCTTTCGTGGGGCTATTATATCAGATGTATTCAAACAGGGCAAGCCGTGATATAATCGACTCAGCTACCGAACGGAGGAACAAAAATGCGCACATTTGACATAGCGGACATCCGCTCTCACCCCGAGCTCAAAGCCCAGACCGCCGCCTGGTTCCACTCCAAGTGGGAGGTGTCCGAGGAGGAATACCTCGCCAGCATGGACGAGTGCATCTCCGGCGGCGCGAACGTACCGCAGTGGTACGTGGCGCTGGAGGACGGCGTGATAACAGGCGGCGTCGGGGTCATTGAAAACGACTTCCACGTCCGGCGCGACCTCTCCCCCAACGTCTGCGCGCTGTATGTGGAGCCACGGCGGCGCGGTCTCGGCCTTGCGGGCGCGCTGCTGGAGCATGTCCGCCGCGACATGGCCGCGCTGGGCGTGGACACGCTGTACCTCATAACCGACCACGTCGGCTTCTATGAGCGCTACGGCTGGGAGTTCGTCACTATGGCCGAGTGCACTGACGGCTCGGCGCCCGCCAGGCTGTACGTCTCTCCCCGCGAATGAGCGGCGGAGAAAACAAAAAATCCCGAAGCCACAGGCTTCGGGATTTTCTGGAGCTGCTGCCCGGATTCGAACCGGGGACCTCATCCTTACCAAGGATGCGCTCTACCTACTGAGCTACAGCAGCATACGTTACCCCACGGGGTTTGACCCGTGGGGTGTGGCGACCGAGAAGGGACTTGAACCCTCGGCCTCTAGCGTGACAGGCTAGCGTTCTAACCGACTGAACTACTCGGCCACATTCGCCGTTTTGTCTTTCAGGCTTGCGCCTCACAAGCGGCTTTTGTAATATACCAGACATCTTCCGAATTGTCAATAGCTTTTTTCAAAAAAATCGAGTTATTTTTCGCAGCCTTGCTTTGGCTGCAAAAACGTGATAAAATCTACATATATTTTCAATGGAGGCCGCGTATGAAAAGGACGCTCTGTTTTTTCCTCATACTTCTCATCGCGCTGCTGCCGTGCACTGCCATGGCGGCGGACTCGTCCGTCTGCTTTATCGCAATAAACGACGACCTCCTGCCGCTTACGAGCCAGGCATACTCCCAGGGCGGGCAGTACTACGTCCCTGCCAGCGTGTTTTCCCGCCTGCGCATCTACAGCTCCTATCACGCCGGAAGCAGCACGGCCGAGCTCACCGGCTCGGCAAAGCAGATGTTCTTCAACGTCGAGACCGGCGAGACCTACGACTCAAACAACAACTACTACACGTCCAGCGCGATCATGCGCGGCGGCACGGTCTATGTGCCGGTGGACTTCGTCTGCCGTCAGTTCGGGCTGTCGTGGTCGTATATCCGCGGCAACGGCTACGGCGACGTCTGCCGTATAACAGACGGCAGCAATTCGCTGTCCAACGAGATATTCATGACCGCCGCCCGCCCGCTGATGGTCAGCAGGTACAACGAATACACCGGCTCCTCCATATCCCCCAACACGGGAAACGACGACGTCAGCTCGGCAGACAGCGTGATCTTTCTCTCCTTCCAGGGGCTTCCCAGCTCCGACGCCCTGACCATTCTGTCCGGCTACGGCATCAAGGCCACCTTCTTTCTCACGGCTGACGAGATAGAGAGCTCCCCGGCCACCGTCCGGCGGATAATCGGCGAGGGGCACAACGTGGGCGCTCTGTGCAGTACAAGCCCGGCTCTGGAGTACGCCGAAGTCTCCAGCGCGCTTTGGAACGAGGCTCACGCCGCCACGGTGCTCGTCGCCAGCGCGTCGCGCGAATACGACGCGGCGTGCGAATCATGGGCCGGCAGCTCCGGGCTGGTCTTCTGCGATTACAATATAGACGGAGTGCGCTCCGGCGCAGGCATCACCGCCTCCGAGCTGGCGGCGCTGCTGTCCGGACGGCGCGCGCCGCTTATGTACCTGCGGCTGCAATGCTGCACCACCACCTACTCCAACATCAACGGCATCCTCAACACGCTCACCTCCGGCAGCGCCGTACTGGCAGCCGGAGAGACCAGCGAGGCTTGACGCACAGCGCAAAACATATGCAGAGGCACCCGTCGTCGTTGCAAGCTGCATATCCTTCGCTTCGTCGTCGCAAGCTGCATATCCTTCGCT
>UQQF01000062.1 GCA_900543085.1 uncultured Eubacteriales bacterium | reverse complement strand
TCGCGCCGCAGGTGCCGTAGATGCTGGTGAGTATCATGGGCAGGATGCCGTAGGCAGGGTCCGTCTTGTAGTTGGGGTGCCAGTCTGTGCCGGAGAGGAAGTTCCACAATCCGACCTCGCGTATGGCGGGTATGCCGGAGACGATGAGGTAAATGGATATGACGATGACAAAGCCGATGGCCACGAGGCCGCATATCAGGAAGACGGCCTTCATGACAAACTCCAGCGTGTCCTTGAGCCCCCTCTTGGACTCTATATGCTCCCCGGCTGCAGCGGCCGCTTCCACCTCGAGCTTCTCGGCTTCGAGCTTCTTTGTCTCGGCCTTGGCCTTCATGGCTCTCTTTCCTTTCGTAGTAATCTGGTTCAAGCTTATACCCCTTTCCTCGGGGTGGATCTGACAGACGCGCAGACGGCGCCCACCTGTGCGCCTGTCAGACACACCCCTCAAACAGGGCAATAGACCCCCAGAAGTGTGGGGGTCATTGCCGTTAGAATTCTTTGGACTCAGCCGTTCGCGGGGACGACGCCTGCGGCCTCGATGACCGGGGCGGCCTCGGCGCTCATGGCGTAGTCGAGGAAGGCCTGCGCGGCCGGGCTCAGCTCGGTGCCCTCGACGGTCACGATGACGAAGGGACGCTGGATGGCGAAGGTGCCGTCCGCGACGGTCTCCTCGGTGGGAACCACGCCGTTGATGGCGACGGCGGTGACGGTCTCATCGACAGCGGAGAGGCTGGCGTAGCCGATGGCGTTCGGGTTGGAGGCCACGTTGCCGACGACGTCGCCGGTGGAGGCGTACTCGTTCAGGTACACGCACTGGTCCTCGATGCCGAGGATCTCCTCAAAGGCTCCGCGGGTGCCGGAAGCGGCGTCGCGGCCGAGGACGGCGATGGGGGCGTCGTTGCCGCCCAGCTCGCTCCAGTTGGTGATCTCGCCGGTGTAGATCTGGGCGACCTGCTCGGTGGTGAGGTCGGTCACGGGGTTCTCGGGGTTGACGATGACGGCGACGCCGTCCTTGGCGATGATGTTCTCAACAGCGCCCTGAGCCTTCTCGTCGTCGGTCAGAGCACGGCTGCTCAGGCCGAGGTCGCAGGTGCCCTCGAGCACGCCGGTGATGCCGGCGCCGGAGCCGCTGCCGGTGTAGCCGATTTCAACGCCGGGCTGGACGCTCTTGAAGCCTTCCTGCAGGCCGAGGATGACGGCCTCCATGGAGGTGGAGCCGTTGGCGGCGACGTTGCCGGAGATCTCGGTAGCAGCGGGCTCGGTGGCAGCAGGCTCGGTGGTGTCGGCAGTCGGATCAGTGGTAGGAGTGCTTTCAGCTTCGCCGCAGGCGGCCAGCAGGCCGATGCAGAGCACGAGGGAGAGCACTATGGCGAGAGTCTTTTTCATCTTTCCATTTTCTCCTTCAACAGAAATTCTTCGTTCCTATGTAAGAAACGTGTTCATGTGTGGGGTCAGCTCCCGCTGACATCCTATAAACTATAGGCGGCGTGTAAAATGGAAAAGCCGCGCCGTGTTAAATCTGTGTAAAGTTGCGCCGTTTTGTGTTTATTTTCGCGGGCGGCGGCAAAAATCCCGGTGAAATCAGCCGCACTTTAAATAGGCGAAGGCAAGCGCACACAAAAAAGGCGCAGTCCGGAAAACCGGACTGCGCAGTGCACAAACAATATCGATAAATCAGAAGTCCGCGCTCCCGACCGTCCTCGGGTGCGGCAGCACGTCGCGGATGTTGGACACGCCGGTGAGGTACATGATGAGCCTCTCGAAGCCCATGCCGTAGCCCGCGTGGCGGCAGGAGCCGTAGCGGCGCAGATCCAGGTACCACCAGTAGTCGTCGCGGTTGAGACCCAGCTCGTCCATGCGCGCCTCCAGCATGTCGAGGCGCTCCTCGCGCTGGCTGCCGCCTATCAGCTCGCCGATGGCGGGCACGAGGCAGTCGGCGGCGGCGACGGTCTTGCCGTCGTCGTTCATGCGCATGTAGAAGGCCTTGATCTCCTTCGGATAGTCGGTCACGAACAGCGGGCGCTTGAATATCTCCTCGGTGAGGCAGCGCTCGTGCTCGGTCTGGAGGTCGCAGCCCCAGAACACCTTGTAGTCGAAGCGGTCGTTGTACTTCTCCAGCAGGCTGACGGCCTCGGTGTAAGTCACGCGGCCGAAGTCGGAGCTGACGACGTGGTTGAGCCGCTCGAGCAGACCCTTGTCGACGAAGCTGTTGAAGAACTCCATCTCCTGCGGGCAGCGCTCCAGCACGCGGTTGATGACGTACTTTATCATCGCCTCGGCGTTGTCCATGTAGTCCGAGAGGTCGGCGAAGGCCATCTCAGGCTCTATCATCCAGAACTCGGCGGCGTGGCGCTGGGTGTTGGAGTTCTCGGCGCGGAAGGTGGGGCCGAAGGTGTACACGTCGCCGAAGGCCATGGCGAAGTTCTCCGCGTTGAGCTGGCCGGAGACGGTGAGGTTGGCGCGCTTGCCGAAGAAGTCCTTGCTGTAGTCCACGCTGCCGTCCTCGTTGCGCGGCGGGTTGGCCATATCCAGCGTCGTGACCTCGAACATCTCGCCCGCGCCCTCGCAGTCGCTGGCGGTTATTATGGGCGTGTGCACGTAGACAAAGCCGCGCTGCTGGAAGAACTCGTGTATCGCGGCGGCGGCGACGCTCCTCACGCGGAACACGGCGGAGAAAAGGTTTGTGCGCGGCCTGAGATGCTGTATCGTGCGCAGGAACTCCACGCTGTGGCGCTTTTTCTGCAGCGGGTAGTCGGGCGTGGAAGCGCCCTCGACCTCGACGGAGTGCGCCTTGAGCTCGAAGGGCTGCTTGGCCTCCGGCGTGAGCACCAGCTCGCCGCGGACTATCAGCGCGGCGCCGACGTTCTGGCGGGCGATCTCGTCGTAGTTTTCAAGGCTGGCGCGATCGAGCACGACCTGAAGGTTGCCGTGCGCGGAGCCGTCGTTGAGCGCGATGAAGCCGAAGTTCTTCATATCGCGTATGGTTCTTGCCCAGCCGCAGACGGTTATCTCGCGCCCGGTAAAGCTGGCGGCGTCGGCATAAATGGCGGAAATCCGCTCACGTTTCATGGTAGTATACCCCCTGATGTCCGCGCAATCGTGGACAAACTTTAAATTCTCTTTACAGCGCTCTGATGTGTATTTACATATGCTGTACTCTGGTATTATAATCATTACGCAAGGATATTTCAACGTTTTTTCACTTGTGGAGGAACTTTATTATGTCACGCATCTTCAACGATATAACCGAGCTCATAGGCTCCACCCCGCTCATGAGCCTCAAGCGCTTCGCCCCCGGAGTCAGGCTCGCCGCCAAGCTCGAGCGCACGAACCCCACCGGCAGCGCGAAGGACAGAGCCGCGCTGTCCATGATCCGCGCGGCCGAGGCCGACGGCTCCCTCGCCCCCGGCGGCATGATAATAGAGCCGACCAGCGGCAACACCGGCATCGGCATCGCCGCGCTCGCGGCGGTGATGGGGTACAAGGCCGTCATAGTCATGCCCGACTCCATGAGCGTGGAGCGCATCAAGCTCATAGCCGCCTACGGCGCGGAGATAGTCCTGACCCCCGGCTCCGCCGGCATGGCCGGAGCAGTCGCTAAGGCCGAGGAGCTGCACGCTGCCAACCCCGGCAGCATAATAGCCGGCCAGTTTGAAAATCCCGCCAACCCCGCCGCGCACTACGCCGCCACGGGACCGGAGATCTGGCGCGACACCGACGGTCAAGTCGCCGCCTTTGTCGCGGGCGTCGGCACCGGCGGCACCATCAGCGGCGTCGGCCGCTACCTCAAGGAGCAAAACCCCGACGTGCGCATCATCGCCGTGGAGCCGGCGGCCTCGCCGATGCTCAGCGAGGGGCACGCAGGCCCCCACGCCATCCAGGGCATAGGCGCCAACTTTGTGCCCGGTGCGCTCGACACATCTATATATGACGAGATCATCACCGTGCCCGACGACGCGGCTCTGGACGCCATGCGCGCCCTGGCCACGACCGAGGGTCTGCTCTGCGGCATCAGCTCCGGCGCCGCGGCCTGGGCCGCCAAAGCCGTCGCCGCGCGGAGCGAGTTCGCCGGGAAGCTGGTCGTCTGCCTCCTGCCCGACACGGGCGAGCGGTACCTGAGCGTGATGTGAGGTGCCGCGCATGAGGAGTTTGCTGCTTATCATAAACCCCGTCGCCGGACGCGGAACATATAAAAACGGCCTCGGCGAGGCGCTGCACGTCCTGCACTCGGCCGGGTACGTGCCCACCGTGCGCTTCACCACCCACGCGGGTGAGGCGGTAGAGCTGGCGGCCGGAAGCGCCGGGTACGACCTCGTCTGCTGCATGGGCGGCGACGGCACGCTCTCCGACGTCGTGGAGGGGCTTATGAGCCTCCCCGCCGAGGCGCGCCCTCCCATAGGCTACTTCCCGCTCGGCACGGCGAACGACGTGGCCACCACGCTGCGTCTGCCCAAGGGCGACAGTCCCGCCTGCGCCCGCCGCATAGCCGGCGGCGAGGAGAAGGCCTGGGACATCGGCGGTCTGGGGAACGGCCGTTACTTCACCTATGTCGCCGCGTTCGGAGCGTTCACCGACGTCAGCTACGAGACGCCGCAGCAGAACAAGCAGGCGCTAGGGCACCTGGCGTACATCCTCGAGGGCATGAACCGCCTCACCCGTCTGCCGCACTGCCGCTGCCGCGTGGAGCTGGACGACGGCACGGTGGAGGAGGACGACTTCATCTTCGGCGGCGTCACGAACTCGCTGTCCGTGGCCGGGCTTGTAAAGCTCGACCCGGAGATCGTGAGCCTGGACGACGGGCTCTTTGAAGTCTCCCTGGTCAAAAACCCCGGCAACCTCTCCGAGCTGAACGCGCTCATGAGCCAGGCCGTCAGCAAGAACCTGAACGGTCCGGCGCTGAAAATACTGCGCTCGTCCAAAGTGCACTTTGAGTTTGAAAAGCCCATGACCTTCACGCGCGACGGCGAACCCGGCGGCACCGTGACCGAGCTGACCATCACGAACAACCGCCGGGCAGTAAAAATTATCTGCTGACAAAAAAGTTATTGACACATCGCCTCTGGTGTGGTATTATAATAAGGCTCACCAGAGAGCACATATATCGCGGGGTGGAGCAGTCCGGTAGCTCGTCGGGCTCATAACCCGAAGGTCAGTGGGTTCAAATCCCCTCCCCGCAACCACGTCGGAGCAAAGTCCGCTTTGCTCCGACGCCTTTTTATGCCTACGGCAGAAAAAGGCGTCATCCGCACGCTCCCTTGCTCCTCCTTTCCAAATTGAACCCACTTCGTTGGGCTTCAATTTGGGGGTTTTATTTTTCGCGGACTTCGTATCGTTCGCGACGACGATTTTTCTTTCAGAATAATCGTCAGAGCGCGCTCACTCCGCTGCTCCTCCTTTCCAAATTGAACCCGCTGCGCTGGGCTTCAATTTGGGGTTTTCTTTTTTGCGGACTTCGTATCGTTCGCGACGACGATTTTTCTTTCAGAACAATCGCCATCTCTCACTCGCTCCGTCGCTCCTCCTTCTCCAAATTGAACCCGCTTACGCTGGGCTTCAATTTGGGGTTTTCTTTTTGCGGCGCGGACAGCCCCGGCTGGGAGCCGGGGCTGTCGTTTATTTGTTGCCGCGCGGGGAGCTTCAGAACAGCTCGTCTCCGCTCTTATTCTCCAGTCCGGGATGCAGGTCGAAACGCACCGCGCCGACGCGCGCCTTGCCCTTTACCGCCTCCTGAACCATATATGTGCCTCGGATGCCAAATCCGCCGCACAGCTCTATCGCCGTGCATCCGGCCTCCGCCATCTCTACGGCAGCCGCCACGCCCTGCTCATAGGTTGAAACGCCTATGGCCGTCAGCTCCACGCCCGGCGTGGCCACCGTTGAGCGGTGAACCGCCGGGTCGGCGCCCGGGGCTATGAAGATAAAAGCTGCAACCAGCACGTCTTTCCCTCCTTATCTGCGATTCGGTATGTGCACGGCGCGTTTGTCGGCGGCCAGGGCGGCCTCGCGCAGAGCCTCGGAGACGGTGGGGTGGCAGTGTATCGTGTCGACCAGCTCGTCGAGCGTGGCCTCCAGGCGGATGGCAAGCGCGGCCTCCTCTATGAGGTCGGTCGCCCTGTCGGCCAGGATATGCACGCCGAGGATCTCGCCGTACTTCGCCCCGGCCACCACCTTTATCATACCGTTCACCGCGCCGACCACCAGGCTCTTGCCGTTGGCGCTGGTCGGGAAGCGACCCACCTTGCACTCAATGCCCAGCTCGGCGCAGCGCTCCTCGGTCAGACCCACGCAGGCGAACTCGGGGCCGACATAGGCGCAGCTCGGGCTGGCGTCGGGATTAAAGGTCGAGCTTCCGCCCATAGCGTTCTCCGCCGCGGCCTCGCCCATCGCCATGGCCGCGTGAGCGAGCATCAGCTTTCCGTTGCAGTCGCCTATGGCGTACACGCCGGGGACGTTCGTCTCCAGCTTCTCGTTCGTCTTGATATAGCCGTTCTCGACGGCTATGCCCGCCTTTTCCAGACCCAGCCCCTCGGTGTTCGGGGCGCGGCCGACGCTGACGAGCACCTTCTCGACGGATATCGTCCGCTCGCCGTCCGGGGTCTTGACCTTGACGTCCGCGCCGGAGGCCGTATCCGCGACGGACACGACGCTCGAGCCGGTCAGGATCTCCATGCCCGCGGCCTCGAGCTGAGCCTGAACCATGCCGGTCAGCTCGGCGTCCATGAGCGGGAGCAGCTTGGGCAGCATCTCCACCACCGTCACCTTCGTCCCGAAGCGCTGGTACACGCTGCCCAGCTCTATGCCGATGACGCCGCCGCCTATGACCAGCATGCTCTCCGGCACGTGGTCGAGCGTGAGCGCGCCGGTGGAGTCGATGCAGGCCTTTGAGTCCCTCACGCCCGGTATCGGCGGAGTTATGGGGTGGGAGCCGGTGGCGATTATGACCTTGCCGGCGGTGAGCGTCTTTCCGCCCACGATGACGGTCTTATCGCCGGTGAACACGGCGTCGCCGTTCACCACGCTTATCTTGTTCGCGCGCATGAGCGCCGCCACGCCGCCTGTGAGCCTGTCGCTGACGCTCTGGCGGTTGGCCTGCACCTTTGCCCAGTCGACGGCCACGTCGCGGCCTATGATACCGATATTCTCGGAGTGCGTGGCCAGCTCGTAGACCTCGGCGCTGTGCAGCAGCGCCTTTGTCGGCATACAGCCCCGGTTTAGGCAGGTGCCGCCTATCTTGTCGCGCTCCACCAGCGTGACCTTTGCGCCGAGCTGCGCCGCGCGGATGGCGGCCACATAGCCGCCCGGGCCGCCGCCCAGCACCAGCACGCTGTCCGCCTCGGCTCCGGCGCTCTTTTCTGCCGGAGCCGCAGGCGCGGCGGCCGGAGCCGCGTCGCCCACCTGCTCGCCCGGCTCGCCTATCGCGGCGACCTTCTCCAGGCACTTGGCGCTGCCGCCCTCCGGCACGAATATCTTCAGCAGCGTGCCGGACGCGGTGGCCTTTATGGTGTTCGTGAGCTTGTCGGTCTCCACCTCAAAGAGGTCTTCGCCGTCCTTTACGCTCTCGCCCTCGGCCTTGAGCCACTTGCTGACCGTGCCCTCGGTCATCGTCAGACCCAGCTTGGGCATTACAACTTCCTTCATGTGTCCCTCCTTACGCAAGCAGCAGCGCCGGTTTTTCCATCAGCTTCTTTATGCGCTGCAGGAACTGCGCGGCGACGGAGCCGTCCACGACGCGGTGGTCGGCGGTGAGCGAGAGGTTCATGATGGGGCGCACGCAGATCTCGCCGTCCACGACCACGACCTTGTCCTCCATCGTGTTCACGCCGAGGATCGCGACCTCCGGCTGGTTGATGATGGGCGAGAAGCTCTCTATGCCGTACATACCGAGGTTGGTGATGGTGAAGGTGCCTCCGGTCAGCCTGTCCATCGGCAGGCCGCCCTCGCGCGCGAGCTTCGCCAGATCCTTGACCTCGGCGGAGATCTCCGTCAGGCTCTTTTTGTCCGCGTCGGGGACGTTGGGGACCACGAGGCCATTGTCCAGCGCCACGGCGACGCCCATGTTGACGTAGTGCTTATATATTATCTTGTTGTCCTCCACCGAGCAGTTGAGCAGCGGGAACTCTGTCAGCGCGACGGCCACGACCTTGACCAGGATGTCCGTATAGCTGACCTTGATGTCCTCGCTCTTGAGCTGCTCGCGCAGCTTTTTCAGCTCCGTCATGTCCACGCCCAGGTTGAACGTGACGGTCGGGCTGGTCATGTGGGAGTTGAGCATATTGCGCGCGATGGCCTTGCGCATGCCGTTCATGGGCACGGTCTCCTCGCGCGGCTTCTCCTCCGCCGGAGCCGAAGCGCCCTTCTGCACGGCGGCGAGTATGTCGGCGGCGAGTACGCGGCCGTGCGCGGGCACGTCCTTCAGGTCCACGCCCACGTCGGCGGCGACCTTGGCCGCCAGGGGGCTGGCCTTGACCTTCGGCTCCTCCGGCGCGGCGGCAGGGGCGCTCTCGGCAGGCCGGTAGTTCTTTACGTCCTCCTCGGTGACGCGGCCCTTGGGTCCGGTGCCGGCCACGAGGGCTATGTCTATGCCCAGGCTCTTGGCGAGCTTCTTCGCCGCCGGGGAGGCCAGCACGCGCTCGCCCGCGGCTCTGACCGCCGCTCCGCCCGCGGCCACGGCCGAAGCCACAGCGGCCGCCGCGGCCTCCGTAACCTTCGGCGCTGCGGGAGCTTCGCCGCCCAGCAGCGCGGCGTAGTCCTCGCCGGGCTCGCCTATCACAGCCACCGGCTTGAGGCAGGCCACCGTCTCGCCCTCCGCGGCGACTATCTTGAGCAGTGTGCCGCTATCGGTGGCCTTTATGGTGTTAGTGAGCTTGTCGGTCTCCACTTCAAACAGGTCCTCGCCGTCCTTTACGGCGTCGCCCTCGCCCTTGAGCCACTTGCTGACCGTACCCTCGGTCATCGTCAGACCCAGCTTGGGCATCACTATGACTTTAGCCATTGGCTTACCTCCTCACTTGATTCTATACATACCCAGCTCCGACGCGCGCGCAAGTATCCTGCGCGGCACGACGCGCCAGGGGCCGTCGCGGTTTATGACGAACTTCACCTCGTCGCCCGGCTGGACGCGCACCTCGCGCTCGCCGTCGAGGGCTATCATGCAGCGGCTCTCCGCCGTGAAGGCGTACTCCTCGCCCAGCTCCACGCGCCGCGCGTCCGAGACGCGCACCGGCGTCAGCACGCCGGCCGCGATGGGCGCGAGCACGCCCTCGCCCTCGCTGCCGAGCGTGATGGCCAGGCCGAAATCGTCCGTGTCCTCGACTATCTCGTAGGCGCCGGCCACTGCGGAAAAGCCGATGGTCGCCGGGTGGCAGCGCGTGACCGCTATGCGGCGGATTCGCTCCGGGTCCCAAATGGCCTTCGCTCCGGCGTAGAAGTCGTCGGACACCACGGCGTCCACCAGCGCTATGTCGCGCGCCTCGCCGTTCACGTACACGGTTATCTTCTTGTCGTGGATGCAGCACTCGTAGGGGTCGTCCATCAGCGCCGCGGCGGCCGCCGCCATTCCGGCGACGGTACCCTCCATCATGGCCGGGTAGACGTTGTTCGTGCCCGTGGAGATGCTGAGCATCGGCGTGTCGCCGACGGCCTTGGCCGCGGCCCTCGAGGTGCCGTCGCCGCCGAGCACCACCACGCAGCCCGCGCCGCGCTCCACCATCATGCGCGCCGCGCGCACGGTGTCGTCCATCGTCGCCTCCAGCTCAAAGTCCAGCAGCGACAGCCCGGCGCGGAGCACACCGTCGTCCTCCAGCGAGTCCTTCACGGCGTAGCCTATCATAAAGGTGTCCGGCATAAACACCGCCTCATCCACGCCCATACCCTGCGCCGCAAGCACGATGCGCTTGCATATGTTCACCTTTTCGTTGTTGTCTATCGTAGTCGCATAGGATACAAGGCGCCGTATATCCTTGCCCGATGCCGGATTGGCGATTATACCGATTGAGGTCAAGGTATGTTCCTCCTTATACCTATATATTCCTGAGGGGTTTCTTTTTGAATGCGTCAAAAAGAAATCCCTCAGACTCCAAAGAGAAAAACGCTCTGGTGCTGTTGTTTAGCGGGGATTACGTGTCACCACACGGTTCAACATATATACGTTGGTATCCCGTAGACTTTACGAGACTGGGGTGCTGTCTTTTTCGCGCGACGGCGCTTTGCGCCGGAGCGCTTACCGGGTTATCTGTTAGAGGGGTAAGCTGGTTGCACCCTAATCTGGCATAAATCTTAGGGATGCAAACTTCTATATGTCGAACCGTGTGGTGAACACTATTCCCCGCCTAACCATCGCACCAAAAGCGTTTTTCTCTTTGGAGTCTGAGGGGTTTCTTTTTGTCGCCACAAAAAGAAATCCCTCAGGAAAGTGGCGGGTTTGGGGTTGCAAACCCCAAAAAACTAATCGTGCCCGCGCAAGAGCGCTCTTGCGCGGGCCGCGCCTGGGAAGGGGTGTTGTTTAGAGTATTTTCTTCGCGCCGTTTATGATGTCCTGCGCGTTGGGCATGTAGTACTGCTCCAGCACGGGGGCGAAGGGGACGGGGGTGTCCAGCGCGCCGATGCGCACCACGGGGGCGTCGAGGTAGTCGAACAGCTCCTCGCCTATGATGG
>UQQF01000061.1 GCA_900543085.1 uncultured Eubacteriales bacterium | reverse complement strand
GTGCGCATGAGCAAGCGCACCGGCAAGGCCATCAGCCTCACCGACCTGCTCGACGAGGTGCCGCGCGACGCGGCGCGCTGGTTCTTCAACTCCCGCCCGGACACGCAGATGGACTTTGACCTCGGCCTTGCCGTGCGCGAGGACAGCGAGAACCCCGTCTACTACGTGCAGTACGCCCACGCGCGCATCTGCTCCGTCATACGCAACCTGGCCGAGGACGGCCACGCCGTGCCGGACGCGGCTGCCGCCGACCCCGCCGTGCTCGCCACCGAGCAGGAGCGCGAGCTTATAAAGCAGCTGGCCGAGCTCCCCGACGAGCTGCTGCGCAGCGCCAACGCCCTCGACCCGAGCCGCATAAACCGCTACGCCATGGAGCTGGCCGCGCGCTTCCACCGCTTCTACAACGCCTGCCGCATAAAGGGCGAGGCCGACGCGGTGCTCAACGCCCGCCTGCTGCTCGCCGACTGCGTGCGCAGCGCGCTCGCGACCTGCCTCAACATACTCGGCGTCTCCGCGCCCGAGAGAATGTGACACAAACAAAAGCGCCGCCCCCGTGATAACGGGGGCGGCTTGCTTATAAGATAAAAACAGGGCGCCCGGCCGTGAGCCGGCGGCGTCCTGTTTTTTCTTAACGCGCTCGCGTCAGATCTTCTCCTCGAGCATACGTATGCAGTCGGAGCACACGTTTTTGCCGCGGTAGGTGACTATGTCACGCGCGTTGTCGCAGAAGATGCATGCAGGCTGATACTTTTTGAGGATGATGGTGTCGCCCTCTATGTAGATCTCCATAGAGTCTTTCTCGGCGATGTCCAGAGTCCTCCTCAACTCGATCGGCAGAACAATGCGACCAAGCTCATCAACTTTCCTTACGATCCCTGTTGATTTCATATAATTCCCTCCAAATCTGCCACGCCTCCTGGCACGGCACTATAAAATTATATACGAGATTTGTCATAAAGTCAACATATTCGGAATACATATCCGAGTGAGAAATGTGCCAATAATAGCAGGCCATTATTGGAGGTGTTTCACAAAAATGTCAAAGCTATGGACAGCCGCGCTTGTAATATCCGTCCTATTTGCCGCGTTAAATGGACAATTTGAATCAACAGGTTCGGCTTCTTTACAGGGCGCCGGAGCAGCCGTGGAATTTGCGCTTTCCACCGGTGGACTGATCTGCCTGTGGAGCGGGATACTGGAAATAATGCGGCGGAGCGGGATAATGGACGCGCTCTCCTCGGCGCTCTCTCCCCTGCTGCGCGCCCTGTTCCCGAGAGCCTCGCGCGACTCGGAAACGCTAGGCGCTCTGTCCGCCAACGTGTCCGCGAATCTGCTTGGGCTGGGCAACGCCGCGACCCCGATGGGCATACGCGCGGCTCAGGGCATGGCCGCGCAGTCCAAGCGCGGCGTGGCCAGCAGCGAGCTTTGTCTGCTGGTCGTCATCAACACGGCGTCCATCCAGCTGCTGCCCACGACCGTGGCCGCAGTTCGCGCGGCCAACGGCGCCGCCGCGCCCTTCGACATACTGCCGGCGGTGTGGATAAGCTCGGCCGCGTCCGTGCTCGTGGGCGTGCTGGCTGCGAAGCTGCTGCACAGGTTTTCCCGGGAATGAGCGAGCTGACCAGCCTGATACCCGCGATAATCATGGCGGCGACCGCGCTTTACGGCGCGGTGCGCGGCGTCGACGTGTTCGAGGCCATGGCCGAGGGCGTGATGGACGGCCTGCGCGTCGTCGTGAAGATCTTCCCCTCGCTGGTGGCGCTGCTGACCGCCGTGTACATGCTGCGCGCCAGCGGGGTGCTGGACGCGCTGACGCGCCTGCTCTCGCCCGTGCTGGGCGCGCTGGGCATCCCCTCTGAGACGGGGGCGCTGATGCTGCTGCGGCCGGTAAGCGGCTCCGGCGCGTTGGCGGTGGCCAGCGAGCTTATAGCGCAGTACGGGGCGGACTCGCCGGTCGGACGCACCGCCGCAGTCATGCTGGGGAGCACCGAGACCACCTTCTACGTCATCGCCGTCTATTTCGGCGCCGCCGGGATCAAGAAGACCCGCTACGCCGTGCCGGCCGCGCTCTGCGCGGATCTCACCGGATTTGTGGTGAGCGCTCTGACCGTGAGGCTGTTCTGGCCATAGCAAAACCGGCGGCTCCGTCCGTACAGGCTGCGGACGGGGCTGCCGGTTATTTTGCCGGCTCTCAGCCGGCGGCTATGATTCTGCCGTACTCCTCCTCAAGCGAACGGCTGCGGGCTTCGCAGTCCGACTTCAGCCGCATCAGGCGTCCGAGCGCACCGCGTATGCGCTGCAAGGTGTCGTCCACGCTCCTGAGCGAGTTGTTTATGCGCGAGTTCATGGCCAGGTCAAAGATTATGCCGTCGAAGAAAAAGTCGGCGAAGCCGAGAAAATCGCGCGTGTTCACGTCTATGACCGCGCCGACGTCGCTCAGTTCCGTGCTGAAGCGGCGCAGCGCCACGCGCAGCTGCTCCATCTGATACTGGGCTTCGTCCACCTTGCCGTATTTCATGAAGTTTACCAGAGTGCTGTCCGTGAACAGATCCAGCGTGCCCCAATCGGACGCGCTTTGCAGGCTGTTTATCACGTCCAGCGCCGCGGCCTCGGCCTCCTGTCCGGCGCGGACGGCCTCCTCGGTCTCACGGCGGCGCTGCTCGTTCTCGGCCATGGCTCTCTCCAGCTCGGCCAATCTCCGGCCCGCGCTTGAGCCGGAGGCCTTGAGCGCCTGAGCCTTGCGCTCTATGGCGGCCTCGTACCGCTCCTCGCAGCCGCGCAGGGCGGCGAGCGCCTCGCCGACGGCGTTGATGTCTGCGTCTACGTCCTCCAGCTCGCGCAGCACGGAGTCGTGCTTCACCGCCGCCGCGCGCGCCTCCATGCGCTCGCGGTCGAGCCGTTCCTCCAGGCTGCCGGTCAGCGAGTAGATGTAGCGCATAAGGCTGCGGCCTTCAAGCTGCTCCACATCCTCGGCCTCGTCCAGCCTGGCCTCATGCAGCGCGGCCTCCTCGGCGGCCAGCTCCTCCCTGCGCGAATACAGGCTGTTGAGCCTGGCCTGGAGCTGCCTGTATTCGGCAATTTCCCTCCTGCCGCGTTCTATTTCAGCGTCATATGTGTTCATGAGCGTATCCCCTCCCGGTTGATGTGAACATTGTACCATCTGCGCCCACAAATGTCCATACGCCGGCGCGCGGCTGCGTGAAAGCAAAAGCCCTTCGGCGCGGCGGGACACCCGCTGTGCCGAAGGGCGGAAGGCAGTGGATCACACGGGGACGATAGCCCAGCACCTGGCCGGGAAGCCGACGCCGTCGCGCAGCTTCGGGAAGGAGCAGACTATGATGCCGCCTACGGGCGGGCACTGGTCAAGGTTGCGCATGACCTCTATCTGGAAGCGATCCACCGCGAGTATATACTGCTCGCCGGGATAGGGGTACGCGCCCTCCTTGGTGGTGACGGTGGCAGGGTCGGTGTCGGCGGGCTCGTGGCCGATGGCGCCTATGTTGCGGTTCTCAACCAGCCACTTGATGGCCTCGACGTCCCAGCCGGGGTAGTGGGGCTGGCCGCTCTCGTCGGGGTTGTCCAGGTTGGGCTTCTTGTACCAGTCGCTGCGGAAGGCGACGAAGGCGCCCTCGGGGATGCGGCCGTACTGCTCCTCCCACTTCTGGATGTCCTCGACCTTGAGCATGAAGTCGGGGTCGGCGGCGCACTCGGCGCTCTTGTCTATGACGACCAGCGGGTAGACCAGCTCCTTGACGTCTATCTCGGCCATCGTGCGGCCCTTCTCGTGGAAGTGACGCGGGGCGTCGACGTGGGTGCCGTACTGGCTGGCGACGCTGTACTGGATGCAGCGCATGGGCGCCATCATGTCGTCCGGAGTGCCGGGCATATAGTCAAAGAGCAGCGTGCCCTCCAGAGGCTTGAAGCCGTACCAGTGCGGAGTGTCGCTGCTGAGCTCATGGGTGAGGTCGACCCACTTGTACTTCTCGCTCTTGAGCTCGCTGAGGGTGTTCCAGAGTGTAGTGTTCATGTTTTTACCTCCAATATCCGTCTATTTATATACCATCGGCACGCTTGACAATACGGCGGCCAGACGGTATAATAAGCACACAAGAGGGACGTGACCGTTGCAGCGGTCGCGGCTCACCTCCATCAAGTTTATAGCTTGAGAAATGGCCGTTTCCTTTGCGTGGGGGCGGTTATTTCTTTTTAGTTATGTTTATAACTCCAAAGATAACAACGGCTAACAGATTGAGAAGCATGATCGTTTCCTGCACTGTCATGTTGTCACCTCCTTATGTAGGAGGCTCAGCCGTTTCCCTCTTGCTCGAGTGCATTTTAACACATCAAAGCGAATTTGACAAGAATTAACGCCGCAGCCCTAAAAAGGTCGCGGCGTTTTGTTTACGCTTCAAAGCAGCCCTCAAACGCGCTGCCGGCGGTGGTTTTTACGTCCTCGGAGAGAATGGCGTAGAAGACGTAGTTGCCGGACGTCCAGAGCTGGGCGTTTTGCAGCTTGGGGAATTCCTCGGGCAGGTACTCGGGCATCCAGGCGTCAAGGCGCAGCTGGAGATAGTCGTTTACCGCCGTGCGCAGAGACTCGGCCTGGGCGCTGTCCGCGCCCTTGAAGAGCCCGAACTCGTCAATGCTCGTGCCGACGTTGGTGCTCATGACCAGGCACTGCTCATAGTCCTCCGTCGTCAGATTGAACATGTTCTTGATGTAGTCGGCGTCCATCTGTGCCATGCCGTCCGTAGAGACGACGCCCTCTATCGCGGCCACGACCGTGTCGAAACCGGGGTTCGTCGTCCCGCTCTCGGCGCCGCAGGCGGAGAACACGCCCAGGCAAAGCGCGAGAGCAAGCAGGAGAGCGATGTATTTCTTCATAACCTCACCCTTTCACAACGGGAGGCCCGACAGTGCGAGCCTCCCTCCGTTTTGCTTATTCCTTACTGATACGCGTGAGTGCGCAGATAGTTCAGCACGGCGGTGAAGCCGTCGGAGTTGAGGTGGATGTAGTCGCCGTTCTGATAGTCGTCGCGCAGCCAGCCCTCGCTGTCCTTGAGGACGGAGCAGGTGTCGCTGTAGCGCGTGCCGGTCTCGGCGGCGACGGCCTTTATCCACTCGTTGGCGGCGGTTATCTTGTCGTTGTTGATGTCGGCGAGATACTCGTAGCTCCGCCCCACGGGGTAGATGCTGTTGCAGATTATCTTGGTGTCAGGGCTGACCTCAAGTATGTTCTGTATGAGCTTGGTGTAGCAGTCCTTGAACGTCTCCTCGTTCATGAAGCTGACGCCGTTGACGCCGAGGGTGATCACCAGGTACTCGGGCTGAGCCTGGCGCGCGGCCTCCTGGATGGTTATCTCCGTTCCGCCGGGGGCGGGGTACGGGATGGTGGCCGTGGCGTAGTAAGAGAGGGTCAGCGTACCGTTGGTCGGCGTCCAGACCTGCGTGGTGTCCGTGCCGCCGGAGAGCATCTTGTAGTACCTCAGGCCGTAGGTCGTGCTGTCGCCCAGGAAGGTCAGCTTGTCGATATACTCCTGGCCGGCGTCGGCGGTCTCGCCGAGGATGGTGCTGCCGGACGCGGCAGACGGCTGGGCGCTGGGGGCAGCGGTCTCGCCGCCGTTGTCGGTGGGCTCAGTGCCGCCGGTCTGCGCCGTGCCGGGATTGGTCTCGGTCACGGGCGGGTCGGTGGTTACAGGAACGTTGTCGCCGCTGCCGCAGCTGGAGAGCAGCAGGGCGAGAAGTACGGCCAGGAGGCAGACAAGTATGCCGCCCGTCCAAAGTATAAATACGGATGACTGTGCTTTGCGTTTCAAATAATTCACCTGTGTTCGCAGGGGCGTAACCCCGGATTTGCCGATAGGTGCGGGCTGAGGCCGCATACACCCAAAGGGCACTGTGCCGCCCGGGGCACCGGGCGGCACGTGATGTGCTCCTTACTCCTCAGCTTCCTTCTTGGACTCCTCGATTATCTTCTGCTGCACGTTGGCCGGAGCCTCGGCGTAGCGGACGAAGTCCAGAGTGAAGCTGCCGCGACCCTGGGTCATGCTGCGCAGGTCGATTGCGTAGCTGCTCATCTCGGCGATGGGAACCTCCGCCTCGACCGTCTGCATGCCGCCCTCGGCGTTCATGCCCATGACGGTGCCGCGGCGCTTGGAGGAGATATCGCTCATGATGTCGCCCATGTTCGCGTCGGGTATAGTCACCTTCAGCAGCCCTATCGGTTCCAATATGACGGGGCTGGCGTTAATAAGTTCCTTATATGCGAGACCGGCCGCAGTCTTGAACGCCATCTCGCTGGAGTCGACGGGGTGATAGCTGCCGTCGTACAGGGTGGCCTTGAGGTAGACCATGGGGTAGCCGGCGAGGACGCCCTTCTGGCAGCACTCGCGCAGGCCCTTTTCGACTGCGGGGAAGAAGTTCTTGGGCACGCTGCCGCCGAAGACGTTCTCGGCGAAGATCATGTCCTCCTGCTCCTCCTGCGGCTCGAACTCTATCCAGACGTCGCCGAACTGGCCGTGGCCGCCGGACTGCTTCTTGTGGCGGCCGTGAGCCTTGATGGGCTTGCGGATCTTCTCGCGGTAGGGCACGCGGGCGGGGCTGAGCTCAACTTCCACGCCGTATTTGGTCTTGAGCTTGTTGCACAGCACGTCGAGCTGGATGTCGCCGGCGCCGGCGATGACCATCTGCTTGGTCTCGGCGTTGTTGGTGACGGTGAAGCTGCGGTCTTCCTCGTTCAGGCGGTTGAGACCCTGGGCGACCTTGTCCTCCTGACCCTTGGTCTTGGGCGCGATGCACATGGAGTAGCACGGGCGGGCGTACTCGATGCCGGGCGCCGCCTCGACGTTCTTGCCGTCGCAGAGGGTGTCGGCGGTCTTGGTGTCGGAGAGCTTGCTGACCGCGCCGATGTCGCCGCAGCAGATCTCCTGAACCTCGATGTTCTTCTTGCCCTGCATATAATAGATGTGGCCGAGCTTCTCCTGGGCGCCGCTGCGGGCGTTGGTCAGGGTCATGTCGGGGGTGACCTTGCCGGAGATGACCTTGAACAGGCTGAAGCGTCCGAACTGGTCGGAGATGGTCTTGTAGACTATGGCCTTGGTGGCGCCGGACTCGTTGACCGGCTCGCCGCCCTCGCGCGGGGCGGGGAAGAAATTCTTGACGGCGTCGAGCAGCTCGAGCGTGCCCATGCCGGCAGTGGCGCTGCCGCAGAACACTGGGACGATCTCGCACTCGGCTATGCCCGCGCTCAGCGCGCCGTAAATCTCGTCGGCGGAGAGCTCCATCGTCTCGAGGTACTTCTCCATCAGCTCCTCGCTGGTGCCGGCGGCGTTCTCGGCTATCTCATTGTAGAGTTCCTCGACGCGGTCGGCCATGTCGGCGGGAACGGGGCACTCGCTGCGCTTGCCGCCGTTGTACTTGTAGGCCTTGCGGGCGACGATGTCTACTATGCCGACGGCCTTGCCGCCCTCGACTATGGGCGCGGCCATGGGGCTGAGGCTCGGTCCGAACTTCTCGCGCAGCTGGCTGAGAGTGGCGAAGTAGTCGGCGTGCTCCTCGTCTATCTTGGAGATGTATACCGCGCGGGGCAGGTTGGCGTCGGTGAGGCTCTTCCAGGCCTTCTCGGCGCCGACGTTCAGGCCGTCCTTGGCGGAGACGCAGATGATGCCGGTGTCCGCGACGCGCAGAGCCTGAGCCACCTCACCGGCGAAGTCGAAGTAGCCCGGAGTGTCGATGATGTTGATCTTCGTCTTCTGGTACTCGACATACATGGTCGTGGCAGAGATGCTGATCTGGCGGCGGATCTCCTCGGCGTCGTAGTCGGAGACGCTGTTGCCCGCGGCGGTGCTGCCCAGGCGGTCGGTCACGCCGGTCAGGAACAGCATGCTCTCCGCGAGGGTGGACTTGCCGTTGCCACCGTGTCCGAGCAGGGCGATGTTGCGGATGTCTTTCGTTGCGTAGCTCATGTGTTGGTTCCTCTCCTTCTTATATTCAAACGTAGCGTTTTCCAAAAAATTAACCAACTAATTATATAATACTTTGGGCGGTTTGGCAATAGCCAAAAATGCAATAGTTTGAACGAGCGGCAAACTGTGACAGTTCAACATACTCGTGTGAAAAAATTGTGAAAACTAAAACTTTCTGTTGTATACGGTTCGCTACAATGATATTATATGTGCGTAAAAGCTCCCGCAAATTTTTAAGGAGGTAAACCCATTATGCACTGCACAAAGCGAATCACCGACGACATGATATGGGTCGGTGCCGACGACAGGCGTCTGGCCCTGTTCGAGGGCGTCTACGGCGTGCCCGACGGCGTATCCTACAACTCCTATCTCATACTCGACGAAAAGACCATCCTGTTCGACACGGTGGACAAGGCCGTGGCGCACAACTTCTTCGACAACGTGGACTACGCCCTCGGCGGCCGCAAGCTCGACTACCTGGTCATCTCCCACATGGAGCCTGACCACGCGGCCACCATCGAGGACATTGCCCTGCGCTATCCCGACGTGACCATCGTGTGCAACACGAAGATACGCGACATGCTCGGCCGCTTCTTCCCCACCGACCTCTCCGGGCGCGTGCACCTCGTCAAGGAGGGCGACACCCTCAGCACCGGCAGGCACGTCTTCACCTTCGTCATGGCGCCCATGGTGCACTGGCCGGAGGTCATGATGACCTATGACACCACGGACAAGATCCTCTTTTCCGCGGACGCCTTCGGCTCCTTCGGCGCGCTCAACGGCCGCATCTTTGCCGACGAGTGCGACTTCATGCACGAGTACCTCGACGAGGCCAGGCGCTATTACACCAATATCGTGGGCAAGTACGGCTCTCAGGTGCAGGCCGTGCTGCGCAAGGCCGCAGGGCTTGAAATCAACTACGTCTGCCCGCTGCACAGCTTTGTCTGGCGCGCCGGCTTCGGCGACTTTCTGGAGAAGTACGTGCAGTGGTCCGGCTACACCCCCGAGGTCAAGGGCGTCCTGATAGCCTACGCCAGTGTCTACGGCCACACCGAGAACGCGGCGAACATCCTCGCCGCCAAGCTCTCCGACCGCGGCGTCAGGGTCAAGATGTACGACACCTCCGTCACGCCCTCGAGCTACATCGTCTCCGACGCGTTCAAGTACAGCCACCTCGTCTTCGCGTCCACGACCTACAACGCCGGCGTGTTCGTCACCATGGAGGAGCTGCTGCACGACATCGTCAACCACAACCTCCAGAACCGCAAGGTCGCCCTCATCGAGAACGGCTCCTGGGCGCCCACCAGCGGCGGACTGATGCGCAAGATGCTCAGCGAGCTGAAGGGCACCGAGTTCATCGGCGACACCCTCACCGTAAAGAGCGCGCTGACCGAAGGCCAGCTCGACGAGCTTGACGTCCTGGCCGACGCCATCGCCGCCGACGTACTGCCGCCCAAGCCGGAGCCGGTCGCGGTCAACGTCCAGCCCACGGACGACGGCATCTTCGAGGTCGACAACGCCGCGTTCAACAAGTTCAGCTACGGCTGCGAGGTGCTGACCACCCGCGTGGACGGCAAGGACTACGGCTGCATCATCAACACCGCGGGGCAGATAACCAGCTCCGACCCGAAGAAGATAACCATAAGCTGCATCAAGGCCAACCACACCTGCGACATGGTGGCCAAGGCCGGCATCTTCAACCTGTCCATCCTCTCCGAGGACGTGCCCTACGACACCTTCAAGCACTTCGGCTTCCAGTCCGGGCGCGACGTGGACAAGTTCGCCGACTGGCCGGACGAGCTACGCACCCAGAACGGCGTGCGCTACATCGGCCAGCACGTCAACGCCGTGCTCTCCGCCCGCGTGATCGACGCGCGCGACTGCGGCACGCAGATGCTATACATCGCCGAGGTCGTCGAGGCGCACGTGCTCTCCGACGTGCCCAGCTGCACCTACAGCTACTACCACGCGCACATCAAGCCCAAGAAGCAGCCCACCGCGCCCACCGTCGAGGGCTGGGTCTGCAAGGTCTGCGGCTACTTCCACGAGGGCGCCGAGCTGCCCGCCGACTTCGTCTGCCCGCTGTGCAAGCACGGCCCCGAGGACTTTGAGCACTACGTGCCCGCCGTCGTCAACAAGAAGAAGGGCTGGCTGTGCACCATCTGCGGACACTTCTACGAGGGCGAGACCCTCCCCGCCGACTACGTCTGCCCCATCTGCCACCACGGCGCGGACGCGTTCGAGCCTGCGGAACAATAAAGCTTTTGGGAGGGCGGAAACGCCCTCCCGGGTTTTTTTGAGCGTACCCACACTCGAGGGGGTGCGGGGGGGTGGAACCCCCCGCGGAACTCCTGGGGCGCTTTCTTTGGTCTTGGCCAAAGAAAGCGTCCCAGACCCCGAAAGGAAAGCCGCTTTGGGTGCAACGGTTAGACGGGGAATAGTTTTATCCTAACGGTTCGACATATATAGGTTGCTATCCCTAAGATTTATGCCAGATTAGGGTGCCACTAGCTTACCCCTCTAACAGATAACCCGGTAAGCGCTCCGGCGCAAAGCGCCGTCGCGCGAAAATGACCGCACCCCAGTCTCGTAAAGTCCACGGGATACCAGCGTATATATGTCGAACCGCCGAGTAACACGCAATCCCCGGCATATTAACGCACCCAAAGCGTTTTTCTCTTTGGAGTCTGAGGGGTTTCTTTTTGGCAAGACAAAAAGAAATCCCTCAGGAAACCTCTTGACATTGTACGGCAAATAGCGTATAATCACAAAGCAACTTAGGGGAATAGCTCAGTTGGCAGAGCGACGGTCTCCAAAACCGTAGGCCGAG
>UQQF01000060.1 GCA_900543085.1 uncultured Eubacteriales bacterium | reverse complement strand
AGGACACCAACCAGCAGGAGCTGAGCAACATGATGGTCGGACGTCCCGTCCAGCTGGTGGTGGAGAAGGGGTCGTCCAAGCCCGGCGACGTGGTGCTGGAGGTCAAGGATCTCAAGGTGCCATCCCACCTGCACAAGCGGGATGCGGTCAACGGCGTGAGCTTCAACGTGCGCAAGGGAGAGATCGTCTGCATCGCCGGCATAGACGGCAACGGACAGACCGAGCTCATACACGGCCTGACCGGCCTGGACAAGGTCTCCGGCGGCACTATCAAGCTCTGCGGCCGGGACATCACGCGCGACTCCATACGCAAGCGCGGCGAGAACATGAGCCACATACCCGAGGACAGACACAAGCACGGCCTGATACTCGACTTCACGCTCGAGCAGAACATGGTGCTCCAGCGCTTCCGCGAGCCGCCCTTTGAGCACGCCGGATTTATAAATAACGGCGAGGTGCGCAAGTACGCCGAGGAGCTTATCGAGAAGTTTGACGTCCGCTCCGGCCAGGGGCCGGTCACGGTGGTGCGCAGCATGTCCGGCGGCAACCAGCAGAAGGCGATAATCGCCCGTGAGCTGGATCGCGAAAAACCGCTGGTCATCGCCGTTCAGCCAACTCGCGGCCTGGACGTCGGCGCGATAGAGTACATACACAAGCAGCTGGTGGCCGAGCGCGACGCGGGACAGGCGGTGCTGCTGGTCTCGCTGGAGCTTGAGGAGGTCATGAGCCTCTCCGACCGCATCCTCGTCATGTACGAGGGCGAGATAGTCGGCGAGCTTGACCCCAAGAAGACCACCGCACAGGAGCTCGGCCTCTACATGGCCGGCGCCAAGCGCCAGGGGAAGGAGGAGAAGGCATGAAGGAAAGGCTGACGACCCTTTACAACAAGGACGGCACGCGCACCGTGCTTGCCTCCATCCTCTCCATACTCATCGGCCTCGCAGTCGGCAGCATCATAGTCCTCATAGTTGGACTGACCAGCTCCAACCTCTCGGGCAGGAGCGCGTGGGAGGGCATCCGCCTGGTGCTGTTCGGCATACTCTCCACGGGTCGTGACGCCGCCGGCAGCCTAAGCTTCGGCTTCAACCCCACCAGCGTGGGCAATATGCTCTTCCGAGCGACGCCGCTCATAATGACCGGCCTCTCCGTGGCTGTGGCATACAAGACCGGCCTTTTCAACATCGGCGCACCCGGCCAGTACCTGATGGGCACTATGGCCAGCCTGATGCTCGCGCTGGGCATACCCAGCGATGTAGTGCCCCCCGCGCTTATCTGGGTCATCGCCTTCCTCGGCGGCATGGCAGCCGGCGCTGTCTGGGGCGCCATCCCCGGCCTGGCCAAGGCGTATCTGAACATCAATGAGGTTCTGGCCAGCATAATGACCAACTGGATAGCGGCCAACCTCGTCACCTGGGCCTTCGACGTGAGTAAATTCAAGAACGTCGTCGAGAGCACCAAGAGCGCTTATGTCTATAAGACGACCTTCAACGGCGTTGAGACCCCCAAATTCGGGCTGGACCAGCTGTTCCCCGGCTCGCAGGTCAACGGCGGCATAATTATCGCGATATTGATCGCGATATTGATGTACGTCATCATGACCAAGACGACTCTGGGCTATCAGCTCAAGGCCTGCGGCAGCAACCGCCATGCGGCTCGCTACGCCGGCATCAAGGACAAGCGCAACATAGTGCTGTCCATGGCCATCGCGGGCGCTCTCGCCGCCGGCGGCGCGTCGCTCTACTACCTCTCCGGCAACACGGAGTTTTACTGGAGCACCTATCAGTCCCTGCCGGACACGGGCTTCAACGGCATACCCGTGGCGCTGCTCGCAGCCAACAACCCCATCGGCGTGATATTCACCGGAATCTTCATGTCCATGCTGGACATAGCCGGCGTACAGCTCACGGCGCTTACACCCTATAACGAGTACATAACCGACGTAATCATCGCCACCATAGTGTACCTGAGCGCCTTCTCCCTGGTTATCAAGATGCTGCTCAACGGCCGCAAAAAGCGCAGGACGGCCAAGGCCGCTGTTGCTGAGGAGAGCGCCGCACCGACTGCCGGCGAGACCGCGGCCGAGGAGGCCGGGGAGCTTACACAGGAGACGCCGGACACCGCCGAGACACCGCCGCCGGAAGGGGAAAAGCCCACGGAGGACGCCGCCGGCGAGAATGGAGGTGAGGCGAAGTGACGTTCCTCATTCAACAGACTCTGATTTACGCCATACCGCTTATGATAGTCGCGCTTGCAGGCGTCTTCGCCGAGCGCAGCGGTATCATCAACCTGGCGCTGGAAGGCATCATGATCTTCGGCGCGTTCATAGGCGTGCTCTTTGTCAACATCGTGCAGCAGACGGACTTCTTCGCCACGGCCTACTCCGAGGGCAATTACCTGGCTCTCCAGGGACTGGAGGCGCTGGCGATGCTGGCCGCGGCAGTGATGGGCGCGGTGTTCTCGCTGCTGCTGAGCTTTGCCTCCATCAATCTGCGCGCCGACCAGACCATAGGCGGCACGGCGCTGAACCTGCTGGCCCCCGCCCTGGTGCTCTTTCTCATCCGCATCATCGCCAACCAGAACACCCTGACCATGGCCTCCGGCGACGCCGCCAGTTGGTTCATGATAAAGAAGGCTATGTTCGGCTACGGCAGAACGGAGGAGATGGGCTTCCTCGGCGCCACCTTTATCGACAGAACATACATAGCGACATACATCTGCATACTGCTGTTTATCATTCTCTCGATAATCCTGTACAAGACGCGCTTCGGCCTGAGGCTGCGCTCCTGCGGCGAGAACCCGCAGGCGGCGGACTCGCTGGGCATCAACGTGTACAAGATGCGCTATGCCGGCACCACCATCTCCGGCGCGCTGGCCGGTATGGGCGGCTTTGTCTACGCGCTGACCACCTCGAACTGCATGTCCACCGGCGACGTGGCGGGCTTCGGCTTCCTGGCTCTCGCCGTCATGATCTTCGGCAACTGGAAGCCGCTGAACATAGCCGGAGCGGCGCTGCTGTTCGGCCTGTTCAAGTGCATATCCGCCAGTTACGCGAGCATCGACATCAACGGCGACGGCGTGTACCTGCTGGCCAACCTCGGCATTAGCGTGCACCTCTACCGTATGCTGCCCTACCTCATCACGCTCATAGTTCTGGCCTTCACCAGCAAGAGTTCCCGCGCCCCCAAGGCGGAGGGCATCCCCTACGACAAGGGACAGAGGTAAGCAAAACCGCAATAAAAAACCTCCCCGGAGCATCGCTCCGGGGAGGTTGACTGTCAAAAAAGACCCTCGAGGGTCTTTTTTGACAATAAAGTCCCCCGGCCGCGAGAGCGGCCGATGGAGACCAGCACTGCGCTCTGCGCCTCGGTTGACCGCCAAAGGCGGCCAATTCGACGCTCGCTTCGCGAGAAGTATTTTCGGCGACGTACACGCCGCCGCCGAAAATGATTTTAGTCCCTTTCGCGCCCACAGGGCGCGAAACTCTACGAGGTTTTTGACAAACTGACTCCCCGGAGCATTTGCTCCGGGGAGGTTTGTTTTGGTTTTCGCTCAGCCTATGGTGCCGGTGGCGGTGATGGAGTCCAGCTCCACGTCGCCGTAGGTGCCCTGGAAGTGCCAGCTCAGTTCGGCCTGGGTCGGGAGGCTCAGCGAGCCGATGTTGGCGGTAACCGTGCCGAGCAGGTTGGTGCCCTGGCCGGGTCCGTCGTAGTCGATGGCCTCGGTGTCGAAGTAGTAGGTCTGCCCGCCGATGGTGAGCGAGCCGCCGTGCCAGGCGCCCACGCTGTGCAGGCTGTAGCTCTCCGCATAGACGGTGACGACCAGCGTCCGCTCGCTTCCGGAGCCGGAGAGCGACCAGTCGACGACTATGTTCAGCGGCGTCCCGGAGTCGGAACGGAAGGAACCGGTCGTGTCGACGGCGGGCGTCGGGGTCGGCGTCGGCGTGGGAGTCGGGGTCGGAGTGGGCGTCGGCGTGGAAGTCGGCGCCGTGGTGCCCGCGGGCGTGTTGGCCGGGGCGCTGCCGCCGGACGCTGGATCGGTAACTACCGCGCCGTTAGTGACCGCGGGCGGCGTGCCGGTCTGCCCGCCGTCGTCGAGTGAGCAGGAGCGCAGTACTATTACCAGCGCTATGACTATTACTATGAGCATCAGCAGGGCGAATATCACGCCCGCCGGGCTGCCCTTTTTGCGGTTGTTAGCCATGGGAAATCACCTCTCTTAGTATCATACATCCTTAGACGGAGGATGTCCAGCAAAGTTTCCTACTATCCTTGCGTAATTTTCAGGGTCGGTGGCGCCCTCGGTGTTGAACACAAGCACCCGGCTGTGTTCATTTAATCCCGCCGCAGCGCGCAGCGGAGCCAGCTCCGGGGACAGCATCACGGCGCGCAGCAGGGCGTAGCCCGCCGCGCCGGACTCCCCGGCCGTGACGGACTCGTCCCCCGGCTCGGGCATAGCCAGGGCGCGCATGGCGTCCGATGCGCACTCGTCGGGCAGCGCGGCGAAGAACCTCGCCCGGGACAGCAGCGCCTCCAGCCCCAGCGTGCACGGCTCGCCGCAGGCCAGACCGGCCATGATGGTGTCTATCTCGCCGGGCACGGTGCAGACGCATCCGCTCGCCGCCGAGCGCATGAGGCAGGGCGCGGCGGCAGTCTCGGCCACGAGGAAGGTGGGGCGCGCGTGCGGATAGAGCGAGGTGAGCGAGCTGGCCGTCCCTCCGGCGAAGGAGCCGACGCCCGCCTGCAATATTACGTGCGTGGGCGGAGCCGGCAGGCGCTCCGCCGCCTCGGCGGCGATGGCCGAGTAGCCGCGCATTATGTCCAGCGGCACGTCCGCATAGCCCGGGAGCGTGGTGTCCTGCAGAAGCAGACCGTTTTCGTCGGCGCAAGCCAGGTCGCGCGCCATGCGGACGCTGTCGTCGTAGTTGACCTCGGTCACGTGTACCTCGGCGCCCTCGGCGGCGATGGCCTGCCGCCTGGCCTCGGCGCTGCCCTTGGGCATGAGCACGACGGCGCGCTGGCGCAGACGGCGCGCGCACCAGGCGACGGCCCGGCCGTGGTTGCCGTCCGTGGCCGTGTAGAACGTGCGCCGCCGTGCGCTGTTCGCCGCCTCTGCCCAGCTGCGCGCGCCCAGCGCGCGGGCCATGGCGTAGCCCGCGCCCATGACCTTGAAGGCTCCGAGGCCGAAGCGGCGGCTCTCGTCCTTGAGATACAGCCCGCCTATGCCCAGCGCCTTTGCAGCACCGGGGAGCGGCACGAGCGGAGTCTCCGCGTAGAACGGCGCGCCGCGCCAGAAGCTCAGCGCGTCGAGCACATCCGCGCATCTGACGGGCGTGTACTCCTCTGAGCAAAGCTTATTCTCCACCCACTCTGGGGATGACATTCGGCTCACCTCCGAAGGTTTTTTTCATTATAGCACACAAGTCAAGCGGAGGGGTAACGCCCGGCTGCGGAGCGCAGCCGGCATACCGGCGGGGAACGGCACTTGAAAACGCGGCGCGGGCCGGCTATACTTGTCTCAAACGCTGATACGGAGGCCGGATATGGTACACTATCTCGAGACGAACAGCCTTGACCCCTGCTTCAACCTCGCGTTTGAGGAGTACGTGCTGGAGACGCGGCGCGACGGCGACTGGCTCATGCTCTGGCAGGACGCGCCGTCGGTGATAATAGGACTCAACCAGCTCGCGGCCGCGGAGGTCGACGGCGAGTACGCGCGCGGGCACGGCATAGCCGTGGTGCGCCGCGCCACCGGCGGCGGAGCCGTCTACCACGACGCCGGGAACATGAACTACTCCATCTTCGGCGACGCCGGTGACGCCGCCTCGCTGAGCCTCTCGCGCTTTATGGAGCCGGTCTGCCGCGCGCTGCGCGCGCTGGGCGTCCCCGCCGAGGCCACGGGCAGGAACGACATAACCGTCAACGGCCTCAAAGTCTCCGGCACGGCTCAGCGGCTGAGCGGGGGGCGCATACTGCACCACGGCACGCTGCTCTTTGAGACGGACGCGGCCACGATGTCCGCCGTGCTGCGCCCGGACACGGGTAAGTTCGAGTCCAAGGCGGCCAAGAGCGTGCGCTCCAGGGTCGGCCAGATACGCGACTTCCTCCCGGACGGCGCCACGCTCGCCGACTTCAAGGCCGCCCTGCTCGCCGAGCTGACGGGCGGCGGCCTCGCGCGCGAGACGCTCTCCGGCGCGGAGCTGGAGGAGGTGCGCCGTCTGGCCGAGAGCAAGTACCGCTCCTGGGACTGGACCTGGGGACGCGCGCCGGAGTTCGGCTTCAAGAGCTCGCGCCGCTTTCCGGGAGGGACGCTGACCGTCTCGCTGGACGTGAGCGCCGGCGTGATACGCCGCGCGGACTTGAGCGGTGACTTCATGGCGCTCGTGCCCTGCACGCCGGTGCTCTCCGCGCTCGAGGGCGTGAGGTTCGAGCGGGAGGCCGTCTTGGCCGCGCTCGCAACGCTGGACTTGCGCCCCATGCTGGGAGCCATAACGGCCGGGGAAGTGGCCGACGCGATATTTGCCTGACGTCTCAGGACGTGAGATGTGTTCGCAGAAGTCACAGTATTGTCGCGGCAAATTTGTCTCAATCGCCGAAATAATGAGAATTTTTCGCGGCGCATTGCCGTTTGGCGGGGATTCGTCTATAATGAATATGCCGGGCGCGCCCACAGCGGCGCGCCCATTTTGCACTTTGGAGGGGGAGCCTATGAAAGACCTGCGCGCGCTGGAGGAGATTTGGGCGAAGTACGTCTACGAGGGGGAGCTGGACGAGAGCGTCAACCCCTACGTCGCCGAGGGCTGGAAGCGCTGCCGCGCGGCCGGGGTGAACCCCATAGGCGGCCTGGGCCGGCGCGTGGACGAGGAGGTTTTCCGCAGCATACGCGAGGCCAACGCCCAGCTCATAGACGCGGCGATGCCCATAATGCAGAGCGTGTTCGACATAGTGCGGCGCACGGGCTTCCTGATGGTCCTGACCGACGGCGCGGGCTACGTGCTCGAGACGATGGGCGACGAGAGCATCATGACCAAGACCCGCGACCTGCGCTTCATACCCGGCGCGCTCTGGGACAACCAGAGCGTGGGCACCAACGCGATAAGCGTCGCGCTGGACTACAACACCGCCATACAGATGGCCGGAGCCGAGCACTACTGCCGCACGCACCACGGCTGGACCTGCTCCGCCGCGCCCATACACGGCTATGACGGCGAGGTAATAGGCTGCATCAACATGTCCGGCGAGGCCGACGGCGTGCACGACCACACCCTGGCCGTGGTGCTCGCCGCCGCCATAGGCATAGAGGGCAAGCTGTCGATACAGCGCAACGCCGAGCTGCTGCGCTCCGCGCTGGAGGGCAGCGCGGACAGCATCGTGCTGCTGGGCGCAAACTTCCGCCCCGTGTGGTCGAACAGCGCGGCGCGCCGCCTGCTGGGCATGGAGGACGCCGAGCTGCGCGCCCTGGACTTCCGCACGCTGCTGCCGGACGTGGACTGGGCGGCCAAGGGCTGGATGCACGGCGGCAGCTTTGCCGACGACGTGCGCGTGACCACCAGAGGCGGCGTCGTGCGTTGCAGCGTGGCCATAACCCACGCCGACGCCCTCGGCTCGCGCACGCTGAACGTCACGCTCAAGAAGCAGAAGCACCTTATCGCGTCCGTCAACAAGCTGATAGGCAACCGCGCCAGCTACACCTTTGACGACATCTTCACCGCCGACGCGGAGATGCGTAAGACCGTCACCCTCGCCGCGCGCTACGCCCACTACGACGGGAACATCCTCATTGAGGGCGAGTCCGGCACGGGCAAGGAGCTGATAGCCCAGGCGATACACAACGCCGGCAGCCGCGCGTCGGGACCCTTCGTCGCGGTGAACTGCGCCTCGCTGCACCGCGACATGCTCGACCATGAGCTTTTCGGCTACGAGGCCGGAGCCTCGCCCCTGGGCGGGGATCGCGGCGGCAGCCCCGGCAAGTTCGAGCTGGCTCACGGCGGCACGCTGTTCCTCGACGAGATAAGCGACATACCGATAGAGTTCCAGGCCAAGCTGCTGCGCGCGGTGGAGACGCACCGCATCACCCGCGTCGGCGGCACGCAGGAAATAGAGCTGGACATACGCATAATTGCGTCCACCAACCGCCACCTCGGCGCGCTGGCCTCGTCGGGGGCGTTCAGGGGCGACCTGTACTACCGCCTCAACGTGCTGCGGCTGGAGATACCGCCGCTGCGCCGCCGCCCGGGCGACATACGCATCTGCGCCGAGCGCTTCCTGGCCAGGCTGAACAGCGCCGACCCCGCGCAGAACAAGAGCATGTCGCAGGAGTTCATAGACGGCCTCATGAGCTACGATTGGCCGGGCAACGTCCGCGAGCTGCAAAACGGCATCGAGCGCGCGTACTACGCCACGCCAGAGAACGTGCTCGCAGCGCAGAGCCTGCCGCTGGCCGTGGGCGACATCCAGCACCGCGACCAGGCCGGGCAGCCCGGCTCCGAGGCCGGGGAGATACTCTCCGCGCTCACGCTGTGCGGCGGCGACGTCGAGAAGGCCGCGGAGCGCCTGGGCGTCAGCCGCGCCACGCTCTACCGGCACATAAAGCGGCACAGCATAGACGTCAAGAGTCTCCGTCACACCGTCTCAAATCTCAAAAACGACTGAGAAAGTCACACGAAATTCTCAAGCCATGAGATGAATTTGTCGAAATTCATCTCATGGCTTTGTTATTTTAATGACTATTTGTGCAAATAACTCAAGAGGGTTCTTCCTGGTTTATGGCTAACGCTGAAATTGTGAGAATTACGGGAGGTAACTTGAGAATTTCTAAAACGACGTGTATAATAAACAACGTAAGGTTCCTCAGGAGGTGAGAAATTTGAAGAAATATATCGTGGAGCTCGGCCTGGGCTCGGATTTTCACGGGCAGGACGTGACCAAGGCGGCGAAGAAGGCGGCCAAGGACGCGATCTCTCACAGCTGCCTGTGCGGGCTGGAGGAGGTCCTGGGCTTGACGGACTTCAAAAACCAGGTCTACATACGCGCCACGGTGGCCGTGACGCGCCCCGAGGAGGTCGACTGTGAGGAGGTGGCCTCGGTCTTCCCGGTGGGCACCGTGGAGGTCGTGCCGGTTGCCGGAGGGCTGAGGTGCGACGGACTGTGCATACCCGCGTTCGGGGACTGCGACAAGAGCATCGAGGCGGCGATCGCCGCGGTGGAAGTGTACGTAAGGGAATAAACGCGCCGGCGCGCACCGGCGGCGCGGTGTAAAAATCAAAACGGCATCAGCAAGCGATTTTTAAGCCAAAGGAGGTTATTGAATGGCAATCAGCAATGAGCAGATGAAGGACATGTATGTGAAGATGCGCCGCATACGTGACTTCGAGAGCGCGGCTGCGAAGCTGTTCGCGGAGGGCAAGATACCCGGCTTTGTCCACCTGTATCTGGGTGAGGAGGCCATAGCCCCCGCGGTCTGTGAGTGCCTGACAGACAACGACTTCATCACCAGCACTCACCGCGGCCACGGCCACATCATCGCCAAGGGCGGCGACCTGAACCTGATGATGGCCGAGCTTTTCGGGCGTTACACCGGCTACTGCAAGGGCAAGGGCGGCTCGATGCACATAGCCGACCGCGACAAGGGCATACTCGGCGCCAACGGCATAGTCGGCGCAGGCCACTGCATCGCCTGCGGCGCGGGACTGAGCGCGAAGATACGCGGCACCGACCAGGTCTGCGTCTGCTTCTTCGGCGACGGCTCCACCAACCAGGGCACCTTCCACGAGTCGCTGAACATGGCGAGCATCTGGAAGCTGCCGGTCATCTTCGTCTGCGAGAACAACCACTACGGCATCTCGATGAGCCAGGACAGGCACCAGGCGATAAAGGACGTCGCCGACCGCGGCGCGGCCTACAACATCCCCGGCGTTTCCGTCGACGGCAACGACCCGCTGGCCGTATACGAGGCGGCTCACGAGGCGGTCGCGAGAGCGCGCGCGGGCAAGGGGCCGACGCTTATCGAGTGCAAGACCTACCGCCAGCACGGCCACTTCGAGGGCGACCCCGCGATATACAAGCCCAAGGAGGAGCAGGAGGCGTGGATGGAGAAGGACCCGATGCCGCGCTTCGCCAAGTTCCTGGTGGAAAACGGCGTCATGACCCAGGCCGAAGTTGACGCGGCCGACGCCCAGGTGGCAAAGGAGATAGAGGACGCCATCGCCTTTGCCGACGCCCAGCCGCTGCCCGATGTGGAGACCGCGGTCGTGGACGTGTATTCCGACATAGTTGAGGAGGTGCGCGACAGATGAAGATGATGACCTATGCTGAAGGCATCCGCGAGGGCATGAGCATACGGATGCGTGAAGACCCCAACGTTATTCTTTTCGGCGAGGACGTCGGCAAGTTCGGCGGCTGCTTCGGCGTTTCGATGGGCATGTTCGACGAGTTCGGCCCCGAGCGCGTGCGCGACACCCCGATATCCGAGGGCGCGATAATCGGCTGCGCCGTCGGCTCCGCCGCCACCGGCCTGCGCCCGATTGCCGAGCTGATGTTCTGCGACTTTTTGACCGTCGGCATGGATCAGCTGGTCAACCAGGCGGCCAAGATGCGCTACATGTTCGGCGGCAAGATAAGCCTGCCGATGGTCGTACGCCTCCCCGCCGGCGCGGGCACGGGCGCCGCGGCACAGCACTCGCAGAGCCTCGAGGCGTGGCTGACCCACGTCCCCGGACTGAAGGTCGTGTACCCCTCCTGCGCGGAGGACGCGCTGGGCCTGATGCTCACCGCGATAGACGACAACGACCCGGTCATGTATTTTGAGAACAAGGTGCTGCTCGGCATGAAGAGCGAGGTCAACAGCTTTGACCCCATCCCGCTGGGCAAGGGCAAGATCTGCCGCGAGGGCAGCGACCTCTCCATAATCACCTACGGCAAGCAGGTGTACGACGCGCTCGAGGCCGCGGAGAAGCTGGCTCAGGACGGCGTGAGCGTGGAAGTCGTCGACCTGCGCAGCCTCTACCCGCTGGACAAAGCGCTGATAGGCGAGACCGTCAGCAAGACCCACCGCGCGCTGGTCGTCACCGAGGAGGTCAAGCGCGGCGGCTTCGGCGGCGAGATAAGCGCCATCATAGGCGAGGAGCTGTTCGACTACCTCGACGCCCCCGTGGTGCGCATCGG
>UQQF01000059.1 GCA_900543085.1 uncultured Eubacteriales bacterium | reverse complement strand
CCCAGACCCCGAAAGGAAAGCCGCTTTGGGTGGTTTAATATGCCGGGGATTAGTTTTATCTTCACGGTTCGACATAGATACGTTGGTATCCCGTAGACTTTACGAGACTGGGGTGCTGTCATTTTCGCGCAACGGCGCTTTGCGCCGGAGCGCTTACCGGGTCAGTCATTAGAGAGGTAAGACAGTTGCACCCTAATCTGGCATAAATCTTAGGGATAGCAACCTGAAATACCCACCTGTTTGGTGACCACTATTCCCCGTGTCCCCAAACTTCCCAACCCAAAAAGCGTTTTTCTCTTTGGAGTCTGAGGGGTTTCTTTTTGTCGCCACAAAAAGAAATCCCTCAGGAGACCCCCGCCGAGCGCGGTCGCTCAAAACACGTAAAAACAATAAGGTGGTAAACAAATGGCAAAAGATTATAAGCCAGAAGATATAATGTTTCCCGAGCAGAAGATAGTCTCGAGCGAAATCGTCAGCGAGATGAAGTCGAGCTTTATCGACTACGCCATGAGCGTCATCGTCGCGAGGGCGCTGCCGGATGTCAGGGACGGGTTGAAGCCCGTGCACAGGCGCATACTGTACGCGATGTACGAGGACGGGCTTACCTCGGATAAGCCGTTCAAGAAGTCGGCCACCTGCGTCGGCGACGTGCTCGGCCGGTATCATCCGCACGGCGACGCGTCGGTGTACGATGCGCTGGTGCGCCTGGCGCAGGACTTCTCCATGCGCTACCCGCTTGTCGACGGCCACGGCAACTTCGGCAGCGTGGACGGCGACCCCCCTGCGGCCTACCGATACACCGAGGCGCGCATGTCGCGCATCTCCGACGAGATGCTGCGCGACCTGGAGAAGGACACCGTCGACTGGGACCCCAACTTTGACGAGAGCCGCAAGGAGCCGAGGGTGCTCCCCGCGCGCTTCCCCAACCTGCTGGTCAACGGCTCCAGCGGCATCGCCGTCGGCATGGCGACGAACATCCCGCCGCACAACCTCACCGAGGTCATAAACGCCTGCGTCTGCGTGCTGGACAACCCGGAGGCCACGCTCTCCGATCTCATGCAGCACGTGACCGGCCCCGACTTCCCCACCAAGGGCATCATCATGGGCCGCAGCGGCATCCGCGCGGCCTACGCCACCGGCAGGGGCAAGGTCATCATCCGCGCCCGCACCGAGATGGAGGAGTACGGCCACGACCGCATACGCATAATCGTCACCGAGCTGCCCTATCAGGTCAACAAGAAGCAGCTCATCGAGAACATGGCCGAGCAGGTGCGCGACAAGCGCATCGAGGGCATCTCCGGGCTGCGCGACGAGTCCGACCGCAACGGTATGCGCATAGTTATAGAGCTCAAGCGCGACGCAAATCCGCAGGTGGTGCTCAACCGCCTGTTCGCGCAGACCCAGCTCCAGACCAGCTTTTCCATCAACATGCTCGCCCTGGTCAACAACCAGCGCGCGCCCAAGATACTCTCGCTGCGGCACATAATAGACGAGTACCTCACCTTCCAGGAGGAGCTTATCGTCCGCCGCACCAGGTTCGACCTCAAGAAGGCGCGCGAGCGCGCCCACCTGTTGGAGGGTCTGATAATCGCTCAGGACAACATCGACGAGGTCATACGCATCATCCGCGAGAGCTATGACGACGCCAAGGAAAACCTCATGAGCCGCTTCAACCTGGACGACGTCCAGGCTCAGGCCATCCTAGACATGCGCCTGAAGGCGCTGCAGGGTCTCGACCGCGAGAAGCTGGAGAACGAGTACCGTGAGCTGGAGGAGCGCATCGCCTACTTCGAGGGTCTGCTTGCCGACCCCGAGAAGATAAAGGGCGTGCTCAAGGAGGAGCTCATCGCCCTGCGCGACAAGTACGGCGACGAGCGCAAGACCGAGATCCAGGACGTCGAGGACGAGATAGACATAGAAGACCTCATCGAGGAGGAGGAGTGCGTGTTCACGCTGACGCACTCGGGCTACATCAAGCGCCTGGCCGCCAGCGAGTACCGCGCCCAGGGTCGCGGCGGACGCGGCGTGAAGGGCATGTCCACGCGCGAGGAGGACTATGTCGAGACGCTGTTCACCGCCTCGACGCACGACCGCATCTTCTTCTTCACCAGCTTCGGCCGCGTCTATACCCGCAAGGGCTATCAGATACCCGAGGCCGGACGTGCCGCGAGGGGCACGAACATCGTCAACATCCTGCCCACAGACCCCGGCGAGCGCGTGGTGTGCATGCTGCATGAGACGGAGGGCGTACAGTACCTGTTCCTCTCCACCAAGAACGGCACGGTCAAGCGTCTGAACCTGGACATCATGCGCAACATCCGCAAGAACGGCCTGCGCGCGCTGAACATAGACGAGGGCGACGAGCTGATCTCCGCCTGCGCGACGGACGGCAGCTGCAACATCCTCCTCGCCACCGCCGACGGCTACGCCATCTGCTTCGCCGAGAGCGACGTGCGCCCGATGGGCCGCGAGGCCGTGGGCGTGCGCGGCATAAAGCTGCGCGACGGCGACCACGTCGTAGGCGCGCTGCCCGCCGTCGAGGGCGCGCAGCTGCTGAGCATAACCGAAAACGGCTACGGCAAGCGCACCGCGGTCAGCGAGTACCTGCGCGGCGGCGAGGACGCCGGCCCGCAGAAGCGCGGCGGCATGGGTCTCAAGAGCTACAACGTCACCGAAAAGACCGGCTGCGTGGCCGACGTGCGCATGGTCCAGGGCGACGAGGACGTGCTGATAGTGGCCGACGACGGCACCATCATACGCACCGGCGTGTCCGGCATCTCCGTGCTCGGCCGCGCCACCCAGGGCGTGCGCATCATGCGCCCGAACGAGGGCGCGAAGGTCATCTCCGCCGCGCTGACCGACGCGGAGGAGGATGAATCCACAGGATCATCCGAAAATGTTGAAAACTCCGCCGAAGCCACGGAGGAGAGCGAATGAAGTCCGTGACCATCTACACCGACGGGGCCTGCTCCGGCAATCCCGGCCCCGGCGGCTGGGCGGCGGTGCTGACGTATAACGGGCACGAGAAGGAGCTGTCCGGCGGCGAGGCGAGCACGACCAACAACCGCATGGAGCTGTCCGCCGTCATCGCCGCACTGGGCGCGCTGAAGGAGAAGTGCGCCGTCACGCTGTACACGGACTCGCAGTATATAGAACGCGCCATAAACGAGCACTGGCTCGACGGCTGGAAAAAGCGCGGCTGGCGCCGCAAGGAAGGCCCGGTGAAGAACCTGGAGCTGTGGCAGGAGCTGGACAGGCTGCTGCACGAGCACGAGGTCACCGTCCGCTGGGTAAAGGGTCACGCGGACAACGACATGAACAACCGCTGCGACGCGCTGGCCGTCATGCGGCGGGACGAGTACGCCGCCGGAAAGGGAGAGTGAAGTGGCCGAAAAGAAGCAAAAAAGCGGCCTGAGGGAGTTTTTCTCGTACTTCAAGCCGCACATGGGGCTTTTCCTGATGGACATGGCCTGCGCCACGCTGGCCTCGCTGATAGACCTGGCGTTCCCCTACGTCTCGCGCATGTCCATGACCACGCTGCTGCCGGAGCGCATGTTCACCACGTTTTTCGTGGTGATAGCAATAATGATAGCGGCCTATGTGCTCAAGGGCGTGTGCTACTACTTCATCACCGTCCTCGGCCACCGCATGGGCGTGTATATCGAGGCGGACATGCGCCGCGCGTCCTTCAACCACATACAGAAGCTGAGCTTCAGCTTCTTTGACCACAACCGCACCGGCGCGCTGATGAGCCGCATCACCAGCGACCTCTTTGAGATCACGGAGCTTGCCCACCACGGGCCGGAGGACATACTCATCTCCGGCTTGACCATCGTCGGCGCGCTGGCCGTGATGTTCACCATCGAATGGCGGCTGGCTCTGGTGCTGGCCGTGACCCTGCCCATACTCGTGGCGTTCACGCTCACGCGCAGGGTCAGGATGAAAAAGGCGAACCTGGAGGTCAAGCGCAAGACGGCGGAGATAAACTCCTCCATCGAAAGCGGCATATCCGGCATACGCACGGCCAAGGCCTTCGCCAACGAGAAGACCGAGGACGACAAGTTTGTCGCCGCCAACGAGCAGTACAAGAACGCGAAGAAGGAATACTACAACGCCATGGGCGGCTTCATGAGTGGCATGGAGTTCACCACCAGCATAATGCAGGTGCTGGTCATCGCCGCCGGCGGCATCTTCATCATGCAGGGCACGATGGACTACATAGACCTCATGACCTTCTCGCTGTACGTGTCCACCTTCACCACCCCTGTGCGCAAGCTGGCGCAGTTCTCCGAGACGTATATGCAGGGCACGGCGGGCTTCTCCCGCTTCCTGGAGCTGATGCGCACGGAGCCGGAGGTCCAGGACGCGCCTGACGCCGTCGAGCTGAAGGACGTCAGGGGCGAGGTGGAGTACAAGAACGTCGGCTTCCGCTATGACGCGGACAAGCCCTGGGTGCTGCGTGACGTGTCCCTGAAGATAAACCCCGGCGAAAAGCTCGCGGTCGTAGGCCCGAGCGGCGGGGGCAAGACCACGCTCTGCCAGCTGCTGGAGAGGTTTTACGACGTCACTGAGGGCTCGGTCAGCATAGACGGGCACGATGTGCGCTCCGTCACGCAGGACTCGCTGCGGCGCAGCATAGGCATAATCCAGCAGGACGTGTTCATCTTCGCGGGCACCGTGCGCGACAACATCAGGTACGGCCGCCCGGACGCGACCGACGCGGAGATAATCGCCGCCGCCGTGCGCGCCGAGATACACCAGGACATCATGGCGCTGCCGGACGGCTACGACACCTATGTGGGCGAGCGCGGCGTGATGCTCTCCGGCGGGCAGAAGCAGCGCCTGAGCATAGCCAGGGTGTTCCTGAAAAACCCGCCCATACTGGTGATGGACGAGGCCACCAGCGCGCTGGACTCCGTCACGGAGCAGCGCATACAGGCCAGCCTGGACTCGCTGAGCGAGGGGCGTACCAGCGTCATAATAGCGCACCGGCTGAGCACGATACGCGGCGCCGACCGCATAGCCGTCATAGAAAAGGAGCGCATCGCCGAGCTGGGCACGCCGGAGGAGCTGCTCAAGCTGGACGGCGAGTTTGCAAGGCTATGGAAATCACAGTTTGAATCCACGGAGGAAACCTCAAAATGAGCATATACCACTTAGAGCGCGGCGGACACGCCGACATGAAGCGCATATACCCCATGATGGAGTTTGACTTCCACGACTGGGAGAGGCCGAAGCATCTCGAATGCCAGCGCGCCCTGCTGCGCGGCGCCGAGCTGCTGCTTTTGAAAAATGCGCAGAACGCCGAGTGCGGCTATGCGCTGATGCTCAGGAACAACATGACCGGCTATGCCCTGCTGGGCTGGCTGGCCGTGTACCCGCACGTGCGCGGCAACGGCGTGGGCGGCGAGTTTTTGAGCCTTATCCGCGAGCACTACGAGGGCTGGCAGGGTCTGCTGCTGGAGGTCACCGAGTACCCGCAGCTGGAAAAGGCCCGCAAGCTGCACGCCTTCTACGGCCGCAACGGCTATTCAGACGTGAACTGCCACTACACGCTCTCCAACCGCAGCACCGCGCTGATGTACATGCCCATCGCCGGGGCGCAGGACATCTCCCCAGCCGTGCGCAGCATCGTGCGCAGCGTCTACGAGTGCATGTACGGCGAGAGCGCGCTGTGGGAGATCGTCGGGATAGACAGAGCATAATAACTGTCGGAAAAGGCCTCGGACGGCCTTTTCCGACAATTAGATCCCCCGGCCGCGATAGCGGCCGATGGAGACCAGCACTGCGCTCAGCGCCTCGCTGCCCGCCGGAGGCGGGCAACTCGACGTTCGCTACGCGAGAAGTATTTTCGGCGACGTACACGCCGCCGCCGAAAATGATCCCAGTCCCTTTCGCGCCCATAGGGCGCGAAACTCTGCGAGGCGTTCCTTCGCTCCCGGCCATGGCCGAGAGCTCAGTCATTCCGCTGCTCCTCCTCTCCCAATGAGTGCGATTCGCACTCATCGGGAACCATCGCTGACCGCCGGAGGCGGACAGCTCGACGAGGCTGTTGAAAAGGTCCCGTCCACTTTTGTGGACGGGACTTTTTTATTCTTTATTTGCCGCATCTGCGGCGGGGAGGGTTATTTCTACTACGAATTCGCCGTTTTCGGCGGTTATCTCGGCGCGGCCGCCGTGGGCTTTGGCGACGCGGGTTATTATTTGCAGACCCAGGCCGTGGCCATCGTCACCGGGGGGCGGGGATTTTACCTCGCCGGTGAGGGTGTTGGCCACGCGCAGGGTGTACTCGCCCGCGCCGCGCGTTATGACCACGGAAACCGGGCAGCCGTCCGGATTGTGCACGCGGCAGTTGTTCAGCGCGTTGTTCACCGCGCGTGTGAGCAGCGCCGCGTCGCCGTTTACGGTACAGGCTCCGCCGCAGTCCGACCAGTCCAGCGGCCAGAGGCCGGCGACGTCCGCGTCGACGAACCCGGCGGCGCACTCGCGCGCTATGGACACCAGGCTCACCGGCGCGGTGTTTAGAGGCTGCATGTCGTACTCCAGGCGGCTGACCAGGTTGAGATCGCTTATCAGCGTGCGCATTCTGAGGCTCTGCCTGACTATGACCCCGGCCTTCTCGCGGTTTTCGGCGCTGAGCGTGGGGTCGTCCTGCAATTGGGCGGCGTAGCCCATGACCATGACCAGCGGCGTGCGTATGTCGTGGGAAACGGCGCGTATCCACTCGGCTCTCGCATTGTCCCTGCGGCGCAGCTCGCGGCGCTGCTCGCGCAGCAGCTCCGACGTGCGGTTGATGCTCTGAGCCAGCGGGGAGAGCAGGCCGCGCTCGCGCACCGGCTCCCCCATCAGTGTGGGCAGGGCTTCTATGCCCTCCTCTATGGGCCGCACGGACTTGTAGAGCCGGGAGTTTGCAACGATGTACATCGCCGTGACCAGCAGCAGGTTGAAGCACAGCAGCCCGAGCGCGAGCTTCGGCGCGTTGGCGATGAGGTCGTAGTCCCAGCTGGCGTACATGTGCTTCCAGTAGCTGTCGTGCGGATAGCCCACGACGACCAGGTCGCCGTTTTCCATTGAGGCGGGGAAGGTCGGGCAGTCGGCTATGTAACCGCGCGTGAGCATGGCTATGTCCCCGGCGGTGTAGCTGCCAAGCGCGGAGTCCGGGGCGTTGTCCGTATGCCACTTGACGGTGAGCGTGTCCGTGTCCACCAGCACCGCCCAGGCGTCCTCCGCCGCGAGCGCGCGCGACTGCCCGCCCTCGAGCACCCAGCCCTCCGGCGTCTCGCCGAGCGCCGCGGCGGTGTCCGCGGCCATCGTCCACGGTCGTCCGCCGGTCCGGGAGCTGAGCGAGACCGCGGCCAGCAGCAGGAGGTTTGCGATGAGTATTATCAGCAGGCTCAGGCACATGATGCCTATGCTGCGGCGTATGAGCTTGGTTATGCCCATCAGCGTCCCTCCGTCAGCAGGCGATAGCCCAGACCCTTGACCGTGATCAGGCTGACGGGGTGCGAGGGGTCGGACTCTATCTTCTCGCGGATGCGCCGGATGTGCGCCATGAGCGAGTTTTCATAGCCGAAGGGGTTGTCTCCCCACGCGGCCTCGCACAGGCGGTCTATGGTGACTATCCTCCCGCCGCCGTCGGCCAGGGCGCGCAGGATCTCGAACTCCTTGGCCGTGAGCGGCACGCGCGTCCCGTCGCGGCGGACGACCTCCGCGCGCTCAAAGTCCACGTCCGAGCCGGCTAGGTGCAGAAGCGGCGTCTCATCCCGGTAGTAGCGGCGCAGTATCGCGCCCACGCGCAGCAGCAGCTCCTCCGGCAGAAAGGGTTTCACTACGTAGTCGTCTGCGCCCAGACCCAGGCCGGTCAGCCGGTCGGCGTCCTCGCCGCGCGCGGTCAGAAATAGCACGGGCGCGGCGCTTAGCTCGCGCAAATGTTGAAAGAGTGTGAAGCCGTCGCCGTCCGGCAGCATCACGTCCAGTATCGCCAGCTCAAAGGCGCGCTCTCGCGCCTTTGCAAGTGCCCCGGCGCAGCTTTGCGCGGAGTCCACGTGCGTGTATCCGGTGCCGGAGAGCACGGATCTCAACAGGTCTATTATCGCCGGCTCGTCGTCTACGAGCAGGATGCGGCGGGATTTGTTGTCGGTCATGTACATCACCCGGGATATTATAACACGCCCCGGCGCCCATTTTAAGGCGCCGGGGCGGGATTTAAGGTAAATGTAAGGATCACGTATTCAGCTCCGCGCTGGCGAGGATGTTCCGGCACGCGAAGATGGCCAGCAGCGTTATGAGCACGTTCACGCCGGAGAGGATGAGCAGCGCCGTCCAATCGGGCAGAACCATCGCGGCGAAGATCGCGGCGACCACGCCGGGCGCGGCCATGAGTATGAGCACGACGAAGTAAAAGAGGAAGATCAGCGCCTTCACGGTCATGCCGCCGAACACGCGCTCGGTGACCAGGTTCCCGGCGGTAAAGAGATAGGCGTAGGTGAAGTACGCCGCCGCCGCGGCGGCAATGCTGCCGACGGACGCGTCGACGAAGAAGCACATCGGCGCAAAGCTCAAAACCGCGCTGACGGCGTAACCCAGTGCGCTCTCGCGCATACACCAGAGCAGCTTTTTAGTCGGCGGCTCCGGCACGAGATAGACGTAGGGCTTGGTCATCTCCTTCATCAGCCTGCCCAGAGCCACGTAGAAGAACATCATGTACGCGGCAAAGGCCAGCGGGGCGACGATGCCGGAATCGCGCATGAAAAAGGCGAAGCCTATGTTGACGAGTATGAAGACTATCTCGATGCCGCTCAGCAGCCACTTGCGGCTGCGGCGGTTCTCGATACGGTGCTTGTACCAGAACGCGCTGGCGCCCCAGCCGCCGCCGAGGCCGGTCTTGCCGACGTTGACGTTCTTGGGCGCGTTTTCGCTGACGCGCCCCTCCTTGGCCGCGGTCTGAGTGGCGAAGGTGGTCTCGGTGCTCTGCAGCACGTCCTCGTAGTAGTCCTGGTCAGTGCGCGTCATGACGACGATCAGCGCCACGGCGTACACCGCCCAGAGTATCAGCGGCAGCACTACCGAGGAGTAGTCGCCGGCTATCACGCCGTAGCAGGCTCCTCCCAGCCAGCCGGCCACGGGAAAGAGCCGGCCGAAGGGATCGACGGCCGCGGCGCAGATACCGCTAAGCGCGTTTTCGGCGCCGAGCGCGCGGAAGCCGATGTAGGCCACCCATATCACGCACACGGCCACGTAGACCGCGCGCAGCGCCTTGCGCACCTTAGGCCTGCCGGAGCTGACCGCGTAAATGACCATCGCGGTTATCTGCGCGGTGAACACCACAAGCGCGTACCCGACCATGAGCGCCGCCATGCCGGCCAGGCCGACGCCGTAGCTGCCGTGCATCCAGCCGTACTGGAAGAGCATGACCACGGCCATTATGAGCGCCGTCGCCATCTGGTTGAACATGCCCTGGAACAGTATGCGCACCGGCTTGAAAGGGCCGACGAACAGGAAGTTCACGTCCGGCATCTTGAAGATGCTCATGCCCGTGGAAAAGCCGGAGTTTGCCGTCATCAGGAACATCAGCGCGAAGTAGCCGACGATAATGGCGCCCAGCGTGGCGTCGGGAGTGCCGACGCTGCCGTCCTCGTTCGGCATGTTGCCCGCCACGATGACCAGCACCAGCAGCGCCGCCACGATTATGGCGTAGATGAGCTTGGCCGGCGAGCGGAACATTCCCTTTACGCGGTTCTTGAACTGGGTGAGTGTCAGATAGGCCAGCGCGCTCATGCCTGCTCACCGCCCTCGGTTATGGCGAAGAACAGCTCCTCCAGGTCCCTGCCGCCGGCCTCGTCGGCGCGCTTGGTGGCGGCGAACTCGCCGTTCATCATGATGTGCGCCACGTCCCAGTAGTCCTCGACCGAGTCTATCATGTGCGTGGAGATGAGCACGGCGCGGCCGTCGGCGCGCAGCTCGCGGAAGATGTTCTTCAGCTCCTTGATGGCGTGCGGGTCGAGTCCGACAAGCGGCTCGTCGAATATCAGCACGTCGGGCCGGTGCACCATCGCGCAGGCTATGGACAGCTTCTGCTGCATGCCCTTGGACAGCTCGCGGCCGAGCTTGTCGCGCTTGTCGGCCAGCTCCAGGCGCTCAAGCAGCTCCTCGCCGTAGCCGTCGTCCTCCATGCGCCAGGCGCGGCGGATGAACTCCAGGTGCTCGGCCACGGTCAGGAGCTCGTACACCGCGGGCATCTCGGGGATGTAGCCCAGGCGGCGCTTGGCCTCTATGCTCTTGTTCGGCTCGCCGCCTATGTATATGTCGCCCTTGAAGCGCAAAAGCCCGGCTATGCACTTGATTATCGTGCTTTTGCCCGCGCCGTTCGGGCCGAGCAGCACCGCCGTCTCGCCCGCGTTCACCGTGAAGCTGATGTCGCGGTTGGCCACGGTCTTGCCGTAGCTCTTGGTGACGTGCTCTATGCGTAGCAGTTCGTTAGACATAATGACCTCCGATGTCCAGTTTTGGGGGTGGCTTTATTATACAATGCCTCCATGCCCCTGACAAGCGAATCAAAGTTAAATTTTGATTTAGCAATATGACATTCAGTGAATGTCAAGTCCGGTCAAAGCATAGCATATAATTTGCCTGATGACAAGCACTAAATGTCAAAACGGTGAGGCCTATGTACAAAAACCGCGCCCCGGAGGGCGGAAACAATCTGTGCGGCAGGCGAGTGCGCGAGCTGCGAATGGCGATGCCCGGCCACTTTTCGCAGCGTATGCTGGCCGAGCGGCTGCAAATCGAGGGTTTGGATCTGGACAAGAACGCCGTGCAGCGCATAGAGAGCGGCGAGCGCTTTGTCACGGACATCGAGCTGCGCGCCCTGGCGCGGGTGCTGGGCGTGACCGCCGGCGAGCTGATAGGCGAGTAGACCGGATTCGGCGGAAAAAAGGCCGCGCAATAAGTTTTGCGCGGCCTGAGACTGTCAAAAAAGGACCTCGACGGCCTTTTTTGACAATAAAGTCCCCCGTCGTCGTCGCAAGCTGCATATCCTTCGCTCCCGGCTGAAGCCGAGAGCTCAGTCATTTCGCTGCTCCTCCTCTCCCACAAAGTGCAGAATGCACTTCGTGGGTTCCATAAGCGGCCGATGGAGACCGGCACTGCGCTGCGTCGTCGCAAGCTGCATATCCTTCGCTCTCGGCTAAAGCCGAGAGCTCAGTCATTCCGCTGCTCCTCCTCTCCCGATGAGTGCG
>UQQF01000058.1 GCA_900543085.1 uncultured Eubacteriales bacterium | reverse complement strand
AGCGGCTTTCCTTTCGGGGTCTGGGGGGCTTTCTTTGGCCAAGACCAAAGAAAGCCCCCCAGGAGGTCTGCAACCCGTCGGGTTGCACCACCCGGGCGCGTGGCCGCCCAAAAAAACACACATGAGGAGGCGTACAAATGTCAGTCAAAACCCTTTTCCTCGAGAACGTCAAGAAGTACATACGTCCCCAGACCGATCCTGTGGCTATAAAGCTGGTGTTCGACGGCGCCGAGCCGCCGGAGGGCGCCATTATGCCCATGGACAAATACGGCTATCCGCTTACCGCCTGCCAGGGCGTGAGCGCGGCGCGCAGGATGGGGCTGACCATGGTGTTCCGCAGGGAAGACCACGCATGTCCCCCGGCGCTGTGCGCCTTCGGGTACCTGCCCACCGAGAACCTGCTGGCCGGCAAGGTGGCCATGCCGGGCTACGCCGGCACGGAGGAGGCCGCGGTTAAGATCGAGGCCGCCAACGTCCTGCTGGACAAGGCGCCGGACGCCATCTGGATAGCGCCGTATGAGTCGGCGGAGTTCGATCCGGACATCGTGCTGGTATACGGCAACAGCGCCCAGGCCACGCGCCTGGCTCAGGGCTACGCCTACTACACCGGCGACGGCGTGGCGAGCTACACCCTCGGCCGCCTGGCCTGCGCCAGCTACATAAACAAGGTCTACACCCGGCAGGAGCCGACCATCGTCATCCCCGGCGGCGGCGAGCGCGTGTTCGGCCACACCCAGGACGACGAGCTGGTCTTCGCCCTGCCCGCCAAGTTCCTGGAGACGACCGCCAAGGGCATCGAGGCCGTGCACCAGGCCGGATACGCCCGCTACCCGACCGGCTTTGCGGGCATCACCTCCCAGCCCAAGATGCCGGGCAAGTACTATAAGTATCTGATGCCGAAGAAATAAAAAAGTCCGGAGGCGACGGGTCTGTGCCCGCGCCTCCGGATATTTTTTCAGTAGTTTGCAAACCGCTCCACCGCCTTGGTGAAGCTCTCTATGGTCTTGTCCGCGTCGCCGTTCTCTATGCCGTCGCGCACGCAGTGCTTGATGTGCCCCTCCAGGACTACCTGGCCGGCCTTGTGCAGGGCGGACTTGGCGGCGTTTATCTGTGCGAGGACATCCTCACAGGGGACGTCCTCGTCTATCATTCGGTCGATGGCCTGAACCTGACCTATGATGCGCTTCAATCGCCGGTGCAGGTTCTCGGAATCCATACACTGTCTCACGTTGCCGCCTCCTCAGTCGTCGTCGAGGACGCGCAGTCCGGCCACGGACGATATCGGCAGCGAGAACGAGATCGCGCCGGAGGGCGTGCCGACGCCGCAGTTGTCGGCGATGGCCTTCATGATGGCGGCCTTTTCGCCGGCCTTGGAGACTATCAGCACGACCTCCTTCTCGTCGGCGAGGGAGACGCCGAGGAACTTCTGGCTGAGCGCGCCGCCGGTGCCCTTTGCATGGAGGACGGTGCCGCCGGCTGCTCCGGCAGAGCGCGCCGCGTCCATGACCGGGTCCGTGTGTCCTTCGTTTATGACGGCCATGATAAGCTCATGGTCAAACTTCATTTCGGGCGCTGCGCCGTCCGGAGCCGCGCCGCCGGATAGAAATGCCAAGGTCTTACCTCCTCCTACGCTTTTGATCGGTATGGCGAGCATGATGCCGTTGCCGGGCACGTCGATGAACAGCTTGCGCTTGGCCGCGCGTATGAGCTGCTTCGTCATGTCCGCGCCCGCCACTGTCATGAGCAGCGCCTTCTCCTTGGCCTCCAGGCCGTAGAGGTCGAGCACCTCGCTCGAGGCGGTGCCGCGTCCCAGCATGGCCAGCACCAGGGGCAGCTTGTGGCTCTCAAACACGTCGGCCATGTACTTGGCCTTGTCGCGGTCGACTATGGCCGCCACCAGATCGAGTATCATTCCGCCACCTCCCAGAGCTCTATTACGTCGTTGCCGGCAGCCTCAACGGCCTCGGCGACGGCCTCCTGCCTGAGGCTCTCCTTGTGGGCCTTGGCCTTGTAGATCGCGCCCATGATCTGCACGGTTATAAGCGGCGTCATGGCGACCATGGCCACCAGACCGAAGGCGTCGGTCATGACGTTGCCGCCCACGGCCTCGCTCGCGCCCATGGCCAGCGGCAGCATGAACGTCGCCGTCATGGGACCCGAGGCCACGCCGCCGGAGTCAAAGGCTATTGCCGTGAACATCTTGGGCACGAAGAAGCTCAGTGCCAGCGCCACGACATAGCCGGGGACGAGGAACCAGAGTATGTTGACGCCCGTGAGCACGCGCACCAGCGCCAGGCCGTTGGCCACGGCGATGGCCGCCGAGAGGCTTATGCCCATGGCCTTCTCGCTCACCGCGCCCGCGCTCATCTCCTCGACCTGCTTGTTGAGCACGTGCACGGCCGGCTCGGCGCGGATTATGAACCAGCCCATGACCATCGCCACGGGCACCAGCATCCAGCGCCACTCGCTCGCGGCCATCTCCTGACCCAGCAGCGTGCCGAGGGAGGAGAAGCCGACGTTGACGCCCGTGAGGAAGAGCACAAGGCCGACATAGGTGTAAAGTATGCCTATGACTATCTTCATGAACGGCAGCCGCCTGAGCTTGAGCGAGACCGCCTGGAAGATGAGGAATATGACTACGATGGGCGCCAGCGCCATCGCCACCTCCGCCATGTAGTGCGGAATGGACGCGAGATAGCTGGTGCCAAGCTCCACCGTGTTGGCGTAGCTGGTGACGGCCTGCGCGCCGACCCCGGTGGTATCGCTCTCATACACAAAGCCGAGTATGAGCACGGCGAGGATGGGGCCTATGGAGCACAGCCCGACCAGGCCGAAGCTGTCGCTCTCGGCGTTTCTGTCGCTGCGTATGGACGCGACGCCGACGCCCAGCGCCATGATGAACGGCACGGTCATCGGACCCGTGGTCACGCCGCCGGAGTCGAACGCCACGCTGAGGAAGTCGGGGTCGGACACGGCCGCAAGCGCGAATACTACTATATAGAAGCCTATAAGAAGCCACTTGAGGTCTATGCCCAGCAGAATGCGGAGCATACTGACCACCAGGAAGAAGCCGACGCCGACGCTTACGGTGAGCATCAGCACCCAGGTGTTGATGTGCGGGACGTTGTTGGCCAGCACCTGCAAGTCCGGCTCGGCGATGGTTATTGCCACGCCGAGTATGAAGCTCAGCACGATGATGAGCCCCAGCTTTTTCGACTTGGTCATGCGCGAGCCGAGATAGTTGCCTATGGGCGTCATGGACGCCTCCGTGCCCAGGGTGAACAGACCCATGCCTACTATCAGGAAGATGACGGCGATGAAAAAGGCCAGCATCAGGTCGGTGGAGATGGGCACAAAGAACAGGCACAGCAGCGCCACTATGAGCGCTATCGGAATTACAGAGCCTACAGACTCACGGAGTTTCTCTCCCAGGATGGTTTTTATCTGCATAGATTGCCCCCTTTGCTCCGTTGCTCCCACCCGACATCCTGATACAGGCGAGGCTTATACCCAAGAGTATGAAAAATGCAAAGAGTATACGCGGGTAGTACCAGATATACTCGAACACGGCCAGCACCGCTATGCCGCAGAAGGACGAGCAGGCCGCCATCAGCGCGTACCTGACCTTGCGGTCGCCGGTGCGGACTATCGCGAAGCCGGCGTTTTTCACGTGGCGGAGTATGAGCCACATGAAGCCGATGAAGCCGAGGATGCCCCACTCCACAAAGAGCTCCAGATAGAGCATCTGCGTGTGCACGACCGCCGTGGTGTGCTCGTTCACGGCGTAGAGCGGGAAGACGTTGGCGAAGGTGTACGGTCCCATGCCGATGCCGGTCAGGCCGTAGTCGCCGAGCATGTCCAGCACGCCCTGCCAGACCAGTATGCGGAAGTTGGCGGAGCTGTCCGAGGAGTTGAAGATGCTCAGCAGCCGGGTCATTATGCTGTCCGGCAGGAAGGGTATGGCCAGTATGCACACCACAATGGCGGGGGGAATGAGACGCTTGTCGAGGTAGTATACAAATACCAGCGCGCTGACCGCTATGCTCAGCCAGCCGGAGCGGCAGTAGGTCATGACCAGCGCCAGCAGCGGCAGCGCTATGCCGCAGCAGGCGAAGAACCTCGCCGTGGGCTTCTTGCGCTGCATCGCCCAGGCCACGCTCAGCGGCGTGAACAGCACCAGGAACTCCGCGTAGTTGTTCGGGTTGTCCAGGGTGGAGTACACTCGCCCGGGCACGCCGGAGTTGAGCGAGAGGTCGGTGTACGACGCGCTGACCTCCACGCCGACCACGCGCTGATAGCAGGCGTATACCGCCGTGAGCAGCACGGCGAAGTATATCCAGCGCATCAGCCGCTCCAGCCGCTCGGTGCTGCTCAGGTCAGCCATGAAGACATAGGTGAACAGGAACGCCGCGACGAAGAACATTGCGACCCTGACGCTGTCGCCCATGTCCGTGGTGAAGATAAGGCTCACGGGGACGGCCAGGACGAACAGCAAAAACGGGAAGCCGAGCGCGAGCGGACTGACCGCCTCGCGGCTCCCGGCCGCGGCCATCAGGAAGTAGAGGCCGAACAGTCCCAGCGCCAGCAGCAGCGCATAGGAGTTGGACCACATCGAGTGCGGAGCCACGAACATGCACAGGAACGAGGCGCACATGATGAATTCAAAGTTGCAAAAGTGCGAGCCGGAGGCCGCGCGCACGATGGCGCTGTGCCGGGCGGGGACGTACAGAGCCTTCATGGCCAGGCTGAAGACGTGTACCAGCCAGTACCAGACGGCGTTTATCACCCTGCCCGTGACGCTCGCGGCGTAGTACAGCTCGATTTTCGGGCTGCGGCGCAGGAAATTGACGATGGAGCTGTTGTGGAAAGCCCTCGCAAACGGCCGGTAAATGGCGCGCAGGAGGTTGAATATGGCGCTGCACAGCCAGAAGCCGTACAGCCTGCCGAGGACGCTGTTGGCAAGCAAGTGTTCTCACCTCGCTTAGCTTGAACTCGCCGCGCCTCAGTCTATCACTTCGATGTCGGCAATGTCTAGGAAGAGCTTGCAGTCGCCGAAATAGACGCTGGCGCTCTGTCCGTTGGCGTAGAGGGTGCTGCCTATGGTCACGCCGTGGTCGCTGACGACGCCCTCGCCCTCCACGGTGAGCCTGACGGAGTTGTAGCCGGAGCGGGAGATCTCGACCACCTTGCCGGTCTCGTCGGTGACGGCGCTCTTGGAGTCACCGAGCGTCCAGTCGACGAGGGTGCCCAGGGTGACCTGATTCTCGGCGTCCCAGGCCTCGCTGCCGGCCTCGAGCTGATCCGCCACAAAGTCGGGCGTCTCTTCGCAGAACATGGTTATGCGCACGTTCTGGGTGTTGGCTATCTCGCTCTCGGGGCCGAACAGGCGCATGCCTATGAACACGGCGGCCGCGAGTACGATTATGACTATGATCAGGTCAACGATGTTGACCTTGCCAAAGAGTCTGCCTTTTTCGTCTATCATGTTGTTCCTCCAGGTGTTATTGATAGGTTTCCAATACTTTTTCCGCGAGTTTTTCAATGTCGAAGTCGCGGCGTATCCGCGCCGGCGCGTTGGCGGCGTACTCGTCGTACAGCGCGCTGTCGGTCATCAGCCGCAGCACCGCCTGCGCGTAGCCCTCCGTGTCGCCGTAGGCGGCCAGCAGCCCGCAGGGGAAGGCGTCGTCCAGCGCCAGCTCGCGGTTGCCGGGCAGGTCGGTGACCACCAGCGGCAGCGCCGCGTTCATGGCCTCCAGCAGCGCGAAGCTCATGGCCTCGGACGAGCTGGAGTTCACGTAGATGTCCGACGCGCGCAGTATGTCCGCGCCGTCGGTGCGGTAGCCGGCCATGAGCACGCGCTCGCCGAGACCCAGCTCTGCGATCTTCGCCCCGGCCTCGTCAAACAGCTCGCCGTCGCCGCATATGACGCACCTGAACGGCCGGTCGGTCAGAGCCTTGAGCCTGGCCATCGCGTCGATCAAAAACAGCACGCCCTTTTCGGGCGAGCAGCGGGCAAAGCAGCTTATCATGAACTCGTCGTCCCCGACGCCGAGCGCCGCCCTGGCCGAGTAGTCGCGCACAGGCTCCGGCTCCGGCTCCACGCCGTTGCTGATGACGGTTATCCGCTCCGGGCAGACTCCGTTGCCGATGAGCGCGTCCCGTCCCGCGTTGCACACGGCTATGACGGCGTGGTTCCCGGGCGTGAACAGGCGGTTCACGAGCCGCCACTTGGCTCCGCCGTCGACGGTCAGGTGCCCGGTGTAGACCACGCGCAGACCCGGACAGCGCCTGCGGGCGAGCAGGGCTATGACGTTTTCCACGGGGTATTGGGCGTGTATGACGTCGATCTTCCGCTCGCGGCAGAACGCGGCGAGGGTCTTCGCGGCCTTCGGCGCATGCGCCGAGCTCATGTCGACGCGCAGGCACTCTATGCCCATCGCGGCCATCTTCTCGCTCAGCTCGCCGGGGATGTTGTAGGCGAAGAAGCAGCGCTCCCCACGGCGCGTGAAGATACGAGCGAGCTGTTCGACATACTTCTCCGTACCCGCTTTTCCGGCGAAATTTATGAGAAAGAGTATGTTCGTTCAGCACTCCTCCTTTGTAAAGCAATCCATATAATTATACCTTAATTTGGCCTTATGCGTCAAGGCGGGTGTTGTAAACAGAGCGTAAACATGGTATCCTGCACGCAGAGGTGATGACTTTGACAGAGAAGCTCTATTACGCCTCCGGCGAGACGCGCACATTCACCGCGACGGTGCTCTCCTGCGCTCCGGAGGACGGCGGCTACGCCGTGACGCTCGACCGCACCGCGCTTTTCCCCGGCGGGGGAGGGCAGGAGCCGGACGAGGGTACGCTCGGCGGAGAGCGGCTCGTGTCTCTGAGAGAGGAAGACGAGACGGTTATCCACATAGTTCCCGAGCCGCTGACGGTGGGAGCCACGGTGAGCGGCGAGGTGGACTGGAAAGTGCGCTTCCCGCGTATGCAGGGGCACAGCGGCGAGCACATCTTCTCCGGCACGGTGCACCGCCTGTTCGGCGGCGAAAACGTGGGCTTCCACATGGGCGCAGAGGCGATGACGCTGGACTTTTCCGTGGAGCTCAGCGCGCAGGACATCGCCCTCGCCGAGATGGAGGCCAACCGCGCCGTGTGGCGCGACCTGCCCGTGAACTCGCTCCTGCCCGCGGATGAGGAGCTGGCGGACATGCCCTACCGCAGCAAGAAGGAGCTGAGCGGCAGAGTGCGCATAGTGGAGATACCCGGCGTGGACATGTGCGCCTGCTGCGCGCCGCACGTGGAGCGCACGGGCGAGATAGGCGCAATCAAAGTCCTGGACTTCATGCGCCACCGCGGCGGCACCCGGCTCACGCTGGTCTGCGGCGAGGCCGCTTACGGCGACTACGCCGCGCTGCACCGGGTGAACGCGCGCATATCCGCCGCGCTCTCCGCCAGGCGCCTGGAGACGGACGCCGCGCTGGAGCGCTATATGCGCGAGAGCGAGGCCAAGAGCGCCGAGATAACCAGGCTGCGCCGGGAGATACTCGCGCTTAAATCCGCCGCGCTGCCTGAGACCGAGGGCAACCTCTGCATCTTCGAGCCGGAGCTGGACGCCGTGACTCTGCGCGAGCTGGTCAACGCCGGCGTGGAGAAGTGCACGGGCATCTGCGCCGCGTTCACCGGCGCGGACGGCGAATACAAATATATAATGGGCAGCCGCAGCGTGGATCTGCGCGCGCTCTCGCGCGAGATAAACGCCGCCATAGACGGGCGCGGCGGCGGCTCGCCGGCCATGATACAGGGCACCTGCAAGGCTCCGCGCGAGAGAATAGAGGCCTACTTCGCACGCGCGTGAATATTTCCGCCCTCGTCCTCATATCGTGAAGCATGAACTCCACGGGAAAAGAGGGCGAACATGCAGAACACTTCCATATATCATGACATTGCCACCCGTACCGGCGGCGACATCTACCTGGGTCTGGTGGGACCCGTGCGCACCGGCAAGAGCACGTTCATAAAGCGCTTTATGGAGACGCTGGTCATACCGAACATCGAGGACGTCTACGCCAGGGAGCGCGCCAAGGACGAACTGCCGCAGTCCGGCTCCGGCCGCACCATCATGACAGCCGAGCCGAAGTTCGTCCCGGAGGACGCGGTGAACGTCACGCTCGACGGCGGCGTGAGCTTCTCCGTGAGGCTGATAGACTGCGTGGGCTACATGGTCGACGGCGCGTCCGGGCAGTTCGAGGACGGCGCCGAGCGCATGGTGGCCACGCCCTGGTTCGACGAGGAGGTGCCCATGTCCCGCGCAGCCGAGGAGGGCACGCGCCGCGTCATAACCGACCACAGCACCATCGGCGTCGTCATGACGACGGACGGCAGCGTCTGCGGCATAGAGCGCGAGAGCTACGTCCCCGCCGAGGAGCGCGTGGTGGGCGAGCTGCGCGAGATAGGCAAGCCCTTCGTGCTGGTGCTCAACAGCGCCGACCCCTCGGGCGAGGCGGCTCAGGAGCTGCGCGCGGAGCTGGCAGACAAGTACGGCGTGGCCTGCGTGTGTGTCAACTGTCTGAACCTGACGGCGGAGGACATCGACGAGATACTCAAGCTGGCGCTCTACGAGTTCCCCATCGCCGAGCTGGGCATCTACCTGCCGAGCTGGCTGGACGCGCTGGGCGCGGACTCGCCGCTGAGGGAGGGCATGCTCTCCGGCATAGCCGAGGCCGTGCAGGGGATGAGCCGCGTGCGCGACGCGTTTTCCATCATGGACGCGCTTGGCGGGAGGGAGGACGTCTCCGACGCCGGGGTGACGGCGGTGGACATGGGCACGGGCTGCGTCACCGCGCGCATAGACCTGCCGCGCTCGCTGTACTACGAGACGATAAGCGAGCAGTGCGGCTTCGAGATACGCGACGACGGCGATCTGATGAGCCTGCTGACGCACGTGCGCGACATCAAGGCCGACTACGACCACATCTCCGGCGCGCTGCGCGACGTGCGCGAGAAGGGCTACGGCGTGGTCATGCCGCTGCCGGGCGAGCTGCACCTGGAGGAGCCGCAGATAGTCCGCCAGGGCGGGCGCTACAGCGTCCGGCTGAAGGCCAGCGCGCCGAGCATACACATGATGATGACGAACATCGAGACCGAGGTCACCCCGGCGCTCGGCGGAGAGAAGGCCAGCGAGGAGATCATGGGCTTCCTGCTGCAGGGCTTCGACGGGGACGTCAGCAAGATATGGGAGAGCAACATCTTCGGCAAGAGCCTCTACGACATCGCCGAGGAGGGGCTGGAGGCCAAGATAAAGCGCATGCCGCCCAGCGTCCAGGCCAAGCTGCGCAACACCATGCAGCGCATAGTCAACGAGGGCAGCGGCGGCCTCATCTGCATCATACTGTGAGCCGGCAGGCGCGAAGCCCCCGGAGACCCGACGGTCTCCGGGGGCGCTTTGCGGGAACAATGCCTCGCCCGGGCGCGTCATAGGCGCTGCCGGCGCCGTGCGCCGGATCACAGCTATGGAGGATACCCTTATGAAAACAAGATTTACAGCGCTTCTCGCCGCGTCGGCGCTCTGCCTCGCGCTCGCCGCTTGCGGAACCGCGCAGCCGGAAAAGACGCCGGCCGTGCAGCCGGATACCGGTACGGCCGCGCCGGAGGCAAGCGCCCCGGTACAGACCGGAGAGCAGACGGCATACCTCCCGCCGGTGCTCAGGCGCCAGGGGGGCTTCACGGGGACCGAGCAGCTCAAGGCCGAGGACGGCTGGCGCGGCGGCTACTATTACGCCGACCGCACCGGGGACGGCCGGACGGAGATCATAAACTGCTGCTTTGAGAGCACCAGGACATCCGACGAGACGCAGGAGGCCTATGCCGGGCGCTGCGCCGCCGAACTGTCCGGCGCGGAAACGGCGGGGTTCACCGCCGAAAAGAACGCCGGGCACACGGAGCGCATAGCCTATCCCGTCTATGTGCTGAGCTGGCAGACGGGGCAGGGCGGCGGAGCGCGGCACTGGGACGCCCTCTTTTTCCAGACGGACACCCACACGTACATGTACGCCTTCAACACCGAGGCGGCTCAGGCGCAGGAGATGCACGACACCTGGATGGCGGCCTTCTCCCAGCTGGAGCTGACGGACAGATGAGCGCGACTTGAGCCGCGGCCATTGCCAAAGCGCGTGGTATGGGATATAATACCGGCATGATTGAACGCATCATATGCTATGGGGATTCAAACACATACGGCTACGACCCGCGCTCGTACCTCGGCGGCAGATACGGCGAAGATGAGCGCTGGGTCGACTTGCTCGCGCGCGATCTGGGCGTCGAGTGCGCAAACCGCGGCGAGAACGGACTGCGCATACCGCGCCGCGCGCTGCCGCCGCTCGCCGCCGGCGAGCGGATGGTCGTCATGCTCGGCGCAAACGACCTGCTCTGCGGCGAGAGCGCCGGAGAGTGCGCTAGGCGGCTGGACGCGCTGCTGGAAATGAGCGGCGTGGAGCCGTTCGCGGCGCTGATAGTGGCGCCGCCGCCGTTTGAGCGCGGCGCGTGGGTCGAAAGCGGCGCGCTGATAGACGCGTCCCGCGCCCTGGCGGCGGAGTACGCCGCCGTTGCGGCAAGGCGCGGGCAGCACTTCGCCGACGCGGCCGCGTGGGGCGTGGAGACGGCCTTTGACGGCGTGCACTTCACCGCCGCCGGGCACCGCGCCTTCGCCCGCGGCATCGAGCAGAGCGTGAGACTTGCGTTCATTACTCGGGAGGTATGACTGTGGAAGCTGTTGTAATCGACAGGGAAAAGTGCATAGGCTGCGGAGCGTGCGCGGCCGACTGCGCATCAAATCACATAGAGCTTGTCGAAGGCCGCGCGCAGACGCTGCCAAACCGCTGCATAGAGTGCGGCCACTGCTACGCCGTATGTCCGGCGGGAGCCGTGGACATGCCCGGCTACGACCTCGCGGGGCTGGACGACACGCTGGAGCTGAGCGAGTTCGGCGCGGACAGGTTCCTGCTCGCGCTGGAGAGCCGCCGCTCCGTGCGCCGCTTCACGGCCGAGCCGGTCAGTGACGGGGACATAGCGCGCATACTCGAGGCCGGGCGCTTCTGTCCCACGGGCAGCAACCGCCAGGGCGTGCACTTCGTAGTGCTGCGCGAAAAGCTCGCCGAGGCGGAGACCCTGGCGCGCGAGACCTTCCTGGCCTCCGGACGCCTCGCGTCTCTGGTAATGAACCGCGAGGGGAACGCGCCGGACGAGCGCTTCTTCTTCAAGGGTGCGCCGCTGGCCATAGCCGTCGCGGGCAAGCGCGGCGTCGACCCGGCGCTCGCGGCGGCGTACATGGAGCTGATGGCCGAGAGCCTGGGGCTGGGCGTGTTCTACAGCGGCTTCTTCGCCTACGCGGCGCAGAATAACGCCGCGCTGCGCGACCTGCTGGGTCTCCCCACCGGCGTGGAGGTCGTGACCACGCTGGTCATAGGCCACGGCGACGTGAGCTATCTCCGCCGCGTGCCGAGAAAGCCCGCCAACATCATCTGGAGATAAGCCGAAACTCCCGCCCGGGTTTCCCGGGCGGGAGTTTAAGACTGTCAAAAAAGGGCCTCGACGGCCTTTTTTGACAATAAAGTCCCCCGTCGTCGTCGCAAGCTGCATATCCTTCGCTCCCGGCTAAAGCCG
>UQQF01000057.1 GCA_900543085.1 uncultured Eubacteriales bacterium | reverse complement strand
GTAAGCGCTCCGGCGCAAAGCGCCGTCGCGCGGAAATGACCGCACCCCAGTCTCGTAAAGACTACGGGATGCCAGCGTATATATGTCGAACCGCCGAGTAACACGTAATCCCCGTTACACAGACGCACCCAAAGCGGCTTTCCTTTCGGGGTCTGGGGGGCTTTCTTTGGCCAAGACCAAAGAAAGCCTCCCAGGAAAGGCGTGGGGGGGGCTATTGCCCCCCACAAAAAAAGAAAGGATATGATTATGAATATAAAAGGCCGTGATTTTTTAAAGCTTCTGGATTATACCCCCGAGGAGATAACGTATCTGATCGACCTCGCCGCGGAGTTGAAGGCCAAGAAGAAGGCCGGTGTGCCGCACAGGCTTTGCGAGGGCAAGAGCGTGGCGCTGATATTTGAGAAGACCTCCACGCGCACGCGCTGCTCGTTTGAGGTAGCGGCGCACGACCTGGGTATGCACGCGGTGTACCTCGACCCGTCCGGCTCGCAGATAGGCAAGAAGGAGTCCATCGCCGACACGGCGCGGGTGCTCTCGCGTATGTTCGACGGCATAGAGTACCGCGGCTTCGGCCAGAGCATAGTCGAGGAGCTGGCCGGGTACGCCGACGTGCCCGTGTGGAACGGCCTGACGGACGAGTTCCACCCCACGCAGATCCTGGCGGACATGCTGACCATGCGCGAGCATCTGGGCGAGCTGAAGGGCAAGAAGCTGGTGTACATGGGCGATGCGCGCTTCAACATGGGCAACAGCCTGATGATAGGCTGCGCCAAGCTGGGTGTGAACTTCGCCGCCTGCGCGCCGGTGGAGTTCTTCCCGAGCGAGGAGCTGCAGGACATAGCGCAGGAGATCGCGGCCGAGAGCGGCGCGACGCTGGAGTTCTGGACGGAGCCGGAGATGGCCTTGAAGGACGCGGACGCGGTGTACACCGACATCTGGGTGTCCATGGGCGAGAGCCCGGACGCCTGGGGCGAGCGCATCAAGGCACTGCTGCCCTATCAGGTGAACGCCAAGGCCATGAGCCTCGCCAAGCCCGGAGCCATATTCATGCACTGCCTGCCGGCCTTCCACGACCTCAAGACGACCATAGGCAAGCAGGTCGGCGAGCAGTACGGCCTGGACGCCCTCGAGGTCACGGACGAGGTGTTCGAGAGCGCGCAGTCCGTCGTGTTCGACGAGGCGGAGAACCGCCTGCACACCATCAAGGCCGTCATGGCCGCCACGCTCTGCGAGCTGTAAGCAAATCCCCCGGTTCTCTGAACCGGGGGATTTACGTCATATTCCTTTTTTGAAGTAGACCATGTCCACAAGCTGTTTTCCGGCCTCGTAGATGGGGTGGTCGTAGTGCTCGAGGAAGAAGTCCGGCAGCACGTGCGCGCGCTCAAAGCCGCAGCGCTCGTAGAAGGGGACGGTCAGGTCGCTGTCGCCGGTGCCGGCCTGCAATACGTCAAATTCGCCCGAGTAGCGCTCCTCCACGTGGCGTATCAGCGCGCGGCCGAGGCCGTGGCGCTGGTAGGCGGGCGCGACGGCGATGCTCTTTATCTCCAGCACGCCATCGCCCTCGTCGGTGACCAGGCACTCGCCCACGGCGCGGCCGAGGTCGCTGGCTATGAACAGCGTCCCGCGGTCTATATACCTCTCTATCATCGACGGCGACTCGTCCGCGAGCAGCAGCAGATCCATGTACTGCCGCTTGTCGCCCGTTACCTCGTAAATCTCCATCACTGCTGCTCCGTCGTCACCGAGTAGCCGCAATTGCTCAGGCTGGCAATTACCGAGCGGCCGTGTTCCTCGCCGCCGACCTCGCAGGCCACGTGCACGAGTATCTCGCTCGGCCCGAGGACGTTGGACAGGCGGTCGTGGTCTATCATGAGTATGTTCGCCCCGCTGTCAGACACCACCTGGAGCATGGCTATGAGCTTTCCCGGCGCGTCGGGCAGGCGCACCGTGAACTTCAAACGGCGGTGGCGGGATACCAGGCCCTGGTCTATGACGCGGTGTATAAAGCTCACGTCTATGTTGCCGCCGGACAACAGGCAGACGGTCTTGCGCTCGTGCGCGTCCACCTTGCCGGAGAGCACGGCGGCCAGGCTGCTTGCGCCGGACGGCTCCACTATCTGCTTGGTGCGCTCCATGAGCAGGAGTATGGCCGAGGAGATGTCGTTGTCGGACACGGTGACCATGTCGTCGACGTATTTGAGTATCTCCGCGACGGTCTTCTCGCCGGGGTTGCCGACCGCGATGCCGTCGGCGATGGTGGACACGCCGTCGGTGCACATGTGCCTGCCGGCCTTGTAGCTCTGATACACGGCGCTGGCGCCCTCGGCCTGGACGCCGACGACGCGCACGCGCGGGTTGACCTGCTTGATGCAGGCGGACACGCCGCTTATCAGTCCGCCGCCGCCGACGGGCACGATGACCGTGTCCACCGTGGGCAGCTCGCTGAGTATCTCCAGCGCGACGGTGCCCTGACCGGCCATGACCTCGTAGTCGTCAAAGGGGTGCAGGAAGGTGGCGCCCTCCTGCTCGCATATCTCCATGGCCTTGGCATAGGCCTCGTCGTAGCAGTCGCCGTGGAGTATGACCTTGGCGCCGTAGCCCTCCGTGGCCTGCACCTTTGCTATCGGCGCGGCCTTGGGCATGACGATGGTCGCCGGGATGCCGTGGCTGTGCGCCGCGTAGGCCACGCCCTGGGCGTGGTTGCCCGCGCTGGACGCCACGACAGACTGCACCTCGCCGCGCTCCACCAGCGCGCCTATCTTGTTGGCCGCGCCGCGAATCTTGAACGAGCCGGTCTTCTGCCGGTTCTCGCACTTGAGCCAGATCTCGCCCCCGGCCATCGCCGAAAACGTGGTGCTGGGGCACAGCTCGGTCTTGTGTACTATTCCCTCGAGCCGCTTCTTCGCAAGCTCAAAATCCTTCAGCGTAAGAGCCATATCCATACCTCCCATGTTGCGTTGTGCGTACCATATCCTGAGACTATATTATACTTTTGGTGTGCGATAGTCAACACTTCCACCATGAATCAGCACAAACTTGTACTTATGTGCGTGAGTTGCGGACACGACGGCGGAGGTGCTTGACAATTGTTACGGTTAGTGATATAGTGTGTTACACTAAACGTAATAAGGAGGCGGCTATGCGGGATTCTGCAAGCGGCGGAGCGCTGACGGAGGTCACGTTTTACATACTGCTGGCGCTGTGCGAGCCGAGGCACGGCTACGCGGTGATGCAGTTCGCGGCCGAACGCACCGGCGGCAGGCTGGAGCTGGGCGCCGGCACGCTCTACGGCGCTCTGGGCACGCTGGAAAAGCGCGGCTGGATACGCGCCTGCGGCGGCGACGCGAGGCGCCGCGAATACGTAATAACGCCGGACGGCCTCGCCGCGGCGAGGGCGGAGCTGGAGCGGCTGCGCACTCTGGCTGCAACGGCGGAGGAAATACTCGAGGGAGTGAACTGCAATGGTGAAATACCGGTACTTCGGACCGATGCTGAGGGCGCAGGCGAAGTGGCTGAACAAGATGGCGCTCCGGGGCTGGCGACTTGCTGACACTGGCAAGCTGGATTACAGCTTTGTGCCCTGCGAGCCGGGGGAGTATCAGTACGCCGTGGACTACGTCGGGAACTTCTCGCGCGAGCACGGGGAGGACTACGCGCAGTTCCTCGCCGGCTGCGGGTACAGAACCTGGTTCAAGAACGTGAACCTGCAGTGGTCGCGCGGGAAGCTGCGCTGGAACCCGGCGGGCGAGCCGGGGGCTAGAATAAGCTCCGAGCGCACGAACCTCGACCGCGAGCTCATCATAGTCGAGCGCAGGGCCGAGCCGGGTGAGTTCAGGCTCTACACCTCCCCGGAGGACGAGCTGGACGTGCTGCGCGGTATGCGCCGGAAGCACCTGTACGCCGCGCTTATCTTCGCCGCCCTCGGCGCGCTGGCTCCGGCGCTGAAGCTCTGTACGCCGGTGGAGAGCCTGGCCTTCTGGGTGTTCGCCGCCATATTCGGCGTGCCGTGCGCGGTGTATACGGCGCGCATACTGAGCCTTCGCAGCCGCGAATGAGAATACGGCGACCCGGCCGCACACTGCGTGCGGCCGGGTTTTTTATGTCTGCACGGCGGGGGAATCGGCGTTGACGTGGGATGAAACCGTGGTATGATGAAAATACAGGAACTTTTGACGCCGGGGGGACGTCAAAGCTTTAAATGGGAAAAATATTAACGGAGGTGTACGAAAGTGAGACGTAAGCTTATCTGCGCCGCGCTGGCTCTGGCGCTGGTGCTGCTGGCTGCGTGCGGCGCGCAGGGGGCGGAGGCCTCGCCGACGCCGGGGCAGCTGCAATTTACGCGGGAGAACTTCCCGCGGCTGGACGGCTCCACCGCGACCGCGCCGCTGGGCAGGGCGATGGCCGCCGCGCTGCTGGGCGAGAGCGAGGAGGCGGTGGCAGACCTCATAGACTTCTCGCGCACGACCGAGTCCTACCGCGAGCTGATGCGCGGCAACGCCGACCTGGTCATCGCCGCCGAGCCGAACGCGAGCGTGTTCGAGGAGATGGAGGCCGCGGACTTCGAGATCGAGATGCAGCCCTTCGCAAACGACGCGCTGGTGTTCATGGTCAACGAGGACAACCCGGTCGAGTCGCTGACGGCGGAGCAGCTGCGGGGCATCTACACCGGCGAGATCACGAACTGGAGCAAGGTCGGCGGGGCGGACATGGAGATAGTGCCCTTCCAGCGCAACGCCGAGTCCGGCAGCCAGGTGCTGATGGAAAAGCTGGTGATGGACGGCACTGAGATGATAACGCCGCCGGAGGGATACATGATAGCCTCCATGGGCTTCCTCATAGACGCCGTCAAGCAGTACGACAACAGCGCCAACGCACTCGGCTACACCGTCTACTACTACGCCAACGACATGCAGATGGCCGACGGGCTAAAGCTGCTCGCCGTGGACGGGGTGGAGCCGAATCCGGAGACCATCGGCTCGGGCGAGTACCCGTTCATCAACCCCTATTACGCGGCCATAAATGCCGCCGAGCCGGAGGGGTCGATGACCCGGGTGCTGTTCGACTGGATACTCAGCCCCGACGGGCAGAAGCTGGTGGACATGGCGGGCTACGTCGCCGTGAACGGGGTGAGCGGATGAAGAAGCTGGGCAGGATAGCGCCCGTGCTGGCGCTGGCGCTGCTGCTGAGCGCCTGCGGCGGTCCGGAGCCGCAGCAAACGCCGGAGCCTACTCCGCCGCGCTCCGGGGTGGCCGTGCACTGGGACGTGCTTACGCCCAGGCCGGAGAACATAGCCGAGCGGCGATACGAGGGCTACACAGACCGCCTGATACCCGCCGACGACTACGGCGATCTGATGCCGTACATAGGCGGGGAGGCGGCCACCGACTGGGAGCAGAGCTGGTTCTATGGCCTGGCCACGCACGACGGCGAGATAGTCACCGACCCGGTGTACACCGAGGTCAATGCGCTGGGCTGGTTCGACTACCGGCAGGGAAAGACCCAGCATGAGGATGTGCTGATACTTCGCAGCGCCGTGCCCACGGGAGCTGCGCCTTCGCAGGACGAGTGGACGCCGAAGTTTGAAGACCGCTATGGCCTCGCGGCCATCGACGGCTCCTGGTACACGGGACAGACATTCACCATGCTGATCTGCAACAGCCAGCTCGGCGCGCTGCTGTTCGACACGGCGGGCGACGCCGTCATGATTGGCCTGGACGGGCAGGAGATTTTTCGCTGGAAGGCCGGAGCCATACCGGTGGATGGACTGGATCCAGACGATTTCTTCGGCTGGATCGCGAATACCGTGGGGCCGTACATGGAGTTTATGAGCGGCTATGACGAGTACAACGAACCAATTGTGCGCTATGTCGACCTGCGCAGCGGCGCAGTGTACAACGAGCGTCCGGCGGACTACAACGACGAATACGTCGAACAGGACTACGTGAGCGGCGACCGCGTTATCACCGGCATTTACGGCGAGAAACGGCTGGAAGACCTGGAGGGCAACGTGCTGCTGACCACGAACGGCTGGCTTGACTGGATGTATATGAGTTACGGAGACGGCCTGCCGCTGTGCGTATCTACGATCTACGAATCGGACGAGGAAACTGGTGAGTACATCGTGACCAACTTCGTGTACAGCCGGGACGGAGAGCTGATATGCAAGGCGCGGGGAGAGGTGATGCAGTGGGGCGACAGGCTGATAATCGCCGACGAGACGAACTACCGCGTCACGGATCTCGAGGGCAACGACCTCATACGGCTCACGCGCCAGCCGAACCTGTGACGCGGCGTGCGGCCGGATAAGCGCGGAGCGGCGTATAATACCGGATACAAGGCGGTGATACTATGTGCGGCAGATACTACGTGGACGCTAGCGACCCCACGATCCGCGGCTTTATAGACTCCGCAATGAAAAAGGGCGGAGTGAAAACGGGGGAGGTGTTCCCCTCGGACACGGCAGCGGTCATCGCCAACAGCACCTCTCTGCGGCCGGCTGCGTTCCCGATGCGCTGGGGCTGGGAGAATCCGAGGGGAGGGCTTGTTATAAACGCCAGGAGCGAGACTGCGAGCCAAAAGCCCCTGTTCCGGGAGAGCGCCAGGCTGCGGCGCTGTTTGGTACCGGCGAGCTTCTATTATGAGTGGGAGCGGCGAGCGGGCGGCAAGACCAGGTATGCGCTGCGGCCGGCGCGCAGCGGCGCGGTATACCTCGGCGCTCTGTACTACTTCGGACAGGACGGGAAGCCCCGCTTCACCGTGCTGACGCGCCCCGCCGCTCCGCAGGTGGCCTTCATTCACGACCGGATGCCGGTTATAATACCCGGCGAGCTGTGCGGCGACTGGCTGTCGCCGGAGCGCAGCCTCGACGACCTTCTCGCCGGCGCGGAGACGGACATGAAATCTGAAAAAGCGTAGAAAAACGCCGCCCCACGGTACGTTCGTACCGTGGGGCGGATGCTTTTTGCGGCGTCAGCCCCCCAGCCGCCCCGCGGCAGGGGAGCTTGCGCGCGGCGGGTTTTAACAAAGTGGGAGATATTATGTTAACTTAATTTCTACGTTGGGGAGACTTGAAATTGGTCGGGACTAATTGACTAATCCGGCTGATTTTTATATTATTATGTTGCCGGAATTTTTCGGCGGAGGTGTGGATATGTACTTGAAAGATGCACAGACCGGCGACACGTGTATTGTTGAGAGCATGTCGCTGCCGTTTGAGATGGAGCACAGGCTGGAGGCGCTGGGCATGACCAGGGGCACGGCCATAAGTGTGCTGAACCGCAAGGGAAAGGGAATCCTGATAATAAAGCTGCGCGGCACCCGCTTCGCACTGGGGTACAACATCACGCGCAACATACAGGTGAGGGAGGCGGAGAGCAGTGGCGAGTGACATGACGATAGGGTTCATCGGCAACCCCAACTGCGGCAAGACCACGCTGTTCAACGCCTACACCGGCGCCAACCTCAAGGTGGCCAACTGGCCGGGCGTCACGGTAGAGAAGGTGGAAGGACAGATAGAGTTCCAGGGGCAGAGCATACACCTGGTCGACCTGCCGGGCACCTACTCGCTGACCTCCTACACGATGGAGGAGACGGTCTCCAGGAGCTTCATACTCAGCGACGAGGTGGACGTCATTATAAACGTCGTGGACGCCAGCGCGCTGGAGCGCAGCCTCTACCTCACCTTGCAGCTGCTGGAGCTGGGCAAGCCGGTGGTCATGGCGCTGAACATGATGGACATCGTGGAAAAGCGCGGCATGGAGATAGACCTGCACCGCTTCCCGGAGATGCTGGGCATCCCGGTGGTGCCGGTGTCGGCGCGCAAGCGCCGCGGCCTGGACGCGCTGATGCACGCGGCGATACACCACAAGGACCAGACGACGCCGGACAGGCTGATACACGAGCACTCGGAGGTCACGCACCATGCCCACGACCACCACAGCGAGTTCGCGATGGTCTACTCCGACGAGATCGAAGACAAGATAGACCAGATCATCCCCGAGCTGGAGCGGCGCTACCCGAACCTGCCAAATTATCGCTGGCACGCCATAAAGCTGCTGGAGTCGGACAAGGAGATATGCGAAAAGTACCCGGTGAACCTGCCGGAGGCGCTCGACCGCAGCTACGAGTCGGACGTCATAAACCAGAAGTACGACTTCATAGGCGAGATAATAAGCGAGGTGCTGCTGCACAAGCAGCGCCAGGACGTGCTGACCGAGAAGGCGGACGCCATACTGACCAGCAAGATCTGGGGCATACCCGTGTTCCTGGGCATCATGGCGCTGACCTTCCTGCTGACGTTCACGCTGGGCGACTGGCTGAAGGGCTGGCTGGAGCTGCTGATAGACTGGCTGAGCGGCGCGGTCACGAACGGCCTGGCGGCGGTGAACGCAAGTGCGATGATAACCTCACTGGTCGTGGACGGCATCATCGCGGGCGTGGGCACGATAGTGACCTTCCTGCCGAACATACTGATACTTTTCCTCTGCCTGGCTCTGCTGGAGGACAGCGGGTACATGGCGCGCGTGGCCTACGTCATGGAGGGCATCATGACCCACCTGGGGCTGTCGGGCAAGGCGTTCATACCCATGCTGCTGGGCTTCGGCTGCACGGTGCCGGCTATAATGGCCTCCAGGGCGCTGGAGAACGAGCGCGACAGGTACAAGGTCATGCTGGTCACGCCGTTCATGAGCTGCAACGCCAGGCTGACCATTTACATACTCTTTGCGGAGATGTTCTTCGGCGACAACGCGATGGTGGTCGCCTACTCGATGTACCTGATAGGCATAGTCGTGGCCATCGTCGTCTCCGCCATCATCCACCTGCTTGACCGGAAAAAGAGCGTGAACTACCTCATGATAGAGCTGCCGGAGTACAAGCTGCCGGATTCGCGTACCGTGGCCATCTACGTCTGGGAGAAGGTCAAGGACTATCTGGGCAAGGCGGGCACCACGATATTCATCGCGACCATAATCATCTGGGTGCTGCTGAACTTCGGCGCGGGCGGCTACGTGACCGACATGTCGGAGAGCTTCGGCGCGGTGATAGGCCACTGGATAGCGCCCTTCTTTGCGCCCGTGGGCCTGGGCTTCTGGCAGATAGCCGTGGCGCTGATCGCGGGCATCTCGGCCAAGGAGGTCGTGGTCTCCAGCTGCGCGGTGCTGTTCGGCATAGTGAACGCCTCCTCGCCCGAGGGCATGGTCGAGTTCTCCGCGGCGCTCGGCTCCATAGGCTTCGGCAGCCTGAACGCGCTGTGCCTCATGGTGTTCTGCCTGCTGTACATACCCTGCACGGCCACACTCGCGACGATAAGGCGCGAGTCGAGCACCAGGTACATGCTCGTCACCGCGGCCTTCCAGCTGGCGGTGGCGTGGGTCGTGACGCTCCTCGTATATCAGATAGGAAGGCTGGTGATCTGAGTGCTGGTTGACATCCTGATAGTCGCGGCGGTCGTCGTGTGCGCTTACTTCGCCGTGAGGTATCTCTCGCGTCCGCGGCGGCGCGGGTGCAGCCGCGACTGCACCAAGTGCGGCGCCTGCCGCACCGGCGCCTGGGCTGTCAAGCCCCGGAGCGACGGGGAAAACGGCGGCGAAAACTAAATAGCGGCGTCCCGCCCGAGCTGCGCTGTGCGCGGCTCGGGCGGGATTTTTTCGGCCTCGCGCCCCGGTTCCAGGTGGACCGGGGCGTTTCGTTTTTTTGTACACCGGCGCTCCGCAGGTATGGGCAGCGGCGGCCGGCGCGCGGAGGGCGGAGCTGTCCGGGGAGGAGCTTGTTCAAAGTGATGTAATCTTGATAGGATAATTTGTGCACGGTTATATTTAAAACGGCGATGTGCACGGAAAACAGTATTTGTGTGCACAGAGTTTTGATATATTTATAGAAATTTGTGTTTTGGCGGGAGAGTGTGCACAAAATACTTTACAAATTATCGTATTTGTGGTATAATCCTGCCGTGGAGGTGAGAGATACGGGAAAGTCGAAAACCGAAAGAGCCAGGGAGCTCAGAAAAGGTATAGACGAATACTTTGACGAGAGGACGGCCAGGGGGCGGTTTCCGACCGAGGCGGGGATGCTGCTGGCGCTGGGGCTGAGCGAGGAGCGGTATGCGGCGCTCAGGCGCGAGCGGATATTTGCACGGGAATTTGAACGCGCGAGGCTGGCCAGGATGGACTGGCTGGAGAACCAGATGGTCACCGAGGGCGGAAAGGCCTCGGGCTGCATGAACGCGCTGAAGCAGGAGAAGAACGGCGGGTATGCGGACAGAGCCGCGGCCGGCTCGCGCGAGCAGAAGCTGGTGATAGAGCTCAAGGGCGTCGGAAGCGGGGCGGCGCTGTGAGCGAGGTGCTGGAGTGGAACCCCGGCGAGGCGAACCCGAAGCAGAAGCTGTTCTTCGCCTCCCGCAAGCTCTACACCGGCTACGGCGGGGCGAAGGGCGGAGGCAAGACCTGGGCGGTGAGGACGAAGGCGCTGCTGGGGGCGTACAACTATCCGGGGATACGGATACTGGTCATGCGCAGGACTTACCCGGAGCTGCAGTCGAACCACATCGAGCCGATGCTCAAGCTGATTCGGCCGGAGCTGGCGAGCTACAACGGCTCGCTGCACACGGTATACTTCGTGAACGGGAGCCTGATACACTTCGGGCACTGGTCGGGCGAGGAGAGCGAGCTGGAGTACAACGGCCAGGAGTACGACTGGATATTCCTCGACGAGGCGACGCAGTTCACGTGGAGGGCGTTTCAGTTCCTGGGCGGGCTGCTGCGGGGCGTGAACGACATACCAAAGCGCATGTACGTGACCTGCAACCCGGGCGGGGTGGGGCACCGGTGGGTGAAGCGGCTGTTCATCGACCGGGAGTACATCACCGGCCGCGAGAACCCGGAGGAGAACGAGAACCCCGACGACTATGTGTTCATACCCGCGACGGTGGAGGACAACACGGCGCTTTTGAAGTCCTCGCCGGGGTATCTGAGGATGCTGTCCTCGATGCCGGAGAACCTGCGCCGCGCCTACAGATACGGCGACTGGGAGTCGCTGGGCGGGAACTACTTCCCGGAGCTGAGCGAGGCGGTGCACGTCTCGCCGGTGTTCAGGATACCGGGGCACTGGAAGCGGTATCGGGCGTTCGACTACGGGCTGGACATGTTCGCCTGCGCCTGGTTTGCGGTGGACGAGCAGGGGCGGAGCTGGATGTACCGGGAGTATTCCAAGAGCGGGCTGATAGTACAGGAGGCGGCGAGGGCGATGCTGGAGCGGACGCTGCCGGGGGAGAGGATAGAGGTCACGTTCGCGCCGCCGGACATGTGGTCGAGGCAGAAGGACTCCGGGCACACGATGGCGGAGATCTTCTTCGAGTGCGGCGTGCCCATAGTGCGCGCGGACAACTCGCGCGTGCAGGGGCACATGATGATAAAGGATCTGCTGGCCAAGAGACGGGACGGGCGCCCGTCGCTGATGTTCTTTGAGACGTGCAGGCAGACACTGGACGATCTGCGGGACATCCAGGCCGACGAGCAAAACCCCAACGACTGCGCCAGGGAGCCGCACGAGGTCACGCACCGGGTGGACGCGGTCAGGTACTACGCGATAAGCCGCACGGTCGCCGCCGAGCTCCACGAGACCCGCCGTCGCAGCGCGATAGACCCCGACGCCGGCGACGGGGAGGCTTACGACGATTTCATGACCGGCAGGGGGGTGGATGATTCGTATTTGGGATACGCATAGCCCCCCGGGGGGGTGCGGGGGCGGCCACGCCCCCGTGTGGAGCAACCCGGAGGGTTGCGGAACCCCTCCTGGGAGGCTTTCTTTGGTCTTGGCCAAAGAAAGCCCCCCAGACCCCGAAAGGAAAGCCGCTTTGGGTGGTTTAATATGCCGGGGAATGGTTTTATCTTGGCGGTTCGACATAGGTACGTTGGTATCCCTTAGACTTTACGAGACTGGGGTGCGGTCATTTCCGCGCGACGGCGCTTTGCGCCGGAGCG
>UQQF01000056.1 GCA_900543085.1 uncultured Eubacteriales bacterium | reverse complement strand
ACGCCATCGCCGAGACGGGCGAGATAGTCAACATCGACGGCATGGGCAACCGCCTGGCCGGCACGATGTTCGGCCACAAGAGCGTGTACATAGTCGCCGGCGTGAACAAGGTGTGTCCCGACCTCGACGCGGCCATCTACCGCGCCCGGAACGTGGCCGGACCGCTGAGAGCCAGGAGCATGGGCAAAAAGACCCCCTGCGCCACCGGCGAGCTCAAATGCTGGGACTGCCGCAGCCCGGAGCGCGTCTGCCGCGCCATGACGATACTGATGTACAAGATGATGGGCATGGAAAAATGCGAGCTTATCCTCGTGGACGAGGAGCTTGGCATGTGACGGAACGGAGGCGTTTACGGTGAAAAAAGCGGCGGCGCTCATACTTGCTCTGATGACGGCGCTGTCGCTCACCGGCTGCGCCTCCGTGTTTGACAAGGAGTACTTTTCGAGCGCTGAATATGACCCGCCGGCGGAGGATACGCAGTACGACGGTGCGACCGAAATATCCAGCTACATGCAGCTGACTCTGGCAATAAACAACCTGGTGTCGGAGCACGGCGACAGCGTGCTCCTGCGCTTTACGGGCACCTACGACGGCGACATAGGCGAAGACCTCGCCGCAGCCTGCCGGGAGGTGAGCACCGGCACCGCCCTGGGCGCTTACGCGGTGGACTACATAAGCTATGACCTCGACCGCATAGTCGCCTACTACGAGGCCGAAGTCTTCGTCTACTACAAGCGCACCGCGGAGGAGCTGGAGTCCATCGTCAGCGTCAATACGGAGAGCGGGCTTTACAACGCCATCTGCGAGTCGCTGGCCAACATGGAAGAGTCGCTTGTGGCCATGGTCGGCGCGTCCAGCCTGGACGAGAACGCAGTCCTGAACTACGTGGACGAGGCGTATTTCTCAGACCCGCTCGCCTGCGTGGAGCGGCCTGACGCCGTGGTGAACGTGTACACGGGCAACGGCTTCCAGCGCATAGTCGAGATATACTTCGAATACGGCGCGACGCCCAGCGTGCTGGCCTCGCGCAAGGGCGTGCTGGAAAACTCGGTGGAGCGCATGATGAGCGCCGTCACCAGCGAGTCCGACGCATACAAGGCGCTGCAATGCCTGAACATACTTATAAGCGAGTGCACGCACTCGGAGGACGCCCCGCCGACGCTCTGGGCGGCGCTGCTGTCGGGCGAGTCCGACAGCGAGGGCATGGCGCTGGCCTACAAGGTGCTGTGCGACGCCGCGGGAGTGGAGTGCATAGTCGTGGAGGGCAGGCTCGACCGCGCGGAGCACTACTGGAACATCATCACGATCGACGGCGCAAACTACCACGTGGACGCCTCGCGCACGTCGGAGCTGGGCTACGGCAGCACCTTCCTCGTGAACGACACGCTCATGTGGGGCAGCTACTGGTGGGACAACCAGTACTATCCCGAGTGCTCGGGCAGCCTGTATTACGGCGCGCTGATAGAGGGCGGTACCCAGCCCTCGGACGAGCCGGCGGCCACGCCGGAGCCCACCGCGACCCCGACGCCGGAGCCGTCGCCGAGCGCATAATAGAATTCATCCCCCTCCGCCGAGCGGCGGAGGGGGATGCTTTGTTCAGACCGGGGCGCTAAACTCACGCCGTCGCCGCGGTTATCGAGTTGCGGCGGACAAGCAGCCGGGCGAAAGCGTAGAACACAACGGCCAGCACCACCAGGCACAGCGCCGTGTTCCACGGCGTCAGTATCAGCCAGTCAAGGAAGCAACCCAGCGCCTTCGCTATAACCGCGTAGCGAATTATCACGTCGATAAAGAGTATTACCGCCGCGCCCATGCCGATGGAGACTATCCACTTGCCGAGCTTGTTCAGCCGCCAGTACATGAGCGAGGTGAAGGTGCCCAGCGCCGAGAGGAATACGCTCAGCGCGAGCAGCACCGCGCTGCTTATCGCCAAATCGTCGAGGCTCTCAAAGAACGGCTCATTGTTGTACAGCGCGCCGAAGAAGTCCACGATGTACACACCGGTGTCGAACTGGTTCCACACGGCGGTCACGACAAAGAAGGCGATGTTTAGAATCAGCGCCGTCACGAGCATACAGGCCGTGTTCGCCAGGAACACCGTGCCGCGTCCGGCGCCGTTCTGGATACCCAGGCGCATGTCCTCGCGTATGGACACGATGGACAGCACGAACATGAAGATGGCGACAGGCATACTGAAATTCATCGTGGTCGTCTCCATTATGACCTCGCCGCTGTTGTCCGTCCTCGTTATTGAGCCGAAGGTGACGATGCCGAGGTAGCACAGTGCGGTGAGCACTATCATCACCAGGATGACAACACCCATGCTGAACATGCAATCCCTGAATCTATATTTGAAAGACGGCAGAAACCTCATTTTACACCCTCCTGTTCGTTCATAAGCCCGATGAAGTAGTCCTGTAGATCCATGTTGGAGAACTCCAGCCCCTCGCTGCCGCGCTCGTCGGGGACGCCCTCGACGCAGGCGGTCTTGAGCCCGCCGAGGCTGTTCACGCTCAGCACGTGACGCCCGCGCAGATAGCTGTCCACGGCGGCGGCCGGGCCGCTGACCTGATAGGCCGCGCCGGAGAGCTCCTCGGCGTCCGAGTCGCGCAGTATCTTTCCGTTCTTGATTATTACGGCGTGGTTTATCAGCTTCGCCGCCTCCTGAATGAGGTGGGTGGAGAGTATGACGGTCTGCTCGCACTCGGCACACTTTTCCATCAGCAGGCGATAGAACAGGTCACGGTGCTGCGCATCCAGGCCGAGCACCGGCTCGTCAAAAATCACGTAGGGGCAGTTCACAGCCAGCGCCAGCGTCAGCCGGAAGATGCTCGCGTAGCCGGTGGAGAGCGCCTTGACCTTCTTCTTGGTGGGCAGCGCGAACTTCTCCGCCACGCTCATGGCGTAGTCCATGTCGAAGGTGGGGTAGAAGCTGCGCGTGAGCTTGAGCGCCCCGTCCACCTTCATGCTGTCGGGAAAGAGGTTGGCCTCCGCCATCATATACACCTTGCCCAGCGCGCGGTCGTTGCCCGGCGCGCTCTCGCCGTCTATCAGTATCTCGCCCTCGTCGGCCCAGATGCGGTTGGTGATCAGGTTCATCATCGTGGTCTTGCCCGCGCCGTTTGCGCCCAGCAGGCCGTAAACGATGCCGCCGCCGAACTTGACCGACACATTGTCCAGCGCCGTGGTCGCGCCGTAGCGCTTGGTGACGCCTCTCAATTCTATAGCCATGGTAGTTACTCCTTTTCCTCGTCATTGTAGGCTCGCTCTACGAGCCTTGTGAGCTCCGGGAGCGTCAATCCCAGGGACGAAGCCTCCCTTGCAACGGGTCGCACCCGGTCGGTGTAGAAGCTCTCCTGCCGCTTTTTCAGCAGCGCATCGCGCGCGCCCGTGGCCACGAACATGCCGACGCCCCGCTTCTTGTACACCAGACCCTCGTCCACCAGGAGATTGATGCCCTTGAGCGCCGTGGCCGGATTGATTTTCAGCGTCGCGGAGAACTCCGTGATGGAGGGTATCTGCCCCTCCTCGGGGTAGGCGCCGGAGATTATCCCCTCCTCCAGCATCTCCGCAAGCTGAAGGAAAATGGGACGTGTCCCGTCAAAGCCCGCCATGTGCTCACCTCCTGTTTGTTAGTCGGTTAGTTACTTGAGTAATTAACCGTGGCACTAACATACCACGGTGATGCGCATTTGTCAATAGGCCGCGCGAAAAAATTTTTGCCCGCCCCTGTTAAGGTGCGAGCATTGACGGCATATGGGTCATGTGATAGGATATTGCCGCCACATAGTGGCGGGAGAGGCGCTGCACATTCGGCAGGCGGTTTGGCCAGAACCTCCGAAAGGTGGTGAGGCGCGTGACCTTGACTTTTCACATCGGTGAATACACTGTCACCATAAAAGTCTGGAAACGCAAGAACCGCCACTCTGCCAAGTGACGGTTCTTGCTAAGTTAAGCTTAGTCCATACCTGTTAACTTGAAGAGTCAAACCGCTTGTCGCAGCGCCTCTTTCCGCATATATTATAACCAACTTTCCCTTTAGTGTCAAGCGCGCCGCGCTTGACCGTTTTTTACTTTTTACCGTGGGATTTTCCCGAAAAGGGTGTATTATAGAGTAAAGACGCCGGGGGGTGAGGGAATGGAGGACAAAAAGCTCGACGAGCTGATAGACAGCGCGCTGCCGGAGGCGCCGCCGGACAACGTGGCGCGGGAGGTCACGCCGTGGCGAAGGGCGATGACGCAGCTGCTCTGGGGTCTGGCGCTGACGACAATAACCTTCACGCGCGGGATACTGGCCTATGTGCTTCCGACCGCCGGTATGCTGCTGACGCTGTGCGGCCTGCGCACTCTGCGCAGGGAGAACGGCGGCTTTCGCGCGGCGTACATCTGCGCGCTCGCGCAGAATGTGGTTTACATAATATACCTAACGGCGCTCTCAAGCGTGGCCTTCAGCCTCCGGCCGGAGCTTGAAGCCGCGATAAGCATAGTGCAGGCGTTCTTGAAATTCGCAATGCTCCTGATGCTGTATTTCGCGCTGAAAAGCCTGAAATCCAAGGCTGGATTGAGTCCAAGCGCCACTTCTGCCGCGATGCTGGTGTTCTGGTACGCGGTGCCGTTGGTGTTCGGAGTGCTGGACATACCGGACAACAGCCCGGTGCTTTACGCGATACTGATAGTTTACATAATTATTATCGTCTGCCTCTGGCGCACGGCCAAGAGCGTGGAAGCCGCGCTCTACGCCGTGACCGCCGCGGGGGGCAGGATATCCAACCGGGCGCTCGCCGCCGTCATAGTTGGCGTGGAGCTGGCCGGCATCGCGCTGGGGCTGTGCTTTCTGGACAAGTACCCGATGGACTGGCAGCCCCGGGAGAGCGGCGGCGAGCCTGAACTGCGCGCGGAGCTATCCGAACTCGGCTTCCCTGAGGGCGTTCTCGCCGACTTGACGGACGAGGAGGTGCGCTCCATGTCCGGCGCACGGTACGTGCTGGTGGACGAGGACACGGACACGAGCTTTTCGCAGCTGCAATCGGACGTGTTTGACGGCAGGACGCGCTTTACCACGGTGTTTGTGCGTATGCCGGGGCACGAGTGGCGCGTCGTCTGCCACTTTGAGTGGGTGGAAAACCCTGGCTTCCACGGCGCGGAGCTTTTCCGCGCGCAGCTGGGGAGCGGCTACATCGGCGACGAGTTTTGGGCGGGGGAGCCGGTGTCGGGGCGCGTGCTGTATGACCGCGGCGGCGTGAGCTATGCCGCGCCGTACCACGACTTCGGCCTGGGCACTCGGCAGGTGGATACGATGCTCTTCGGCAGCGGGAGCGAATACAGCCTGAGCGGCAGCTTCTCCTTCCCGAATTCCGGCGAGCGGCAGAGGGGCTACCTGGTCTACACCATGCGCGACGTGGAGGAAGACCCGGTGGATATCTCCGCCCAGCCGCACTATTGGAGGGCGAACAGCTGGTTCGTGTACCCGGCCTTACCGGTGGACGAGCCGGCGTCGCCGGTCACGATAGGAAGGCTGGAGGTTCTGGCTCACGGAGGGGTGTTCCCGAACCTTATGATACCGGAAGATGGGCCGATTCAGACAGAGGGGGTGGGCTGATGCACGAGAAAGAGGTAATTGAACTCATAAAGTCGCGCGACGAGGGCGGAGTAGCGCAGCTTTTGACGCACTTCGGGCCGCTGCTGCGCTATGTCATCGCGCCCATCCTGTCCAACGAGTCGGACCGGGAGGAGTGCCTGAGCGAGTGCGCCATGCGCGTCTGGGAGCGCATAGACAGGTACGACCCCGAGCGCGGCAGCTGGACGGCCTGGCTGACGGCCATCGCGAGGAACGCCGCGCTGAACCGAGCCCGCGCACATCGCGCCGACCATGCCCCGCTCGACGAGGCCGGGGACACGCCGTCGAGCGAGCCGACGCCGGAGGAGGCGCTGCTGCTCAAAGAGCGGCGCGAGGCGCTGCAAACTGCGCTCGCCGCCCTCAAACCGGCGGAGCGGAACCTTTTCTACCGCAAATACTACTATATGCAGTCCACCGCCCAGATTGCCGCAGAGCTGGGCGCGACCGAGCGCGGCGTCGAGGGGCGGCTGCACCGCCTGCGCAAAAAGCTCCGCGCCGCGCTGGGAGGTGAGAGCGATGAATGACGAGCGTCTGGACGCGCTCATAGAAAGCGCCCTGCCGGAAACGCCGCCGGACGACGCAGCCGGAGGCATAACCCCGTGGCGGAAGGCGATGGCGCAGGTGCTGTGGGGCATAGGGCTTTGCGCGGTCACGCTGAATTTCCTGGCGCTGAACTACATCCTGCCCGCCGTGGGAGCCATGCTTATGCTCTGCGGCTTCCGCACGCTGCGTCGGGAGAACCGCTGCTTTGCCTGGCTGTACGCCGTCTCGGCGCTCCGGGCGGCTATATGGGTTTTCACGCTCGTATCGCTGTGCACAATATACAGCTCCGCGCCCGCCGTGGAGAGAGTAAGCTCCTCGCTGACCTACGGGTCCGTCGCAGCGCAACTTATAACGCCGCTGCTGCTCTTCGGCGCGATACGCGGCGTGCAGGCCAAGGCCGGGGTTAAAAAACACGCCGCCGGGGCCATCTGGCTTTTGGTGTGGTACTCGATTGTGCTGGTGCTGGGCCTTTACGGGGCGGTGCTGGGGCTTTTGGGCGGGATACTGTTCATAGCCGCCTTCGTGCTCATAATCCGCAGCCTCTATAAGCTCTACTCGGAGCTGGACGAGGCCGGTTACGCCGTCACCGCCGCGCCGGGCCGCGTATCCAACCGAGCCATGACCATCGCGCTGACAGGCATAACGCTCGCGCTCATGCTGTGCGGGTACCTGTTCCTTGCCCGGTATCCGATGGACTGGCAGCCGCTGCAGCCCGCCGGGGAGGCGCAGACACGCGCGGAGCTTGCCGCGCTCGGCTTCCCGGAGGACGTGCTCGCCGACCTCTCGGACGAGGACGTGGCCAAGTGCGCCGGGGCGCTCCGGGTTGTGTACTACACGGAGGACTACCCCGTGAACGACGGCGAGGAGGTGCGCGAGACGTATGTGGACGGCGACGGCGTAGCCCACACGCACATAAGCACCGAATACCCCGTAAAGGAGCTGCGCACAACCGGCGTAGCCGTAGAGCTGCCAGAGGGGCGCTGGATGGTGTTCCACCACTTCCGGTGGACGGAGCCGGTGAATTTTTACGGCACCGAGTCCATACAGCTCTGGACCCCCGACAGAATGATGCCCGAGGGCTGGTACAGCGGGGGAGAGCCGTCCGGGCGCGTCATGTACGGGAGCGGCGGCGAGAGCCTAGTATCGGATTTCTACTTCCTCGGCAGGGAGGACTACACCTCCAACAGCGTGTTCTTCGGTCAGAGCTACAACAACGACCTCTTCGCCGCGTACTCGGCCCCGCTGCACGCCGAGAACGTCAGGGGTTACGTGGCCTACCCGGTCGTGATGCAGGAGAAGGGCTGGATATTCGACAGCTGGGTGAACTACACCCATCAGCAGACGCCGCTGCAGTTCCCGGTTTATACCGCGATGCAGATGCGGATGCGCAACAGCTGGAACAAGGCCGGAGCGTTCCTGACCGTGCAGACAGCGCTTCAGTTTCACCCGGATAACGAGCCGGGAGGGGAAATACAATATTGACCCCGCCGTGGGGCGCTTACAGCGTCCCACGGCTTTTTTGCGCGCTTGCCGCTATTGACATATGCTGATATAATAAAATTGAAGAAATATGTCTGAGAGGTGGCATATGTCCGAGTATATAATCCCCGCCGGGTACGGCGAGGCCGAATACATTGACAAGAAGTCGCGCTTTATCGGCCAGGTGCAGCACGCCGAGAGCGTGTCGGAGGCCATGGCCTTTGTCGAGTCCGTGCGCAGGAAGCACGCCGACGCTACCCACAACGTCTGGGCGTACGTCCTCTCCGACGGGCAGATGCGCTGGTCGGACGACGGCGAGCCGGGCGGCACCTCTGGTCAGCCCACGCTGAACGTGTTCAGGAGCGCCAACGTCTGCGATGTCGTGTGCGTGGTCACGCGCTATTTCGGCGGCATCCTGCTCGGCTCCGGCGGCCTGGTGCGGGCCTATTCCAAGGCGGCGAGCATGGCGCTGGAGGCCGCCGGCAGGGCGCGCATGGCCGAGTGGCAGAGCGTGGCCGTGGAGTGCAGCTACGCGCACTATGAGCGGCTGCGCCGCCTGCTGGAGGGCGAGGGCGCGCAGGACATGGCCGGGGACTTTGCCGAGTTCGTGACCGTCACCTGCCTGCTGCCCGCCGGCGTGCCGGAGCAGATAGGCGGCCGCATCACGGACATGACCGCCGGCGGCGCGCGCATGAGCGTGCTGGGCAGCGTGTTCCGTCCGCAGAGACTGGAGGAGTGAGCATGGAGTTCAGACGTGCGGTGAGTGCGGAGTTTGACCGCGTACGCGGCTTCTACTGGGCGCTGATAGACCTCATGGAGGGCGGCGAGTTCGACCCCGGCTGGCGCAAGGGCATATACCCCTCCGACGCCGAGCTGAGAAAAAGCCTGGACGCCGGGGAGCTGTACGTCCTGGAGGACGAGGGCGCTATCGCCGCGGCGGTCATCATAAATAACGAGTACAACCCCGGCTATGAGGGCTTGCCCTGGAGAGTTGATGCCCCGCCGGAGCGGGTGTTCATGCTGCACGCGCTGGGCGTGGCTCCGGCCATGCAGGGCAGGGGAGTGGCCAAGCGCGTGGTGGCCGAGTGCCTGACCACGGCGCGGGAAAAGGGCGCCGAGTGCGTCCGCCTGGACGTCCTGGGCGGCAACGAGCCTGCCGAAAAGCTCTACCTCGCGATGGGCTTTTACTTCGTCGAGGCCAAGACCATGTACTACGAGGACACCGGCTGGACGGAGTTTCGCATGTTCGAGTACAAACTCTAAAAATTTTTCAGATCCGGCAAGGACTTTTGCGCCCGCACGGCGTATTAAATAGACACAAGGAGGTGTGGATATGGCCTGCCCACGCGAGGACAGAGAGAGGGACGAGCTGGCGCTCGTCTGCGAGCGCGGCGTGCGCGCGGTCGACACCCGCGGACGCGAGCGGCCGGAGAGCGAGTGCGAGATACGCACCTGCTTCCAGCGCGACGTGGACCGCATAACCCACTGCAAGGCCTTCCGCCGCCTGAAACACAAGACTCAGGTGTTTTTGCAGCCGGAGGGCGACCACTACCGCACCAGGCTCACCCACACGCTGGAGGTGGCTCGGGTGGCGAGGACGATATCCCGCGCGCTGCGTCTCAACGAGGACTTGACCGAGGCCATCGCCCTGGGGCACGACCTGGGTCACACCCCCTTCGGCCACGCCGGCGAGCGGGCGCTGAACGACATCTTCCCCGGCGGCTTCCGCCACTACGAGCAGAGCCTGCGCGTGGTGGACAGGCTGGAAAAGGACGGCCAAGGGCTAAACCTCTGCTACGAGACGCGCATAGGCATCCTCAACCACACCACCGGCACCCCGCGCGGCAGCCTGGAGGCCGACGTTGTGCGCATATCCGACCGGATAGCGTACATAAACCACGACCTCGACGACGCCGAGCGCGCCGGGATACTCTCCCCGGGCGACGAGCCGGCCATCGTGCGCGAGCGCATAGGCACCCGCAACAGCCAGCGCATCAACGCCATCGTCAGCGACGTCATACGCACCAGCTGGGAGCAGGACGTCATACTCATGAGCCCGGACATGGCCGAGGCCGTGCAGGTGTTCACCGACTTCATGTACGCCGAGGTCTACAAAAACCCCGTCGCCAAGGGCGAGGAGAGCAAGGTCGGAGACATACTGCTCAACATCTGGAGATATTATGTCAACCACCCCGAGAACCTGCCGGAGGACTACCGCCGCATAGCGGAGACCGACGGACTGGAGCGCGCGGTGACCGACTACGTGTCCGGAATGACGGACAAGTACGTCATCGACGTGTACAACGACCTGTTTGTGCCGCGCTCCTGGCAGGTGAGATAGCGCATTGGAGGTGACAGCGTGGCGTTTTCCGCCGAGTTTTTGCAGGAGCTGGCCGAGCGCAACCCGATAGAGGAGGTCGTCGGCGAATACGTGGCGCTGACCAAGCGCTCGGGGCAGAACCTGTTCGGACTGTGCCCGTTTCACAGCGAAAAGACGCCCAGCTTTTCCGTCTCGCCCAGCAAGCAGATCTACCACTGCTTCGGCTGCGGCAAGGGCGGCAGCGTCATAAACTTCATAATGGACATAGAGCGGCTGAGCTTTCCCGACGCGGTGGAATTCCTGGCCAAGCGCGCCGGGATGGCCATGCCGGAGGACAACTACGACCCCAACCGCGGCAAGCGCGAGCGGATGCTGAAGCTCAACCGCGAGGCGGCCAGGTTCTTCTACGAGCAGCTCTCCGCGCCCGAGGGTCAGGCCGCGCTGGACTATATGCAGCGGCGGCGCATCTCGCCGCGCGTGGCCAGGAACTTCGGCCTGGGCTTTGCGCCCGACTCCTGGGACAGCCTGACGCACGAGATGAAGCGCCGCGGCTATACCGAGCGGGAGCTGCTGGATGCCGGACTGGTGAAAAGCGGCAAGCGCAGCGGCGTGTACGACGTTTTCCGCAACCGGCTGATGTTCCCGGTCATAGACGTGCGCGGGAACGTGGTGGCCTTTTCCGGGCGTATCCTGGGCGACGGCGAGCCAAAGTATTTGAACAGCCCCGATACGCTTGTTTTTAGCAAAAGTCACAATCTTTTCGGACTGAATCTGGCTAAGAAGTCCAAATCCGGGTACATTATTCTCGTTGAGGGCAACGTCGACGTGGTTTCCCTGCACCAGGCCGGGTTCGACAGCGCGGTGGCCTCACTGGGCACCTCGCTGACCGGCGAGCAGGCGCGGCTGCTCTCGCGATATACAAAGAACGTCATCATCTGCTACGACGCCGACTCGGCCGGGCGCAAGGCCGCGCAGAGGGCGATACCGATACTCGAGAAGCTGGAGCTGGCCGTGCGCGTGGTGACGGTGCCGGAGGGCAAGGATCCGGACGAGTTCATCAAGGCCAAGGGCGCGGAGGCCTTCCGCGCGCTGATAGAGGACAGCGAAAACGGCATGGAGTTCCGCTTGCAGCGCGCCGCCGAGGGCTTCGACCTCGAGAGCGACGACGGCAAGGTGGGCTACCTCAAGGAGGCGGCGTCCGTCATAGCCACGCTGCCCGACAGCGTCTCGCGCGAGGTGTACGCCATGCGCGTGGCCGCGCAGTGCTCGGTGTCGGCCGACGCGGTGCTCGACGCGGTCAGGCAGGTGCGCCGCCGCCGTCAGCGGCTCAACGACCGCCAGCGCGAGCGGGAGGACACCCGCCCGCTGCGCCAGAGCCAGCCGGTGGGCGTGGCGATAAAGTTTGAAAACCCCGCCTCGGCCAAGGCCGAGATGGGCGTGATACGGCTTTTAAACCAGAGCCCGGAGCTTTTCCGGGGCGACATAGGCCTGGACGGAGCCGACTTCTCCTCGCCGGAGCTGAGACACATATACGAGGCCATGCGCGACTTGTCCCGTCAGGGACTGGAGACCAGCGCCGCCTCGCTCGGCGCCGCGCTCACGCCCGACGAGGTCGGGCTGTACACCAGGATAATTCAAGAACCGGTGTCTGCCGCCAACGGCGCAAAAGCCCTGGCGGATTACATACACAAAATCGAGTCCGAGAGCCACCCGCCGGACGTGAACGACCTGCGCGCGGTGGCCGAGAAGATGAAACAAACCAAGGGTTACGGAGGATGAGCAATGCCTGAGACGAAGGAAAAAGACAAAGAGATTAAGGACGTGAAGCTCGCTGCTGCCGGCGAGAAGCCGCGCGCAAGGAGAAAGGCCGCGGACAAGTCCGACAAGGCCGATAAGGCCGAAAAGGCCGCCGATGTCCTGCCGGAAGACCCTGAGGAGCTGGCAAAATACAAGGCGGAGAAGCTCAACGCCCTGATTGAAAAGGGCAAGAAGGCCGGAAAGCTCACCAGCAAGGAGCTGATGGACACGCTCGACGACCTCAAGCTTGAGCCGGACGAGCTGGACAAGTTCTACGACAAGCTGGAGGACTTGGGCATAGACACCGCCGGCGAGGACATACTGCCGCCGCTGGACGACGACGCCCTGCCCGCGCTGGAGGAGCTGCAGGAGATCGAGGAGGTCACCGAGGAGGAGATAGCCGCCGACACCGACGCGCTGGCCGACACCTTCTCCACCGACGACCCCGTGCGCATGTACCTCAAGGAGATAGGCAAGGTGCCGCTGCTGACACCCGAGGAGGAGCAGGATCTCGCCCGCCGCATGGCTGACGGCGACGAGGAGGCCAAGCGCCGCATGGCCGAGGCAAACCTGCGTCTGGTCGTCTCCATAGCCAAGCGCTATGTGGGGCGCGGAATGCTGTTCCTCGACCTCATCCAGGAGGGCAACCTCGGCCTCATCAAGGCCGTGGACAAGTTCGACTACACGAAGGGCTACAAGTTCTCCACCTACGCCACGTGGTGGATACGCCAGGCCATAACCCGCGCCATCGCCGACCAGGCCAGGACCATACGCATCCCCGTGCACATGGTCGAGACGATAAACAAGGTCATCCGCGTCTCCCGCCAGCTGCTTCAGGAGCTGGGTCACGACCCGA
>UQQF01000055.1 GCA_900543085.1 uncultured Eubacteriales bacterium | reverse complement strand
CGTGAAGGCCTGGCTGAGCATCATGTACGGCTGCAACAACTTCTGCACCTACTGCGTCGTGCCCTATGTGCGCGGACGCGAGCGCTCGCGCCGCTTTGACGACGTGGTCGCCGAGGCGCGGCAGCTGGTCGCCGCTGGGTACAAGGACATCACGCTGCTGGGTCAGAACGTCAACAGCTACGGCAAAGACCTCGGCGAGGGCCGCGACTTCGCCGACCTGATACGCGCCATAAACGACATCCCCGGCGACTTCCTCATCCGCTTCATGACCAGCCACCCGCGCGACGCGACGGAAAAGCTGTTCCGCACTATGGCGGAGTGCGAGAAGTGCGCCAAGCACATACACCTCCCGGTGCAGAGCGGCTCCAGCCGCGTCCTGCACGAGATGAACCGCCACTACGACCGCGAGAAGTACCTCGACGAGGTGCGCATGGCTCGCGAGCTGATGCCCGGCCTGGTTCTGACCACCGACATCATCGTCGGCTTCCCGGGCGAGACGGAGGCGGACTTTGAGGAGACGATGAGCCTCATAGAGGAAGTGCGCTACGACGCGATGTTCACCTTCATCTTCTCCCCGCGCGAGGGAACGAAGGCCGCGTCCATGCCCGACCCCGTCAGCCGCGAGGAGAAGCAGCGCCGGTTCGACCGGCTGGTCGAGCGCGCAAACGAGATCTCCGCCGAGAAGCACCGCGCCTATATAGGCACGCGCCAGCGCGTGCTGGTGGACGGCACGACGGGCAGGAGCCCCTACAACCTCTCGGCGCGCACCAACGGCGGCCGATTGGTGCACATGTCCGGCGACGAGTCGCTCGCCGGGAAGTTCATCTATGCTGACATAGTTGACGGCAACACCTGGGCGCTGTACGGCGTCCCGGTCCTCGACGAATAGGAGGCGCGAATGTCGGAAAGAACGGACAAGGCCGCCGCCCTCGCCGGGCAGAGCGTGCCCCTGGCGGAGCGGGACGAGGCCTCGCTGACCCCGCTGCAAAAGCAATACTACGAAATAAAAAGCCAGCACAGCCAGTACCTGCTGTTCTTCCGCCTGGGTGATTTCTACGAGCTTTTTGACGAGGACGCCGTGCTGGCCTCGCGCGAGCTGGACCTCGCGCTGACCACGCGCGACCGCGGCAAGCCCGCGGACGAGCAGATGCCCATGTGCGGCGTGCCCTACCACGCCGCGGACACCTACATCAGCCGCCTGCTGCAAAAGGGCTACAAGATAGCCATCTGCGAGCAGCTGGAAGACCCCGCCACGGCCAAGGGTCTGGTCAAGCGCGACGTCGTGCGCATAATAACCCCCGGCACGGTCGCGGACGGGTACATGCTCGACAGCAGCCGCTCCAACTACGTGTGCGCGCTCTACGCCGGCAGGGAAACCGGCGCGGTCGCGTTCTGCGACGTCACCACGGGCGAGTTCTTCACGGCGGAGTGCGCCGCGCCCGTGATACCGCACCTGCTCAACGAGCTGAGCTCCTTCGCCCCCAGCGAGGCGGTGCTGAGCGCGGGGGCGGCGGAGAACCGCCAGCTGACGGATTTCCTCGCCCGACGCCTGAACTGCTCGCTGGAAAAGCGCGACGAGACCTTCGACCTTGAGACCTGCGAAAAGCTGGTGTGCAGGCAGTTCCGGCTCGCCGGTCTGGAGTCCGCGGGGCTGGACAGGTTCACCGCGGCGGTGCGCGCCGCCGGCGCGCTGCTGGCCTACATCGCCGAGACGCAGAAGTGCGACCTCTCGCACATCAACACCGTGGAGCTGCTGGACGGCCGCCGGTACATGGAGCTGGACTGGTCCACCCGCCGCAGCCTGGAGCTGACCGCGAACCTGCGCACCGGCGAAAAGCGCGGCAGCCTGCTGTGGGTGCTCGACCGCACGCGGACGCCGATGGGCGCGCGCTTGCTGCGCTCCTGGGTGGAGATGCCGCTGCTGCACCCCACCGCGATACAGCGCCGGCTGAGCGCGGTGTCCGAGCTGGTGGACGACAACCTGAGCAGGCAGGAGCTGATGGCCGCGCTGGGCGGCATCGGCGACTTGCAGCGCCTGGTGTCGCGCACCGTGTACAAGACGGCCAACGGCCGCGACCTGCTGGCTCTGGCCAACAGCTGCGAGAGCCTGCCCCGAATCAAGGAGCTGCTGTCCGGCTCGCACAGCGCCATACTCGCCGAGCTGGCGGCTCTCGACACCCTCGACGACATCCGCGACGAGGTGCTGCGCACCATCCAGCCCGACGCGCCCTTCTCCATCAGCGAGGGCGGGATGATCTGCCCCGGCTACTCCGAGGAGCTGGACCGCCTGCGCGACGTGCGCGACAACGCCGCCTCCCTGATAAAGCAGATGGAGCGCAGCGAGCAGGATCGCACGGGCATCAAAAAGCTGAAGATAGGCTACAACCGCGTCTTCGGCTACTACATCGACGTGCCCGCCTCCGCCCAGGGCGCCGCCCTGCCGGACGAGTACATCCGCAAGCAGACCCTCGCCAACCACGAGCGGTACTTCACCGCGGAGCTGAAAGCCCTCGAGGCCGAGATATCCAACGCCCGCGAGAGCGTGAACAGCATCGAAAACTCCATCTTCTGCGCGCTGCGCGGCGCCATCGCCGCAAAGGTGGACCGCGTGCAGGCCACGGCCGAGGCCATAGCGCGCCTGGACGCAGTCTGCTCCCTGGCTGAGACCGCCGTGCGAAACGGCTATGTCCGCCCCGAGGTGGACGACTCCGGCGTCATAGAGATACACGCCGGGCGGCACCCGGTCGTCGAGCAGATGCGCAAGGACACCCTGTTCGTGCCCAACGACACCTACCTTAACCTTAGCAGCGACCGCCTGGCCATCATCACCGGCCCCAACATGGCGGGCAAGAGCACCTACATGCGTCAGACCGCGCTGATAGCGCTCATGGCGCAGATAGGCTCCTTCGTCCCGGCCAGGGCGGCGAGCATCGGCGTGGTCGACCGCGTATTTACGCGCATCGGCGCCAGCGACGACCTCAGCAGCGGCCAGAGCACCTTCATGGTCGAGATGACGGAGGTCGCCGACATACTCAAAAACGCCACGCGGCGCAGCCTCATCCTCCTAGACGAGATAGGCCGCGGCACCTCTACGTACGACGGCATGGCCATCGCCCGCGCGGTGCTGGAATACTGCGCCGACACCAGGCGGCTGGGCGCCAAGACCCTGCTGTCCACGCACTACCACGAGCTCACCGCGCTTGAAGGCCAGATCGACGGCGTGAAGAACTACTCCATCACCGCGCGCAAGCAGGGCGGCGGAGTCATCTTCCTGCGCAAGATAGTCCCCGGCGCGGCCGACGAGAGCTACGGCGTGGAGGTCGCCAAGCTGGCCGGCGTGCCCGACAGCGTGGTGAACCGCGCCCGGGTCTGCCTGGACGAGCTGAACCGCGCCGCCGCGCGTCCCGCCGCCGAAAAGGCCGCAGAGCCGGACGACGGCCAGCTCAGCTTCGGCCAGAGCGCCGCGGACGAGGTGCTCGACGCGCTGCGCTCCGCCAGGCTCGACACGCTCTCGCCCATAGAGGCGATGAATCTGCTCTACGAACTCCAGAGAAAGTTGGCTCCTTAATGAATCAGACCCCCCTTACCCCCCGCAACGACACCTTCCGCGACCTCATGCGCCCGGCTGAGCGCATAGCCGCGCTTATCTACCTGCCCATACACATAGTCGCGCTCCCGATGGTGCTGCCGTACCTTGCGTACCTCTCGCCGCAGCTGAGCGCGGTGGACATCAACCTGATATACTACCTCACCGGCTTCGCCTACATGCTGATACTCTGCTGGCGCTTCCTGCACGCGAGCTTTAACGCGGCGCTGGACGCCATAGGCCGCTTCCTGACGGCCATACTCACGGCGTATCTGCTGGAGCTGGCGCTGAGCATGATACTCAGCTCGCTGCTGGTCGCCTTCGGCGGAGCGGACATATACTCCCCGAACAACGAGACCATAACCCAGATGGCTCCCGAGGGCTACAACAAGCTGATAGCCATGACCGTGTTCATGGCGCCGATAGTGGAGGAGATACTCTTTCGCGGCCTGATCTTCGGCACGCTCAGGCGCAGGAACCGCCTGGCGGCGTGGATAGTCAGCGTGGCCATATTCTCGCTCTACCACATATGGCAGTACGCGATAGACGACCCCATCTACCTCATCTCCGCAGTGCTGTACATCCCGGGCTCCATCTCGCTCAACTGGTGCTACGAGCGCTCGGGCAGCATCTGGGCGCCTATACTCTACCACATGCTGACCAACGCCATCGGAATGGGCGCACTATAGCTTCAAACGAAAAGGCCGCCCTATGGGCGGCCTTTTCGTTTGAGGGTGAATTGTTAATCCCGCCCGACGTACGCGCCGCCGGGCGGGATTTTCTTGAAATTTTTCGCGCTGCGCGCGAATTCTGCTGAAAGCTTCTATTTTTGGTGCTGGATTGCACGTTGCAGGCATAGCCCGCTTGCGGGGGTCGCGGGCATGCTCTGCCGACGGACAGCAAGATTGCAGGTGCGCTGTGCGCGGGGGAGTTGAGCGGGTGCGTTGGTTGTAGCGCGTGGGCTCGCGGCTGAAGCCGCATCGCGTTGGAACGTTGCTGTGGGTGCGTTACCAACCCTTTTCCCTTTGAACAACAGCGTTTTTGCGCCCTCGCAAAAACACTTGATGCACCTTGAGTGCATCAAGAGGGCGTGCAACCCACGACCAACCACAACACACGTCCGTCGCAAAAAAGGGAGCCGCAGGTGCAGCTGCGGCTCCTTACATTATTTAATTATGCCTGCACACGAGTTCACCGTTTTCGGCGTCGAGGGTGATGGTGCTGCCGGCGGAGATGTCGCCTTTCAGGATCTCGCGGGCGATGAGCGTTTCGGCGCTGCTTTGCAGGTAGCGGCGGAGCGGGCGTGCGCCGTAGAGGGGGTCGTAGCCGCGGTCTATTATGAGGCGCTTGGCGGCGTCGGTCAGTTCCAGGCCGACGCTCTTGTCGGCGAGGCGGCTTCTCAGGCCGTCGACCATGATGTCGATGATGCCGGTCAGGTTTTCGCGCGTCAGCGGGCGGAACATGATGATCTCGTCCAGCCTGTTCAAAAACTCCGGCCTGAAGGACTGCCTCAGCTCGGCCTGGACTGCGGCCTGGGCTTCGGCGCTGATGCTGCCGTCGGGCTGGATGCCGTCGAGCAGGTACTGGCTGCCGAGGTTGCTGGTGAGGATGATTATCGTGTTCTTGAAGTCCACAGTGCGACCCTGGCTGTCGGTTATGCGGCCGTCGTCCAGGATTTGCAGCAGGATGTTGAAGACGTCCGGGTGCGCCTTTTCCACCTCGTCAAACAGCACTACGCTGTACGGCGCGCGCCTGACGGCCTCGGTGAGCTGGCCGCCCTCGTCGTAGCCGACGTATCCCGGGGGCGCGCCGATGAGGCGCGAGACGGAGTATTTCTCCATGTACTCGGTCATGTCTATGCGGACCATGTTGCGCTCGTCGTCGAACAGGCACTCGGCCAGGCTCTTGGCCAGCTCGGTCTTGCCGACGCCGGTGGGGCCGAGGAACAGGAAGCTGCCTATCGGCCGGTTCGGGTCGGAGATGCCGGCGCGCGAGCGCTGTATGGCCTCGGTCACCAGCCGGACGGCCTCGTCCTGGCCTACCACGCGCTTGTGGATGACGTCCTCCAGGTGCAAGAGCTTCTCGCGCTCGCCCTCCATGAGCTTGCTGACGGGGATGCCCGTCCACTTGGCGACGATGTTCGCTATCTCCTCCTCGGTGACGGTGTCGTGCACCAGGGAGTCGTCGGCGCCGCGCTTCTCGGCGGCGGCCTCGGCCTCGGCGAGCTTCTTTTGCAGCTCGGGCAGGTCGGAGTATTTCAGCTTGGCGGCGCGCTCGTACTCCAGGTTCATCTGGGCGTTCTCGATGTCGGCGCTGAGCTGCTCTATCTCGCCCTTTATCCGCTTGACGGCGTCGACGCCCTCGCGCTCGGCCTCCCAGCGCGCCTTCATGGCGTTGAACTTGTCCTTGTTCTCCGCCAGCTCCTCGGTGAGCTTGGCCAGGCGGTCGCGGCTGAGCTGGTCGTCCTCCTTCTTGAGCGCCATCTCCTCTATCTCCTGCTGCATGATCCTGCGGCGGATGTCGTCCAGCTCGCTGGGCATGGAGTCTATCTCCGTGCGTATCATGGCGCAGGCCTCGTCCACAAGGTCTATGGCCTTGTCGGGCAGGAAACGGTCGGTGATATACCTGTCGGACAGCGTAGCGGCGGCGACAAGGGCGTTGTCGTGGATGCGCACGCCGTGGAAGATCTCATAGCGCTCCTTGAGTCCGCGCAGGATGCTTATCGTGTCCTCGACGGTCGGCTCGGCGACCATGACGGGCTGGAAGCGGCGCTCCAGCGCGGCGTCCTTTTCGATGTACTTGCGGTACTCGTCCAGCGTGGTGGCGCCGATGCAGTGCAGCTCGCCGCGCGCCAGCATGGGCTTCAGGAGGTTGCCGGCGTCCATGCTGCCCTCGGTCTTGCCCGCGCCGACTATCGTGTGCAGCTCGTCTATGAACAATATTATCTTGCCCTCGCTGCGCTTTATCTCCTCCAGCACGGCCTTGAGCCGCTCCTCAAACTCGCCGCGGTACTTAGCGCCGGCGATCAGCGCGCCCATGTCGAGGGAGAATATCGTCTTGTCGCGCAGGCCGTCCGGCACGTCGCCGCGCACTATGCGCTGCGCCAGCCCCTCGGCGATGGCGGTCTTGCCGACACCCGGCTCGCCTATCAGGACGGGGTTGTTCTTGGTCTTGCGCGACAATATGCGGATGACGTTCCTTATCTCGCTGTCGCGGCCTATGACGGGGTCCAGCTCGTTGTCGCGGGCTCGCTGCACCAGGTCGGTGCCGTACTTGTTCAGCGCGTCGTAGGTGCTCTCGGGGTCGTCGGAGTTCACAGGTCCGCTCTTGACCTTCGCCAGCTCGCGGTTGAAGGCGTCGCGCGTCACGCCGTGGTCGGAGAGTATGCGCCTGACGGCGGCGCTGCCGTCGTTGAACACGCCGAGCATCAAATGCTCGACGGAGACGTAGCTGTCGCCCATCTTCTCGGCGACCTTCTCGGCGAAGCGGAGTATCTTGTTCAGCTCCGGCGAGGCGTACACCTCGCCGCTGCCTCCGCTTATGCGCGGCAGCTTGCGTATCTCGGTGTCCAGCTCGGCCAGCACGGCGTCGCAGTCCACGCCCATCTTGCCCAGCAGCGAGCCGATCAGCCCGCCGTCCTGGTCTACCAGGGCGTACAGCAGGTGTTCGCTGGTCAGGTACTGGTTGCCGTTCTCCTGCGCCATCGCCTGCGCGGTATTTATGGTTTCGATCGTTTTCTTCGTGTATTTTTCAGCGTTCATGGTGAAAGCACCTCATTTCGGGCGGAAAAGTGTCAGATATAAAGCTTTCTGCGGCTGAGATCCGCGTAGTATTCGCTCTGCACGTCGTTGGCGTCCAGGCGTCCGGACAGCCAGCCCTTCATCAGCCGGTCAAAGAGTTTGATGTAGTCGCTCAGCGCTTCGGCGACCTCCTCGGCCGTCACGTCGCGGCCTCTCGGCACGGCTATCGTGCGCACGAACTTGCCGTCGTACAGCGCGTAGTCCAGCTCCTCGCTTATCAGCGGCGCGAGCAGGCGGTCTTCCGTGTGCTTCCACAGCCGGAAGAACTGCGTCATGGCCTCTATCAGCGCGGCGCTCTGCGTGCGGAACACCACGCTCAGCTCGCCCAGCGGCCCGTCCGTGGAGCGGAAGAGCTGCACCTCGTACTTCACCGTCGGCCGGTACTTGTACTCCAGGCTGGACTTCAGCGACATGGTCAGCGCGCGCGGGGAGAAGAACGGCACCAGCTCGCGGCTGGGCGCCAGCATCTGCTCCACGGCGTGGAAAATGTCGTTTATGCGCCGCTCCGGCGTCGTTATCGACACGTAGTCGGCGAGTATCTGGTTTATCAGGCTGGATCGGTTGGTGCCCAGGGAGTGCGCCAGCTCGTCTACGGCGCGCACCACGTCGTCGCTCAGCATGAGGCTGTACAGCGTTTTTTTCATATATGTCCACCGCCTCTTAATAGTCAGTACAGCGGAGAACCTATGCCCTCCGCCACAGTTTGCATTATACGCATGCGCGCCAATTTTGTCAAGAGGTTTATATAAATTTATTTACGAATTATTTGAGACGCCCGCCGAGAACTTCGCCGCCGCTCTCGCCGCATATTGTGCGGCGAGTCTGCGCATACTACGCGCGAGGTGATTTTAAATGACCACTAAGGAGACTCTCTATCTCGACGACGCGCTCGGGCACGCTCAGTTCCTGACGCAGCAGTGCCGCGAGGCGGCGAACATGCTTCAGGACGCCGCGCTCAAGCAGCAGGCGCAGAAGCTGGCCGAGCAGCACTGCCAGATGTACAGCCGTTTCTACGACCTGGTGTAAGGAGGCAAGGGCATGGACGACAAAATGATTATGGAAAACCTGCTGAACACGACGAAGGGCGTCTGCGACCTCTATATGCACGGCGCCATAGAGTCCAGCACTCCCAACGTGCGCCAGGCCTTCTGCACCGCGCTCAACTTTGAGCTGGGTATGCAGGACGAGCTGTACAAGCAGATGCAGCAAAAGGGCTGGTACGCCGCCGAGCAGGCCGCGCCGCAGCGCACGCAGCAGATGAAGCAGAAGTACAAGCCCAACTGCTGACCGGCGGCGGACAACATTTAAATCTTGCCAAATCGCGCCTCGTGGGGTATGCTGTAAGCAGACAAGACCCGGGAGGCGTACATACATGACCTTCAGCTTTTACCACTGCAACATAAACGTCCGCGAGCTGGAGCGGAGCGTGAAGTTCTACGCCGACGCGCTGGACATGAAGCCCGTGCGCGAGAAGGAGGCGGAGGACGGCTCGTTCAAGCTGGTGTTTCTGGCCAACGAGGCGGCCACCTTCCAGATAGAGCTGACCTGGCTGCGCGACCACGCAGACCGCGACTACGACCTCGGCGAGAACGAGAGCCACCTCGCCTTCCGCACGGACGACATCGCCGCGGCGAAGGCCAGGCACGACGCGATGGGCTGCGTCTGCTTTGAAAACCCGAAGATGGGCGTGTATTTCATCGAAGACCCGGACGGGTACTGGATAGAGATAGTGCCCGTTCGCTGAGATGGACTGGGCGGGCTTTCTCTCTTACGTCGTGCTCAACTGCATAACGCCGGGGCCGAACAACATGATCTGTATGTCCGGCGCCGCGCAGCGCGGGTTTTTGTACAGCCTGAGATATATATTCGGGGTGTTCCTCGGCTTCCTGGCCGTCAGCCTGCTCGCCGGGGGCTTCACCGCGCTGCTGTACGACGCGCTGCCCGCCATAGAGCCGTGGCTGCTGGCGCTGGGCGCGGCGTACATACTCTACCTGGCCTGGCTGGTGTGGAAGTCCACGCCCGGCGAGGACGAGTCGGGCGGGAAGTCCCGGGGCGTGATCTCCGGCGTCGTGCTGCAATTTGTGAACGTCAAGGGCATACTTTTCGCCGTCACGGCGATGGGCTCCTATGTCCTGCCGCACTACCGCAGCGCGGTGAGCGTGCTGCTGTGCTCGCTGCTCATGGCGCTGTGCTGCTTCGTCTGCTGCTGCGTCTGGGCGCTGGGCGGCTCGGCGCTGGTGGGGGTGTACAAGAAGCACACCCGGCCTGTAAACGCCGTCATGGCTCTGGCGCTGGTCTGGTGCGCGTCGGAGCTGATTCTGGAATTGATACGGGATTTGGCGCGGTGAAGCTCGCCGCGCGAGACCGAAGGGGGAATTATAAATGGGCAACTATTTCAAGGATCTGGTCAACCATCCCAAACGGATACTCAAGCTGTCTCTCGTCGCGCTGGTCGTGCTGCTGCTCGCCGGGCTGGCGGTGCTGCTGTTCGGCGGCTCGCAGGTCATGGGCATCATGCTCATGGCCGCCGGGATATGCTGCGTGGTCGTGGCGCTCACCGTCTTCTGGCGCTGCCCGTTCTGCGACGAGTTCCTGCCGCTGAACGTGGCCGCGGGCCGCAAGAGCTGCCCCTACTGCGGCAAGGAACTGGACTGAGCAAGGGAGATGTACACAGATGCAAAGGCTCTTTGACAAACTCAGGGCGCACGAGAGGACGACGCGCCTGGTCTGCCGCGTGATAAGCGTGGCGGCCTTCGCGCTCGGAGCGGCCTCCGTGGCGTTTGAATGGTGGATAACCGGCGCCGCCGCAATAGCCGTCCTGGCCGTCACAGAGGTATTGATACCGCGCAAACTGTAAACTAACCCGGGAGGTAATACATATGAATTCACCGCGCACTGCGGCCAAGCTCTGCTGGATTTTCACGCTGGTCTCTTTCGTAGGCGTGGGCATCGGGCTTTACACCACGATAAACACCATCACCTACCTGTCTCTCGGCGCACTGGTCATCTTCATGATCATCCTGCCCATTTTCGTCTGCCGCTGCCCCTACTGCAGGCAGAAGCTGCCGACCCGCGGCATGATATACATGAAGAAATGCCCCTACTGCGGAAAAGAGCTCCCCTGAGGGGGCTTTTTTCAAACCCACAGGCACCCGGGAGGCAGCATCACATGCCCAAGAACATACTCATCGTCCTCGGCGGAGGCCGGCCGCGCGGCAACACGGCGCAGGCCGTTGAGGCCTTCGCGCGCGGCGCGCGCGACGCCGGACACAGCGTAGAGACCATATCCCTGGTCAAGAACGAGGTGCGCGGCTGCCTGGGCTGCAACGCCTGCCGATACGGCAAGCCCTGCGTCCAGCGCGACGCGTTCAACGACCTGGCGCCGAAAATCAAGGCGGCGGACTGCATAGTCTTCGCCTCGCCGCTGTATTTCTGGACGCTGTCTGCGCGCATCAAGGCGTTTATCGAGCGCTTCTACTGCCTGGCGGAGTACGACAGCGACCCGCCGCTCGGCCGCTATGAGCGCTATCCCGTGCACGACAGCGCGCTTATAATGACCAGCGCCGACGACAACTTCTGGACCTTCCGCGAGGCGGAGAACTATTACCGCCTCGCCGTCGTCAACTACATAGGCTTCCGCGACCGGGGCATGCTGCTTTGCGGCGGCTGCGGCGACACAGGCGGCGCACCGCAGATAGACAAGACCGGACACCTGGAGAGGGCATATGACTTTGGACTCAGGCTCTACGAAAATTGAACTCCCCGCCCCGCTCGAGCGCGCGTTTTTCGAGCGGGACGCGCTGACCGTCGCGCCGGAGCTGGCCGGCTGCCGCATAGTCCGCGTGCTGCCCTCGGGCGAGGCGCGCATACTGACCATCACCGAGACGGAGGCCTACTGCGGCGAGAGCGACAGCGCCTGCCACGCCCGGCACGGCCGCACCAAGCGCAACGAGCCGCTTTATATGCGCGGCGGCGTCTTCTACGTCTACCTCTGCTACGGCATACACTGGCTGATGAACGCCATCACCGGCGAGGAGGACAGGCCGCAGGGCGTGCTGATACGCGCCTGCGAGGGCTATCCCGGCCCCGGGCGCCTGACGAAGGCGCTGGAGGTGACGGGCGAGTTCACGGGCAGGCCGGTCGACGGCTGCGGCGAGCTGTGGTTCGCCGCGCGCGAGCGGGACTTCACCCTGCGCACGGCGGAGCGCGTCGGCATCGGCTACGCCACGCCCGAAGACCAGGCCAAGCCCTGGCGGTTCATAGCGGAATAACCACCCGCCGCCAAACAGCGCCCCCGGCGGCACGGAACGCAAAGGAGTGTTTGCAATGAAGAAGCTTTTCGCAGCCCTTCTCGCGCTTGCGCTTGCGCTCGCACTTGCCGGATGCGGGGATGAGGGCGCGTCGGAGATAGTCCAGGTGCCGCTTGACTCGCTGGGAGAGGTGCGCGCGATGGGCGAAAAGTGCCTAGAGCAGCTGAGCGAGCAGGAGGACGGCCTGCCTATGAGCGCCGAAATACGCGAGTTCGACACCTTCCCCGAGGCCGTGGACTGCGCCGGCTGCGGCGTGCGCATCCCCGACTGGGACTACGCAGACTCCGGCGGCGCGGCATATGCCATTGTGTTTGAGGGCGTCGGGCTGGTGAGCGTAGAGCTCACGGCGGGCTACGACACGCCGGAGGGGTATGTCTTCCAATCGGTGAGCATCGCGACGGAGGCTTACCCCTACCCGCTTTGGAACCTCCTGCCCAAGTACGACGACAGCGGCCTCGAGCGCAGCGAGCTGCAGCTCGGCGGCGACACGTTTTATATCAGTGAGTACCCCGGCGGCGAGTACGAGGGCTGCTACGCCTATGCCGTGCTGGACGGGTTTATCTACAGCGTAAACGCCCCCAACAGGCAGATCGCCGGCGAGTGGGCGCGCTCACTGGTCTGAGGAGGTGCGAGGCGTGAAGAAACTCACCGCCGTTGTGCTGACTCTCGCGCTTGCGCTCGCGCTCGCCGGGTGCGGGGAGGACGGATACTACGTCCCGGACACCGGCTCGGCGAGGTATGTCGGGGGGCAGGATGAGCTGCTCGCCCGGCTGCGGGAGCTGGGCGCGGGCGAGGCTCTGTGCGGGAACCTGACCGCCGACGAGCTTGAATGCCTGATCGCCGCGGACGAGCTGTGGCTTACGCGGCAGTGCTACCGCCTGGACGGCAAGCGCGTCGAGACCGTCAGCGCGCAGGACTACGACGCCCTGCCCGAGGGCACGCCGCGCGCGGAGCTGACGCAGGTCACCGCCCGGCGAGGCGCAGATTTCTACTTCCTGGCCTTCGTCCTCCTGCCGGAGCTGCCCGGCGGAGCGAGGGAGCGCACGTTCCGGCTGCAAGCCAGCGATCTCTTTTTGTCCATGGAGCCGGTCACCTGCCGCGCGGGCTACACCGTCACGGAGGAGCGCGACGGCGGCGTGAGCATCCGGAGCATGTGCGCTGAGCCGGACGCCCTTGAGCAGGGTTTGGGCGCGTCCTCGTTCACGCTCAGCTTCGACCTGCCCGACGACGGCGCGGCGGAGAACTTTTACGCCGTTTTCTCGTGCGAGAACACGCTGAGATCGTACTCGGAAGCGGCCAATTTCAACGTATTTCTCAGCTTCTCCGGCGGCGGGAAGACGCTCGAGTGCGCCTCGCTGCTGCAATACGCGCCGGAGGAAGCTCACACCACCTGACAGGAGACACACACATGCACCACATATCGGAGGCGGCGCGATGAAGCGCCGCCTGCTGCTGACCGGCGCGCCCGGCATAGGCAAGAGCGCGCTTATAGAGCGAGCGCTCGGCCGCGACGCCCGCTTCGCCGGAGGCTACGCCGTTCTGCCGGGCGCGCTGCTGCTGCCCGCCGGGGAGCTGGCCGTGCCGAATATCCGCCGGCGCGGGCGCGAGCCGTTCTCGGCCGGAGCCGCGGCCGCGCACTTCAAGGCCGCCGCGGCCAAGCCCTTCGTCATAGCCGACGAGCTGGGCGGCGCGGCGCTCGCGGACGCGGACTACTACGACGCGCTCATACGGCTGCTGTTTTCCGGCAAGCCGCTGGTCGGCGTGCTGCGCTCGGACGGCGCCCCGCCCTGGGAGTGGGAGGAGCTGCACGGCCTGCTCGCGCGCGACCCGGACACGCTGATTTTGCACACTACGGGCATATACGACATCAACGCCGCCGGGGCGCTGCGCCACTGGACAAACGAGTGGG
>UQQF01000054.1 GCA_900543085.1 uncultured Eubacteriales bacterium | reverse complement strand
GCTGCTCCTCCTCTCCCGATGAGTGCGATTCGCACTCATCGGGAACCCGAAGTATTTTCGGCGACGTACACGCCGCCGAAAATGATTCCAGTCCCTTTCGCGCCCTATGGGCGCGAAACTCTGCGAGGCTTTTTACAAGCTGCCCCCGCCCGGTCTGACCGGGCGGGGGCGTTTCGCTTGTTTTCAGGCCACGCGGTTTATTTCTGCGCCGTCGGAGTGGAGGGTGATGCTCCCGTCGCGGTCGGTGCGCAGCAAGAGCACGCCCTCTTTTTCGCACAGCTCCACGACCTCGTCGTGCGGGTGTCCGTAGCTGTTGCCCTCGCCGCAGGAGGCGATCGCCACCTCGGGGCTGGCGAGGCGCAGCACCTCCTCGTCCGTGGACGTGCGGCTGCCGTGGTGGCCGAGCTTGAGCGCGTCGCAGTCTATCGAGTAGCCGCCGATGTAGGCGCAGTCGAGCAGCGCGCCGGAGGAGATGTCGCCGGTGAAAAGAAAGCTGTCGTCGCCGTAGTCGAGGCGTATGACCAGGCTGGAGTCGTTCACGTCGCCGTCCCAGTCGCTGACGGGACCGATGAACTCAAACACCGCCGAGCCGAGGGTGAAGCTCATGCCCGGTTCCGGCACCGTTATGTCCAGCCCCGCGTCCGCCGCGGTGTCCTCAAAGTGCGTGAAGGTGCCGGAGGCGTCAAACTCCGTGTAGGGGGCAAAGAGCGTACCCACGGAATAGTTCTCCAGGATGTAGTCCAGCCCGCCGCAGTGATCCTCGTGCGCGTGCGTGCAGACCACGTAGTCCAGCTCGGTCACGCCGATGCCGTCCAGGTACGCGGCCACGCTCTCGCCCTCCTCCGGGACTCCGGCGTCTATCAACAGCGTCTCGCCCTCGCAGTAGGCGAGGGTGCTGTCGCCCTGACCCACGTCTATGTACGTGACATATACGCCCTCGCCGGGCAGGGGCGTCGCCGCCGGGGTCAGCCGGACGGAGTCGAACCAGCCGAGCTGCGACCCGGCGAAGGCCAGCGCGGCCGCAAGTATGGCCAGCAGCGTGCCGAGCGCGCCGCGCGGAGCGCCGGAGCGCCGCCTTTTTCGTGCCGCCATTGGAACCTCCTTTGCGCGCCTCAGGGCGCGATTATGCCGCCGGCTATCAGCATCCCGCCGGCGTAGAGCGCCGCCGCCTGCCCCGGTACCGGGGCGCGCACGGGCTTGTCAAAGTCTATCTCCAACGCGCCGTCCACGCTTCGCGCCGTGGCGGGAGTCAGATCGCGCGAATGGCGCACGCGCACCTCGCAGCGGAAATCGCCGCGCGGCGGCATTATCAGCCAGTTGGCCCCGCCGGTGCGTATGTGCTCCATATACAGCCCGTCGCCGTCGGAGAGCACCACTTCGTTGGTCTCCGGGCGTATCTCGCTGACGAAGACGCGCCTGCCTGCGGCGAAGCCCAGGCCGCGCCGTTGGCCGAGCGTATAGCGGTGCACGCCGCCGTGAGTGCCGACGCGCTCGCCCCTGTATATCAGCGCGCCCTCGCCGGGGGCGTGACCGCGGGAGTCTATCCACCCGGCAAAGTCGCCGCCTTTTATGAAGCAGATCTCCATGCTGTCGGGCTTTTCCGCCTGGCTCAGGCCGAACTGCGCGGCCAGGGCGCGCACGTCGCGCTTTATATACCCGCCCAGCGGCAGTACCAGCCGCCGCGCCTGGGCGCGCGTGACGAGGCAGAGCATATAGCTCTGGTCGTTCTCCGGCCGGCCTCGGAAGATGGCTCCGGCGCGCGCCGCGGCGTAGTGGCCGGTGGCGATGCGCTCTATGCCCAGCGCGTCGGCCGCCTCGCACAGCAGCTTGAGCTTCACGCGGCGGTTGCACAGCACGCAGGGGCTGGGCGTGGCTCCGGCGAGGTACGCGGCCTCAAACGGCGCGCAGACCTCGCGCTCGAGCAGTGCGCGGGCGTCCACGGCCTCAAAGGGCAGACCCATGCGCTCCGCGCTCTCGCGGGCGTATTCGCCCTCGCCGGAGCCGGTCTCCAGATAGACGCAGCGCACGTCCCAGCCCTGCATCGTCAAAAGCCTCGCCGCAACGGCGCTGTCCACGCCGCCGGAGAAGCCGAGCACCACGCGCGGCCTCATCGTCTGCGCCTCCCCAGATACATCGCCAGCGCGGCCATGTCGGCGGGCGAGACGCCGGAGATGCGCCCCGCGCGGCCAAAGCTGTCCGGCCGAACCTCGGCGAGCTTCTGCCTGGCCTCGGTGCGAAGTCCCGGCACGTCGGAGTAGTCCAAGTCCGTGGGCAGAGCCATGTCCTCCATGCGTGCGAAGTCCTCCACCTGCTTGAGCTGGCGCTTTATATAACCGGCGTATTTCAGCCGTATCTCGACCTGATTCGTGATATCTCGCGTCAGAACCGGGCGGTTTGGGTCAAATTCCGCCAAGTCGTCGTAGCCCACCTTCGGACGCCGGAGCAGCGACGCGAGGCTGACGCCGGTGTTCGGCGCCGCGGTGCCCAGCGCCTCGAGCCTGGTCGCGAGCGCCCCGGAGGGTGGCACGTGCGTGCGCTCCAGCCGCTCCAGCTCCGCGTCCACGGCGGCGTACTTCGCCTGCACGGCCGCGTAGCGCTCATCGCTCACCAGTCCCAGGGCGTGGCCGTACTTTGCAAGCCGCTCGTCGGCGTTGTCCTGGCGCAGTATCAGCCGGTACTCGCTCCTGGAGGTCATCATGCGGTACGGCTCGTTGGTGCCGCGAGTGACCAGGTCGTCTATCAGCGCGCCGATGTACGCCTCGCTGCGGCGCAGCACGAACGGCTCGCGCCCCTTGAGCTTCAGCGCGGCGTTCACGCCGGCCATGAAGCCCTGGACAGCCGCCTCCTCATAGCCGCTCGAGCCGTTGAACTGACCGGCTCCGTAGAGGCCGGGGATGTCCTTGAACTCCAGCGTGGGGCGCAGCGCGAGCGGGTCGACGCAGTCGTACTCAATAGCGTAGGCGCTGCGCGTCATCTCCGCGTGCTCCAGGCCGGGGACGGTGTGCAGCATCTCGATCTGCACGTCCTCGGGCATCGAGCTTGAAAAGCCCTGCACGTACAGCTCCAGCGTGTCCAGACCCATGGGCTCTATAAACAGCTGGTGGCGCGGCTTGTCGGGGAAGGTCATGACCTTGGTCTCTATGCTCGGGCAGTAGCGCGGCCCGGTGCCGGTGATGACGCCGGAGTAGAGCGGGCTGCGGTCCAGGTTGGCGCGGATTATCTCGTGCGTGCGCTCGTTGGTGTAGGTGAGGTAGCACCTGGCGCGGTTGACGGGCGGATGCTCCGTCCCGAACGAGAACGGCTCCGGCTCCGCGTCGCCCTCCTGGACTTCCATCTTGTCAAAGTCCACGCTGCGCGCGTTCACGCGCGGAGGGGTGCCGGTCTTGAACCGGCGCAGCGGCACGCCCAGAGCCTTGAGGCAGTCGGAGAGCGGCCCGCTGGCCGCCAGACCGTCGGGTCCCGAGTCGCGCAGCACCTCGCCGACTATCGTGCGGCCTTTGAGGTAGGTGCCGGAGCAGATCACGGCGGCCTTGCAGCGCCAGCGCGCGCCGGTGGCGGTCGTGACATAGGCCACGGCGCCGTCCTCGACGCCTATCTCCACGGCCTCGGCCTGGATGAGCCGCAGGTTCTCCTGCCGCTCCAGCGCCTCCTTCATGACGGCCTGATAGCGCCGGCGATCCGCCTGGGCGCGCAGGGAGTGCACGGCCTGCCCCTTGCCGCGGTTGAGCATCCGGTACTGGATGCAGGATAAGTCCGCCGCCCTGGCCATCTCGCCGCCGAGCGCGTCCAGCTCGCGCACCAGGTGCCCCTTGCCCGTGCCGCCTATGGCCGGGTTGCAGGGCATGTTGCCCACGCTGTCGAGGTTTATGGCCAGGCAGACGGTGGCGCAGCCCAGCCGCGCGGCGGCCAGCGCGGCCTCTATCCCCGCGTGACCCGCGCCTATCACTACTATATCGCATTGTCCGGCTTCGTAAATTCTCATGCCGCGATTATACGTCAGACCGGGGCGTAAATCAAGCGCGCGAAAAATTTCTGCGCCGAGTTTGAAAAAAACCCTTGCTTTATTTCGATAATGTGGTACTATATTAACACGCCGCGCAGATAGCACGGCATCGTAAGTCTGAACAAAGGGGACTAAATGAAAATGAAAAAGCTTCTTGCACTTATGCTTGCGCTGGTCATGGTCTTCGCCCTCGCCGCCTGCGGCGACAGCGGCTCCGCCACTACGCCCGGCGCCGAACCCACCGGCGGCACCGCCGAGAGCGCCGCTCCCAGCGACAACGGTAACGCCGAGAGCGACATGGCCTACGTCCAGGACAAGGGCACGCTCATAGTCGGCATCACCAACTTCGAGCCCATGGACTACCAGGACGCCAACGGCGAGTGGATAGGCTTCGACGCCGACCTCGCCAAGGCCTTCGGCGAGAGCCTCGGCGTGGAGGTTCAGTTCCAGGAGATCACCTGGGACTACAAGGTCGAAGAGCTCAACAGCCGCCAGATTGACGTGGTCTGGAACGGTATGACCATCACTGATGAGGTCACTTCCACCATGAGCATCGGCACCCCGTACTGCACCAACTACCAGGTGCTCGTCTACCCCGCCGCCAGCGCCGCCGACTTCGAGAACCTGACCAGCCTTGAGGGTCTGAACGTCGCTGTTGAGTCCGGCTCCGCCGGTGAGGATGCCGCTCTTGCCCTCGGCGCCACCACGGTTCCCGTCCAGTCCCAGGCCAACACCCTCATGGAAGTCCAGGCCGGCACCAGCGACTGCGCCGTCATCGACGTGCTCATGGCCGCGGCCATGACCGGCGAGGGCACGAGCTACGCCGACCTCGCCTACAGCCTCAACCTCAACGACGCGCAGGGCCTGGAAAGCGAACAGTACGGCGTCGGCTTCCGTCAGGGCAGCGACCTTGTCGACGAGTTCAACACCTTCTGGGCCGAAAAGGTTGCCGACGGCACCGTGCTGGAGGTTGCCACGACCTACGGCCTGCAGGACGCCGTCATCCTCGACTGAGCAAGGAAGTAAAACAAAATACCCAAAGGCAGAGAGCTGCTCTTGCTCTCTGCCTTTGAACGCGGTATAATGCTCCAATCCCCTTACCATAAAGACAGAGAGGACGTAGTTTAATGATTGAGTTTTTCAGCTCACAGACCACGCAGACCGTGCTGGGCGCACTCAACAGCGGCTTTGTCGTAACGCTTGAGCTCTTCTGCATAACCCTTCTGGGAGCGGCGCCGCTGGGGCTCATAATTTCTTTCGGCTCCATGAACCGCTGGGCACCGTTCGGTTTCATAGCCCGCAGGCAGCTGGCCGCGAGCCAGCAGCTCCTCAAGCAGAGTGAGAACTGCGGCGGCGCCGAGGCCGAAGCACTGGAGCGCAGGGCCAGAAAACTGGAGCGCAGCGCGAAGCGCTTCGCATGGTTCAGGCCGGTCTCGCTTATCTGCCGGCTGGTGGTCTGGGTCGTGCGCGGCACCCCGCTGGTGCTTCAGCTCATCATTATATTCTACGGTCCGGGTCTCATGAAGTGGTTCAACTGGCCCAGCGGCAGCGGGCGCTTTGCCGCGGCTTGCGTGGCGTTCATTATCAACTACGCCTGCTACTTCTCCGAAATCTACCGCGGCGGCATTCAGGGCGTACCTGTGGGCCAGCAGGAGGCCGGGCAGGTACTCGGCATGACCAAGGGCCAGATCTTCTTCAAGGTCACGTTGCTGCAGATGATAAAGCGAATCGTTCCGCCCATGTCCAACGAGATAATAACGCTGGTCAAGGACACCTCGCTCGCTCGCGTCATATCGTTGCAGGAGGTCATCTGGATGGGCGAGAGCTTCATGAAGGGCGGCGCCGGCGGAATAAGCGGCCTCATGTGGCCGTTGTTCTTCACGGCGGTGTACTACCTGGTATTCACCGGCGTCGTTACGCTCCTGCTCGGCAGGCTTGAGAAAAAGCTTGAATTCTTCAGATAAGGGGGCGGCGACATGAGCGTACTTGAAGTAAAAAACCTTGAAAAGCACTTTGACAAGACCAAGGTCTTGAACGACATCAGCTTCACCCTCGAGCAGGGTCAGGCGCTCTCCATAATCGGCTCCTCCGGCTCCGGCAAGACCACGCTGCTCAGATGCCTCAACTTCCTCGAGACGCCGGACAGCGGCAGCATCAGCGTGAACGGCGAAGTCCTCTTTGACGCGGCCGACCCGGATTCGCGCAAGGACTCCGACGTGCGCAAAAAGCGGCTGCACTTCGGCCTGGTGTTCCAGAGCTTCAACCTCTTTCCGCAGTACACGGCGCTGCAGAACGTCACGCTCGCACCCCAGCTGCTGGCAAAAGAGCGCGAGGACTACAAGTCGCGCAGGAAGGAGATAAACGCCGGGATAGAGGACGAGGGGCGCGAACTGCTCGCCGCGATGGGTCTGACCGACCGCGCCGGACACTACCCGCACCAGCTCTCCGGCGGACAGCAGCAGCGCGTGGCCATCGCCCGCGCGCTGGCCATGCACCCGGACATCCTCTGCTTTGACGAGCCGACCAGCGCGCTCGACCCCGAGCTGACCGGCGAGGTGCTGCGCGTCATCCGCTCCCTGGCCGAGAAGCACACGACGATGATAATCGTCACGCACGAGATGAACTTTGCGCGCGACGTCTCCGACCGCGTCATATTCATGGACGACGGCTTCATCGTGGAGCAGGGCGGCAGCGAGGTCATCTCCGACCCGAAGATGGAGCGCACCCGCAAGTTCCTCAGCAGCTACGGAAAGTGAGGCCGAGCCGTCATTCGTGATGGCGGCTTAAACGCCCGGCGGCATTATTTTTTACAAAATAACTATTGAATAACGGGCTGAATTAACGTATCATTATTGCGCGTGTCATCTGCTGACACGCGCAATTTTGCGAAAGGGGTGCGGCTCTTGAAGCTCGCGAGAAAGATACTGGCACTGGCGCTCACCCTGTGTCTGATGCTGCCGCTGACAGGCTGCGGCGAGGTGGTGGGGCGCTACCGCATAGTCGAGACGCTGGGCGAGCAGAGCTACGCCATAGGCTTCCGCAACGACGACTATGTGCGCTATTATGTCGAGGCGGCTCTGCAGGAGCTGGCCGCGGACGGCACGATAAGCGGCCTGGCAAACTCGTGGTTCATAGAGGACAACACCTATTTTGTGTCGCGCAGCAACGCGCTCGATCAGTTTGAGGGCATACCGAGCCGCACGCTTCTGGTGGGCGCCGACCCCGACGCCTATCCGCTGAGCTATCAGGAGAACGGCCAGTTCACCGGCTTCGACGTGGAGCTGGCGCGCGCCGTGTGCGAGCGGCTGGGCTGGGACGTGCAGTTCATCGCCATAAAGAGCGAGAACGCGTATGTAGAGCTGTCCAGCGGCAACGTCGACTGCGCCTGGGGCGGCTTGACCCTGGACACGGACGCGACCAACTACTCCGTGCTCACGCCGTATCTGACGGACGAGCTGGTCATAATAACCCGTGCGGACACCGGCGCAAAGAGCCTGCGCGGCCTGAAAGGGCTGAGCCTGGCCATCTCCGTGGAGCAGAAGTACATGACCCTGCTCAGCGCCGACGAGAGCCTGATGAACCGCTTCGGCGAGATCAAGCGTCTGACGGGCGGCCTCCAGGCGCTGCTGGACGCCGTGAACTCCGGCGACGCGGCCGCCGCGCTGGTCAGCAGCACGGCTATACAGCGCTTCGGCGCGTAAACGGCGCAAATCCGGCCGGGAATGCGGCAATTTATTTGACCTGCGCAAGCCCGGCATGGTATAATAGAAAGCTATAAAATCAACTGATACAAGGAGCACGGCATGTGGGTTAGTGAAAACTGGCGGGACTATGAGCTGATAGACTGCTCGTCCGGCGAGAAGCTGGAGCGATGGGGGGACTATACCCTCGTGCGGCCTGACCCGCAGGCCATCTGGAAGACCCCTCGCCGCGACAGGCGCTGGCGCGAGAGCGACGGCAGGTATGAGCGCAGCCACTCCGGCGGCGGAGCCTGGGACAAGCACTCCCTGCCCGCCAGCTGGCAGATAGGCTACGGGGATCTGCGCTTCAACGTCAAGCCCATGAACTTCAAGCACACGGGCATCTTCCCGGAGCAGGCGGCGAACTGGGACTTCATCATGCGCAAGATCCGCTCCGCCGGGCGGGAGATAAGCGTGCTGAACCTCTTTGCCTACACGGGCGCGGCCACGGTCGCGGCGCTCGCCGCGGGCGCCAGCGTGTGCCACGTGGACGCCGCCAAGGGCATGGTCGCCTGGGCGAAGGAGAACGCGGCCGCCTCCGGCGTGGCCGACAGGCCGGTGCGCTGGATAGTGGACGACTGCGCCAAGTTTGTCGAGCGTGAGATAAGGCGCGGACGGCGCTACGACGCGATCATCATGGACCCGCCCAGCTACGGGCGCGGTCCCGGCGGCGAGGTCTGGAAGCTGGAGGACAGCCTGTGGGACTTCGTCAGCCTCACGGCCGGAGTGCTCAGCGACGACCCGCTGTTTGTCATCATCAACTCCTACACCACGGGTCTGGCGCCCTCGGTGCTGACCTATATAAGCGAGAGCATTTTCACGCGGCGCTTCGGCGGCCGGAGCGAGAGCGACGAGCTCGGCCTGCCGGTCACGGCGTCGGGGCTCTGCCTGCCGGCGGGCGCTGCCTGCCGCTGGGAGAGCGGGAGGTAAGCTATGCCTATCATAAAGACGGACAACCTGCATTTCACCTACCAGGGCGACGAGAAGGAGACGCTCCACGGCGTGAACTTGGAGATAGAGGAGGGCACCTTTGTCGCCATCCTCGGCCACAACGGCTCCGGCAAGAGCACGCTGGCCAAGCTCTTCAACGGCATACTGCTGCCGACGGAGGGGCGCGTGCTGGTGGACGGCATAGACACGACGCACGAGGACAAGCTGCTGCAGGTGCGCGCTGCGGTCGGACTGGTGTTCCAGAACCCGGACAACCAGATAGTCGCAAACGTCGTCGAGGACGACGTGGCCTTCGCGCCCGAGAACCTGGGCGTCGACCCGGCGGAGATACGCCGCCGCGTGGACGCCGCGCTCAAGACCGTGGGCATGTACGAGTACCGCCTGCACGCGCCGCACCTCCTGTCCGGCGGACAGAAGCAGCGCGTGGCCATCGCCGGCGTGCTGGCCATGCAGCCCAAGTGCATAGTCCTGGACGAGCCGACCGCAATGCTCGACCCCGTAGGCCGCCGTGAGGTGGTCTCGACCGTCACGCGGCTCTGCCGCGAGGAGGGCATCACCGTCGTGCTCATCACGCACCACATGTCGGAGTGCGTCGGCGCCGACCGGCTGGTGGTCATGAGCGAGGGCAACGTGATAGCCGACGGGACGCCGCGCGATGTGTTTTCCCAGGTGGAGCTGCTGCGCAGCGAGGGGCTGAGCGTCCCGACCACCACCGAGCTGATATACGACCTGGACGCCGCCGGCTGGAGCCTTCCGCTCTCCGCGCTGACGGTCGACGAGTGCGCGGACGCCATAGCCGCCGCGCTGAGATAAGGAAAAAGGGTGCTGCGCCAATGGACGCTGTCATAAGAGTCGAAAACCTCACGCACACCTACAGCGTGGGCACGCCGTTTGAAAAGACGGCGATAAACAACATAAACGTGGACTTCCGCCCCGGAGAGCTGGTGGCCGTCATAGGCCACACCGGCTCGGGCAAGAGCACCTTCATGCAGCACATGAACGGCCTGCTCGCGCCGACGAGCGGGCACGTCTACTGCGAGGGTCAGGACATCTTTGCCACCAAGGAGGCCACGCGCGACGTGCGCTTCAAGGTCGGGCTGGTGTTCCAGTACCCGGAGTACCAGCTCTTTGAGGAGACGGTGTACAAGGACATCGCCTTCGGCCCGAAGAACATGAAGCTCTCCGAGAGCGAGATAGACGAGCGCGTGCGCGAGGCGGCGGGCTTCGTCGGCGTGGGCGAGGAGCTGTTTGAGCGCAGCCCGCTGGAGCTCTCCGGCGGCCAGAAGCGCCGCATAGCCATCGCGGGCGTCATAGCCATGCGCCCGAAGGTGCTCATACTCGACGAGCCGACCGCGGGGCTCGACCCCGGCGGCTGCGCGGGGATAATCCGCAACATCCTGGACTACCGCGAGCAGACCGGCTCCACGGTGCTGCTGGTCACGCACAGCATGGACGACGCCGCGCGCATAGCCGACCGGCTGGTGGTCTTCCACGAGGGCAGCATCGCCATGGACGGGACGCCGAGCCAGGTCTTCTCCAGACCCGCCGAGCTGACGGCCATGGGCTTGGACGTGCCCCAGGCCGCGGCCATAGCTCAGGCGCTGCGCGAGCGCGGCGTGGAGCTGCCCGCGTCCATATACACGCTTGAGCAGCTCGAGGCGGCGCTGGCGCCGCTCAGGAAGGGGGGGCGCTGACTGATGCTGAAGGACATCACACTCGGCCAGTATTTCCCCGGCGACACCGTCATACACAAGCTCGACCCGCGCACGAAGCTGATACTGGTCATCGTGTTCATAGTCGCGCTATTCCTGGCCGTGGACTGGATAAGCTACGCGTTCATGTTCCTCGTGACGGCGGCCTGCATCAAGGTCTCGACCATCAGGCTCAAGAGCATACTCAAGGGCTTGAAGCCGCTGATATTCATCATCTGCTTCACCGGCATACTGAACCTCTTTTACACCAAGGGCGGCACGGTGCTGCTCGACTGGTGGATCTTCACCATCACCACCGAGGGCATAAAGCGCGCCTTCCTCATGGTAGTGCGCATAATGCTGCTCATCACCGGCACCTTCCTGCTGACGTACACCACCAGCCCGATCGCGCTGACGGACGGACTGGAGATACTGCTCAACCCGCTCAAGAAGATAAAGGTGCCCGTGCACGAGATGAGCATGATAATGAGCATGGCTCTGCGCTTCATCCCCACGCTGATAGAGGAGACGGACAAGATCATGTCCGCCCAGAAGGCGAGGGGCGCGGACTTCTCCACCGGCAAGATAACCGACCGAGCCAAGGCGCTGCTGCCGCTGCTGGTGCCGCTTTTCGTCTCCAGCTTCCGGCGCGCCGACGAGCTGGCCGTTGCAATGGAGAGCCGCTGCTATCACGGCGGAGAGGGCAGAACGCGCATGAACAGCCTGCGCATGGCTCGGCGCGACGTGCTCGCCTTCCTCGCGGGGGCGGTAGTCCTCGGCGCCATGATAGCCATGAACGTGTACGGCATATGAGGAACATAGCCCTCAAGCTCCGCTACGACGGCAGCGCCTACCACGGCTGGCAGGTGCAGAAGTTCGACGTCTCCGTCGCGGCGACGGTGGAAAAGGCGCTCTCCAAGGTCTGCGGCCACCCGGCCAGGGTCACCGGCTGCGGACGCACGGACGCCGGAGTCCACGCGCTGAACTACTGCGCCAACTTCCGCACGGAAAGCCGCATCCCCGTCGACCGGCTGCCGCTGGCGGTGAACACCCGCCTGCCGGACGACATAGCCGTGCTGGCGGCCATAGAGGTTCCGGACGACTTCAACGCCATACTCAGCTGCGTGAAGAAGGAGTACGTCTACCGCATAATGAACACCCGCATACGCGACCCCTTTCTGCAAAAGCGCGTGTGCTTCTATCCTGCGCCGCTGGACATAGAGCGCATGAAGGCGGCCGGGCGCGCCTTTGAGGGCACGCACGACTTCGCCGCGGTGCGCAGCGTGGGCACGCAGACAAAGACCACCGTGCGCACGGTCCACTGGTGCCGCGCCGAACGCGAGGGCGACGAGATAACCGTCGCCGTGTGCGCGGACGGCTTTCTGTACAACATGGTGCGCGCCATCGTGGGCACCATGGTCTATGCCTCGCACGGCAAGCTGGAACCGGAGGAGATACCCGCCCTGCTGGAAAAGGGCGACCGGCGTCTCACGGGTCCGACAATGCCGCCGCAGGGGCTGTATCTCAACAGGGTCTGGTATGAAGGCGAGGTCGGGAGGCTGATGCTCGAATGAGGAGTGTCGCCCATGCAAAGCAAAGCGCGGCTGCGCCGCGGAAAAACGCTTGCGTTCTGCTCGCTTCTGCTCGCCGTCGCGGCCGTCGCCTGGTTCGCGAGCGCGCGTGCGCCGGAGAATGAGGTAATTTCGGGAAACTATACGCCCGTGGGGAACTCTTACGCCCGGTTTTCGTCAGAAAACGTGGAAGTTGTGACGAGAGAAGGCGAGGTTCTCTACTCCGCCGGGTTCGACTATCCCCGGCGCGCCCTGACCGCTTCGGGCGAGGGCGCCGCCGCGTGGAGCGAGGGCGGCGAGATACTGCTGCTGGGCGAGGGCGGATATAGGCGCGTGCGTATAGACGGCGCGGTCTGCGGAGTGTTCGGTTCGGACTGCGGCGTGCTGGCCGTGGTCAGCGAGAAGCGCGGCGAGGTGCGCGTCAGCGTCTGCACCGCGCTGGGCGAGGTGCTGAGCATCTCGCCGGACGCCTGGCCTGTGGCGGCGGGAATAGACGCCGCCGGACGGACGCTCGCGCTGCTGACGGCGGGCGCCGGAGGGTTTGCGGTCAGCGCATATTCGCTGCCCGGCGCGGCGGAGAGCTGGACGGTTGCTCTGGACTCGCCGCGATACGACCTGGAGTGGACGGACGCCGGCACGCTGCGCGTTTTCGGCGGCGGCGAGGAGCTGTATATTGACGCCGTTACAGGCGCCGTGGAATAAAAAGGAGGACAAGGCCGTGCATATAGTCATAGATCTCGTGCTGTTGGCCATACTGATAATCTGTGTCTGGTCGGGCTACCGAAAGGGCTTCATCATAGGCATAGCGAATCTGCTGGGCATCGTGGTGTCGCTCTACGCGGCGGTGCTGGTTTCCGGCGCGTTTTCCTATGACGTGGTGCCCGTGCTGCGCCCGTTCGTGAGCGGATATGTCGAGACCCAGATGAACGACACCGTGCTTGAGGAGATGGGCATAAGCAACACCGACCTCAGCTACGAGGACATCCTCGCCAACGACAGCGAGCTGCGCCACCGGTTCTGCTACACCAGCTACACCAGCGTGGGCATATACGACGACGCCGCCGACCAGATGGCCACCGAGGCCGAGACCTACGCCGACGAGAACAGCGTCTCCATCAGCGAGGCCGTCATAGAGATATTCTGCCAGCGCGCCGCCTACGTGGCCGGCGTGGCGCTGATGTTCCTGATTTTCCTCATAGCGCTCATGGCGATAGCGAATATCCCAAATCTCTCGTACAGGATACCGAACATGGACGTCCTCAACGACGCGGGCGGCGCCGCCATGGGCTTCATAAACGGCGTGTGCTACTGCATACTTATCTGCTGGGCGCTGCGCTTCCTGGGCATAATCATAGGCACGGACACGCTGGGACGCACGCTGCTCGCGCGCTTCTTCATCGCCATCGACCTGCTGACCGCCGGCGTGGGCATCTGACGCCGCATACGCCGGGCGAATATGAACAAACTGTCAATTTCGCCCCGGCGGTGTTGACAATCGACAAGCTTAGTGATAAATTAGCACTCGTATAAAAAGAGTGCTAATTTTCTTTTCCGCGCCCTGTCGATGGAAATTATTGCAATAAACAGGAGACTTGACTATGCAACCTACCCTTTGCTCACGCTGCAAGAAAAATGTAGCTGTAATATTCATAACCAGGATGGACGGCGGCGAGCCCAAGAACGAGGGGCTCTGCCTGAAATGCGCGCGCGAGCTGCACATAAAGCCCGTGGACGACGTGATAAACAAGATGGGTCTGACCGACGACGAGCTGGACGGCCTGACCAACGAGATGATGGAGGCGCTCGGCAACGCCGACGGCCTCATGGACATTGAAAACTCCGAGTCCGACAGCGACGACGACGGAAAGACGGCGACCTTCCCGTTTTTGAACCGCCTGATGGGACAGATGGGCGGCCAGCCGCAGCGGCAGGACTCCAATTCCAACCTGCCCGCGCAGGGCGGGGGCGGCTCCGGGCAGCAGTCCGGGGCGCAGGCGCAGAGCGCGCCGCCGAAGAACGGCAAGCGCAAGTTCCTGGACAACTACTGCATCGACCTCACCGAGCGCGCCCGCGAGGGCAAGCTCGACGCCATGATAGGCCGCGAGGAGGAGCTCGAGCGCGTCATCCAGATACTCAACCGCCGCCAGAAGAACAACCCCTGCCTCATCGGCGAGCCCGGCGTCGGCA
>UQQF01000053.1 GCA_900543085.1 uncultured Eubacteriales bacterium | reverse complement strand
GGACTACGGCGCCTTCACCGTGTACGTCAACTGGCACTGCGAGGTGAAGAAGCTCTTTGACGTCCCGCCCGAGTGCTTCATGCCGCGCCCGAAGGTGACGAGCAGCGTCATATCGCTCACACCGCGCGCACAAAAGCCCTGCGCCGTGCGCGACGAGGCGCTGATGTTCCGCTGCGTGCGCGCGGCCTTCGGCCAGCGGCGCAAGACCCTGTCCAACGCCCTCACCAACGGCCTCGGCGCCTACAATCGCGAGGAGGTCAACGCCGCGCTCGAGAGCGCCGGGGTGAGCGTGCAGGCGCGCGGTGAAACTCTGGGAATCGAGGAATTTGCCGCCATTTCCGACGCGCTCTCGGCTATGAAAGCAATGTGACCAGAAAAGGGGCAATTTCCCGGCGAAAAACAGGAAGATTGGCTCCGGAAAAAGCAAAGATTTTGCTTGAACATCGCCGAAAAAGATGATATACTTTCATGAGGTTGTATGATACGTTTGAATCGTGTCAAACACTTTGCTTTCTAAAAAACTTCATATAATCTGAAAGGACGTTGAAGGATGAGCAAAAAGTACGTTTACCTGTTTTCCGAAGGCAACGCCAACATGCGTGAGCTTCTGGGCGGCAAGGGCGCGAACCTGGCCGAGATGACCAACATCGGCATGCCGGTGCCCCAGGGCTTCACCATCAGCACCGAGGCCTGCACCCGCTACTACGAGGACGGCGAGAAGATCGCCCCCGAGATAGAGGCTGAGATCTTCGAGTACCTGACCAAGCTGGAGAACCTGGTCGGCAAGAAGTTCGGCGACAAGGAGAACCCGCTGCTGGTCTCCGTCCGCTCCGGCGCCCGCGCCTCCATGCCCGGCATGATGGACACCATCCTCAACCTCGGCATCAACGACGACGTCGCGGCCACTCTCGCCGCCAAGAGCGGCAACGTCCGCTGGGCTTACGACAGCTACCGCCGCTTCATCATGATGTTCTCCGACGTCGCCATGGGCTACGACCGTCTGAAGTTCGAGGACATCATGGACGAGGTCAAGGCTCGCCGCGGCGTTGACAACGACGCCGGCCTCACCGCCGAGGACATGCAGGAGATAGTCGAGCGCTTCAAGGTTCTCTACAAGGAGCTCGCCGGCGTCGACTTCCCGACCGATCCCAAGGTTCAGCTCATGGCCGCCGTCCGCGCCGTCTTCGGCTCCTGGATGAACGAGCGCGCCATTGCCTACCGCCGCATGAACGACATCCCCAGCTCCTGGGGCACCGCCGTCAACGTCCAGATGATGGTCTTCGGCAACATGGGCGACGACTGCGGCACCGGCGTCGCCTTCTCCCGCGACCCCGCCACCGGCGAGAACAAGCTCTACGGCGAGTTCCTGATGAACGCCCAGGGCGAGGACGTCGTGGCCGGCATCCGCACCCCCCAGACCATCGACCAGCTGCATGAGACCAACGCGGCCGCCTACGACCAGTTCGCCGCCGTCGCCAAGAACCTTGAGAAGCACTACAAGGACATGCAGGACATGGAGTTCACCATCGAGCAGGGCAAGCTCTACATGCTCCAGACCCGCAACGGCAAGCGCACCGCCCAGGCCGCTCTGAAGGTCGCCGTCGACATGGTCAACGAGGGTCTGTGCACCAAGGAGGAGGCTCTCCTCAAGATCGACCCCAACTCCATCAACGCCCTTCTGCACCCGCGCTTTGACGACGCCGCTCTGAAGGCCGCCACCCCCGTGGCCACCGGCCTGCCCGCCAGCCCCGGCGCCGGCTGCGGTGCCGTTTACTTCACCGCCGAGGACGTCAAGGAGCACGCCAAGAACGGCCCCACCCTGCTCGTCCGTAACTTCACCAGCCCCGAGGACATCGAGGGCATGGCCATTGCCAAGGGCATCCTGACCGCCACCGGCGGACGTACCAGCCACGCGGCCGTCGTCGCCCGCGGCATGGGCGCCTGCTGCGTCGCCGGCTGCGGCGCTCTGCGCATCAACGAGGAGGAGAAGTACCTCACCGTCAACGGCGTCCGCGTCAACGAGGGCGAGGTCATGAGCATCGACGGCAACACCGGCAACGTCTATGTCGGCGCCATCCCCACCGTCGACGCCACCATCAGCGGCGACTTCGCCACCGTCATGGGCTGGGCTGACAGCATCCGCGCCCTGAAGGTCCGCACCAACGCCGACACCCCGCGTGACGCCGCCAACGCCGTCCGCCTGGGCGCCGAGGGCATCGGCCTCACCCGTACCGAGCACATGTTCTTCGACGCTGACCGTATCCCGGCCATGCGTGAGATGATACTCTCCACCGACCTCGAGCACCGCACCGCCGCCCTGGCCAAGCTGCTGCCCATGCAGCGCAGCGACTTTGAGGGCATCTTCAAGGCCATGGAAGGCCGCCCGGTCACCATCCGCCTGCTCGATCCCCCTCTGCACGAGTTCCTGCCCACCGCCGACGAGGACATCCAGGCGCTCGCCAACGACATGGGTCTCACCTACGAGTACGTCAAGGGCACCATCGAGAGCCTGCACGAGAACAACCCGATGATGGGCTTCCGCGGCTGCCGTCTGCCCGTCAAGTACCCCGAGATCGCCGAGATGCAGACCCGCGCCATCATCGAGGCCGCCATCAATGTCAAGGCCGAGTGCGGCTATGACATCGTGCCCGAGATCATGATCCCGCTGACCTGCGAGTTCAAGGAGCTCAAGTACGTCTCCGGCATCGTGAAGGCCACCGCCGAGAAGGTCAAGGAGGAAAAGAACAGCGACCTCAAGTACCTGGTCGGCACCATGATCGAGATCCCGCGCGCGGCTCTGACCGCCGACGAGATAGCCAAGGAGGCCGAATTCTTCTCCTTCGGCACCAACGACCTCACCCAGATGACCTTCGGCTTCTCCCGTGACGACGCCGGCAGCTTCCTGCCCAGCTACTACGAGAAGCAGATCTTCGACAACGACCCGTTCGAGCGTCTCGACCAGGTCGGCGTCGGCAAGCTGGTCGACATGGCCTGCAAGCTCGGCCGTTCCACTCGCCCCGACATCCACCTCGGTATCTGCGGCGAGCACGGCGGCGAGCCCAGCAGCGTCGAGTTCTGCCACCGCACCGGCCTTGACTACGTCTCCTGCAGCCCCTTCCGCGTGCCCATCGCCCGCATGGCCGCTGCCCAGGCGCAGATCAAGAACCCCAGGTAACAGTTTCAAACGAAAAGGCCGCCCTATGGGCGGCCTTTTCGTTTGAGGGGGAAATTGTTAATCCCGCCCGACGTACACGCCGCCGGGCGGGATTTTATTGGAATTGTTCGCGCGTAGCGCGAATTCTGCTGAAAGCTGATTATTTTTGGTGCGGAACGGACGTTTCGGGCATAGCCCGCTTGCGGGGGTCGCGGGCATGCTCTGCCGACGGACAGCAAAATTGCAGGTGCGCTGTGCGCGGGGTGGGGGACGTGGGTGCGTTGGTTGTAGCGCGCGGGCTCGCGGCGGTGCCGCATCGCGTCGGGGGTGCGCTGTGCGCCTTAGACCTAGTGGGCGCGGGCTCGCGGCGGTGCCGCATCGCGTCCGACGTGCGCTGTGCACCTTAGACCACACGGGCGTTTATCTTTTCCCTTTGAACAACAGTGTTTTTGCGCCCTCGCAAAAACACTTGATGCACCTTGAGTGCATCAAGAGGGCGTGCAGCCTACGGCCAAACGCGGAAACGTCCGTCGCAGAATTAAGCATGGTGCGTGCATTTAGCGGCTGCGGGGTGTTCAGACTATGGGTGCGGGGAGCGCAGTTGCATGTCAATAATTCATAGTTATTCGCATTATATTGACAAAATCATGTATAATCATAAAATATTGTCATCTTGAACTCAGGGGGCGCGTGGATGAAAAGGGTGGCTCGCATTGCGATGAACACGGCTGTGATACTGCTGGGCACGGCGCTCAGTGCGTTTTCGATGGGGGTATTTGTGCTGCCGTACAACATGCTGGTTCCGGGTGTGACCGGGCTGGGGCGGCTGGCGGAGATATATTTTTCTTGGGACGTGACCGTGGTCGTGGGCGTATGCAACGCGGCCTTGCTGCTGCTCGGGCTGGCTATGCTCGGCTGGCGGTTTGCGGCCACGATAGTGCTCGGCTCGGTGTTTTTCCCGACGTTTCTGGCTGTGTTCCAGTCTGTCGGCGCGTTTCAGGCGCTGGTTGAGGAGCCGCTCTACGCCGCTATCTGCGCGGGAGTGCTGGAAGGCGTCGGTTTGGGGCTTATCATCCGCGCGGGCGGCTCCAGCGGCGGGAGCGATGTGATACCCATTATCCTCAACCGCAGGTTCCGCGTGCCCATAGCTCCGGTGCTGTACGGCATCGACCTCTTTATCATCGCGCTGCAGCTCCCGCATGCGAACCTCGAGGCCGTGGTGCTCAGCGCGCTGTGCGCGGCGCTGTACACGGTCGTCATGAACCGCGTAGTCCTCCTCGGCGCGGGCAACGTACAGCTTACAATAGTTTCCGAGCAGTCGGAGACCATCAACCGCAGCATACTCAAACTCGACCACGGCGTCACGCTGCTGTGCGGCCGCACGGGGTTTTTGAAGCGCGAGTGCGAGGTCATCATCTGCGTCGTGCCGCTGCGCTGCATGAATGAGGTCAAGCGCGCGGCGCTCGCGGCCGACCCGAACGCGTTTATCACGGTCTGCTCCGTGCGCGACGTCTCCGGGCGCGGCTTTACGCTCACGGACGTCAGGCTGCCGCTGGACACGCTGTAGTCCCCCCTTGATTTACCGCCCCGGCTCTGTTATCCTTGGGGTATAAAGTCTATCGGGAGGCCAGGCCATGAAGATACTTGTCAGCAACGTAGGCAGCACCTCGCTGAAGTTCAAGCTCTACGACATGCCGTCGGAGCGCGTGCTGTGCGAGGCGAAGGTCGAGCGCGTCGGCTCCGACCACGACGCGATATACACGTACAAAGACGACGCGCGCAGCGAAAAGCGCGAGGGTTGCAGCGTGCCCGGCTACACCGAGGGCATACGCCTGTTCCTGGCCGACATGACCGGCGTGGCGGAGGCCGGGGACATATCCGCCGTGGGCTTCAAGACCGTGCTGGCCAAGGGCTATTACGGCGTGCACGAGCTTACGGACGAGGTGCTGGCGGCCATGCGCGAGTGGCTGTTCGTCGCGCCCGCGCACAACGGGCCGTATCTGGAGGCCATCGGCTGCTTCCGTGAGGTCATGCCGTGGGCGAAGCTCGTGGGCGTGTTCGAGACGGCCTTCCACACCACCATCCCGCCCGAGCGGACGCTGTTTGCCGTGCCCTATGAGTGGTACGAGAAGTACGGCGTCAAGCGCATGGGCTATCACGGCGCGTCCCACTCCTACGTCGCGGACACGCTGACGGCGCGCTTCGGCGGCACGGGCAGGACGGTGTCCTGCCACCTGGGCGGGAGCTGCTCGCTCTGCGCCATAGAGGACGGCAGGAGCGTGGACACCAGCTTCGGCTTCTCGCTGCAGACCGGCGTCATGCACGCCAACCGCACCGGCGACCTCGACCCCTACGTCCTGCCCTTCCTGCTGAACCAGGGCATGAGCATGGACGAGGCGCTCGACGGCCTGGCCAAGCGCGGCGGGCTGCTGGGCGTCTCCGGCGTGTCCAACGACCTGCGCAAGGTGGAAGCCGCCGCGGCTCTGGGCAACCGGCGCGCCGCGCTGGCCATAGACATGTTCGTCAACCAGATAGTCAAGTACGCCGGCGCCTTCACGGCGGAGCTGGGCGGGCTGGACAACCTGGTCTTCACCGGCGGCATAGGCGAAAACAGCGTTGCCGTCCGCCAACGCGTCTCCGCCGCTCTCGCCTACCTGGGTCTGGAGCTGGACGAGGCCGCCAACGCCGCGCCCGGCAGCGAAGTGCGCGTGATCTCCACGGCGCAAAGCCGCGTAAGGGTACTGGTCATCCCCGCCAACGAGGAGCTGGGCATAGCCCGCAGAACGTTCGCGCTGATGTGAGCGTATAAGCAAAAGCCCCGTCGTCGTCGCAAGCTGCATATCCTTCGCTCCCGGCTGAAGCCGAGAGCTCAGTCATTCCGCTGCTCCTCCTCTCCCGAATCATTTTCGGCGACGTACACGACGCCGCCGAAAATGATTTCAGTCCCTTTCGCGCCCATAGGGCGCGAAACTCTACGAGGTTTTTTTGAAAAGCAAAAGCCCCGTACACGGTTGTGTACGGGGCTTTGCTGTGCGCGGTCAGGTCTCCGGCCAGGGGAGGAACTCGCTGCCTTTTACCAGGTAGGCGCGCTGCGCAAGTTTGGCCATCGGGGTGTCGGACAGGGAGTCGGAGTAGAACTCGCCCACTTCCGTATTGGGGTACTCGCGCATGAAGCGCGCGACCTTTTCCACGTCGTGGTTGTTCTCGCCCAACGTCCAGCCGCTGTGCCTGTCCACGCGCGAGGCGATGAGGCGCACGCCGAGCCGGTTGGTCACGGGGCGCAGCAAAAAGTCCGGCGAGGCCGAGGAGATGATGTCGCTGGGCTGCATTTTCTCGAAGTACCAGGGGTTGATGTCGCCGTAGTGCGTGCTCCAGAAGTCCTCGACCGCGGCGTCTATGTCCGGCACCCGGGTCAGGAAGCGGTAGAACACCTCTTTGACGCGGGTCTTGGTCGTCCAGTTGAGCTTCATTCCGGGGAGCAGCGGCACGGCGCACAGCGCCGGACCTATCACTCGCGGCCAGCGGCGGACGCAGTAGGCGAAAAAGTGCTCGGTGCTGTCATAGGGCAGGATGGTCTTGTCAAAGTCGTAGACGTTTACTATCTCCATCATATCTCTCCAGTGAGCCGGTAATACGTGACGGCAAAGCCCTCGCGTATAAAGTAGTTGAGCATGAGCGTAGGCCAGCTGGTGCGCGCGGCCACGCCGTAGCACTCCACGCCCTGCTTGGCGGCCAGCGCCTTGGCGCGGTAGAGGTGGTACTCGCTGGTGACCACCGCGCAGTTGCCGTCCGGGTCGCCGCCGCTATCGCGTATCAGGGCGAAGGAGTTCGCCAGGTTCTCCTGCGTGCTGGTGGCCTTGTCCTCGACGATGATACGCTCCGGCTCTATGCCCTTGGCCTCCAGCCATATCTGCATGGCCTCGCCCTCCGTCATGGTCTCGCCGGGACCCTGGCCGCCGGAGACGACCGCCACGCAGTCCGGGTGCGCGGCCAGCCAGTCGTAGGCCGCGTTCAGCCTGTCCGTCAGGGACAGGCTGGGCACGTCGCCGTGCAGTCCGGCGCCGAGCACAACTATATAGTCCACGTCGTCGGGCGCGTCCGTGCGCGCGTCGGAGACTATCGGCGCCTCTATGACGCAGAACGCCGCGACGCCCAGCACGAGCACTATGACGGCGGCTATGCGCCACCCCCTGCGCCTGACGAAGTGGAAGTAGACGATAATGAGCGCTATGAAGGCGCAAAGCGCCGCCACAAAGGTGTGCCCGGTCATCGCCACGGCGAACACCAGCGCGGCTATCAGCAGCACTATGACGGCTATCAGCCAGAGCTTAGCTTTCATCCAGCTCCTCCCATTCAATATACAGCGCGTCGAGGCTCTTGTTCAGCTCCTCGCGCTCGGCGTCCAGCTCCATGAGCCTGACGTAGTCGGAGGCGTTCGCCTCGCACTCGGCCTCCAGCTCCGCCAGGCGTGCCTCGGCCTTGTTTATCTCGCGCTCGACGCGGCGCAGCTGCTTCTCCCGCTCGGGCGTGCCGCTGCGCTTGGGCTTCTTTTCCGGCTTGGGCGCGGCGGACTTGGCTGCCTGGGCTATGGCCTGCTGCCGCTCGCGGTACGCGCGGAACTCGCCGAAGGTGCCGCGGAAGTCGGTTATCCTGCCGTTTTCAAAGCACCAGATGCGGTTTGCGAACTTCTCGATAAAATAGCGGTCGTGGCTGACGAACAGCAGCGCCTCGCCGTAGCCGGAGATCGCGTCCTCCATCCACTCGCGCGAGGGGATGTCCAGGTGGTTCGTCGGCTCGTCGAGTATCAGCAGGTTCACGTCAGCGCGCATGAGTATGCACAACCGCAGCCGGCTCTGCTCGCCGCCGGAGAGCGTGCCCACGGCCTTGAGCGCGTCCTCGCCCGTGAAGCCGAAGGCGCCCAGACTGTCGCGCGCCTCCTGCATGGTGCAGTGGCACTCGTCTATCACCGTGTCCGCGGCGGAGAGGTTCGGGTCGCGGAACTTGACTATCTGCGGCAGATACGCCATGCGCACGGCGGGACCGCGGCGCACATAGCCCGTGTCGGGCTGCTCCTCGCCCACTATGAGCTTGACCAGCGTGCTCTTGCCGGTGCCGTTGTCGCCTATGACGGCGATGCGCTCGCCGCCCGTGACCTTGAACTCAACGCCGGAGAACAGCGTCCGGCCGGAAAAGCCCTTGCCGAGGTTGTCGGCGACGAGCACTTCGTCGGCGCGAAACTCGCTCTCTTTGAATCCGGCGGAGAGCCTTTTGGCCTCCTTGGGCTTCTCCGTCTGGCTCAGCCGCTCTATGCGCTTTTCCATGGAGAACGCCCGCTTGTGCAGCTTGTCGTTGCCCATGAACGCCCAGAGGTGCATCTGCGCGGCGGCCTTTTGCAGCTGCTCTATCTTGGCCTGGTCCTTTTCGTACTTCTTCAGCTGCTCGTCGAAGCGGCGCTGCCGCTCCACGGCGTAGAAGCTGTAGTTGCCGGAGTAGAACTCCGCGCGGCCATCGACTATCTCGATGCAGCGCTGAGCTATGGTGTCCAGGAAATATCGGTCGTGGCTTATCGCCAGCACCGTGCCGCGGAAGTGGGTGATGTAGTCCTCCAGCCACTCGGTGGCGCGCAGGTCCAGGTGGTTCGTCGGCTCGTCCAGCAAAAGGATGTCCGTGTCCTCGAGTATGAGCCTCGCGAGGTTGACGCGCGTCTTTTCGCCGCCGGAGAGCTTGTCGAACTCCCGCGCGCGCATCTCGGCCGGGATGTCCAGGCCGTTGGCCACGCGGTTGCGCTCCCTGTCCATGTCGTAGCCGCCGAGGCGGCGGAAGTCGTCGCTCAGGCGGTCATACTCGTCCAGCAGCGCGCGGGACGAGTCCGTGGCCATGAGCGTCTCCAGCTCACGCAGGCGGTCGGACATGGCGCGCAGCCTGGCGTGCGCCTCGCGCAGCACGTCCTCGGTCGTCCACCCGGCGGGGTAGACGGGTATCTGCGAGATAAGCCCTATCCTGCGCCCCTTGTGTATGGCGATGGAGCCCTCGTCGGGCGCGTACTCGCCGGTCAGCAGCCTGAACAGCGTGGTCTTGCCGCAGCCGTTGGCGCCCAGTATGCCGACGTGCTCGCCCGCGTTGACCTCAAAGCTGAGGTCGGAGAGCACGTCGTGGCCGACCTCGAAGGATTTTTTCAGATTCTTGACGTCTATATCTATCATTTTGCTACCCTGTTATCTTACTATGGCCTTGTATCAAATTTGTATCACGCGCGCTCCGCCCTGCGCTCTGCTATGTAGTGGTTTATGTACCCGCCCAGCAGCAGGAAGTAGAAGCAGTAGTACAGCCATATCATGGCCACGATGACCGTGCCTATGACGCCGTAAGCGCCGAAGCGGTTGCTGACGGAGACGTAGACCGAGAAGATCACCGAGAACACCGACCAGCTCACGGCGCAGAAGATAGCGCCCGGCCACTGCGCCTTGTACCTCAGCCTGCGCGCCGGCATGCGCCAGTAGGTGAACGAGAACACCAGCGCCAGGACGGCTATCACGACCACGTAGCGCAGGTATCGCACTGTGCCGAACAGCTTGTCGAGCGTGCCGCCGTGCGGGAGTGTGTCATAGAGCAGCTGCAATATCTCGCCGCCGTAGACCATGACGAAAAAGCTCAAAAGCAGCACGAGCACGAGCACCACCATGTAGAAGCAGGCGCGGAGGCTGAACACAAAGAAGTCCTCGTGCCTCTCGGCGTCGTACATGCTGTCCATGCCCCGCATGAGCGCCTTCATGCTCGCCGCAGCCGACCAGATGGTCAGGAGTATGGAGACGGTCAGCGCCACGCGGCCGCCGGAGTAGATGCTGGATATTATGCTGCTTATAATCTCGTAGAGCGAGTCGGGGACGTAGTCGCTGATGGCCTCGAGGATCATCTCCTGGGTCAGCGGCGTGTACTGGATAATGCTCACAAGCAGCATTATCATGGGTATGAGCGACATGAAAAGGTAGTAGGCGCACGCCGCCGAGTAGGTCGTGATGCGCCTGCGTCCCATTCCCTTGGAGAAATCGTCCACAGCGTCGTATATGTCCCGGAGCGTACCCTTCAAGCCTCTCACCTCCAATGCCCGGAAGATTATTTTCTCACATATACAGCGAAAAATCAAGCGACATGCGCGCATATCTGAGGGATATGCGACGCTGCCGCCCGTTTTCCGCCCTTACATTACGCCGCGGCCGGCGGGCTCTAAAGCAGCTTCTCGGACAGCTCCGCCATCCGTTCGATCGGGAACGGCGGCCTGCCCAGCGGACGCACGGCTATGCTCATCAGCACGACGGGGTTGTCGTCCGCCGCGACGCGGTTGGAGTCCAGCTTGCCGCAGCGGCGGCAACGGTGGATTATAGCCCACTCGCCGTTTTTGCGCACCCAGACCGCCACCGGCTCCATGAGCGAGCCGCAGCCGCTCTCGCGGTCGCCCGGCTCGACGTCCAGGTGCAGGCTGCAAAGGCAGTTCGGGCAGTGGTTGCGGTGCGCGCTGCCCGCGCCGTCGGACACCACCAGCCAGCCGCAGTTGCGGCAGGTGAAGCTGTCGGTGCAGGGATGGGTCTTGTAATAGCCCTTTTCGTATCTCATCTTCTTATTTTCACGGTTCATATTGAGGCCGTCCTCCTGTATAGATTCTTGTAAATCCAGCACAGGGCAAAGAAAAACGACCCTCGCGAAAGGGCCGTTCACCGCGAAAATATGTCTTTGCGTGCGCGAAAAACCTCTCCGGCACCGCCGGAGAAGCGCGCATATTGGGATGAGGTTTGCCCAGACCGCAAAAACAAAGCACGGCGAAAAGACCCGTCCGCGGACGAATCTTGCTTGCCCTGTCATATGCGGTAGTGCGACATCAACTTCACCTCTTGCTTTCCGCGTAAATATAACACGTCCCGCGCGGGCTGTAAAGCCCGGCGGGACGTTTGTAATACAACTGAAATCAATCGTACTCGCACACGAAGCCTATGTTGCCGGAGTAAATGGCGGGATAGAGCGCCGCGGGGTCGTTGCGCGAGTCGTTGTAGACCCAGCCCGCATCCGTGTGCCAGAGCAGCACGAAGTTCTCGGCCGTGCCGTCGGTGTCGCGCACCGAGGGCTCGCCCTCCGCCCAGCGGAAGTAGCCCTGCGCGCTCGGGTCGACCCACTGGAGGTTGCCATTGACGCGGAACAGGCCTATCCAGACGAAGTCCAGCCCCTGCTGCTCAGCCTGGGCGGTTATCGCGTCCAGCTCCGCCTCGCTGTCCACTATGGCCAGGTGCCCGCCCATCTCGCGGGCGCGCTGCTCGGCGTCCGTCCAGCTGATGTCGCCGCGCACGACCTCGTATGTGGAGCTGAGCTCCGGCGTCGGGCCGGGCGTAGGCTCGGCGGTCGGCGTCGGGGTCGGGGCGAGCGTCGGCTCCGGCGTAGCGGTGGGCTGCGCGGAGGGCACCGCCGTCGCGGTGGGCGTGGGTATTGTCACAGGCTCGGCCGGGTGCAGCCACGGCAATATGAAGTTCAGCGCCACGGCGGCCGCCATCACGGCCGCGCAGATGCCCAGCACCAGCCACAGCACGGTCTTGGGTTTCGGCTCCTCGCCGTCACCGCCGCCATCTCCGCCGTACGGCGGCTCATGCTCCGGCGGTTCCGGCGGCGCGGGGGGCGCCGGTTTCGGCGCGGGAGCGGGAGGCGGTACGGGTTCCGGCGCGGGAGCCGGTTCGGGTTCGGGCTGCGGCTCGCTCGCAGGTTCCGGCTCCGGCTGCGGCTCAGGTTCCGGCTCGGGTTCGGGCTGCGGCTCGGGTTCGGGCTGCGGCTCCGGCTGCGGTTCAGGCTCGCTCGCCGGCGGAGCAGGCTCCGGGTCGGGGACGGCGGCTATCTCCTCGGCGCTGTAGCTTGCGAGGATGCCGGCCATGGTGCGCTCCACCTCGCTCAGCTCGCTCTCGCTCTTGCCGAACATCGCCATCGCGGCCGCGTCGCCCTCGCCCACGCAGGGCTCGAGCGCCATGGACAGCTCTATCGTGTCCGAGTACCGCTCCTCCGGCGCGAAGGCCAGGCACTTTTTCAGCACCTCGCCCAGCTTCTCTCCGGCGATGGTGGGGATGGGCACGGTCTCGCCGTTCATGCGCCGCCGGAGCGCGGCCGCGCGCTTTTCGTTGGTCATCTCGTTCGCCGCGCAGGCGAAGAAGGGCAGGCGTCCGCGCGTCACCCCGGCGTAGAGCATCAGCCCTATGGAGTAGACGTCCGCGCGGGCGCTGAGCGTCCCGCTCCAGAAAAGCTCGGGCGCCATGTATTCAAGCTCGTCCGTCGTCCACTCGCCGGGGGCGTGGTCTGCGCGGCCGCCCAGCCAGGGCGAGCCGTCGGCGGACACAAATATGTTCTCCGGGTGTATGTTCCCGTGGCCGCCGGAGAACGAGGCGGCCTGGCCGCAGACCGCGCGGGCAAGCGTTATCAGCTCCTCGCGGCCCAGCAGGCCTATATCCGCACCCAGCATACGGCGCTGGGACGGGACGTTGTTTCCAGACATTTGCGTAAACTCCCTTTGCGGCCTCTCAGCCGTTCATGTCTCTTATGAGCGCCTCTATGCGCTCCGTCCACTTGCGCAGCTCTCTGTTCGGGCGCCCATCGGCGGACTTTGCCGCAGCGAGCAGGCGCTCCGCCGCTTTGACGAGAGCGTCGAAGAATTTGTTCCGTTTCGGCGCGGCGGCGCGGCGCTCGATGGGCACGCCCTCGGTCACGCGTACGAACTCCCCGGCCAGCAAGTCGTACACCGTGCCGCTGAACGGAGCCATGGCCTCAAAGCCCAGCTCGGTCTTGAGCGTCTCCACAAAGGCCGTGCACTGGTCGTCGTCGCCGTGGTTGACAAACACCTGCTTCGGCGGCTCGGCCGCGAAGCCGCGCATCCAGCGCAGCAGTCCGTCCCTGTCCGCGTGGCCGCTCACGCCGGGCAGCCAGGTCACCTCGGCCTTGACGGCTATCGTCTCGCCAAAGAGCTTGACCTCCTTCGCCCCGTCATAGAGCAGCCTGCCGAGCGTGCCCTCTGCCTGATAGCCGACAAAGAGGATGAGCGACTCCTTTCTCCACAGGTTGTGCTTGAGGTGGTGGCGTATGCGTCCGGCGTCGCACATGCCGCTGGCGGAGATTATCACCTTGGGCTGCGCGTCCTCGTTTATGGCCTTGGACTCCGCCGCGCTGACGGACACCTCCAGCCCGTCGAAGGACAGCGGGTTGACGCCGCGAGCGAGGATCGCGCGCGTCTCCTCGTCAAGGAAGGACGCGTCGCACTGCAGAAAGACGCCGGTCGCCTCCACGGCCAGGGGGCTGTCCACGTAGACCTTGAAGCCGTCGTGGCCGTGGACAAGGCCGCGCTCTTTTATCTCGCGTATGAAGTACAGCATCTCCTGCGTCCTGCCGACGGCGAAGGACGGTATCACGACGTTGCCGCCGCGGTCCAAGGTGCGCTGTATGACCTTCGTCAGCTCGCCTATGTAGTCGGGCTGGCCGCCGGTGTGCAGCCTGGCGCCGTAGGTGCTCTCGACCACGACGTAGTCCGCGCCGGACACCAGCTGCGGGTCGCGCAGTATGGGCTGGTGCAGGTTGCCGACGTCGCCGGAGAAGACAATTTTCCGCCGCTCGCCGCCCTCGCCGAGCCAGACCTCTATGCAGGCGCTGCCCAGCAGGTGACCCACGTCCGTAAAGCGCACGGCCACGCCCTCGGCCACCTGTATCACCTCGCCGTAGGAGCAGGGGCGCAGGTTCTTCGTCAGCGCCGCGACGTCCTCCGTGTCGTACAGCGGCTCGACCGCCGCGCCGCCCGCGCGCTGAGCCTTGCGGGTCTTGTACTCGGCCTCGCTCATCTGTATGTGCGCGCTGTCGCGGAGCATGATGTCCGCCAGCGAGCAGGTCGCGGCGGTGGCGTACACGCTGCCGGTAAAGCCGTTTTTCGCCAGCAGCGGCAGTAGTCCCGAGTGGTCGATGTGCGCGTGCGTCAGCAGCGCGAAGTCCACCTGGGACGGCGAAATGGGCAGGCTCTGGTTTTCAAACATGTCCCTGCCCTGCTCCATGCCGCAGTCAACGATGAAGCGGGTCTTGCCGCACTCCACATACGTGCAGCTGCCCGTGACCTCGTGCGCGGCGCCGAGGAATGTGATGCGCATGGTTGCCTCCTTTTTTTCTTTACAACCCCCCACGTATCAAGGGGAGTGGGTGCCCACCCACGTGGGTATCTCCTGAGGGGTTTCTTTTTGTGGCGACAAAAAGAAATCCCTCAGACTCCAAAGAG
>UQQF01000052.1 GCA_900543085.1 uncultured Eubacteriales bacterium | reverse complement strand
CTTCGTGGAATCTCTGGAAATCAAACGCATCCAGCAGGGCAAGGAGGTCAAGTAAATGCTTAAGAACAACATCAAATGGCTCAAAAAGAACCTCCCGGGCGACCTTAAGATTTGGAAAGAGCTGATAAGCGAGATTGACTGGAAGGACTTTAAGGACAAACAGGTCAACAAGCTTAAAATGGACAAGCAGCGCGTCAAGGAGGAGTTCAACGACTTCATGTCCCTCCCCGCAAAGGAGAAATGGGATCGTGTGGTCAACGGCGAGCGCCAGCTCGGACGCCTGTACCAGAAGGGCTCCATAGCCTTCACCCGCCGCGAGTGGAAGGGCGTGGAGAGCACCGCCCGTGACTTCCAGAACTGGCTTGTCATCTGGCGCGACATGATAAAGATGGTCATGCGCGACCCGGTGAGCATCATGCTCGGACTCTTTGAGTACCGCTGGTTCAGCTCGTATCTGGCCTGCCCGGCCTTCTTTGACCGCAACACCCTCGGCTACCGCGGCAGAGCCGTCACCATGAACCGCCTGCTCATGGCGGACGTGTACCGCTACACCGAAAACTGCATCGCCAACCTGCTTATGGCCGACAAGCGCATCGGCGGCAACGAGAAGATCAACAGCAAGATGCTGCTGTTCGACGAGATGACCATGGCTCAGATGATGGCCGGCTTCCCGGGACTTGTCGGCGTGCCGTACCAGCTCATACCCGTGTTCCTGGTTTCCGAGCTCGACCAGCTCATCTGTATCCCGTACATAGACGCGGTCGAGAGCTACGGCCTGCCCGCCGACACCTGCCCGGTGCCCACCAGCGAGAGCGGCAGCGCCATCGTCGACGCTCTGCCTCACTGCGGCCTCGGCTTCATCTCCACCAGCACCCCCTGCGACGGCTCCGACATGGCGACGAGCTTCCAGGAGCGCCGCCTGAAGAAGCTGGGTCTGCCCACGTTCCCGCTCACGCTGCCTGTCCGCTACGACGACGAGGACACCGTCGAGTGCGGCGCGCAGGATATGTGGCACTGCATAAAGTGGGTCGAAGACCTCACCGGCGAGAAGTGGGACTGGGATCACTACTTCACCGTCATAAAGCGCTTCAACGAGCAGACCAAGATGGAGATGGAGAAGTGGGAGATGAACTCCACTCCGTATCCGCAGCTCATCGGCCCGTGCTACGAGCTGTTCCGCAAGTGGAACTACGAGATGGACGGCGGCCTGGAGCCGGGCGTCATGAAGACGTTCTACAAGGTCCGCAAGCTCATGTACAAGAGCTACGACGAAAAGTGCAACCCCTACCGCCACCCGATGAAGTATCGCGCCGTCGTCTGGAGTTGCCCGGCTCACTACTACGCGAACTTCTCCAACTGGCTGGCCAACGCCTGGGGCATCGGCGTCCTCGTCGAGATGGAGAGCCTGAACTTCACCAAGCAGCTTGAGACCGAGGATCATGACGAGGCCATCCGCGACCTCGCCCGCCTCTACGAGCGCATGGTCATGCGTAAGCACACCAACGGCGGCTACGTCCACGTCCTTGACGAGCTGTGGAAGGTCTGCGAGCAGTTCAACGCCAACTTCATCATCATGTACCAGCACGTCTGCTGCAAGACCATGGCCGGCCTGCAGGGTCTCTTTGACGAGCAGGCTCGCGAGCGCGGACTGCACCTCATCTGGGTCGAGCACGACCTCATGGATCCGCGCACCGTCTCCCGCCGCGACATGCGCGCCAAGGTCAGCAACTACATGCGCGCCATCATCCAGGCCGAACCCACCGACGAGAGCCTGATAGAGTTCGAGGACGACATCACTTGGTGATCTCTCGCTGATTGCCGGGCGGCAATCCGGCACGCAAACCAATCCCTTTAATAACAAGACTGATTGGAGGATAAAATAAATGAAGTACTTTGGAGGCTGCGACGTTGGCTCAACCTATACGAAGGCTGTCATCCTCGACGAGACCGGCAAAATGGTTGCCAACACCACTATAAGGAGCAAAATCAACTCCGAGCAGAGCGCCATCGTGGCGATGAAGGAGGTAATCGACCAGGTTCCCGAGCTCAACAGCAGCGAAGACCTCGCCTACCTCATAGGCACCGGCTACGGCCGCAATAAGGTGCCCTTCGCCGACGAGAACATCTCCGAGATAAGCTGCCACGCCATGGGCGTGCACGTCACCGACCCCAACGTCCGCGCTATCATCGACATCGGCGGCCAGGACGTCAAGGGCATCAGCATCGACACCGACGGCACCGTCAAGAACTTCGCCATGAACGACAAGTGCTCCGCCGGTACCGGACGTTTCTTTGAGGCCATGGCCAACGCCTTCGAGCTGAGCCTGCCCGAGTTCTCGAACCTGAGCCTCTCCGCCAAGAACGTCATCCCCATCACCGCGCAGTGCACCGTTTTCGCCGAGAGCGAGGTCATCACCCTCGTCGGCGAGGGCAAGCCCACCGACGAGATCGCGGCCGGCATCGAGATGGCCGTCGCCAAGCGCTGCTTCGTCATGGCGAAGAAGGCCGGCGCCACCGACTCCATCACCCTCACCGGCGGCTGCGCCAAGAACGAGGGCCTGAAAGAGGCCATAGAGCACGTGCTGAAGCTGAAGGTCATCAACCTCAAGACCGACCCGCAGCTCATGGGCGCGCTGGGCGCCGCGGAGTACGCCCGTCAGAAAGGCATGGCCAAGGGCGCTTGAGCGTCCCGGCCGGGAAAGGAATGGTCCAAATGAAGAAAGGCTGCATTTTCGGCAGGATATTCAAGACCCTGCTGGGCGTCTTTGCCGCGACGGTCGGCGTGCTTTTCACAATCTACTTCTTGAACCTGGATATGAAACTCGTGGGCTGGCTCTACACCGTGCTGAACAAATTCCACGACCGCAAGCCAAGGGACGTTCAGTTCTGATATGGAGCTTTACAACAGCACAATCCACGAACTGAAAGAGCGCATCGAGGCTCGTGCCCCCAAGTCCTGGGGGTACGAGCCGGGAAAAGCCTGGAAGGACAACGGCGCGAACGAGCTTGTGCTGACCCGCGACGCCGCGTACGAGCTGGGCGGGAGCAACCTGCCGGCCAGCAACTGCACCTGCGTCACGACCGACGCCTCGCTGGTTCCGGAGGACAGGATACTGCTTGTCGGGCAGGACTTGAACGAGCTGCGCGCCGACTCGCCCTTCGCCCGCATCGTGCTGCTGCACGTCAACTCGATAAGCGGCGACGACCAGGAGGCGTTCCGCACGATACGGGACATGGAGTTCGTGAAGTACCACGTCTTCCCCCAGGGCTACATGATGCGCGTCTCGCCCGAGAACGGGCGCGAGCAGGTGCGTGTCAGCAAGCAGGCCATAAAGCATGGCATCAGCTTCCGCAATATAGGCAACAGTTTCATAAAGAAGTACAAGGAAAACAAGCTGATCGACCACGTGTGCATCATCTTCGTCACCGGAGACAGAGCCATGTGCAAGGAACTGGCCGACACGGCGAAGAAGGTCGACGCTATAACGCTCACGCTCAACCACATTATGGACGGACTTGCGACCGACTGTTCGGTGTGCTCGTTCAAAACCGTCTGCGACGAAGTGGAGGGTCTGAAGGAGCTGCACTTTAAAAAGGGCGCCGAGCCGATGAATATCTGAACCAAAAAGCTCCCCGGTAGGGGAGCTTTTTGCGTTTTCCGGGCGGTGGAGGCGCCGAGGGCAAAATTTAATAAAACCTTGCAATGGTAATTGCCATCCACTTTGCACTGTGGTATAATTTCTTACGAATGTGTGAACAAAGGGGACGGTAGAGTAATGAGTTACGTTGTGGTGGACTTAGAGTGGAATCAGGCGATGAGCTCCAAGTCCTCCGTGTTCAACAGGCTTCCCATACACCTGCGCGGCGAGATCATACAGATAGGCGCCGTCAGGCTCAATGATGACATGACCCCCGGCGAGGAGTTCCAGATAGACGTCAAGCCGGTCTACTTCAAGCGTATGCACTACAAGGTCAAAAAGCTCACGGGCTTTGACAAGGAGCGGCTCAGCCACGGCGTGCCCTTCCCGGAGGCGCTCGCGCGCTTCCGCGAGTGGTGCGGCGACGGGGTGACCTTCCTGACCTGGGGCTACGACGACCAGGGCATAATGGAGCAAAATATCATCATACATGATCTCGACTGGGACTGGATAGACGGCTGGGTGAACCTCCAGCTCATCTATAATCTCCAGACCGACGGAGACAAGAACCAGAAAAGCCTCGGCACGGCCATGGAACACTTCGGGATAGAGCAGACGCGCGTCGCGCACGACGCTCTGGGCGACGCCTATAACACCGCTCTGGTGTGCTCGAAGCTGGACATGGTGTCGGGGCTTGCTCAGTATGCCGAGGCTCCGGAGATACTCGCCCGGCGAACCCCGCGCGCCCACAAGGCCAACGACGTCGCCGAGCCTATTGCCCACGCCTCGTTTGCCGGCTACGCCTCCAAGGGCGACGCCTTTGCGGACAAGCAGCTCTCCGAGCCGCACTGCCCGGTCTGCGGCGGCAGCCTGACCTTCAGCAAGTGGGTCAACCAAGGGGATCATCGCTACATGAATCTGGCGGAGTGCGCCGACGACGGCAAGCTGCTGCTGAGGATAAGGTTCAAGCACCAGCCCGACGGCAGCTATTCGGCCGCCTGCCTTGCGTACAACGCCGACGAGGCGATGCAGGAGTATTACGCCGCCAAGGCCGCGCAGCCGCGCAACCGCGGCAGAAGGAAGCGCCGCCGGAAGAAAGTCTGACGGGTGTATATTCATCCGCGTGCCAAGGCGGCTGCGGCCGCCCCGGCGCGCTGCTTTGCGCCCTCATGGCGCGAATATAGGCGGGACACAGTCCCCAAATGGAGATTGGAGAATAGGTACAAATGAAAATTGTCATTGTAGGCGCGGGACGCATGGGCAAGGAGATCGCCTTCAGGCTCGCCGACGAGGGGCACGACATCACGGTCGTGGACGACGACGAGCAAAACCTGGAGACGGTTTCAAACAGTATGGACGTCATGACCCTGCTCGGCAACGGCGCGGATTACAGCGTGCTCAGCCAGGCGGAGGTCGGCGACTCCGACTTGCTCATAGCCGTGACGAACGACGACGCGGTGAATATGCTCTGCTGCCTCACCGGCAAAAAGCTGGGCGTCAAGAACACCATCGCGCGCGTGCGCACCATGGAGTATTTCCGCCAGATGGTCTTCCTCAAGGACGAGCTGGGTCTTTCGCTCGTGCTCAACCCGGAGCAGGCCGCGGCGGCGGACATCTCGCGCATACTGCGCTTCCCCAGCGCTGCGAAGGTCGACTCCTTTGCCAAGGGCAGGGCCGAGATGGTCGAGCATATCGTGGAGGAGAGCTCGCCGCTCTGCGGGCTGCGCCTTGACAGGTTCGGCTCCAAGTACGGCCGCGGCATACTCATAGCGGTCGTGGAGCGCAGGGATAAGGTCGTCATACCGCGAGGCAATTTCGTGCTGGAGGCAGGCGACGTCATACACGCCGTCGGAGCTCCGCTGGCCATAAGCTCCTTCTTCAAGGCCATAGGCGCATACAAGCGCTCGGTCAAGAACGTCATGATACTCGGCGGCGGGCGCATCTCGCTCTATCTCGGCACCTCGCTGCTGGGCGCGGGCATCCGCGTGACGATCATAGAGCGCGACGAGGATCACTGCGAGGTCATCAAGGAGATCATGCCCAAGGCCGAAGTCCTCCTGGGCGACGGTACCGACCCGCACCTGCTGGAGGAGGAGGGCATACGCAGCGCCGACGCCTTCGTGGCTCTGACCGGCAGCGACCAGAACAACATCATCACCAGCATGTTCGCGCGCCGCTCCGGTGCCGGCAAGGTCATCACCAAGGTCAACGAGGACAGCTTCCGCCTCATGGCGGGCGACGCCAAGCTGGACAGCTTCGTCCTGCCCAAGAACAGCGCCGCCGACATCGTCGTCAGCTATGTCCGCGGCGTCCAGCACTCGATAGACATCGCGGGCATTGAGTCCCTGCACGACATAGCCTACGGCAAGGCCGAGGTCATAGAGTTCGCCATACGCGGCGACGGCGACATGCTTGGCGTCCCGCTGCGCGACCTGAGTATCCGCCGCGACGTCCTGATAGCCGCGATAATACGCAACAGCCAGTGCATCATCCCCGGAGGTACCGACACCTTTGAGAAGCACGACGTGGTTATCGCCGTCACGACCAAGTTCGGCATGAAGCGCTTCAGCGACATCTTCGAGGGCTGAGGCGATGAACTATCCTATAATCTCCAAAATCCTAGGCCGCGTTATGGGGCTGGAGGCCGTGCTCATGGTACCGAGCATGATAACCGCCCTGTGCTACGGTGAGAGCCTGCTCTGGTACGCGGAGACCGCGGCCATAGCCGCCGTGCTGGCCGTGCTGCTGAACCTGCCCAGGGTCAAGAGCCACGACATGTACGCGCGCGAGGGCTTTGTCAGCGTGGCGCTGGCGTGGGTGCTCATGAGTGCGGTGGGCGCGCTGCCCTTCGTGTTCTCAGGAGAGATCCCAAGCTACGTAGACGCGTTCTTTGAGATAGTCTCCGGCTTTACGACGACGGGCGCCACGATACTCACGGACGTGGAGTCCATGAGCAATGGACTGCTGCTCTGGCGCAGCCTGTCGCACTGGATAGGCGGTATGGGCGTGCTGGTGTTCATCATGGCCGTCCTGCCAATGAGCGAGGACAGGAGCATGTACATCATGCGCGCAGAGGTGCCCGGCACGTCCTTCGGCAAGCTGGTGCCCCGCATTCGCACATCCAGCGCGATCACATATCTCATCTACATCGCGCTGACGGTTATGCTTATCGTGCTCCTCTGTGCGGGCGGAATGCCGTTTTTCGACTCGCTCAACCACGCCATGGCCACTGCCGGAACCGGCGGCTTCTCGGTGAAGCAGCTCTCCATAGGCTTCTATGACAGCGTGTACATAGACATCGTGACGAGCGTTTTCATGCTGCTTTTTGGTGTGAACTTCTCCATCTACTTCCTGCTGATAATGCGCAAGTTCAAGAGCGCGCTGACCGACAGCGAGTTCCTGGCCTACTTCGGCATAGCTCTGGGCGCGTCGCTGCTCATTGCGCTGGACATACTCGACGAGTACGGCGGATTCTGGAACGCGCTGCGCTACTCTCTGTTCCAGGTGTCGTCGCTGATGACGACCACCGGCTTCGCGACGGCGGACTTCACGCTCTGGCCGGCGTTTTCAAAGAGCATATTGATACTTGTGATGCTGATAGGCGCCTCGGCCGGCAGCACGGGCGGCGGACTGAAGGTCTCGCGCATAATCATCTTCTTCAAAAGCGCGGGAGCCGAGCTCAGCCGAATGCTCAGCCCGCGCCGCACCGTCAGCGTGCGCGTCAACGGAAAGCCCATCGCTGCGGCAACGGTGCACAATACGCTGGTGTTCATAGCGCTGTACTTCCTGCTGACCTTCGCCGCCACGGCTCTGGTTTCGCTGGACGGCTATGACTTTGAGACCACCTTTGCCTCGGTCGTCAGCTGCATGTCCAACGTCGGCCCCGGCCTGGGACCGGCAGGCCCCATGGGCAGCTACGACATATTCTCGGACTTGTCCAAGGTCATCATGAGCTTTGCAATGCTCGCAGGCCGTCTGGAGATATTCCCCATACTGCTCCTGTTCTCCCCGGACACCTGGAGACGTCACTGATAAAAACGCAAAAAGGACATGGGCACTGCCCATGTCCTCAGTTTGTCGAAAAAGCCTCGCAGAGTTTCGCGCCCTGTGGGCGCGAAAGGGACTGTAATCATTTTCGGCGGCGGCGTGTACGTCGCCGAAAATACATTTCGCGGAGCGAGCGTCGAATTGTCCGCCCTTGGCGGACAACCGAGGCGCAGAGCGCAGCGCCGGTCTCCATCGGCCGCTTGCGGCCGGGGGACTTTATTGTCAAAAAAGGCCGTCGAGAGCCTTTTTTGACAGTCTCAGGACATGGGCACTGCCCATGTCCTTTTACTATTCGCCAGCTCAGCCGAAGCTGAAATAGCTCTTGGGGTCGGTGGTCGCGCCGTTGACGCGAACCTCGAAGTGCAGGTGCGGTCCCGTGGAGTTGCCGGTGGAGCCGACATAGCCGATGGTCTGCCCCTGCGTGACGGTGGCGCCGTTGGAAACGGCAAAGCCGCTCATGTGCGCGTAGAGCGTGACGCGCCCGCCGCCGTGGTTAATCATGATGTAGTTGCCGTAGCCGTTGCCGTTGTCGGGTATGACCGTGACCAGGCCGCTGTCGGCGGCCAGTATCGGCGTGCCCATCGGTGCACCGATGTCCTCGCCGGCGTGGAAGCGCCTGTCGCCCCAGATGGGGTGTATGCGCCAGCCGTAGGCGCTGCCGGGTCTGTAACCGGGGAGGGGCCATATGTAGGTGCCGGTGGAGACTATGCTGTTCGCGGCCTCCTGCCGCTCGAGCTCGGCAATCATCTCCTGTATATCCGCCTCGAGCGCAGCCTCCTTGGCGAGCTGCTCCTCGTACGCGGCGCGGTCGGTCTCGAGCTGAGCCTCCAGGTCGACTATCATCTGGGTGGCCTCGTCGATCTGGACCTCCAGCGCGGCCTTTTCCGTCTCAAGCTCGCTCTGACGGGAATCCAGCTCGGTGAGCATGGTCTCGTACTCGGCCTGTATCTGCTCGGACTGCTCGCGGGCGGCGGTGTACTGCTCATAGCTGCGCTGATCGGCCTCCATGATCTCGCCTATCATGTCCAGGTTGCTCATCAGCTCGCCCAGGCTCCTGGAGCCAAAGAGGATGGAGAGGTAGGTATAGCGCCCGTTCTCCTCCATCGCGCGCACGTGGCGGCGGTAGGTGGCCAGCTGCTCGCTCTCGGCCTGGGTGGCCAGCTCTACCTCCTGGCGCTTCTGCTCCACAAGCTGGGTGTAGAGCGAGACCTGTTCTTCAATCAGCTCTATCTCCTGGCGGTAGACCTCGTTCTGCGCGTCCAGCGCGGCCTTCTGCTGCAACACGTCGGCCTGCTGGGCTTCCAGCTCGTCTATGCCGGCCTGCATCTCCTCGCGCTCGGCGCGCAGCGCGTCCCGCTGCTCCTCCAGCGCATCGATCTGTGACTGTGACACCGCCAGCGCGTCCGTCCCGGAGATGCCGGGCAGCAGCGCGGCGACGGTGACAAACACAGCCAGCGCTGCGCAGACGATGCGCAGCTTTCGCGTTTTTTTCATGGCTTGCCTCCGTTGAGGGGTATTTCAGCTTTACATAATAACACAAAATTCCCCGGATTGCAAGCCGCAGGAGCTGTTTGACGTCGAGCCGGGTCAAAAGCCGTAAAAACAAAGAGGCCGCGGGCGCCAGCCCGCGGCCTTTTTGGTGCGTTATTTTGCGCTGTCAGCGGTTGTTGTAGGCCTCTATGGCCTCGGCGAGGACGCGCATGGCGCGCACCAGGTCGTCGTGCTTGAGCACGTAGGCCAGGCGCGCCTCGTTGACGCCCTTGCCGGGGGTGGTGTAGAAGCCCTCGCCCGGGGTTATCATGACGGTGTCGCCGCTGGCGGAGAAGTGCTCCAGCATCCAGATCTGGAAGGCGTCCGTGCTGTCCACGGGCAGCTTGGCCATCAGGTAGAACGCACCCTCGGGCTTGCGGCAGACGACGCCGGGGATCTGCATGAGCATCTCGTAGGCGGTGTCGCGGCGGCGGCGGTACTCGTCCTTGACGGCGGCGAAGTACTCGCTGCCCACGCCGTAGAGCGCGGCCGCGCCGACCTGGTCGAGGGTCGGGCAGCAGAGCCTGCCCTGGCAGACCTTCATGGCCTCGCTGAGGAACTCGGCGTTGCGGGAGATGACCGCGCCAATGCGCGCGCCGCAGGCGGAGAAGCGCTTGGAGACGGAGTCGATGACGATGACGTTCTCGGCGGCCTCGGGGAACTCCAGCATACTGGCCATCTGCTCGCCGTCGTAGGAGAACTCGCGGTAGACCTCGTCGGCGACGAGAAAGAGGTTGTGCTCATGAGCCAGCCCGGCCAGCATCTTCATCTCCTCGCGGGTGAGCACGGCGCCAGTGGGGTTGCCGGGGTTGGTTATCATAATTGCGCGGGTGTGCTCGTTTATCAGGGCTTCGATCTTTTCGCGGTTGGCGTAGTGATAGCCCTCCTCGGCGGTGGTGGGGATGGGGCAGGTCTTGCCGCCTGCAAGCGTGACAAAGGTGGAGTAGTTGGGGTAGTATGGCTCGGGGACGATTATCTCGTCGCCGTCGTCAAGGATGGTGCTCATGGTCATCCAGAGCGCCTCGCTGCCGCCGTTGGTGGCCAGGATGTTGGCGGTCGTCAAATCCGTATGGCCGATGCGGTGATAGTAGTCGCGCACCGCCTCCAGGTACTCGGCGACGCCGTCGCTGGGCGCGTACTCGAGCACGGGGGTGGAGAAATTGCGCACCGCGTCAAAGAACTCCGTGGGAGTTTCAATGTCCGGCTGACCTATGTTCAGCGGGAAGATCCTCATGCCCCTGGCGCGCGCGGCGTTGGCGTAGGGGGCATACTTGCGCATGGGCGAAAGCTCGCACCTCTCGATTTTGGACGAAAACTTCATGCTGTCTCTCTCCTTTATCCACATGGATAAATTATTATACTCCAAAGGCGGCAAGTGCGCAAGGCCGTTTTACAGCAGTAAAGTGCGCCTCAGCGACGAAAGGCGGCGTAGCCGGCCTGGGTCGGATGGTCAGCAATCAGCGCGCCGCGCTCGCGCATCGCGCTGAAAGCTATCAGCAGGTCCGCCCCGGAGAGGAGGAAATTGACAAGCATGGTGAGCACGGACACCGTGCCAGGGTAGACGAACATGAAAACCACGCTCCCGCCGCCGAGCAGCACAAAGGGCGCCAGCACCCCGGCAAGGTATTGCCCACGCCCGAGCGGGGCGGTGCACGCGCAGCTCGGCATCAGGGCGCTGAAGTTGAACCGAACCGCGCCCCAGCCCCGGCCGCCCGCAAGCGCCCAGCCCAGGCCGTGGAGCAGCTCGTGCACCAGCGCCGAGACTATGACTATGCCGATAAACATGGCGTAGAAACCCGGTCCACCCGCGTCGGAGAGGTGCGCGCGGTCTGTCAGCAGCAGGCGGTACACCGCGCCGAACACCGCCGCGAACGGCAGCGCGCACAGAAGCCCTCCGAGCATCGCCCGCGCCGGCTTTACGGTCACCAGCTTTTCTCTGTACCCCGACGCCTTCAGCGCGCCGCTCATGTCCCTGAAGTCTTTTTCGGCCTGATTCGCTTTCATACCGATTTCCTCCGATCTGTCATTTTGTCTCTGTATGGTGGAGCCAGTATATAATATTTAACTCATAATATCAAGTATTTCATTCATTTGTATATAAAAATCTTGCGCCGTAAAATCTCGGCGCAAGATTGATATGTCTCATGGATAAAACTAGCGAAGCTTTCGCAAAACAAGAACAGCTATGTCAGCGCTCAGAAAAAAAGCCGCGAAAACTAATCTAATAGAATTTGTAAAGATAACAACGTTACTGGCAACTGTGTACGTAAACTGTGTAAAGATGTTCATCGCCACGAATAAAATTATCGCGCTATATATGCAAGCGCTGCCCAAAATTGCCCTTCCATGCTCGTCACGACCTTCTTTTGAAAGTGCGTAGACCACGAAAAAGACAAAGCTAATTATACAGACAACGGCAAGCGGCAATACTATCCGGCTGCTATTTAAAAAATTGTATATCATTTCCCCCATGACTCAGTTCTCCCTAAACTCAAACAGATCCTCAATCGTCACGTCAAACACCCGGGCTATGCTGTAGGCCAGGAGCATGGAGGGGTTGTAGCGGTTGCGCTCGAGCTGCATGATGGTCTGGCGGGACACGCCGACCAGGTCGGCCAGCTCCTGCTGCGTCATGCGCCTGGTGGCGCGGTAGACGTGTATCTTGCTGTCAAAGGTGTACTTGCTCTTTCCGGCCATCGTTTCACCACCCTCCGGGTATTTGCTACAGTATAACATATTTCTAACCCCAGGTACAAGAAATATTCAGCTCAAGGCGTGTTCATATCCCGGATTCCGATGGCATATCCTCTGACGAGGGGGTGCGGACATGAAAATCAGGAACTTTATCCGCCGCGTGAGTGACTTCGCGCTCGGGCACCGCGCGCTCATGAGCGGCGCGGCGTTCATATTGGCCATAGCGCTCATACTCACGGTGGTGAACGCCCCGGCGGTGGTGGGGGCGTCCGCGACGCAGCGGAGCCTGCCCATATACAGCGTGGAGCGGGACGGCAAGTACGTGGCGCTGAGCTTTGACGCCGCCTGGGGCAATGAGGACACGCAGCAGCTCATAGACATACTCAACAGCTACAACGTGAAGGCCACATTCTTCATAGTGGGGGAGTGGGTGGACAAATACCCCGAGAGCGTGATGCAGCTGCATGAGGCGGGCATGGAGGTCATGAACCACTCCGACACTCACGCGCACTTCGCCAAGCTCTCCGGCGACCAGATTGTCGCGGAGATCAACGCCTGCTCGGACAAAATAGAGGCGCTGACCGGCGTGCGTCCGACGCTGTTCCGCTGCCCCTACGGGGAGTACGACGACCACGTCATAGACACGATAAACTCGATGGGCGTCACCGCCGTGCAGTGGGACGTGGACAGCCTGGACTGGAAGGGGCTGACCGCCGCCGAGATAACCCGGCGCGTGACCGAAAACGTCCAGCCCGGGAGCATAGTGCTGTTCCACAACGCCGCCGAGCACACTCCCGAGGCGCTGCCGGGCATCATAGAGTCCCTGCTCGCCGACGGCTACACCATCGTGCCCATAGGCGAGATACTCCTCACGGGCGAGTATGAGATAGACCACACCGGCCGGCAGTATAAGCCCGCCTGAGCGCAATAAAAGTACGGGGGAGGCCTTTTGCCGTGCAAAAGGCGTCCCCCGCGGACTTAAAACTATCAGCCGTGGAACATCTCGCGCCTGCGCGAGAAGTACACGCTCGTCACCACCACGTAAGCCACTGCGGCGACGAATTCAACGGTCAGAGAGAAGGCGTAGGCGTAGAAGTCGAAATAGGTCATCCAAAGCACCTCGCAAACCATGTGAACCAGGACGGGAACAATTATGGACGCGAGGTAGAGCTTCACGCCCCGCCAATCAAAGCTCTTGAGCCGCTTCATGGCTATCAGCGCCGCAATACCAGATATTATGTAAACAAGGGTGTCAACTACCTGAACAGCCAGAAGCCAGGGCGTCAGACGGTAAAACCAGAAGAAATCGCCCAAAGGCTGCATTATAAAAGCGTTGCTGAGAGAGCTTACGCCGCGGTAGAAATAGTACACAGCAGTTATAGGTAGAATTATGTTAACAACCGCGCTGTACCAGCGCATACCGCGCGTCCCCTCGCCGGCGCGGCTGCTTTTCTCCGTGCGTACAGAGCCGGTGTATACGCCGGCGCGCGTCCAGCGCTCGCTTTCGTCGCCGCGAGCCCGGCCGGAACGCTCGGAATCGGAGGCGCCGCCTGGTGACGCGGCGCCGTTGAAGTTGTACTTGTATCCGCACTGGGGGCACATGTCTGTGGCAATCACGACCTCCAGGCCGCATTTAGGGCATTTCACACACCTCTACCTCCCCCGGTATTATATGTTACTCGGCGTAGTTCTTGAAGTAGTTCTGCACGACGATGACGGGCGTGCCCTTGTCGCCGCTGCCGCTGGTGAGGTCGCACAGCGAGCCTATGAGGTCGGTGAGCTGCCTGGGCGTGGTGCCCTCGCTGGCCATCTGACCCTTGAGGTCGGCGTCCTTGGCGCGGATGGAGCCCTTGATGGCCTCGCGCAGCGCCTCGCCGCTCAGGTCGGCGAATTCGTTGTCGGCCAGGTACTTGAGCTTCAGCTCGTTGGGCACGCCGCGCAGACCCTCGGTGTAGCCGGGGCTGACGACGGGGTCGGCCAGCTCCCAGATCTTGCCCGAGGGGTCTTTGAAGGCGCCGTCGCCGTAGACCATGGCCTCGACCTTGACGCCGGTGCGTTTTAGCAGCTCCGCCTGGATGCCGTCGGCGACGGCCTGGGCGTTCTTCGGAAAGAGCTTGACCTTGTCCTCGGTGGCCTTGTTGGAGCCGAGCAGGCCGAACTGGCACCAGCCGGAGCCGTTCACGCTCTCGTTGAGTATGTCGCAGAGGGTGAGCACGTGCTCGCCGCCGGCGGCCTTGATGTGCCGCTGGGTGCGGTAGCGGGAGTGTATGTCGCAGCACAGCACGTCGTGGGTGAAGTTCACGATGGCCTCGGGGCGGTTGGCGAAGATGATCTCGCAGTCGGCGCCCTCCTCGCGGATGATCTGCTCGTAGTATTCCACGTAGTCCACGCCGGTGAAGGGGTGGCGCACCCGGCCGAAGTAGCTGCGGTACTTGGCCAGACTGAGCACGTCGCGGTAGGGGTCGACGCCGCTCTCGTCCAGGGCGTCAAGGCTGAACAGGTGGTTGCCGACCTCGTCGCTCGGGTAGCTGAGCATGAGCACGACCTTTTTGCAGCCGCGGGCGATGCCGCGCAGGCAGATGGCAAAGCGGTTGCGGGAGAGTATCGGGAACACCACGCCCACGGTGCCGCCGCCGAGCTTGGCGCGGACGTCGGCCGCGATGTCGTCGATGCTGGCATAGTTGCCGTCGGCGCGGGCGACCACGCTCTCGGTCACGGCGACCACGTCGCGCTCGTGCAGCTCGAAGCCGTCCTCGCTCATCGCACGCTCGACGCTGTCGGCAACGATCGAGACTATGTCGTCACCCTCGCGGATTATCGGGGCGCGCACGCCCCGGGAAATTACACCGGACATATTACTTCCTCCAAACATTGCGGGCATTGGACCCGCCGACATATTATTACACTTAATTATAATATATGCACCGCGCCCGCGTCAACGATAAATGCCCGCCGAAACCACGGCGGGCATTCGTGCGCCTATTTGTCCCAGCTGTAAAACGCGGCCGCCAGCCCCGCAAACCGCCGGGAATTTCTCCAGGGCAAAAAAACTAGGGCGGCGCCCAAGCGCCGCCCTGGCAGGGGAAGAAGGTTTCGAACCCTCGGCCTACGGTTTTGGAGACCGTCGCTCTGCCAACTGAGCTATTCCCCTAAGT
>UQQF01000051.1 GCA_900543085.1 uncultured Eubacteriales bacterium | reverse complement strand
TCATGGGCGGCCTGAACAAGTACTTCAGCGAGATCTGCCTGCTGCAGCAGCCGTTCGTCAAGGACGACAAGGTCAGCGTCGAGCAGCACGTCGCCAACGTTGCCAAGGAGCTGGGCACCACCATCACGGTGAACGGCTACATCCGCTTTGAGAAGGGCGAAGGCATCGAGAAGCGCCAGGACGACCTCGCCGAGGAAGTCGCCAAGCTGATAAACTGAGCCTGATATCCCATATATCAAGAGAGCCGGTCTTGCGACCGGCTCTCTTTTTATCTCTTGAAGTACCACAGGTACATGTCCTCCATATTCGGCTCCGCCTCGAGGGCGTCGCGGGAGGGCGGCTCGTCGGAGATGAGCCTCAGCGTGCTCACGCCCATGTCGCGCCGCACGCCGCTGCACGGATACCTGCCCGTGAACTCCGCCTCCGCCTCGCTGCCGCAGCTGACCTGCCAGACGCGGCCTCGCAGCGGGCTGAGCAGGTTGGCCGGGCTGTCGAAGGCGATGACCGCGCCGCTGTTGAGCAGTATCACCTCGTTCGCCACGACGGACAGGTCGGAGACTATGTGCGTCGAGAGCAGGACGGTGCTCCTGGTCGAGAGCGCGCCGAGCACGTCGCGCAGCCTCATGCGCTCGGCGGGGTCCAGCCCGCTGGTCGGCTCGTCCAGGATGAGGATGTCCGGCGAGCCAAGCAGCGCCTGAGCCAGACCCACCCTCTGCTTTTCTCCGCCCGAGAAGCCGCGCAGCTTCTTGTTCGCCTTGTGCGTCAGGCCCACCAGCTCGAGCAGCTCGCCGCACTGCCGGCGCGCAGTCTCGCGCTCGATGCCCTTGAGCCTTGCGATGTACAGCAGGAACTGCTCCGCGGTGAAGCCCGGATACAGCCCCAGCTCCTGCGGCAGGTATCCCAGCCGCGCGCGGTAATCCGCGCCCAGCGAGGAGATGTCCACACCGTCGAGCGTGACGCGTCCGGCAGACGGCTCCAGCAAGTCCGTCATGATGCGCATCAGCGTGGTCTTGCCCGCCCCGTTGGGTCCGAGCAGGCCGTATATCCCGCGCCCCAGCTCCAGTTCCACGTGCGACAGCGCGGCGGTATCTCCGTACAGCTTGCTTATATTCTCACATTTGAGCGTCACAGCGCCTTCCTCCCCTTTCTCGATTTAAGTGCCCAGGCCAGAACGGCCGTGAGCAGCAGCGCGTACCAGGCAGCCCAGAGCGCCGCGTTCCCTTCGGGCGCCCTGCCGCGCATCAGCGGAGTGAAGGCCCCGCCCTGCACCAGGCGCATTGCCGCGCTCAAGTCCACGCCTGCGGTGTTGACGAAGTAGGCCAGCGCCACCGGCGCGCCCGCAAGGCACACGGCGGCGGCATGAGCCCTCAGCGCGTCGCAGATGCAGCCGGCGAACACGGCGTACAGCGCCGCGCCCAGCACCGCCGTAAGGCTCGTGCGCGCATAGCCGCTCAGCCAGCCCACCGGCACGGGCTCGCTCGAAAGCAGCGCCGACAGCGCCAGGTTGCCCGCAGCGAGTATGAGCGCGCCGGTCACGGCGGCGAGCGCCGCCGCCGCTATCCTCCGGGCGAACAGCCTCCCCCGCCCGAACGGCGTGGTCAGGACAAGCTCCTCGACCCCCGTCTCCCGGTCGGCGGAGAACACGTGTATCAGCGCCAGAAGCACCAGCGCGGCCAGCGCGACCGAGCCTGTCCCGTCCCAGAATCCCGCCGCTCTCTGCCAGAAGCTGCCGCCGCGGTAGAGCGCGTCCATCGCGGCCAGCGCGCCGCGAAACAGCAGTCCGGCGGCCAGCACGCCCCAGGTCAGGGCGTTTTTGTACATGCGTCCGAACTCGCTCACGTCCTGTCCCTCCTCCGGTACACGCGCCAGAGCGCAAACACTATCAGCGCCGTGACCGCGAAGGCGTACAGCAGGGCTATCCAGACGTAGCCCAGGTCGCCTCCGGTTCCCCGGTGACTATACGGCATGAGATGCGGGTCAAAGTACAGCGCGTTGAAGCTCTCGTGCGTGATGAACCCCGTCGGCAGCAGCAGGTTCAGCACGTACGCCGCGTTAATCAGCCACGAGTCTCCGACCAGGGTAACCATTACCCCGGTGTTGCACAGCACGCCGTAGACATACAGCAGCGTGCACAGCCCCACCGTCAACGCCGCGCGCCGTGTCAGCGCCGCCACCAGCAGCACAAACGCCGCGAAATACAGCGCTCCGACGTAGAAAAACAGGTATTGCAGCAGGCAGTAGCCTATGTTCGTAAGTCCCGGCGTCAGCCTTACGCTGTAATACTGCGCCTCCGCCACCGGCTCAAACGCACCCTTGAAGCCATAGCCGCCCGCGCTCACGCCCAGGCCGAAGACCATGGCCAGCAGCACGCACGCAAGGCAGCAGACGGCGGCATAGCCCAGCTTTGCGCGGAACGTGTCCCTCGCCCCGTGCCGGGATGCGCAGATTAGCGCGCGGGTGCCGTAATCGCCCTCGCAGGTCACGAGCCTCGGCAGGGTGGTTATCAGCATGAACGCCACGCCTATGTTGCCCATTCTGTATATCTCGTGCTGAGTTATGAGCCACCTGGTCTCCACGTCGGACATCGGCTTGGCAAAGAGGACGAAATACACCAGCGTCAGCGCCAGAGCCACCCACACCTCGCGAAAGGCCAGGTGTTTTCGCGCCTCGCCAAGCAGCAGGCTGTCAGAGTGCCTGGCGGTCTTCATCTTTTGTCCCTCCTCTTATAGATCAGCCACAGCGCCAGAACCAGCGCCGCGGTCATCGCCGGCGCGAACGACAGCGGCTTCCAGACGCAGCCCAGGCTCGCCGCGCACTGCGGCAGCGAACTCCAGTAGCGCGTATTGAAGCTGTCGTGCAGCACGAATCCCCCCGGCAGCAGCAGGTGCAGCCTGAACGCCGCATTGCCGATGTCGTACCCCAGGAAGCGGCCTATCGTGTCGGTGCTGCCCAGCATGGAGAACACGTGCAGCCCTCCGCTGAGAATCACCGCCGGAACGGCTCTCCGGCATATCGCGGCTATAAGCAGCACCAGCGCGGCATAGTAGAGCGTGCCTATGTACAAAAACAGGTATTGCAGCAGACAGTAGCCTATGTTCGTCAGCCCCGGCGTCAGACTAACGTCGTAATAGAACGCTTCCGCTACCGGCTCAAAGGCTCCCTCGAAGCCGAAGCCGGAGCCGCTCACGCCCAGGCCGAAGACCATGCCCAGCAGCACGCTCAGCAGGCAGTATATGGCGGCGTAGCCCAGCTTTGCGCCGAACGTGTACGCCGCTCCCCGCCGCGAGGAGCGTATAAGCTCGCCGGTGCCCAGCTCGCGCTCACAGGTCATCAGCCTCGGCAAACCCACGGCTGTCAGGAAGGCCACCCCGGTGCCGACTCCGGCTCGGATGTCCTGCTGTGTGAGGAACCACAGCGTGCGCTGATCCTGCACGGGATTTTGCGGCTCGGCGTTGAGAATGAAGTACACCAGCGCCAGGACTAATGCGACCGGCACCTCTCGCAGGGCGCGGTGCTTGCGCGCTTCAGCGGCCAAAAGCATGTGCGTTCCTCCTCGCCGACATAAGACTTGCGGCCATTGCAGCCGCCCCGGCCAGCGCCAGCAGCATATAGACATAGGTCGGCGCCGCGCTCATGACCTCGTCCAGCCTGAACTGCACCATCGCCACGGTCAGCGCGCACCAGAGCACGGCCGAGACCACGGCCGCGTCGGCCTTCCTGCCGAGGCGCAGCACCAGCGCGCACATCAGCAGCTCCGGCGCCGCCCCCGCCAGCGCGAGGCGGACGAAGCCCTCGCCAGTCTTCGACCACAGCACCAGCGAGAGTGCGAGCAGCGCCAGCATGGACCACAGCAGCACCAGCAGCGTCCTGGCCGTCATCATCTCGGCGTAGGAGTATCGAAGCGTCATCTCCAGCTCCCGCATCGGCTCGTTCACGCTCAGCACAAAGCGGTGCAGCGAGAGCATCGCCGGCAGCGGCGCGGTGCAGAATGCGGTCAGCAGCGGCGTCCTCAGCACCGCCGCCAGCAGCGCGCCGAAGGCCGCCGTACCGGCTACGATTGCCAGCAGCACGGGCACGCTCAGCTCCCTCGCCGCCACGCCCAGCAAGGCCGGCATCCCGCCGGAGTTTCCCCGGCGAGGCAGAGAGGGGCGCAGCGCCGCCACGGTGCGCTCTATTTCCCTTTCCATACGCTCGTTCATCGTCAGTCCTCCCGCAAATACTCGGCCAGCGCCCTGCGCGCGGACTTCAGCCGGCTTTTCACCGTCGGAAGCGGCGCGGACGTCCGCTCGGCTATCTCCTTTGCCGTCAGTCCGCCCAGGTAGTGCAGCACCACGGCCTCGCGCTGCTTCTCCGGCAGGCGGCCGAGCGCCTCGGACAGCGCCGCGCGCTCCAGCGCCGCGTGTTCAAACGGCTCCGCGAGCGGCTCGTCGGCAGTTTGAAGCTCGTAGTCGTGGCGCGCCAGGCGGAAGTGGTCCACGCACTTGTTGTGCGCTATGGTGAATATCCACCCGGAAAAGCTGCGCCACGGCCGGTAGCTCCCGACGGAGCGCACGACCGCCAGGAAGGTGTCCTGTGTCAGGTCACAGGCGTCGTCCTCGTCGCCGCAGAGGCGGTAGACGTATTTCCAGACGCGCGGATACCAGCGCCGGACAAGTTCGTCCAGCGCCTGAGCTTCACCGCGGCCTATTTGACGCACCAACTCCGCGTCCGAGCGCTCCATTTCCTCACCGCCTCACATATAGTATAACGTATCAGGTTGGCCAAAAGGATGAGCAAGCGCAAAAAATCTCCCCGGTTTTTTCAAAACCGGGGAGATTTTCAGCTCTGGTCTGCAAGCGATAAGCGAAACTCAACCGTCAGCGCGTAATCGTAAACGTGCGACCCGTCGAAGAGCTCCGGCTCGTCAAAGCCTATCTGCGGTATATACTGGGTGTGGGAGTTCCCGCTCGTGGCAGATATGAGCATCAGCGCCATGGGCGCATTGGTATCCGCCGCAGTGCTCTCGGCAAGCAAGGACACGCCCCAGGCAAGGCTCTCGCCCCCATCCCCGCCCAGTATCAGCGGGTCGTGGCGGACGGTACCGTTTGCGAACTGGCAGGCGTACTCAAAACTCAGCGTCTCATGGTCAAAGTGTACGGCGATGCGTCCACCATATCCGTCCTGCCCGTCACCCATGGCGGTGGCGGCTGTACTGTGCGATAGCTCCTGCCACTCCCCTTCCTCCAGCTGCCAGAGCGTGAACGCGGTGTACTGCGTGCCCTCCGGAGCAAAGAAATCATACAGCTGCCAGCCGTCGGCATCCGTCCCAAATAGGTCGAGCAGACCCATCTCAGACTCCGACAGCTCAGTCGGGATTAGGTACCCGGACACCGTAGGCGGCGTCGGCGCTGTGCGCTGGCCAACCATCTCACAGCTGCTCAACGTCAGCGCAAGGGCGAGCATCGCGGCCAGTGCGGCAAGGCGTCTCTTCATCCCAATAATCTCCTTCTGGAGCCATTATAAGGTCGAGGGAGGCGTCTGGCAATACGCTTAAAGGATTCTTCATGCAAACTTAATGATTCGCACACGCCGCAGTCCAATACCACACCGGCAGACGGGCTCCGCATTTATCACCCCTGTAGCCCATTCGCCTGGCGCTCCATATTCTCCACCACGACGTCGTAGACGTCGCCGAGGGTGGCGCAGTATTCCAGCACGCGCCAGGGCACGTTGGTGTGGAAGTGCAGCTTTATGAGGTCGTCGCCTCCCGCAACCAGCAGGCAGTCGCCGGGGATGTTCTCCTGTATGTAGTCGTGTATGACGTCCTCGTCGAGGTTCTCGCCCTCGAGCAGAAGCTGAGTGTCGTACTTGAATTCCATGGTCAGCCGCTCCTTTCATGTTATATGATAGCGCCAAAGGCCGCAAATTACAAGCCGCATCGGAACAGGCCGCTCCATCGCCGCATATTTTTTGAGCAATTTGGCGGATTTTTCTTGCTTCACCCCCCCAATATGATATAATGAGCACAAACGACACGAGGAGGAACGCTTATGAAAAAGGCTCTTGCATTGATGCTCGCGCTGGTGCTGGCCGTATTCACCGGCTGCGGCGACGCGGACGTTGAGGTCTCCCCCACCCCTGTGCCCACTCCGCCGGTGCAGGAGTACGCGGAGAGCGACCCGATAACCGTCACCGTCACTCCCGTGGAGCTTACCGAGGAGGAGCAGGAGATTGCCTACCTGTCCTCGCGCATCGGCGACGAGGTACACATGTACGAGCTGGAGACGGAGGGCGAAATCACGGGTGCGGAGGCGCGGGTGTTCAGCCTGGAGGACGGCGCCTGGGTACACTGCACGGCGGGCTTTGCCTTTGACCTGGCAGAGGGCCGGTTCTCCGTCGTGACCCCAGGGCTGGCAGACGGCGCCACTGTGAATTTCACTACCCCGTCCGGCGTCCTCAGCAGCGCCGGGAGCCCGAGTTTTGAGCCTCCCGATTCCGGCTTCTACCTCTCCGGCCGCTGGGGCGGAGCGTCACCGCGCAGACCGGGCAGAACATCCCGGTCGCCGTCCAGGTCTTTGGCACTTACGACCCGGAGACGGACAGCGGAGAAGTCGTCAGCGCCGACCCCGAGGGCTTCTATAACCCGGAGGTTTTCGAGGGCATGGACGGCGTGTATGTGCTGTGCCTGTGCTTCCTGAGCGAAGAAAACCCGCCGCTCGCGCAATGACAAACACCCCGGGACACTGAGACTGTCAAAAAGGCCGCGACGGCCTTTTTGACAATAAAGTCCCCCGGCCGCGAGCGGCCGATGGAGACCAGCGCTTCGCTCTGCGCCTCGGTTGACCGCCAAAGGCGGCCAATTCGACGCTCGCTTCGCGAGAAGTATTTTCGGCGACGTACACGCCGCCGCCGAAAATGATCTCAGTCCCTTTCGCGCCCATCGGGCGCGAAACTCTACGAGGTTTTTTGACAAGATGAAACACCCCGGGACAAGAGTCCCGGGGTGATAGCTTATCTTAACCGCTCTATTACATCAGCTTGCGGAACAGCATGGTCAGGTCTTCCACGCTGGTGTCCTTGGGGTTGCCGGGGCGGCAGGCGTCGTCATAGGCGCTCTGGGCGAGGAAGGGAAGATCCTCCTCCTTGAGAGCCTCGAGCTTGCTGGGGATGCCGACGTCCTCGCTGAGCTGGCGCACGGCGTTGATGGCCGCGGCGCGGTACTCGTCCTGGCTCATGGAGTCGACGCCCTCCACGCCCATGGCGCGGGCGATCTCGCGGTAGCGCTCGCCGGTGGCGTCGGCGTTGTACTCCATGACGATGGGCAGCATCATCGCGCAGGCCACGCCGTGCGGCGTGTCGTACACGGCGCCCAGGGTGTGAGCCATGCTGTGCGCGATGCCGAGGCCGACGTTGCTGAAGCCCATACCGGCGATGTACTGGCCGAGAGCCATGCCCTCGCGTCCGGCGGGGTCACCGGCCACGGCGGCGCGGAGGTTCTTGCTGATAAGCTCTATCGCCTTGAGGTGGAACATGTCGGTCATCTCCCAGGCGGCCTGGGTGGTGTAGCCCTCGATGGCGTGGGTCAGGGCGTCCATGCCGGTGCTGGCGGTGAGCCCCTTGGGCATGGAGTTCATCATCTCGGGGTCGACGACGGCCACGATGGGCATGTCGTGGGCGTCCACGCAGACGAACTTGCGGCGGCGCTCAACGTCGGTGATGACGTAGTTGATGGTGACCTCGGCGGCGGTGCCGGCGGTGGTGGGCACGGCGATTATCGGCGCGCAGGGGTTCTTGGTGGGCGCGGTGCCCTCGAGGGAGCGCACGTCGGCGAACTCGGGGTTGGTGACGATGATGCCGATGGCCTTGGCGGTGTCCATCGGGCTGCCGCCGCCGATGGCGATGATGTAGTCGGCTCCGGCGGCCTTGTAGGCCTCGACGCCGGCCTGGACGTTCTCTATGGTCGGGTTGGCCTTGATGTCGGAGTAGATCTCGTAGGCGAGCCCCTCGGCGTCGAGCTGGTCGGTGACGTTGGCGACCACGCCGTGCTTGAGGATGCTCGGGCCGCAGACGACGAGCGCCTTCTTGAAGCCGCGAGCCTTCACCTCGCCGGGGATCTCGCGGACGGCGCCCGCGCCGTGATAAGAGGTCTGGTTGAGCATAATGCGGTTGGACATCGTAGTTTCCTCCTTGAAATCATCGGTAGTGATTTTTTTGACTAAGTCTATTATACCATTTCCCGCCCGCAGGTAAAGTGACACATCGCCGGGTTTGTAACCCAATTTTTCACTGCGGCGACGTCGTACTCTTAAAATGCGCAATCGGGCAAAAAATATTGCGCAACCCCTTTACTAGCGCCCGAAAACGGCGTATAATGCCCTGGTTTGGAGGGATTGCGCGTGCGACACACGAACGATTTGGGGCGGGACAAGATCTTCCCGCTGGTCTGCCGGCTGGCCATTCCGACCATGCTGGCGCAGATGGTAAGCGTGCTGTACAGCATAGTGGACAGGATATACATAGGCAACATAGCGGGCATAGGCGACCTGGCGCTGGCGGGCGTGGGCGTCTGCGGTCCGATTGTTACGCTGCTCAGCTCCTTTGCCTCGCTGGTGGGTCTTGGCGGCGCGCCGATACTGGCCATGCGCCTGGGCGAAGGGCGGCCCAGGGAGGCGGAGAAGGTCGTATCCAACGGCTTTCTGACGCTGCTGATACTCTCCGCCGTGCTCACCAGCGTGTTCCTCCTGCTCAAGGACAGGCTGCTCATGGTCTTCGGCGCCAGCGAGGCCACCTTTGGCTATGCGGACACGTACCTGACGATATACACCTGCGGCACGGTATTCTCCCTTCTGGCCACGGGACTGAACAGCTATCTCATAGCCCAGGGCTTCTCCGGGCTGGGCATGTTCACCGTCGTGCTGGGCGCGGTGCTGAACATAGTGCTCGACCCAATTTTCATCTTCCTGCTGCACATGGACGTGGCCGGGGCGGCGATCGCGACGGTCATCTCGCAGATAGCCTCCTGCGCGGCGGTGCTCTGCTGCCTGCTGCGCAAAAAGGCGACGGTGCGCCTCACCTGGGGCGGCTTCGACTGGGCGCTGATACGCCGGATACTGGCCTTCGGCTTCCCCACCTTCCTCATATTCAGCACCGACAGCATCATACTCATCATCCTCAACGGCCTGCTGCAGCACTACGGCGGCGCGCTCGAGGGCGACATACTCGTCACCTGCGCGACCATCGTGCAGAGCTGGTTCTCGCTGATAAGCCTGCCCATGGGCGGCATCACGACCGGCTCCCAGCCCGTCGTGAGCTACAACTTCGGCGCGAACAGGCCGGAGCGCATCAAGCGCGCCATATTCTGCATCGCCGTGCTGTGCGTCATATTCTGCTCGCTGATGACCCTGGCGGCGCACACGGGCGCGTCCGCGCTGTTCGTGCGGCTGTTCACGCAGGACGCGGAGATCGGCGCGCGCAGCGTGCGGTACATACAGATGTTCACCGCCATGATAATCCCGCTGGCCGTGCAGTACACGCTGGTGGACGAGATGACGGCCATGGGGCAGGTCAAGCTCTCGCTGTTCTGCTCGCTGTTCCGCAAGAGCCTGTTTCTGGCGAGCATGCTGCTCCTGCCGCGCCTCGCCGGCGCGGAGGCCACCTTCTGGTGCGAGCCTATCGCCGACGCCGCCGCTGTCTGCATGACCGCCTGCGTCTTCGCGATATTCATCCCCAAAGTCCTCCGCCGCCGCTCCGCGGCCTGAGCAACGCCCGGCGCCCGCGTAAACTGCGGGCGCCGGGCGGTTTTAATAAATAAGACGTCCGGTTGCCCGGACGTCTTATTTTTATTGGGGTTGTTTGGGTTTACATCTGATCGAAGCGCATGAAGATGGCGGCGCACTGGGCGCGGGTGGCGGTGCCGGCGGGTTCGAGGGTGGACTCGGTCACGCCGGTGATGACTCCGGAGCCGCAGCCCCACTGCATCGCCGGGATAGCGTACTCGCTTATCTGGCCGAAGTCGGCGTAGCTGAGGATGTTCGTGCTCTCGCCGATCGAGACGTCATAGCCCTTGGCGACCGCGTAGCGCCACAGCATGGTGACCATCTGCTCGCGCGTCACAAGGCCGTTCGGGTCGGTGCCGTCGCTGACGCCCTCGGCCATCGCCCAATCGCGGGCCTGGTCAGCCCAGTTCGTACCGGTTATCGTCGCGCCGTCGATGCGGCCGAGGACTGCCCAGAACATCGCGCGGGTCATCGTGCCGTCGGGGTTGAAGGTGGTGGCGCTGTCGCCCTCCATCATGCCGTTGGTGTAGACATAGGCCACCGCGTCGTAGAACCACTGCCCGGCGCTCACGTCGGTGAAGGGCAGCGCGTCGCTGTCGGTGAAGGTCACGCGCACGGTCACGTCGCCGGCGGGCATCTTGAAGGTGTAGGTCGTGGCGTTCACGCGCACGACGTCCACGCGGCCGTCGTGGCCGGTGACGGTGACGCTCGCCACGCTGTAGCCGCTGTCGGGCGTCGCGGTGATGGTGATGGTGCTGCCCGCGCTGGCGTTGCTCAGGCTGGTGTCGACAGAGCCGTTCGCCGCGTCGGCTATCTCGATGTCATAGGTATCCGGGATGTTGATGGTGCTCCAAACGGCGGTGAAGGTCATGTCGCCGTTGACGGTGACGACGTCGCCGGCCTTGTGCAGCTCGCCGCTATTGTCCCTCCAGCCGCGGAACTCGTAGCCGGAGCGGGTGGGAGCGGTCAGAGTTATAGTGGCGCCGACCTTGCTGTTTATGGTCTGCACGTCACCGTTGCCGTAATTGATGATAACTATGGCATCTTCAGCGTCTGCCGCAATGTCCGTCAGGTCAGTAATCACGTCGCCCGGCTGTGCAGCAGCCTGAGCAGCGGCAACAGAGGGATAGTAGCTGTAAGGAGCCTCGGGGTTGCTACGGCTGTAGAGCTCTGCGGTGAGGTTATCTGCAAGGTAGTCCCTGTTCACAGGGGAAGAGAAGTTACCCGAATGAATAAAGGAATCGATGTTCTCACTATAAATCTGTCCTCTGCATTCTCCTCCTGTAACCTCAATATTAATCTTCTTAATTGCTTCCGCATCATTGTTTTGCGCGTTCTGTTCAAACATGGCAGCTCCACCGATAAATCTGCCATCTTCAATTACAACTGCAAGTGGCAACTTAGTCGTATGCTGCACAACAGCCAAAGCTACGTTACCGGTAGTCGACCCATTTCCATTGGGAGTCACTGTGAATTCTCCGCTTCCACCAGTTATCACTGTATCTCCACTTATTTTGAGCTTACCGGCCCTAATCTCTATGCCCGTGCTTCCCTCACTACTGCTTGTTATAGTTGAATCTTTTATTTCTGTTTCGGCATAGCCTGCGAGATACATACCATTGCCGTCTTCAGTAATAAGTGTAGCGCCGTCTAATATGAAATGAGGAACATTACCATCGGTTGCCTTAATTGTACCATTTATATACAGGGCGTGTCCACCAGCACCCTTTGTATCTTTTACGCTTTTGAGTGTTCCATACACGTTTGCTACTATACCATACGCCTGTGACTCATGATCATTATGGCGATTTATAAACAAACCAGCCCATCCTCTGAGGGTAACGTTCGGCCCAATAGTAACAACACTGTAATCAGCAACACTTTCTTCGGAGCCATACATCATTACAGGTGCATAATAAGGGCTTTCCTCATAAAGCATACCGCTGCCCGTAATATTTAAATTGCCATGATAAATTTTGATATTAGCATTTTCGGCGAAGCCTGCGTCAAAGCCATTCATATCTAGTGTTATAGAGCGACCATCAGACAACTCAACACTTGTGTTGCCTGTAGAGTTCTCCAGCAGCGTCACCGTGTCGCCGTCATCGGCGGCAGCGATGGCCTTAGCAAGGTCGGTGAAGCCGATACCGTCTACGCGGGCGACGGCAGTCATATCGCCATCAACTACCACAGCGCCGTTATCGTCCTGTTTCAGCACGCTGCCTTCCGGTATATACGCTCCCACATTACTCTTGCTGTTATTAGTCAAAAACGTACCGCCGACAATCTCGAGCTTCTGTACGTCTTCGTTACTTATGTGACCCTCAGAAACCGCAACATGGCTTACACTTTCAATCGTGCCGCCCTCAATTGTCACGTTTATCGGACGTGGAGAACCGTCGCTTGCTACATAGCCGCCCTCTGCATAGATGGCTATACCTGTGGACGGGAACCCAGATCCTCCGGTATAAGCGGAGCCAGGCACGCCATTGCCTTGTCCAGTAACAGAAACCCTGGAGTTCCCGCTGACAGTAACGTTTCCGCCTTTAACGTAAATACCGTTATTTACACCGGTTATAGTCGAATCTTCAATGACAAGGTCTCCGCTAATAGGCGGGAAATATATGGCTGTGCCATCACATCTTACGGTCGAGTTTCTAACTATTAGGTTATTGTTGGTATTTAACCCCTGTACTCCAAGTCCTTGATCCGTTGCATACAGATAAACACTCTCTAAAGTAATCGTAACGTCATTATTCGTTGCATACGCATATATACCGTATGTTCCGGCCTTGGGTCCCCAAAGTCTGCCATTTCTTATTGTGAGATCAAAATCTCCGGCTTTTACTTCAATTATATCGTCTCCATTTGAAGTAAAGGTCTTTCCCGCCAAATCCAGAATATATTCTCCGCTTGTATCAAAAGTTATTTCTTCGGATTCAACACTTCTAAGCAGCGTGATTGTTCCGCTGCCAGCTTTCTCTGCTGCATCAATCGCTCCTTGCAGCGTGCTGTATTCTGTTCCACCAACAGAAGCTACAGCATCATCCGCCATCGCCGTCACTGTTCCCAACGCCAGCACCAAGCATACAGCTAACAACACTGTAAGCAAACGCTTTTTCATACCTATTCTCCTTTTCCAATAATGTATTTCTCCAAAGGGGATCACTTCATCTGTGATGAAGTGAAAGGCGCATGCGCCTTTTCTCCTTATTCACTGACAATATTATCATTTTGCAATGTGCAAGTCAACAAAAATAGCAATTTTATCAGAAATTGTAACATTACAGCAATTCAAGCCGCTTGAACAGGGCTTCCAGCGGCGCGGGGAGGGCGTCGACCATGCAGCGAGCCAGCTCCGCAGGCTCGGTGCGCATGCCGCCCAGAACCCACTTGACCGTCATGGACACGCTGCCGCGGCAGTAGAGCTCCAGCAAAAACGCCGTCTCCCCCTCCGGCGGCGAGCCGGTCTTGCGCAGGATAAGCCCGGTATAAAACGCGATTATCGCCTCGGTGTCGTGCTCCTTGAGCGAGTTGGTGCCGTCGGCGCGGAAGGCTGCGGCGAAGAACACGCGCTCGGCGCGGATGTACTCAAACTTCCGCTCCAGCCCCTCGCGCACCGTCCGGCCGGAGCCCATGTGCTCAAACGAGCGGTCGAGCAGCTTGCCGAAGTACCAGTTGATGAGGTCGTACTTGTCCAGGAAGTTGCGGTAAAAGGTCTGGCGCGCCACGCCGCAGCGGCGGACTATCTCCGTCACCGTGATGTTTTCCACGCTCTGGGTGCGCATACACTCCTCCATGGCCTTGGCCAGGGCGTACTTTGTGGCTTCGCTGGACATTTGACCGCCTCCTTTTACTATTATAATATAGCAAATCCCGGCGGTCTACAAGTCCAGACGTGCGAAAAATCCACGCGCGGCAAGCGCGATGGCCAGCACCACGGCGGCGCTCGGCAGCAGCACCCAGGCCGCGTCCACCGTGTCGAACAGCGCGCCGTACACCAGCTGACCCACCGGCTGCGCGCAGAGCGAGAGCGTATAGACAAAGGCCATCACCTTGCCCGTCAGGCGCTCGGGCGTGCGCCGCTGTATCTCGGTCATGGCGCAGATAGAAAACGCGCTGCACACCAGCTGCGCCAGGCAGAACGATGCCACCAGCACGACGAAGGCCGCGATAGTCCCCGCCGGCAGGGCGAAGGCTATCCCCGCCGGGACGAGCGCCAGCCCCGCGGCGGCTATCAGCCAGTACATGCGCGCGGTTTTCAGCCGCCCGGCCAGCGCGCTCACGGACATCGCGCCCGCTATCGCAGCCACGCCCGCCGCGCTCTCGGCGGCGCCGTAGTAGCCGGACGACAGCCCCAGCGTCGTGCGTACCAGGTACGGATAACCGACGAGCATCACGCCCGCGAGGAACATGCTGACCACTCCCGCTAGGAGCAGCAGCTTCAAGACCCCGGGCTGCTCGCGCCGCATGAAGCGCCAGCTCTCCGCCAGGTCGCCGCGCACAAGCTCCCAGACGCCCCCGCGCCGCGTGTCCGGCGTGAACTCGAGCTTGATGAAGCACTCCAGCGCCGCCGTTATGATAAAGCACGCCGCCGCGCCCAGCAGCACCGCACGTAGGCCGAAGGCGGAGTACATAGCCGCGCCCAGGAACGGCGTCACCAGCGAGGACAGCGCCTGCACCTGGCTGACCAGCGAGTTCCCGCGCAGGACGTTCTCGCCGCTGAGCATCTGCGGGACGCAGGCCTGCACGGTCGGCGACTCGAACGCGCCCAGCGCGCTGAGCGCCACCATCAGCACCCCGACCGCCGTCAGCGCTCCGCCCAGCGACAGCCACAGCGCCCCCAGCAGCACCGCCGCGCCCGAGAGCGCGTCCAGCGCGACCATGATCTTGCGCCGATCCGCCCTGTCCGCCAACACCCCGCCCAGCGGCGAGAGCACTATCGTCGGCAGCATGGACAAGGTCATTATCAGCGAATACACCCCCGCCGACCCCGTCAGGTCCAGGACGTACATGCTCACCGCAAAGCGGAGCGTGTAGTTCCCGAGGAGGGAGGATATTTGGCCGAGAAGCAGCAATGTGAAGTTGGGGGTAAACAGTTTCATAGACATACTCCTTTTCTGTGGGCGCACCCGCGCCCGGGGGGTGCGGGGGGTGGAACCCCCCGCGGGGCTCCTGAGGGGTTTCTTTTTGTGGCGACAAAAAGAAATCCCTCAGACTCCAAAGAGAAAAACGCTTTTGGGTTGGGAAGTTTGGGACACGGGGAATAGTGGTCACCAAACAGGAGGGTATTTCAGGTTGCTATCCCTAAGATTTATGCCAGATTAGGGTGCGTACAACTTACCGCTCTAATGACTGACCCGGTAAGCGCTCCGGCGCAAAGCGCCGTCGCGCGAAAAAGACCGCACCCCAGTCTCGTAAAG
>UQQF01000050.1 GCA_900543085.1 uncultured Eubacteriales bacterium | reverse complement strand
CGCGCGGTAAGACAGTGGCACCCTAATCTGGCATAAATCTTAGGGATGCAAACTTTTATATGTTGAACCGTGTGGTGAACACTATTCCCCGCCTAACCACCGCACCCAAAAGCGTTTTTCTCTTTGGAGTCTGAGGGATTTCTTTTTGTCGCCACAAAAAGAAACCCCTCAGGAGTCAAATAGAAGGAGGTTTATATAGAATGAATAAACCTTTCTCCCGCACCACGGCGTTGATTGCCGGGACGATAATAATGCTTATCAACGGAGTAATATACGCCTGGAGCATATACTCCATCCCGTTTGGGCAGGGGTTTGGCTGGACGAGCGCGCAGTTGGGGATGTGTTTTACCATCATGCTCGCCTGCTTCTGTCTCGGCGGGGTCATAGGCGGGGCGTTTGCCGCGAGGTGGGGCGTCGGGTTTTCGATACCTGCGGGCGGCGTGCTGGCGTGCCTGGGCTATGTGCTGTGCATGTTCTTGCAGGCGGACAGGCTGTGGCTGCTCTACGGCGCGTTTGCCATTGCGGGCATCGGCGTCGGCTTCGTGTATAACGGCGTGATCTCCGCCGTGGTGCCGAGGTTCCCCGACAAGCGCGGCTTCGCCTCCGGCGTACTGCTCATGGGCTTCGGCGCGAGCTCGCTGGTGATAGGCACGCTGGCCGCCAAGCTTATATCCTTCCCGGCCTTCGGCTGGCACCTCACGTACATATTCACCGGTGTGCTGATACTGCTCAGCGCGGTGGCCGGCCGCTTCTTCGTCCTGCCGCCCAAGGCCGAGCCGGGCGAGGCGGTCGAGGCCGGGCGCGGGCTGACGCCGGGGCAGATGCTGAAGACGCCGCGATTCTGGATTTTCTTCGTCGCCGCGCTCATCGGCACCGGCTTCGGCTCCGGGCTCATCGCCCACGGCAGCTACATCTTCACCGAGGGCGGAGCCTCGCCGCAGCTGGCCACGCTGGCCGTGGGACTGGTCAGCGTCATGAACGGCCTGGGCCGCATAGCCTTCGGCGCGCTGCATGACCGCTTCGGCTTCCGGGTATCGCTCAGCGCGGACGCGGCGCTGTACATCCTGTGCGGCGCGCTGGCCGCCCTTGCGCTGCGCAGCGGCGTGACCGTGCTGCTGGTTGCGGCGATGATGGTCATCGGCGCGTGCTACGGCGCGGTGCCCACCATCTCGTCGTCCGTGGCGCAGGAGTTCTTCGGCCCGGCGCACTACGGGCAGAACCTGAGCATCATAAACCTCAACATCATGCTCGGCTCCTTCGCCTCGACCATAGCGGGCAGTATCGAGACCGCCAGCGGCTCGTACGCCGGGGCGTTCTGGCTGTTTACCGGCCTGGAGGTCATATCCCTGCTGCTGTTCGCCGTGCTCGGGCGGACGCGGGAAATAGAATACTGACACACAGTCGAAGCCGCCCTTGGCAATGCCTCGGGCGGCTTCTTTGTGGAAATGGGGGAGTGGTAGCTTAATCAGGCGGCGGCGAGCGCGGCCGCAAGCGGGGCTGCAAGCCCGCCGTGGAGCCGGAAGGCCCAGACGCTCAAGCCAGCCAGCAGAATGATCAACGACACGATAATTATGATCGTGAGCAGTTTTACGGAATCCATTTTAATCACTTTCTGAACCTCCTGTAGAATTTTCGTACCGGGCGGGGTGAGGCCTCCGCCGGACTTGTGTGTTTAGGCCGCGCGCTCAGGCGCCGAGGAGCATCCCGCCCCGGGGGCGGCGTCCCGCGCCGTCCGGGCCGTTCGCCTCTGTGAGCCGCTGCGGCGCGCTGCCGGAGCCGCCCATCTTTGCGTACCGGCGCAGAGCTATGGCGCACACGGCCAGCGCCAGCAGCACCTGCGGGGCGAGGACGTGTATCACTATCCCCGCCGCGCAGCTCAGTAGGGCGCTGCCCCCGGCGAGGGGCGCGGCGTCCATCAGCGCGAAGATGCGCAGCGTGACGTGGTCGGGCGTGAGCAGGGTGTAGGGCGCGGGGATGGCGATCACGATGCCGTAGACCATCGCGTGCATCAGCACGGCGCAGACGCCGGAGACGGCGGCCGTTATCGCGAGTCCGCGCCGCGTCCTGATGCCGTTTTTCGTGTAGAGCAGAGCGCCGCAGATGCACACGGTGACCAGCATGGCGAGGTTGATGAACGCCTGGGCGATGTAGGGTGCGCGCTCCGTGAACGCCTGCATCTGATAGGGCGTGTCAAACATGCCCAGGCCGAGCATTATGTCCGCGATAAAGACCAGCATGAACGCCGTGACCAGCGCGGGTATGACGTACATGAACATGACGCGGAGGACTTTGTGTAGGTTTTGCATTTCGTGTTCCTTTCCGGCGGCGGAGCGCTCAGCTCCTCGATTCCTGCGGGCGGGCGTCCACTATCTTGTAGTAGGCGCGGGCGGTGAGCATGTACACCAGGGCGTATATCAGGCAGAACGCGGCCAGGGTGCCGAGCGTGCACAGCGCGGTGAGCGTGGTGTTGCGCAGGGCAAAGAGCGTCAGCAGCTGCAAGACCAGCTTGAAGTCAAAGGCGATGTGCACCGCCGCGACGATGAGCGGCAGGAAGAACACGGTGAGTATCTGGCTGCGTATCGAGCGGCGCGCCTCGCGGCGGGAAAGGCCGACCTTGCGCATGATGTCGAACCTGCGCTGGTCCTCGTAGCCCTCACTGACCTGCTTGTAGTAGATTATCAGCACGGCGGCCATCATGAACACCAGGCCGAGGAACACGCCGAGGAAGAGGAATCCGCCCGCCAGCCCGAAGATATCGCTCTCCACGTCGACGCGGGTATCCGTTCTGAAGTAGGCGACGTAGCCGCAATCGGCCGCCGAGAAGTCGTGGTTCTCGGCCCAGAATGCGTCGTAGAGCGCGTTCTGCTCCGCGTCGCTGAGCGTGGCGAAGTTGTAGCGGCCCTCCCAATAGTAGATGCCGGTAACGGTCGTCTTACCTATCTCGTCTAGGGTTTCCGTGCCGTCCACGACCATGAGGACGTAATTCTCCTCGCCAGCGGCAAGCAGCGCGTCGGTACGCACTATGTTGTTCAGGATGTTTTCGCACTCGCCGACTATCGTGAACTCCGGGCCGGGATTGCCGGTCAGGTTGCCGTCAAGGTCGTACTCCTGGAAGCTGAAACCTTCGCGGAGCTGGTCGTTCGCTCCGGGTACGCTGAGCACGGCCAGAGCTTCGCCCTTGCCAAGAACAGGTGCTTCCTCGCCGGTGATGGCGGCGTAGGTGTCTGCGGTGATGATATAGAACTCGGTGGATACATGCGTGCCGTTTTTGGTTATAACCTCGGTGTTGACGTACAGATCCTCTATCTGATACCCGCTCGTCGGCTCAGCGCCCGCCTCGGCAAAGAGTTCGAGCACATAGTTGTTCAGCGCTTCGGGGTTTATGGGCACGGTCTGCTCGGGATCTATCTCGCCGTTCTCGTCGGTGGTGTAATGGTAGTAGTGCCGTCCCTGCACCACGATGTCGGTCGGAGTGTTGAGCCTCACGACCTCGTCGCAGCCGAGGTAGAGGCTGAGTGTGCCGCTTATCATGACCATGACCATCGTGGCGATGATGCAGATGTTCGCAAGACCCACGCCGTTGCGCTTCATGCGGTAGAGCATGCCGGAGACGGAGATGAAGTGCTTGGACTTGTAGTAATAGCGCTTATTCTTCTTCAGCGCCTTGAGCGCGAGTATGGAGAGGCTGGTGAACAGGCAGTAGGTGCCGATTATGACCAGGAACACGGCCACGAAGTAGAACGCGATGGCCATGACGGAGTCCTTGACCCACACGGCGATGAAGTAGCCGCCGCCGAGGGTCAGCACGCCGATGACGACGACGAGCCAGTTTATCCTGGGCTCCTTCTCGCCCACGTTCCCGCCCCGGAGCAGCTCGACCGGCTTGGAGCGGCCTACGCGCCAGAGGTTGAGGAGCAGGGTGAGGAAGATGATGACGACGAAGAACACCGAGGTGTTTACCATCGCCTTGACCTGTATGGCAAAGCCGAAGGGCGCCGGGAGCCGCATCAGCCAGTACAGCAGCAGCATCATGAGCTTGTGCAGCAGCACGCCCAGCGCGAGGCCGAGGACTATGCCGATGACGGCGATATAGAGGCTCTCGAACACCAGGATGCCGGCGATGTTTTTCTTGCCCATGCCCAGCACGCTGTAGAGACCCAGCTCCTTGGTACGGCGCTTCATGAGGAAGCTGTTGGTGTACACCAGGAAGATGAAGCAGAACAGGCTGACCATCACTATGCCCAGCTGCATGAAGAACTGCACATAGGCCTGGCCGTTCGTTGTCCCCGCGCCGAGCTGGTCAAAGCCGGGGTCGAAGTTGAGCGCGTAGAGGATATACATCGCGGCGCAGGTGCCGATGACCGTCAGGATATAGGGGAGATAGAACTGGCGGTTATTCTTGATGCTCCTGGCCGCGAGCTTGGGGTAAAAGCTCAGCTTACGCATCGAGTTCACCGCCCTGCGTCATCACGGTCAGCGTGTCGGAGATCTTGCCGAACATCTGCTCCACGGTCTGTCCGCCGCGGTAGAGCTGGTGGTAGACCTCGCCGTCGCGCAGGAACAGCACCCTGCCCGCGTGAGCCGCGGCCTTGACCGAGTGCGTGACCATCAGTATCGTCTGACCCTCGGCGTTGATGTCGCCGAACAGGTTCAGCAGCGCTTCTGTTGCGCGGGAGTCGAGCGCGCCTGTCGGCTCGTCGGCGAGGATGAGGCGCGGGTTTGTGATGAGCGCCCGGGCGACCGCGGCGCGCTGCTGCTCGCCGCCGGAGACCTCGTAGGGGTACTTGTTCAGCAGCTGGCTGATGCCCAGCTTCCTGGCCAGCGGGGCGATGCGTCCGCTCATCTCCTCGTAGCTCTTGCCCTGCAGCACCAGGGGGAGGAAGATGTTGTCCTGGAGCGAGAACGTGTCCAGCAGGTTGAAGTCCTGGAACACGAAGCCCAGCCGGTCGCGGCGGAAGGCGGCGAGGTCGCCCTCCTTTATCGCGGTGATGTCCTTGCCGTCGAGCAGCACCTTGCCGCTGGTGGGCTTGTCCAGCGCGGCCAGGATGTTCAGCAGCGTGGTCTTGCCGCTGCCGCTCTCGCCCATGATGGCGACGTACTCGCCCTCGGCGACCGAGAAGGTCACGCTGGACAGCGCCTGTACCTGCGCGCCGCCGAAGCGGGTCGTGTATATTTTCTTGAGTCCGGAGACTTCGAGAAGTGCCATGTTGATTACCTCCTGTCGGATTACGCTCTTATAATACCAGAGCCAATCTTACCGTGCCATCGATTTACCTTACATTAACCTTACAAAAATGTAAGGTTGGGCTTGCGCCGTGTAAGAAAGCAATTTCCCCGAGGCCGAGCCTCGGGGAAATCTGTCTTTGCGCTGTCAGTCGTACAGCATGGTCGAGTCCGCAAACAGCAGCTTGACGCGGGTGCCCACGTTGGGCGTGGACTCTATTATAAGCTTGTGGCCGAGCTTGGCGCAGATGTTCTTGCACAGGTACAGACCCAGGCCGGTGGACTTCTTGTCCTCGCGGCCGTTGTAGCCGGTGAAGCCCCGCTCGCCCAGGCGCGGCAGGTCTTCCGGCGAGATGCCTATGCCGGTGTCCTCTATCACCAGCGCCTTGCCCTCGGCGTAGATTGAGATCTCGCCCTTCGACGTGTGCTTGAGGGCGTTGGCGAGAATCTGCTCTATCATGAAGGCCAGCCACTTCTCGTCCGTGTACACCGTCATGCCCGTCTCGCGGAAGTTCAGCGGCAGCTTCTTTATTATAAACAGCCTGGCGTACTTTCGGATGCAGCCGCGCACGATCTCGTCCAGCGGGCGCTTCTTGAGCACGAAGTCGCTGGAGTCGCCCTCCAGCTTCTGATAGGACAGCACCATCTCCACGTACTGCTCTATGCGGAACAGCTCCGCCGTCAGCGCGTCTTTGTCCGGCTGCTCCTGATGCAGCAGCAGGTGCATGGCGGCGATGGGCGTCTTTATCTGATGCGCCCACATGGCGTAGTAGTCCGCGGCGTCGCGCCGGTCGGAGTCCACGGCCGACTCCAGCACAGCGCGCTCGCGCGAGAGTATGCGCACCAGCTCCTGGTACAGCTCCTCCGTCAGGTCTCTCGGCTCCGGCAGGCCGTCGGCGCTGACGCAGATGGTGCGCCGCAGCAGCTCCAGCGTCTTCACCCTGCGCCGGTACGACGCATAGCTTGCCGCGAGCAGCAAAGCGCCCACCGCAACGCACAGCAGGCTGGCGTACAGCACCGCCTCGGCCGGCAGCTCATACAGAGAGAACACCATCGCGAACATGGCAGCGAATATGGCCATCGCCGCTATGGTCTTCCAGCGGCGTTTTATATATGAAAGCAGCATATGAACCTCCTGTCCCGCTGCCGCAGCGCTAGCGGCGGCCGTACGTTTCCAGCGCCAGGCGCTCGTGCAGCTTCACAAAGCGCTCCTTGCCCTCGCAGTAGGCGTCGATGTCCCACGGGAACCTCGCCGCCAGGGAGCGCTTGAGCGCGGCGTACTCGCGGCAGACCTCCGGGTGCGAGCGCAGGTAGTCCCGGAAGGCAATGTGTCGCGTTATGTTAACTTCATCTCCCGCCTTGAACACGTGCGCCTGGTGGGTGCGCTCGTCCCCGCCCTTGCGCATGTACCGCCGGCCGGGGATGCCGAATTCGCCCAGATACTCGTAGCCCAGGGCTTCAAAGTCCGCGCGATGCGCGTCCACGGCCTCCAGGTCGTAAGCTACAGGCATTATGTCAACTATAGGCTTCGCTGCCATCCCCGGCACCGCCGTGCTGCCTATGTGGTGTATGGCCGCGAGGTTCGCGCCGAATACCCGCGAGAGCAGCTCGGCCTCGCGCTCGAACTCCTGCGGCCAGGCGGGGTCGTACTCGGTAACTGCAACGTGCTGAGCCATGTCTCACTCCCCGCGCAGCAGCGCGTACATGCGCATATCGCGCACCACGCCCTGCTTTATCGCGGCGGCGCGGAGCGTGCCCTCGCACGTGAAGCCGGCCTTCTCCAGCACGCGGCAGGAGGCGGCGTTGTGCGCATAGGGGGTGGCGTATATGCGCAGGATGTCCGTGTTTTCAAAGACGTAGGCGCAGATCTCGCGCACGGCCGCGGTGCAAAGTCCGCGCCCCCAGTGCTCCTCGGCGACGTAGTAGCCCAGCTCGCCCGTGAGCCGGTGCACGTTCCCGCCGCGCGTGACGGAGATGCTGCCCACGCACTCATCGCCGAGCGCGATGGCGAAGGGGTAGACGCCCTCCCCGGCGCCGAGCATCGCGGAGATGAACTCGCGCGCGTCCCCGGCCGTGTACGGGTACGGCAGGCCGTCGCGCAGCATCTCCTGTACCTTTGGGTTCCCTATCACCGCTGCCAGGGCATCCGCGTCGTCCATGCGCCACGGCCGGATAATTTCACTCACGCCCTCCGCCTCCCTTGCTAAAAGTAAGCTGTATCTGGTAGTATATAGTCAAGCGGACAAAAAAGCAACCGGCGGGCGCGCGATTGTCGTGTCTGGTTGCTGGCATGCGACGCCGGCCGCGGGTATATTGGGCATGGAGGCAAGACATGCTGGCTGAACGTATCTACACACTGAGAAAACAACACGCGCTCTCGCAGGAGCAGCTGGCCGAGGCGCTGGGCGTCTCCCGCCAGACCGTTTCCAAGTGGGAGAACGGCACGGCGACGCCCGAGCTGGAAAAGCTCCGCGCGCTCGCCAGGTGCTTCGGCGTGACGCTCGACGAGCTGGTGGAGGGCGGCGAGCCGACGCCCGCAGTCGAGACCGCGCACGCTCCGGCGAGGGGCGGGCGGCTGGGTCTGCTGCTGTGCCTGCTGGGCGCTGCCGGACTTTTCGCCGTGGGCGGCGTCATGCTGCTCGCGCCCGGACGCGCCGAAGCGCTCAACGCGGCCTCGGCCGTCACGCTTAACGGCTCGGGCATCGCGCTGTTTCTCTGCGCCGCCGTCATGTGCCTCGGACTCTGGCTGACGCTGAGACGAAAGTGAGGTGTGCCCATGAAGCGCCGTCTGTCCGCCGTATTCGCCGTGCTTGCGGTGCTGCTGTTCGGACTTATGTGCGCGGTCGTGGCCTGCAACTACGCCGCGCTGCTCAACTGTGAGACGTGCAGCGCCCCGGCGAGCGCCGCGTTTTTGCTGGCGATCCCCTTTGCGGCCGGGATAGCGGTCTGCGCCGCCGTAGCCGTCCTGCTCCGCAGGCGGTAACAGAAAGACAGCCCGGAGCCATCACGGCTCCGGGCTGCTGCTTTATTCTCACTCGGCCTTGCCCCAGCCGTCCAGGGGAAGGCGCTGCATTGCGCCGAAGACCTTGTCCTTGAGGTCGGGGTACTCCGCCGAGAGGCGGGCTATCAGGGTCTTTATCTCCTCGCGCTTTGAGTGCTTGTCCTCCGGGCAGGTCGTGGGCACGACAGGCAGATTCAGCTCGTTCACCAGCGAGACGATGCTCCCCTCGCCCAGGTAGAGCATGGGGCGTATCTGCGTGACGTCCGCGCGGGACATATATGTGCTGGGCTTGAAGCAGGCGATCTGACCCGTGAACAGCAGGTTCATCATGAAGGTCTCCACCGCGTCGTCAAAGTGGTGCCCCAGCGCGAGCTTGTTGCAGCCGCGCGCCTTTATGGCGTCGTTCAGCGCGCCGCGCCTCATCTTTGAGCAGAGCGAGCAGGGGTTTTCCTCCTGCCGCGCGTCGAACACTATCTCGCGGATGTCCGTCTTTATGATGGTGTACGGCACCTCGTTGGCCTCGCACCACGCGCTGACCGGCGTGAAGTCCATGTCCGGGAAGCCCATGTCTATGGTTATGGCCTCCAGCTCGAAGCGCGAGGGGTGGTAGCGCCGCAGGTGCCGCAGCGAGGCCAGCAGCGCCATGGAATCCTTCCCTCCCGAGACGCCGACGGCCACCCTGTCGCCGGGCACGAGCATTTTGTAGTCGTCCACGCAGCGGCGGACAAAGCCTGTAAAGCGATTCAGATCCATTTCATCACCCGAAAAATTAAAAATCGAAACCGAGTATACGCGAGTATCAGCGAGAATAATCAAGTATAGCAGAGATATAGTGGTCAAAACCAAAATTGATGTTGACATTGCAGCGGCGCAGTGGTATAAAAATAGGGCGCGCTGAGAGTATTTTAAGTGTCAGCGCTACGTTTGTCAAAGAAATTATCTATAAATAACTGGAGGCACACGAAATGTCCACTACCATGGTCAAGAAGGACGAAGTCGTCCGCAAGTGGTATGTCATCGACGCCGCCGGCAAGCCCCTGGGCAAGACCGCCGCTCTCGCGGCCGACCTGCTCCGCGGCAAGCTCAAGGTCGACTACACCCCGCACGTCGACTGCGGCGACTATGTCATAGTCATCAACGCCGAGAAGGCCGTTCTCACCGGCAAGAAGCTCGAGCAGAAGTACTACCGCCGCCACTCCGGCTACCCCGGCGGCCTGAAGGAGACCCGTTACGACCGTCTCATGAAGCAGAAGCCCGAGCTGGCCATGAAGGTCGCCGTCCGCGGCATGCTGCAGAAGAACACCATCGCCAACTGGCAGCTCACCCGCCTGCGCGTTTTCCGCGGCGCTGAGCACACTCACGCCGCCCAGAAGCCCGAAGTCTGGGATCGCTAAGGGAGGTAAAGTATAGTGGCTACCTATAAGAGCAAGAAGGCTTATATGTACGGCACCGGCCGCAGGAAGTCCAGCGTTGCCCGCGTACACCTCTTTCCCGGCGGAACCGGCTCCATCACCATCAACGGCCGTGACATCGACGATTACTTCGGTCTCGAGACCCTGAAGCTCATCGTCCGTCAGCCCCTGGTCACCACCGGCACCGTCGGCAAGGTCGACATCGAGGCCACCGTCACCGGCGGCGGCGTCACCGGCCAGGCCGGCGCCATCCGCCACGGCATCGCCCGCGCTCTCCTCGCCGTCGACGAGAGCTTCCGCGCCCCCCTCAAGGCCGCCGGCTACCTGACCCGCGACCCGAGAATGAAGGAGCGCAAAAAGTACGGCCTCAAAGCCGCCCGCCGCGCGCCTCAGTTCAGCAAGCGCTAAACGCCGCCGAATACGTTTCAAAGTCCCAAAGCAAGCTGCTTTGGGACTTTTTTATCAATTGTTTAAATCCGCTTTATCCGCTGTTTATCCATCCGGCCTATCATCAGAGACCAAACCAAAAGCGATAGGAGCCTTCCCTGTATGCAAACCAAAACTCACCTGGCCCTCGGGCACTATCTGTTGGATCGTGAGGCGGACGCCGGGCTCCACAGATACCGGGGGCTGTTCCTGCCGGGCTGTATCGAGCCGGATTACAACCTTGTCACCTATCTGCGCGGATTGAGAAGGCACGGGCTGTTCCACGGCCACAACGCCGCCAACTCCTCCGCCTACATATCCGCGAGCCTGAGGTCGTTTGAAAAGGACGGCGTCGGCATTTCCGAGGAGTATCTCCCCCGGATTTTCGAGCGCTTCTACCGAACGGACAGCGCACGCGACCGCAGCGGCTTCGGCCTGGGTCCGGCCATCGCCAAGTGGATAGCGGAGCTGCACCGGGGCGCGATCACGGTCAAGAGCAGGCTGGGGCATGGCACTACGTTTGAGGTGACACTCCCCTTCTCCAAATAGCGCAAAAAGCCCGGGGCGAGCAAGCTCGCCCCGGGCTTCAGCAGCTTCGCACGCCGCGCCCGCTCTCAAAAGCTCCCGAGCACTCTGGCGGCAAAGTCCTTTACTATTTTGCCGACCGAATACTCCTCATGCTCCACGCCTGCCAGCTCCATGGCCGCCTTCTGCTTCTCGCTGTGAGAGGTGTACGGATAGACTCCGAAAAGGAAGGGAAAGAAGGCCAGCTCAAACTCCCGTATATCCGCCGCCGTCATGCGCGGGAAAAACTTCTCCAGGCAGCGGCGTATCGCAACGAGAGCATCCGCATAGGCGTGCTTGAACTCCACCAGGTTCTCAAGCCGGCTGTTGCACTCCATGTCGTAGAGGTTCATGCTCATCAGCTTGAGCATGATCTTGCGCTTTTCCAGCGTGGAAGACAGCGCTCCGGCGAAGCTCTCTACAGACATCGACTCATTTTCGCGCTCCACGGCCTCTATGTCCGCTATCCAGAGCCGGTGCTCCCGCTCGAGCAGGGCGAGGAAGATCTCCTCCTTGGTCTGGAAATAGTTATATATCGACGTGCGGGTGAAAGAGGTCTTGGCCCCGATGTCGCGGATGGTTATCTCCCTGAACCCCATCGTCCCGTACAGCTCGGCGCAGGCGTTTATTATCTCATCCTTCCTGGCGCTGGTCAGCTCCTCCGAAGCCCTAGGCACTGTGCATACCCCTTTTCTCTGTCAGCTGAACCCATTATATTCAGCTGCCGGCGCGGCGTCAATACGCCGCGGCTCAGCCGTTTACCATGCCGCGCGCCCAAGCCGAGGCGTTGGAGGCGCTGACGCGGCGTCCCTTCTCCCACCTGGCGCCCGGGCATAGCCTGGCGAGGCTCTGCTCAGCCCTGTCTATGCCGCTGCCGCCGCTGGTGGCGAAGGGTATCACGCGCTTGCCGGAGAGGTCGCAGCTCTCGAGGAAGGTGTCCACGATCTTCGGCTCCACGTACCACCAGATGGGGAAGCCGATGAAAACCGTGTCGTAGCCGCTCACGTCCGGGACTTCCCCGGCCATGGCCGGGCGGCTCGCCGGGTCGTTCATCTCGACGGTACTGCGGCTGTGCTTATCCATCCAGTTCAGGTCGCCGGAGGTGTACGGCGTCTCGGGGCTTATCTCGTAGAGGTCGGCCTCCAGCGCTTTGGCGATGTCCTGCGCCGCGCGCTTCGTGGTGCCGGTGGGGGAAAAATATGCTACCAGGATCTTGCTCATTTGTGATTGCTCCTTTGCTCAGATTTCTATAAGCTCGTACTCGCGGCTGCCGAAGCCGAGCTCGGCGGCGGCCTCGATGGTGTGGATGCCGTTGCGGCTGTTCACGCGCTCCATGAAGTGCTCCCTGCCCGGGTCATCGGACTTCATGACGAGGTCCATGCACGCCTGGTCTATGGCCACGGGGTCTGTGGAGGAGAGGATGCCGATGTCCGCCATGCAGGGGTCTTCGGCCACGGCGCAGCAGTCGCAGTCCACGGAGAGGTTCTTCATCACGTTGACGAAGGCTATCTTGCCCTCGAAGTGGCGGTAGATGCTGCTCGCCGCGTCGGCCATGGCCTCGGGGAACACCACGCTGCCGGCGTGCTTGTCCCAGCACTCAAAGCGGTCGTCGGTCACGCCGGCGGAGTGGATGAGCGCCTTACCCTTCGCGCTGGCGCAGCCGATGGCCAGCTGCTTGAGCGCGCCGCCGTAGCCGCCCATGGGGTGACCCTTGAAGTGCGCCAGGACGAGCATGGAGTCGTAGTTCATGATGTGGTTGGGGACGTGGTTTTCCTTGAGCACCTTGCCGTCCGGGATGAGCCAGACGTGGTCTTCGCCCTCAGCGTCCATGAGGTCGACGGTGAAGTACCTGTTCCAGCCGTGCTCCTCTATGAGCTTGAGGTGGGTGTCAGTGTGGTCGCGCACGCCCGCGCTGGCGTCGCCGTAGGCGGTGTTCGTCTCGCAGACGGTGCCGCCTATCTCGTCTATCATCGGCTTCCAGAACTCGGGCGGCATGTAGTTCTGGTTGCCCTGCTCGCCGGTGTGTATTTTCACGGCGACCTTGCCGGGCAGCTCCACGCCGAGGGCGTTGTACATCTTCACGACCGCCTCGGGTGTGAGCTCGCAGGTGAAATAAACCTTCGATTTCATTGATATTCCTCCAAACCGATTCATGCTCAGTTTTAACCGCGTGTATGCTGACACTGTGTCAGCACATATGTTATAGCGCTATTCTGACACGATGTCAATATATATTTTAAAGTTTTAGTCCACGCCTCGCCGCTTGCTAAGCGCGCGCAAAGCGAATATAATAGTCTTAAACTGTGCATCGGCAAGCCGTCCCGCCGGAGTTTGGAGCTGAAAATGAGCAGCAGACCTAAAACCTACCTTGCAATAGACCTCAAGAGCTTCTACGCCTCGGTGGAGTGCGTGGAGCGCGGTCTGGACGCGATGACGACCAACCTCGTCGTCGCGGATCTGTCGCGCACGGAGAAGACCATCTGCCTGGCCGTCTCGCCCTCGCTGAAGGCATACGGCGTCCCGGGGAGGCCGCGGCTTTTCGAGGTGGTGCAGCGCGTCGCCGAGGTGAACCGTCAACGTGCCGCGCACGTCCCCGGGAGGACGCTCACGGGCAAGAGCAGCGACGACACGGCGCTGCGCGCAGACCCCTCCCTGGCCGTGGACTACATCGTGGCCAGGCCGCGCATGGCGCTTTACATGGAGTACAGCTCGCGCATATACGAGGTGTATCTCAAGTACGTCGCGCCCGAGGACATACACGTCTACTCTATAGATGAGGTGCTCATGGACGTCACGAGCTACCTCCGCCCCGGGCAGACGGCGCGGGAGCTGGCCGTGGAGATCATCCTGGACGTGCAGCGCGCCACCGGCGTCGCCGCCGCGGGCGGGATAGGCAGCAACCTCTATCTGTGCAAGGTCGCGATGGACATAGGCGCCAAGCACGCGGCTCCGGACAGGCACGGCGTGCGCATAGCCGAGCTGGACGAGCAGAGCTACCGCCGCAAGCTGTGGGATCACCGGCCGCTGACGGACTTCTGGCGCGTGGGGCGCGGCTACGCCAAAAAGCTGGAGCAGTACGGCATGCACACGATGGGCGACGTCGCTCGCTGCTCGCTGCAGAACGAGGCGCTGCTCTACCGCCTGTTCGGTGTGAACGCGGAGCTGCTGATAGACCACGCCTGGGGCTGGGAGCCGTGCACGATAGCCGACATCAAGGCGTACAGGCCGGAGTCGAACAGCGTCGGAGCCGGTCAGGTGCTGCAGGAGCCGTACACCTTTGACAAGGCGCGCGTGGTGCTGCGCGAGATGGCGGACTCGCTGGCCATGGAGCTGCTGGCCAAGTCCCTGGTCACGAACCAGCTCGTCCTCACCGCGGGCTACGACCGCGAGAGCCTGGCCGGGTACACCGGCGAGGTGACGGTCGACCGCTACGGCCGGGAAATACCCAAGAGCGCGCACGGCACGGTCAACCTGGACGCGCACACGTCTTCGGCCTCGAAGCTCATCGCCGCCGCCACGGAGCTGTTCGAGCGCGTGGTGGACCCCGCGCTGCTGGTGCGGCGCATGTACCTCACGGCGACGCACGTGATACCGGAGTCGGAGGCGGAGCAGAACGTGCAGACCAGCCTGTTCGACACCTCGCCCGAGGACGGTGAGAAGCTGGCCAGGGAGCGCAGCCGTCAGGAGGCCATGCTGAAGATCCGCCAGAAATACGGCAAGAACGCCATCCTCAAGGGGCTGAACTTTGAGGACGGCGCCACCGGGCGCGAGCGCAACAAGCAGATAGGAGGTCACAGGGCGTGAGCGGAAAGTACGACGACATCATCGGCCTGCCCCACCACGAGCCGGCGACGCGCCCGCGCATGTCCATGGCCGAGCGCGCGGCGCAGTTCTCTCCCTTCGCCGCCCTCACCGGCTTCGGCGCGGTCATAGACGAGACGGCGCGGCTGACGGACGAGCGGATAGAGCTGGGCGAGAGTGCGGTAGAAGACCTGCAGCTCGCCCTGCGCGAGCTGTCGGAGCGCGCGGCGGAGCAAATTCAGGTCACTGCGACTTACTTTGAGCCGGACGCGCTGAAGGGCGGCGGCGCCTACCGCACGCACACGGGCACGCTCCGCCGCATAGACGAGTACGCGCGCACGCTGGTGTTCACGGACGGGGCGCGCGTGCCGGTAGACGACCTGCTGGAGATAGAGTATGAGTGAGAACTACAAGTATTTCTCGCACCGGGACTGCGAGTTCTTCCCCTGCCACGAGGGGGCGGAGCCTGAGAACTTCAACTGCCTCTTTTGCTACTGCCCGCTCTACGCTCTGGGCGAGGGCTGCGGCGGGGACTCTGATTACCTCCCCGGCGGAGTCAAGGATTGCAGCCGCTGCACGTACCCGCACCGGCGCGAGAACTACGACGGAATAATAGCCCGCCTCGGCGAGAGTGCCGGCAAGTAAACGCAGCCAGCCCGGAGGATGTTCCTCCGGGCTGGCTGCCTGTACAGGCGCGGTATCACTTGCCGTCCCCGACGAGGGAGGCCAGGGTCACGCTGTCGAAGTATTCGTCTGTCAGCTCCTGATAGCCCCGCCACAGGGCTATGGTCTTGCAGTTCTCCGCCCTGCCGCAGGGCTCGGCGCCGCAGGCCAGGCAGGCCACGGGCGCGAGGTCGCCCTCCGTGACGC
>UQQF01000049.1 GCA_900543085.1 uncultured Eubacteriales bacterium | reverse complement strand
CTCTTTGGAGTCTGAGGGATTTCTTTTTGTCGCCACAAAAAGAAACCCCTCAGGAGAAGATTAGGGAGAATAAGGAGGGAAAAAGCCAATGGCAAAAGTACCAACTAACGTGCATGAATCCGTATATCAAATAACCCGCTGGCGCGGCGTCAATGAGGCTCAGGAGGGCGAGGCGTCGCTCGAGATGGGCGAGGCGGCGGTTATGCGGAATTTCAAGGTCACGGCGGGCGGCGCGCTGCAAAAGCGGGGCGGCTCGGTCAACGTGGCGGGCTTGCTCAACAGCTACACCGTCGAGGTGGACGAGGACAACCCGCAGGTGCTGTTTACCGAAAACGGAAGCAGCACGCTCAGCCTGACGCTGTATCCGGGCGTGCAGGCGACGAGCATGGGCGGCGTGGAGGTGACCGGTTCGCCGGTGACGGTGACGGAGGAGAACGCGGACAGCTACGAGGGCTACTACTACAAGGACGAGGCCGGGGCGGTCTACCGCTTCGAGGGCGTGGCGAGGTCGAGGGTATGAGAGAGCTGCCCAAGATAACGTCGGCGATGCTGGTGGTGACGCACGCGTGTAACCTGCGCTGCCGGTATTGCTTTGTGCAGAAGGAGCCGAAGCGCATGAGCCTGGAGACGGCCAAGGACGCGGCGCGCTTCCTCATAGACAACGCCCACGCCGCCGGCGCGGGGACGCCGGAGATAAACTTCTTCGGCGGCGAGCCGATGCTGATGTACGACAGCGTAATAAAGCCTTTGGTCGAGTGGGTGCACGACGAGCTGGGGGAGCCGTTTCGGTTCTCCATTACCACCAACGGGACGCTGCTGACGGACGAGCGGATACGTTTCATGCAGCGGCACAGGTTCGGTTTGCTGCTGAGCATGGACGGGAACAAGCCTGTTCAGGATTACAACAGGCCGTATGCCGACGGGAAGGGTTCGTTCGATGCGCTCAAGCCTGTTGTGCCGAAGGTGCTCGCGGCTTGGCCGGGGACGACGTTCAGGATGACGGCGATTCCGGAGACGTGTTCGCACCTGTTCGAGAGCATCATGTGGGCGGCGGCGCAGGGGTTCACGAACTTCTTTGTGACGCCGAATGTGTTTGAAGCCTGGGACGAGGCGGCTCGGGACGTGCTGGCCGGGGAGCTGCGGAAGTACGCGGACTACTACGCTGAGAGCAAGGCGCGCGGCGTGAAGCCCATAGCGTTCTCGACCTTTGAACAGGCGTTTTGGGACATCAAGGCCATAGCCGACGCGGAGGCAAAGGGCGTTTACAGGGCTATGCCCAAGTGCCGCAGCGAGGGCAAGTGCGGGCTGGGCACGTCGCGGTTTGCGTCCATACACCCGAACGGGAACCTGTATGCCTGCCAGGAAATGACGTCAAACGAGGGCGAGGAAAGCGCCTTTTACATAGGCTCGATATATGGCGGCGTGGACAATAACAGGCGGCGCGCGTTGGCGGAAGCTTTTGACAGTGTTCCGGCGTGGGGTGAATACTGCGGCGAATGCGAATACGACAGGATATGCGATGGCGGCTGCGTTGCAAACAATTACATGGTCACCGGTAAGCTGGGCGGGATGCCTGAAATGTACTGCTGGTGGCGGCGCACAGTTCTGCATGAGGCTATGAGGGTAAAGGAGGCTGAGCAATGCCGAGTGGTAGCGTAAGCGGATTTAAGAGCTGGCACAACGGCTCGCCTATAAACAGCTCGTCCTGGTCAAACCCGAACACCATAGCCTGCGGTTCTTCCGGCTATGTCGGCGCGGTGAGGTTTTCCATAGGGCAGTCGGCCAGCAGCATCACGATAAGCTCCAGCGTGTACAGGCGGCTATCCTCCGGCACGATGCGCGCGGAGATCCGCACGAGCGAGCTGAGCAATCCGACGCCCTCGGCGGTCGGAGCCGACACGACATTCAGCGCTCCGAGCGCGGGGAGCACGGCGAGCTTTACGTTTGGCGGCTCGTTCACGGCGGGGACGTACTACGTGTACATAACCAGCGACAGCGCGTACATAGACCTCTACGCCTCGGGCGACATGAGCGTCAGTTACGTTGCGGGCGGGGGATGCACGCACATGTGCGAGATGTTCTGCGAGGAGTGCGAGGGCTCGTGCGAGAGCGGCTGCCAGGCGGTCTGCCAGGGCTGCGAGAGCTGTGAGTCCTACTGCGAGCTGACGTGCCAGAACTGCGAGGGCTCGGCGTGTGAGAGCTGCCAGAGTGCGTGCGAGAGCGCGTGCCAGGACTGCGAGGGGGCGTCCTGCCAGAGCTGTCAGGTCGGGTGCGAGGCTGGATGCCAGGATTCCTGCGAGAGCGCGTGCCAGAGCGCGTGCCAGCTGGGCTGTCAGGCCTCGTGCGAGCTGGCGGCTCAGAGCGCGAACCACTATGAATGGAGCTTTTGCGCAGTGAGCGCTTCGTCCAACGACAGCGACACGGTGGTGCGTGGGCTTTGGTCGGGCTTCGTGGCCGGGCAAGAGGTGCTGTGCGCGGCCTGCAACGGCTATCTGTGGCAGCTCTCGCGCGGCGAGGACGGGTCGTGGAGCAAGACGGCCTGCGGCACGATAGACACGGACGAGGACGTTTTCATGTTCGGCTTCTCGGGCAATCTCTATCTGCTCAACGGCTCGCAGTACCGCGTTTGGAACGGCACGGCGCTCACCGATGTGGGCGGCTACAGGCCGTTGGTGGCGGTGAGCGTGCCGCCGGAGGGCGGCGGCACGACGCTGGAGCAGGTGAACAAGCTCACGGGCGCGAGGCGCGTGCGCGTCTCGCCGGACGGCACGGCTACGGTGTTTCATCTGCCGGAGCAAAACCTTGCAAGCGTGGACTATGTGCAGTATGTGGCTTCCGGTACGGACATAACCAGCTACGACGTGAGCCTCACGGACGGAACGGTGACCATTGCGCCCGCTCCCGCCGAGGGGACGAACAGCATAGAGATAGGCTATTCCGTGGCCGGGGATACGGCGGCGGAGATACGTGCCATGCGGTATGCGGAGCTGTATAACGGCTCGCAGGACACCCGCGTGTTCGTCTACGGCGACGGGACGAACAGGTGCTTCTACTCAGGCATAGACTACGACGGCCTGCCGAGGGCGGACTACTTCCCGGACTTGAACGTGGCGCACGTCGGCGACGAGAACACGGCCATAACCGCCATGATAAGGCACTACGACCGGCTGCTGTGCTTCAAGCTGGACAGCGCGTGGGCCATAGGCTATTCGCAGGTGACGCTGGCCGACGGCACAATCACAGCCGGGTTCTACGTGGCTCCAATCAACCGCAGCGTTGGCAACTGCGCGCCGGGGCAGGCGGTGCTTGTGGAGAACAGGCCGCGAACACTGGACGGGCGCAGCGTGGTCGAGTGGAAGTCCACTTCCTCCAGCGGCAACATAAACGGCGACGAGAGGAACGCCGAGCGCGTTTCTCAGCGCGTGGACGAGACGATACGCACCTTTGACCTAGCGACGGCCAAGACCTTCTACGACAAGTACGCGCACGAATACTACGTCATCGGCGCGGACGGCACAGCGCTGGTGCACGGCATAGACGCGGACGCCTGGTATGTCTACACCAACTTCGCGGCCAAGTGCCTCATAAACTACATGGACGAGCTGTATTTCGGCACGGAGGACGGGTATCTCAGGCACTTCTCGACGCAGTATTTCTCGGACGAAGGCGAGGCGATAGACGCCTACTGGGAGAGCGGGTCGATGCCGTTCGCGGCGGACTTCCAGCGCAAATACTCCGCCATGCTGTGGGTGGGCATACGCCCCGACGACAACGGCTATCTGGAAGTCTCGGCAAAGACAGACAGGAAAACGGACTTCGCCGTGTACAGCTTTGAGACGGCGGACGCGGCTCAGGTGCCGGAGATGAACCGCATCAAGCTCAAGGCGAAGAAGTTTACGTACTATAACCTCATCCTGGCGAACAACACGGCAGATAAGACGGCGACGGTGGTCTCCGTGGACATCCGGGTTCGCGGGACGGGGTATGTGAGATAAGGAGGGAATATGCCGATACGGATAAAACAGGGCGACCAGTACAGCGTGCCGATCCTCATAAGGCTCAATGGCGAACCCCTTGGTCTTGACGATGTGGCGGAGGTTGAGTTCACCATAGGCAATGATATGCGCAAGCTCTGGCCGCAGGACGTGCAATATAACAGCGCGGACGAGTGCTTTTACCTGCCGCTGACGCAGGCGGAGACCTTCGCCTTCCCGGCGAACGGCTCTGTAACGCTGGACATCCGCGTGAAGTTCGTGGGCGGGAACGTCGTCGGCGTGCAGCGCATGGAGAGCTTCGCCGTGGCCGACGCGGCCAGTGAGGTGACGCTCTGATGGACGTCATAACGGTGGATATTTTCGACACGCAGCGCGTGGACGCCGGGCTGGGCGGCGCGAAGCTGGTTCAGGGGCCGAGGGGTGAGCCGGGCGCGGTATATGTGCCCTCCGTGACGGACGGGGTGCTGAGCTGGACGAACGACGCGGGGCTTGAAAACCCCGTGCCCGTGGACATCACGGGACCTCAGGGCGAGCGCGGAGCGAGCGGAGCCAAGGGCGACAAAGGCGACAGGGGCGACGCGGGATATGTGTTCACCCCGTCCGTGAGCGCGGAGGGCGTGATCTCGTGGACGAACGACGGGGGACTTACAAACCCCGAGCCAGTCAGCGTACGCGGCGCTCAGGGGTCGCCGGGCGACGACGGCGGCTATTACGTGCCCGGCGTGGACGGCGACGGCAATCTGAGCTGGACGGCCAGCCGTGCGGGTATGCCCGGCGTGGCCGCGGCGAACATCCGCGGACCCAAGGGCGATCCGGGCACGGGGCTGGACATACTCGGGCAGTATGAAAGCCTCGAGGCCTTGCAGGCCGCCGTCGCGCAGCCGGAGATAGGCGACAATTACTACGTGGGCACGGCCGCGCCATACAGCATTTACACCTGGACTGACGTGGGCGGTACGCCGCAGTGGCTCGACGGCGGACAGCTCCAGGGCGCGCCGGGCGCGGACGGCGGCTACTACACGCCGAGTGTGGACGCATCAGGCAACCTCACGTGGGCGGCAAGCCGGAGCGGCATGCCGGGCGTTGCCGGGGCGAACATACGCGGCCCCAAGGGCGACACGGGCGATGCCGGCGCACCCGGTTCGCCTGGCGCGGACGGCGGTTACTACACGCCGAGCGTGGACGGCGACGGCAATCTGACATGGACGGCCAGCAAGGGCGGCATGGAGCCGGCCGCGGGCGCGAACATCAAGGGCGACCCGGGCAGTGACGGCGCGCCCGGGGCGGACGGCGGCTACTACACGCCCAGCGTGGACGCATCAGGCAACCTCACATGGACGGCAAGCCGGAGCGGTATGCCGGGCGTGACCGGGGCAAACATACGCGGCCCCAAGGGCGACGACGGTCAGGACGGCGCCCCGGGTGCGAGCGCGACGATAAACGGCGTGAACGCGCTCACGCTCGCCGCGGGCGAGAACGTGGAGATAGAGCAGAGCGGCTCGACCGTGACGATAAGCGCCTCGGGCGGCGCAGCCGTGTTCGTGAACGTCACCGGCAGCGGCGACAGCTGGAGCGCGGACAAGACCAACGCCGAGATATACGCGGCCTTTCAGGCGGGAAAGCCGATCTATGCGCTCTGGCAGGGGATGATGCTCATGCCGTTCCAGGTGGAGCCGGAGGTGGCCTGGTTCGTGTATACGGCCAGCCTGGACTACGGCAACGTTGTGGTGCAGACCGATTCCGGCGTGCAGCGGGTGTTCTGCGATTACGCCGCCGCGAGCGCCGGGAGCATCGCCTACACGGACACCTACAGCGTGCTCAACGCCGACACCGTGCAGGAGGCCATCGACGCCATCCTTGTGATGTTCGGCGCGGTCTGAACGCGCCGAGGGCGTCCGGCATAGTCTGTAACGGGTCGGAATTTGAGGGAAAGGAGGAGATGAAGTGTACAAGACGGGCATAGACGTCTCAAAGTGGCAGGGGACGATCGACTGGGAGAAGGTCAAGGCGGCGGGCGTGGAGTTCGCGATGCTGCGTGCCGGCTACGGGCGCGGGAACCTCGACGAGCAGTTCAAGCGCAACGCGAGCGAGTGTACGCGGCTGGGCATACCGTTCGGGGCGTACTGGTTTTCCTATGCGTACACGCCTGACATGGCGAGAAACGAGGCGCTCCATTGCATGGAGGCGCTCAGGGAATACAAGCTCAGCTATCCCGTGGCCTACGACTTTGAATACGACAGCGTGGACTATGCGTCGGAGCAGGGCGTGCAGGTCACCAAGACGCTTGCCAGCTCGATGGCCAGGGCGTTTTGCGAGGAGGTCAAGTCCGGCGGATACTATCCGATGGTCTACGCGAACCCGAACTACCTCGCCGCGTACTTCGACGCGGATATTCCAAAGAAGTACGACGTGTGGCTGGCCAAGTGGCCGAAGAACCCCGAGCCGGAGATCGAACCCGCGCAGTCGGGGGGCATGTGGCAGTACAGCTCAAGCGGCTCGGTGGACGGGATATCCGGTCGCGTAGACATGAACGCGGCCTACAAGGACTATCCAGCGCTGACAGCCGGCGGCGATGAGGACGCCGGCAGCTATGAGCGGGAGGCCAAACGCGCCAGAGAGTGGGTCATGGAACAGGGCATATCCGACGGCACCAGGCCGGACGAATACGTCACCAGGCAGGAGCTGTGGGTCATGCTGTACAGACTGGAGGGGAACAAATGATAAATTGGACGGTGAGGTTCAAGAACAAGAGCTTTTGGCTCAGCTTCGTGCCGGCGGTGCTGCTGCTCGCGCAGGTGGCGGCGGCACTGTTCGGCTTCGAGCTGGAGCTGGACGGGATAGCCGCCAGGCTGCTGGACGTGGTAAACGCGCTGTTCGCGGTGCTGGCGCTGCTGGGCATCGTGACCGACCCGACCACGGCCGGCGTCGCGGACAGCGCTCAGGCGCTCGGCTACACCGAGCCGAAGAAGGAGAAATGATATGACTGAATGGGGCGTCGTGGGCGTGCTTGCAGCTCTGGCCGGGCTGGCGGCCACGCTGGTTACTCCGATGCTGAAGCTCAACACGACCATGACGCGCCTTGTCGTGCTGGTCGAGGAGCTGTCGGACAAGCTGGCTGCGATGGAGCGGGAGGCGGCGGCCGTGCGCGGCGAGGTGCACGCACACGAGACAAGGATCACGGTTTTGGAGAGAAATGGAGGCAGGCATGGCGAGTTATGACCCGAATGTGGACTATTCCGACCTCATAGCGCAGGAGGCGGCCAAGGGCGTGAACGCCAACCGTCAGCTCCTGGCGCAGTACGAGGCACAGAGGAACGCGAAGATCGCCGCCGAGCATCTGCCGTACCGGCAGACAGCGGTGTACACAAGCGAGCTGGGCAGGCCGCTGGGCTACTACGCCTCGGAGGATCGCTCGGACTACATAAACGAGCTGTACGACGCGGCGCGCGAGCAGGCGGTCGCGGCGCTGGAGGGGGCTTACGAGCGGGAGGTGTCGGCCTACGACTACGCGGCGGCACGGCTACCGGAGCAGTACCGCGCGGCGCGGAACCAGACCGACGCCCAGGCGGCGCTGGCCAGACAGAGCGTGAACGAGCAGTTCGCCGCCTCCGGGTTGAACTCCGGCGCGGCGGGTCAGGCCAGGCTGAGCCTGGCGGTGGCCAATCAGGGGGCGATGGCGGAGCTGGACCGCGAGCAGGCTTCGGCGCTCGGCGAGCTGGAGCTGCGCCGCGCCGAGGCCGAAAGCGAGTACCGCAGCGCGGTGGCGGAGGCGATAGCGTCCAGCGAGCTGGAGCGCGCGAAGGCGCTGTACGACGAGGCGGTGAGGGTCGAGAACAGCTACCGCACCTACTCGGAGGAGCTGTTGGCGGCCTGGGGGCTGACGCTCGCAGGGACGCCGCTGGAGACGGACGAGCCGGCTGCCGGCTCCGGGGGCGGATATTCGTCCGGGGCGCGAAAGGCGGGCAGCCGGGTCGATGACTCGGCTCCCGCGGCCTCGGAGGCCGCCTCGCTGCGGCAGCAGCTCAGCCGTATCCCCGGCCTGACGCAGGAGAACAAGGCCGCGATGATACGCGACTACTACGCCGACGGCCGCATAACCTACGCCGACATGCAGTCGCTGCTGGCAGGGATTTGAATACGACGGCGCCGCAAAGGGCTTCACCTTTGCGGCGCTTTGCGCTGCCTCCGGCGTTGCCTGGGGCAGGTTGCACAATATACAGGCGGGGGATTTTTGGGTAAAACGCGGCTTTGAAAATGGGGATCGGGATTTGGTATAATATACGTGTAGAGTTTGTAAAACGAAGCATTTATCACAAACTGGAGGTAAAAACAACATGAAACGTATCAAATCCGCGTGCCTGCTTCAGACGATACACTTTCAGCTCAAGGAGGACATTCCGCACGAGGCCGCAGTGCGGGGTGTGAGGGAGGAGCTGGAGCACTACAAGAACCAGCTCACGCGCAACCGCACGCGCTATCAGATAGTCGACGAGGCCGTGCAGCCCGACGGCTCCATCCTGCTCAGGATAAAAAAGCAATACAACAGCTACAACTGCGACGAGTACATGGCGTGAGAAGGAAACGCAGACGAAAGCAGCCCCGCCGGGCTTGATCCGGCGGGGCTGCTTTATAATGCGTATTTTCAGGCCAGGACGGTCTTGAACTGGGGCAGGAGGAATTCGTACATCTTCCGGTGCCCCTCCACGCTGGGGTGGATGCCGTCGGAGGAAAAGAGCGCGTCGAACGCCCGTCTGTACAGGAAAGCGCTGCGTACGTCGAGCACGGGCGCGTTCCGGCTCACGGCGACCTTCATGACGGCGAGATTGTACATCTCGTTCCAGTGCTCGATGCTGTCCGTCGTGCCCAGGAAGCGCATCAGCGAGTCGGGGTCGGCGCGCTTGGAGAACCACTTGAAGTACCTGCGCCCGAAGACCGGGATGAGATTGAGCACCAGAGGGCGGCTGCCCAGCGCGATTATCTTGTCCAGCACACGGGAGTAGCTCTCTACGAAGCGCTCAATCGGCGTGTTGCAGTCGTGCTCCGCCTCCGGGGCCTCAGCCACGGACGGCCAGTCGAAGTCCGAGTCGTTCCCGCCGAGCATGACCAGGGTGTTGGGACACTCCGAGATGTCCTTCTCATACCTGTCCATGCGCTCGAGAGCCGAGGTGCTCGTGCAGCCGAAACGGCTGTGGTTGTGTATGTCCAGCTCAAGGCTCTCTCCCAGCAGGTTGAGGAACGAATCCTTACAACGCACATAGCGCCCAGCGTCGTCTTTATAGACAACTCCACCAGTTATGGAATCACCTATTACACACAATGAGCTGTTCATGTTCACAAACCTCGCTTCCTTCCATGGATTATCCTGGCCTTATTATAAGACCCTCATACACGTTTGTCAACTAAAATTTCTGTTAACGACAAAAGAATTTTTAGTTTCTGCAATCCATCCGGAAAGTGAAGGTGCTGCCCGCTCCGGGCTCGCTTTCCACCTCCAGCTTCCCGCCGTGAGCGTCGGCGATCTGCTTGACCATAGAGAGGCCGAGGCCGCTGCCCTTGTCCACGCCGCGGGAGGAGTCGGCCTGCCAGAAGCGCTCCCAAATGTGGGGCAGGTCGCGCTTGGCTATGCCTATGCCCGTGTCGCTCACGGAGAGGGCGAGCCGGCCGTCTTCGGATGTGAGCGTTACGGTGACGCTCCCACCCTCGGGCGTGTATTTGCAGGCGTTCTCCACCAGGTTCTGCACCAGGCGGCTCATCAGGCCGACGTCGACATCGGCGTGCACGTCGGGCGCTATGTTCTTGCGGACGTTGAGCGACTTGCCGCCGGCGCGCACGGTCTCGTCCGTGACCACGTCCACCAGCTCCGAGAAGTCGGCGCGCTCGCGGGAAATCTGCTGGGTGCCCTGATCCATGCGGGTTATGTTCAGCAGCTGGTTTATTATAGTGGACATCCTGCGCCCCTGGCGCTCCACCACCTCGAGGCTCTCGCGGTAGTCCTCCACGGTCTGCGCGTTCTGGTGCGCGTACTCGCACTCGGCGAGTATGATGGCCACGGGTGTGCGCAGCTCGTGCGAGGCGTCGGAGGCGAAGCGCTTCTCGCTGTCGAAGGAGCGCTCCAGCCGGTCGAACATGCGGTCGAAGGTGGCGGCCAGGCGGTGGATCTCGTCCCGGCCGCGGTGCAGGCCGATGCGCGCGGTGAGGTCTGCGCCGTCGTTTATGGCGTCGACGGTGTCCGTGATCTGGCGCACGGGCTTGAAGGCGTGGCGGGCTATCAGCCAGCCGATGACGGCGGCGACCACGACTATGGCGGGCAGGATGATCAGGGCGAGAATAGTGATGACCCTCGCCGCCGAGAAGTCGTTGTCCACGGCGGTGAGTCCGCGCAGCCAGACCTCGCCGCCGTCGACCTGCAGCAGCAGGTCGTAGACCAGGTAGGCCTCGCCGTCCACCGTGACCTGGCGTATCTCACCGTTGCGGAACTCCTCCGAGCCGTCAAAGCTGCGTGTGCCGGCGCCGCCGAGGAAGCTGCCGTCGGCGCCGTAGACCTGGACGTAGACGTTGTGGCGGTAGAAGTCCAGCTCGTCCAGGTCGAGATAGCCTTCGTCCATGTCCACGTCGTCTATCTCGTCGTGCACCACATCCAGCAGCGTGCCCTCGGCCGTGTCGGAGATGACGCCGCGCCCGGCGATGAGCACTACGCCCAGCACCAGTGAGACGATCAGCACCATCATCAGCGTGAAGTAGATGGTCACGCGCGTTTTTATAGAAAGAAAACTCATTTCTCCTCCCGCAGCACCCATCCGGCGCCGCGCACCGTGTGTATCAGCTTGGTGTCAAAGCCGGAGTCGACCTTGCGGCGCAGATAGCTCATGTACACGTCGACGACGTTGGTGCCGCCCTCCCAGTCGTAGTTCCAGACGTTGTTCTCTATGGCCTCGCGCGAGAGGACGCTGCCCTTGTTGCGTATCAGGCAGTTGAGCACGGCGAACTCCTTGGCCGAGAGGTCTATGCGCCTGCCTGCGCGCGTCACGGTGTGAGCCGCCTCGTCGAGGGTGAGGTCGCCGCAGGTGAAGACGCTGGTGACGCTGCCCACGCTCTTGCGGGTCATGGCGCGGATGCGGGCCATGAGCTCGTCGAAGGAAAAGGGCTTTATGAGATAGTCGTTCGCGCCCAGGTCCAGCCCGGCCACGCGGTCACTGACGGCGTCGCGCGCGGTCAGGAACAGCACGGGCGTGTCGTCCCCGCCCTCGCGCATACGGCGCACGGCGGAAAAGCCGTCCAGCTTCGGCATCATCACGTCGAAGATCGCCGCGTCGTACTCAGCCCCGGCCAGGTAATCCAGCGCCTCCAGGCCGTCGTAGCAGGCGTCGGCGGTGTACCCCGCCGCGGTGAGGCGCTTGCAGATTATGCGGTTGAGGTCCCGCTCGTCCTCCACTACCAGTATGCGCATGCAAACACATCCCTTCTGTGAGATTTTACCGCTTTATTCTTAGAGCTATATTAAAATAATAGCGCAAATTGCGGCGAAAAAAAGTTAAAAGTTTTTAATGATGCTCTAATTATTTCATGTGAGAATGTAATCACAACAAATTCAGGAGGAAAGAGATGAAGAAAAAAACCATTATAATCATCGTCGCGGCGGTCGTGCTTATCGCGGCCATAGCTCTGGGTCTGGTCTGGTACTTTGTCTGGAACGACAGCGCATATATAGGCAAGGACGCCGCAGCGGCCGCGGCTCTGGCAGACGCCGGACTCAGCGAGGGCGAGGTGCAGCGCCTGCGCTCAAGCTTTGAGCGTGACGACGGGCTGGTCTACTACGAAGTCAGCTTTGTGTCGGGAACTACGGAATACGAGTACTCTATCGACCCCAACACCGCAGCCGTGCTGCACGTGGAGCGCGAGAACGCTTACGACTGAAAACGGAAAAATAGATGAACGAACCTCCCGTCCGACCGGACGGGAGGTTTTTGCGCGTTGTCAGTTTTGCTTCCAGGGGAAGTCCTGCCACAGGCCGCCCTGGGCGCGGTGCATCTCCTCGGTGGCCAGCATCCACAGCTCGGCGCTGTCGCGCTCGGGGTAGAACTCCGTGAACTCGCCGTCCACAAAGGTGTAGAAGCGCGAGACGTCGGTGCACATGCCGTAGGTGGGCAGCTGCTTTATCGGCACGAAGAAGCTGTAGTCTGCGCCGAGGCGCTTGCCCTCAAAGTGCAGACCCTCGGCGTCCAGCGTGAGCGTGCCGTCGCCGACGAGCTCGCTGGTGGCCTGGTTCTTGAGATAGCCGTGCCTGGGCAGCTCGCCTATCTGTACGTGCTCCGTGAGCTTGAAGCCCTCGCTGCGCACCAGGGAGCGCACGTGCTCGCGCTGCATGTCGAACCAGACGCGCGGCGTCTCGGGCAGCTCGCTGCCGGCGTCGGGAATGAGGTCGTAGTACTCGTTGAGGTGGCCGCCGTTGCCGCACTTTTTGCACCTGATGGAGTCGCCGCAGCTCTCCATGCTCAGCTCGCCGCCGCACTTGGGGCACCAGAACAGCAGCTGGTGCATGTTCTCTGCCATGCGCCCCTTGCCGTCGAACTTCACGCGGGCGGTCTTGTTCCACTCGTAGTCGTCGTGGTAGAGCTTCTCGTCCAGCGCGCGCTGGATCTCGTCCGCGGTCATCTCCCTGAGCTGCTCGGGCGTGAACAGCACGCCGGCCTCGATGTCCACGCGGCCGAGGCGGTCGTTGAGGTTGTACTTGGGCGCGGTGAGATAGCCGCCGGCTATCTTGGTGTAGAGCACCGGCACGCCCAGGCTCTTGAGCAGGTGCCCGCTGCCCAGGGCGCAGGGCTGGTTTGCGCCGGAAATGGAGCTCATGCCCTCGGGGAGCAGGATTATGCGCCCGCCGGAGCGGATGATCTTTATTATCTGCCTTATGGCGTAGGGCTGGTGCACGAAGTTCTTTTTCGGCACTACCTGCATCATGCGGAGTATCATGGCCAGGTGGCTGCGGAAGAACTCGTTGTAGCCCACGACAAAGTTGAAGGTGTCCGGCAGGAAGGCCGGCGCGGTGAACACATAGTCCATGCGCGAGGCGTGGTTGGAGACTACTATATAGCTCTGACCGCGGTATTTGGCCACGTCGTCGACATATGTAAAGTGCGCGTTGTACTTCTTGGCGAGCACCCCGTTCACTACCACTTTGCCCAGCAGCCTGTAGATAAAAGGGGAGACCGGATGCAGCTTCCGGCTTTCAAGTTTCTGCTGCTCGGTGAGATTTTCCATAGGTGCTTCACTCCGTCTACTTATATTGTAGTAATGTCCGGACTTATTATAACAAGTATTTCAAGAATTGCAAGCACAATGCCGGAGCGGGACGAAAGCGGACAGTTCCCGCCCAAAGTGTGCGATAGAGGACATTTTTTGTTATTGCGTTTTTGCATATAAATCGGCTTGAATTTGCTTGTGATTTAAGCCACAATCGACGAATGGGCTGTTTTGGACGTCCTAAACGTTACAGACATTTTGTGCATTTATTCATAAAAATTTCTGAATTTACGCCGTATTTTTGTACTCGTTGCTTGATTTCTGAATAAACTTCATGTAAAATATAACTCACAGCCGGGGGCTCCGGCTGGAAGTACAGTTCTAGGAGTGATGGATGAATGGAGAACCTCTTCTGGCTGGGAGTTGTGGGCGCGCTTATCGCGCTGCTGTTCGCTTATTCTCAGGCGAAGCGCGTTAAAAAGTTTTCAGAGGGCACGTCTACCATGCAGAAGATAGCGGCGGCCATACGCAAGGGCGCCAACGCCTATCTGAAGCGGCAGTACAAGACGGTGGCGATAATCTTTGCGGTAATCGCCGTGATACTTGCGATACTGGCCTACGTGCCGTGGATAGACGGCGCGGGACTCGTAAACAAGTTTGTGCCCTTCGCGTTCGTGACGGGCGGGTTTTACTCCTGCCTGGCCGGCTTTGTGGGCATGCGCATAGCCACGACGGCCAACGCGCGCACGGCCAACGCGGCCAGCGAGAGCCTGAACCGCGGACTGCGCGTCGCCATCTCCTCCGGCTCGGTCATGGGCTTTACGGTCGTCGGCCTGGGAATACTGGACGTCTCGGTCTGGTTCCTCATCCTTGAATACGGCTTCCACTGCGACGCCGACACGATAGCCAATACGATGGTCATGTTCGGCATGGGCGCCTCCTGCGCGGCGCTGTTCGCGCGTGTCGGCGGCGGCATCTTCACCAAGGCGGCCGACGTCGGCGCCGACCTGGTCGGCAAGGTCGAGGCGGGCATCCCCGAGGACGACCCGCGCAACCCGGCGACCATCGCGGACAACGTCGGCGACAACGTCGGCGACGTCGCGGGCATGGGCGCCGACCTCTACGAGAGCTACGTCGGCTCCATCCTCGCCACCTTTGCCATAGGCGCCAGCGCCGGCTACGGCTGGAACGGCATGTTCCTGCCGCTGTCTATCGCGGTCGTGGGCGTCATATGCTCGCTCATCGGCTCGTTCATGATAAAGACCGGCGAGAAGGCCTCCCAGCGCGAGCTGCTCAAGAGCATGCGCACCGGCACGTACTTCGCCGCCGCGCTCTGCGCCGTGCTGTGCATCCCGCTGACCTGGTTCGTCATGAAGGACGTCGAGGGCGCCAGCTGGATAGGCATACTCGTCTCCATATTCTGCGGACTCGCCGCGGGCTGCGCCATCGGCTACGTCACCGAGTACTACACCTCCGACACGTATAAGCCCACGCAGAACCTCGCAAACGCCACCGAGACAGGCGCCGCTACCACCATCATCGGCGGCATCTCCCTCGGCATGGTCAGCACCGCCGCGCCGATACTCATAATCGGCGTCGCCGTCATCGTCAGCTTCCTCGCCAGCGGCGGTACGCTCACCACCGGCAGCGAGATGTACGAGATATCCTTCAACAACGGCCTCTACGGCATAGGCATCTCCGCCATAGGCATGCTGGCCACGCTGGGCATCACCCTGGCCACCGACGCCTACGGCCCCGTCGCCGACAACGCCGGCGGCATCGCCGAGATGAGCGGACTGGGCGAGGAGGTGCGCGAGCGCACCGACGCCCTCGACTCCCTGGGCAACACCACGGCCGCCACCGGCAAGGGCTTCGCCATAGGCTCCGCCGCGCTAACGGCTCTGGCGCTGCTGGTCAGCTACGTTGAGGTCGCAGAGGAGGCGCTCGGCGGACCGATGGACCTCTCGGTCACGAACCCGGCAGTGCTGGTCGGACTGTTCGTGGGCGCGATGCTGGTGTTCATCTTCGGCGCGCTGACAATGAGCGCGGTGCAGAAGGCGGCTCAGCACGTGGTCGTCGAGGTCAGGCGGCAGTTCCGCGAGATCGCGGGCATCATGGAGGGCGAGACCGAGCCGGACTATGAGAGCTGCGTCGACCTGTGCACCTCCGGCGCGCTGCGCGCAATGGTGCTCCCCGCGCTGCTGGCGGTCATCGTGCCGATAGGCACGGGCCTCATTCTCGGCGTCGAAGGCGTGGTCGGGCTCCTGGCCGGCACCACGGTCTGCGGCTTCGGCATGGCGGTGTTCATGTCCAACTCCGGCGGCGCCTGGGACAAC
>UQQF01000048.1 GCA_900543085.1 uncultured Eubacteriales bacterium | reverse complement strand
CTCTTTGGAGTCTGAGGGATTTCTTTTTGTCGCCACAAAAAGAAACCCCTCAGGAGATACCCGCCGAGCGCGGTCGCTCATGCACCCCCCTCTATTGACTTATAAAAGTTAGTATTGTATAATTAATTTTTCCGAGGAGGGGATGATTATGTACATACTCGGCATCGGCGCGGCGAATGTGGATGTCCATGGGGAGAGCCGCGCGGCGATTGTGATGCGCGATTCCAACCCCGGCCATCTGCGCACGAGCTCGGGCGGCGTCACGCGCAACGTCATGGAGAACCTCGCCCGGCTGGGCGTGGACGCACGCATGGTGTCCGCCCTGGGCGACGACCTGTTCGGCGACCTGGTGCGCCGCGAGAGCGCGCTGGCCGGGCTGGACATGTCGGAGTGCATCACTCTCCCCGGGATAACCTCAAGCTGCTACGTGTCGATACTCGACGAGCGCGCCGACATGCTGGTGGCCATGTCCGACATGAGCGTGCTGGAGCACATAACGCCCGAGGTGGTGGACTCCAAGCGCGATGTGATACTCGGCGCGGCCGCCGTGGTCTGCGACCCCTGCCTGCCGGCGGAAACGCTGGAGCGCATACTGGACGTAGCCGGGGACGTGCCGGTGTTCCTCGACCCCGTCAGCACGGCCTACGCCCACCGCGCGGCGCCGCTGGCCGGGAGGTTCTACGGCCTGAAGCCCAACCGGCTGGAGCTGGCCATCCTCGCGGACACCCCTGTCGACAGCGACGGCGATATGGAGCGCGCCGTGGACGTTTTGCTCGGGCGCGGCGCACGCTGCGTGGCCGTGAGCCTGGGCGAGCGCGGCTGCTACTACGCGGACGCGCATGGCGCGCGCTTCTACCGCGCGCTTCGACCCGTGAGCGAGATGAAAAACGCCACCGGCGCCGGGGACGCCTTCCTCGCCGGACTGGTCTACGGCCTCGCCCACAGGCTCGGCGCGGAGCGCGCCGTGGACTGCGCGCTGGCTGCCGGCCTGCTCGCGGTGCAGAGCGATCTGACCATCAACCCGGACATGAGCGCGGAGCATCTGCGCCTTGCAATACAAGAGTACAGCGAATAACATACTTCAAGGAGAGTGCTACATACCATGAATCTTGAAAAGTATCTGGACATTCAGCCCGAGATCAAGGCGGCTCTCGACGCTCACAAGCCCGTTGTCGCCCTGGAGAGCACCATACTCAGCCACGGCATGCCCTACCCCGAAAACCTCGACTTCGCCGCGAAGGTGGAGCAGGTCGTCCGCGACAACGGCGCCGTGCCCGCCACCATGGCCATCATCGGCGGTAAGCTCAAGGTCGGCCTGAACGAGGCTGACCTCGCCGTCATGTGCAAGGCCGAGAACGTCGGCAAGGTCTCCCGCCGCGACGTGCCCGTGTACATTGCGAACGGCCACACCGGCGCGACCACCGTCGCCACCACCATGCTCATGGCCGAGATGGTCGGCATCCGCGTCTTTGCCACCGGCGGCATCGGCGGCGTGCACCGCGGCGGCGAGGTGACGATGGACATCAGCGCCGACCTGCAGGAGCTCGCCCACACCTCCGTGGCCGTCGTCTGCGCCGGAGCCAAGCAGATCCTCGACATCGGCCGCACCCTCGAGTACCTGGAGACTATGGGTGTCCCCGTCCTCGGCATGGGCACCGACGAGTTCCCCGCCTTCTACTGCCGCAGGAGCGGGCACAAGCTCGACTACGCCGTCTCCGGCCCGGAGGAGGCCGCCGCCATCCTCAACGCCAAGTGGGACATGGGTCTCAAGGGCGGCGTACTCATCGGCAACCCCATCCCCGAGGAGTACGCGCTCGACTTCGACCACATGGAGGGCATCATCCGTCAGGCTCTGGCCGCGGCCGACGAGGCCGGCGTCCACGGCAAGGACATCACCCCCTTCCTGCTGGCCAAGGTCAAAGACCTCACCGGCGGAGAGAGCCTCGCCAGCAACATCCAGCTGGCTCTCAACAACGCCAAATGCGCCGCGCAGATCGCCGCCGCGATGTAAAGCAATATACAGACGCACCCGCCCAAATTGGACGGGTGCGTTTTTTACGGCCTTATCTGCTGCGCTACCGCGAGCCCCACTACGGCCACCGCCACGGCGGCGTAGAGCAGCGCCGCGACCAGGCAGAGCTGCATCCAGCGGTTTTTCACGCCGGAGCGGTAGGCCAGCGCGGTGAACACGCCCTCAAACAGCATCAGCGCCGCGCAGGAGTAGATGAGTATCTCGCACACGGGGCTTTCAAGCGCCCAGTCGTATCGGCGCAGGAACAGCAGCACGAAGGGCGGCGCGAGCAGCAGGGTGCTCACGGCGGTGCATATCTTGTTTTTCATGGTTATCTCCTTTCGCTCCGGGCAAAGTATTTTGCTGAAATTACGAGGCAGACGGCGGTGATCACCGCCGCGGCGGGCAGCCAGGGCAGCAGCTGCGGCTCCGTCTCGTATATCCCCTCGGCGCTGCGGCCGTACTCTATCATCAGCAGGTAGAACGGATAGCTCATGGGGTAGAACGCCCACAGCTTAGTGTTTATCATCAGCACGCTGGGCACTATCGTGGCGAGGCCGATGCCGACGGAAAACACAGTGACGTCTATCACCGAGGCGAGCAGCCAGAACACTGCGGCCATCGGTATTGCGGCCAGGTACAGCTTCGCGGCGACGGAGACGACGTAGATGGGGCTGAGCGTCATGTCGCAGCCCGTGGAGGCCGTGGCAGCGAGCGCCGCGAGGGCGTAGCCGGCGAGGCACATCACAAGCTGTGCCAGGTTCAGCAGCACCACGCAGCAGAACTTGGCCATGCTCAGCGCGGCGGGCGATACCGGCAGTGCGAGCATCTTCCCCATGCCGCCGTTGGAGCGCTCCAGCTGCGTCACCAGCACGCAGCAGACCACCAGGCTGGCCGGTATCATGAACCACACCATGCCCATGAAGCCCTGGATGAAGAAGTTCGCGTCCGGCGCGATGTCCACGGAGCGCGTGTCGAAGCTCATGCGCGCGTTCACCGCCGCCGTCAGCCACATTATCACGACGGGCGCGAGCAGTATCAGCAGTATTTTGCTCCTGCGCAGCTTCCTCAGCTCCACGCCCACAAGCGCGGGAAAGCTCATTCAAACCGCCTCCTTGCCTTCAATATCGCAGGTCCCAGCGAGAGCAAGACCGCGCTCTCGGCCGCGCAGGCTATGAGCACGGTCGTGACCGAACCCTCCAGCGCCGTGGTGTAGGGCGTGGCGTATGGCAGCAGGCGTATGACGGCGTTGTCCTGCGGGAAGACGCTCAGCGTGAACACCAGCGTAAGACCTATGCCCAGGGACACCCACATGTTCCGGCACGCGGCCGCCACCGCCAGCGAGGCGAGCAGCGTGGGTATCCCGGCGGCGAGCGCGTACCCGGCCAGACTCAGCAGCCGGGCAACATCCATGTTCTCGCCGAACCAGTGCCGGGCGCAGAGATGCAGCGAGACAAACTCAACGGCCGTCATGACGGCGAGCATGAACACGGCGAGCACCGCCTTGCCCAGATACACGGAGAAAACGCGCACGGGCATGACCTCCAGCTTGTCCAGGGCGTTTTCAGCGTACTCGGCGTGGAACATCAGGCACGCTGCGCAGAGAGTCGAGAGCACGTTGAGCATGGCCATCATCTGCCAGTTGGCGTTCAAAAGTATCTCTATCGCGCCGCCGCTCTGAGCCAGGTACGTCTCACCCCTCGCGGCCATGTTCACGGCGGGCGCCGCCGCGGAGAGCAGAGCGGAGCCGAGCAGGGCGGGAAAATAGCCCGTGCGCCGCAGCTTTTTCACTTCCAGCACCGCCGTCACAGCGCCTCACCTCCCGTGGCGAGGGGCGGTATGCCGTACTCGCCGGAGCGCATCCGGCGGTCGTCCTCGCTGATTATGGAGAGGAAGGTCTCCTCCAGGTCGTCCGAGGGCAGTCCGGCGGCCTTTGCCGCCAGGCGGAGGTCGTCCGGCGTGCCCTCGTACAGCAGCCGGCCGTGGTTGAGTATGCCCACGTCGTCGGCCATCAGCTGCACCTCGCCCAGCAGGTGCGAGCTTACCAGCACCGTGCAGTCATAGCGCTCCGGCAGCGAGCGTATCAGCGTGCGTATCTCGTGTATGCCAACGGGGTCGAGGCCGTTGGTCGGCTCGTCGAGTATCAGTATGGGCGGCCTGCCCAGCAGCGCGCCGGCAAGGCCGAGGCGCTGCTTCATGCCCAGCGAGTACTTTCTCGCCTGCCGGGAGGCAAACTGCGTCAGCCCGACCGTGTCCAGCGCCTCCGCCACGCTCTCGCGCCCCAGACCCAGGATGCGGCGGAGTATGTCCAGGTTCTCAGCGCCGGTGAGGTTGGGGTAAAAGGCCGGCTGCTCTATGAACGAGCCAACATGGCGCAGTATCTCCATCCGCTCGCGGGGATAGCTCTTGCCGTCCACGCTCAGCTCGCCCCCGCCCGGCTTTATGATGCCGAGCAGGAGCTTCATCGTGGTAGACTTCCCCGCGCCGTTCGGGCCGAGAAAGCCGTAAACCGTGCCGCGCCGCACGTGCATCGTGAGGTTGTCCACGGCGGTGAAGCCGTTATAGCGCTTGGTGAGGTCGCGCGTCTCAATGGCGTACATCGTTTCATCTCCCTTTGCTTGATGGTCAGAGCATACCACGCCGACCTTGCGTGCAAATTGCCGCGAGCTTACATTTACCTTAAAAAAAGCCCCGCCGGGCTTGACCCGGCGGGGCATCAACTTGTAAAATGCCTCGCAGAGTTTCGCGCCCTATGGGCGCGAAAGGGACTGGGATCATTTTCGGCGGCGGCGTGTACGTCGCCGAAAATACTTCTCGCGAAGCGAGCGTCGAATTGGCCGCCTTCGGCGGTCAACTGAGGCGCAGAGCGTAGCGCCGGTCTCCATCGGCCGCTCGCGCGGCCGGGGGACTTTATTGTCAAAAAAGACCCACGCGGGTCTTTTTTGACAGTATAACGCCCCGCCGGGCTTGACCCGGCGGGGCGCAGTGCGTTTTGCACATTATTCAAAAAGGCTGTTTGCGTCGAACTCCTCGAAGCCCTCGGCGTAGCTCACGTCGGAGCTGCTGAGCCAGTCGGAGAACACGCCGTCGAAGTCGGCCACGGCGGCGGCGTAGCGCAGGGTGTAGGGCTGGCTGGTGCCGAGCATGACGTAGTCCTCGGGCGTGACCTCCTCGCGCATGATGATGTGATAGCCGGAGGAGCTTTCGACAATGCCGCTTATCTCGCCCGGCTGGAGCGACAGCACGGCGTCGTCGAACTCGGAGAGCATGACGCCCGCTCCGCCCTCATAGCAGTAGCCGTTGGGGTAGACGGTGAGTCCGGGGTCCTCGCTCTTGTCCTTCATCAGCTCGTCAAAGAGCGCGGCGCGCTCGGCCTCGGGCACGGCGTTCAGCTCGTCGAGCACGGCCTGAGCCTCGGAGCGCTTGGCCGCCTTCTCCTCGTCGGAGAGCGCCTCGCCGCTGTTGTCCGAGGTGCGGAAAAGTATGTGCTTGGCGGTGACGAAGTTGTACTCCTCGGCGAAGGCCAGCGCCTCCTCGTCGGTCACGTTCTCGCCGTTTTCACCGTAGAGGGACATGAAGATGCGCGGGTAGAGCACCACTATGCGGTTGACAAAGTCGTAGAGCTCGGGGGTGACGAAGCGCTCGGCGAGGTACTCGTAGAACTCCTCCTCCGTGCCGTCCTCGCCCACGCTGCTCTCAATGTCGCTCTGCAGCTGTTCATCCAGCACGGCCTGGTCGTCCTCGGTCAGCGCCACGTTGTTGGCCTCGGCCTGCTGGTCTATGACGTGGTACTGGATGCAGTAGCCCTCCGCGTCCAGCGCGAGCAGGCGGCCGAGCGTCACGCCGTTGGACGAGGTGACGTCCAGGGCGTTGCCGTATGCGTTGGTGACGTAGTCCATGTACAGCCAGTAGAAGAACTCGTCCCAGGTTACGTCGTCGCCGTTCACCGTCATCACCACGGTGTCGGGAGCGTACCTGGCGTAAGCGGCGTCCCAGTCGTACTCCACCAGCGGAGCCTCGCTCGCGGCGGGGCTGGCCTCCGGCGAGGATGTCGGCTCCGCGGCCGGAGTTCCGCAGGCGGCCAGGGAGCTTATCAGAATAAGCGCGCACAGGGCGCAGACTGCAAATCTTTTCATCAATTTTCTCCTTCTTTGTTCAAAACCTTTGCCGTGCTTTCCCAGTTCTTTATGAAGTCCGCCGCCTCGTCCAGCACTCTCGCGCCGGTGGGCAGCCGGAGCGCAAGCACCGGCTTCTTCGAGGCCTCGACCTTCAGCCGGCCCTTGTAGCGGCTCTGGGCGTACATGGCGCTGACGCGCTCCATGTCGAACTCGGCGAGCGTGAAACGCAGGATGTTCCCCTTCTGCGTGATGTCGGTGATCCCGGCCTTGCCGGCCTCGCCGCGCACCAGCGCGACCCGCACCAGGCTGGTGACGGCGCTCGGCGGCTCGCCGAAGCGGTCTATCAGCTCGTCGAGCACGTCGTCGGCGTCCGCCTCCGTGCGTATCAGCGCTATGCGCCGGTAGAGATCCATCCTCTGCTCGCTGGAGGCCACATAGCTCTCGGGGATGTTGGCGGAGACGGCGAAGTCCGCCGTGGTGCTGGCCCGGCGCTCCACCTGCTCGCCCTTCTCCTCGAGCACGGCCTCCTCCAACAGCTTGAGGTACATGTCGTAGCCGACGTCGGTGAGGTGGCCGCTCTGCTCGGCGCCGAGCAGGCTGCCCGCGCCGCGTATCTCCAGATCGCGCATCGCTATGCGGAAGCCGGAGTTGAACTCGGCAAACTCGCGTATCGCCTCCAGGCGCTTTTCGGCTATCTCGCTGAGCACCTTGTCGCGCCGGAAGGTGAGGTAGGCGCTGGCGCGCCTGGTGCTGCGTCCCACGCGGCCACGTATCTGGTGCAGCTGAGCCAGGCCGAGCTTGTCCGCGTCCTCGATTATCAGGGTGTTCACGTTGGGTATGTCGATGCCGGTCTCGATTATCGTGGTGCAGACCAGGATCTGCACGCTGCCCTCGACCATGTCCTCCATGACTCGGCCTATCTGCTCGGCGTCCATCTTGCCGTGAGCCACGGCTACTGTGGCGCCGTCCATCAGCTCGGAGATCTTCATCGCCGTGCGCTCTATGTTGTCCACGCGGTTGTGGAGGTAGTAGACCTGTCCGCCACGGTCGAGTTCGCGCCTCATGGCGTCGGCCAGGACGCCCCAGTCGTGCTCCATGACAAAGGTCTGCACGGGCAGACGCTCCTGCGGCGGCTCCTCTATCGTGGACATGTCGCGTATCCCGCTCAGCGCCATGTTCAGCGTGCGCGGTATCGGCGTGGCGGAGAGCGTGAGCACGTCCACCTGACGGCTCATCTCCTTAATATGTTCCTTGTGCGAGACGCCGAAGCGCTGCTCCTCGTCTACGACAAGCAGTCCGAGGTCTTTGAATTTTACGTCCTTTTGCAGCAACCGGTGCGTGCCGATTACCAGATCGCAGCGCCCGTTGGCCAGGTCGGCGAGCGTCTTTTTCATCTGATTCGTAGTGCGGAACCGGCTGAGCACGCCGATTTCGACCGGATATCCCGAAAAACGCTGCATCGCCGTCTGGTAATGCTGCTGCGCCAAAACGGTCGTGGGCACGAGTATGGCCGCCTGCTTGCCGTCCAGGATGCACTTCATCACCGCGCGCATGGCGACCTCCGTCTTGCCGTAGCCCACGTCGCCGCAGAGCAGCCTGTCCATGGGCACGGGCTTCTCCATGTCCGCCTTTATCTCATCTATGCAGCGCAGCTGGTCGGAGGTCTCCTCGTAGGGGAAGCGCTCCTCAAACTCCGTCTGCCAGGGGGAGTCCTTGGAAAAGGCGTAGCCCTGCCGGCGGGAGCGCTCGGCGTACAGCTTGATCAGCTCGCCGGCGAGCTTTTTGGCGGCGGCCTTGGCGCGGGTCTTGGTGCGCTGCCACTCCGCGCCGCCCATCTTGCTCAGCTTGACGGCGTGGTTCTCCCCCGCGCCTATGTACTTGCTGACCAGGTCGAGCTGCGTCGCCGGGACGTAGAGCGTGTCGCTGCCGGCGTAGGATATCTTGATGTAGTCCTTCTCGATTCCGTCCACGGGCATGCGCACGACTCCGGCGAAGCGGCCTATGCCGTGGTGCTCGTGCACCACGAGGTCGCCGACGGCCAGGTCGGTGTACGAGGTTATGCGCTCGGCGTTCGAGAGCTTGCGGCGCGCCTTGCGCTTCGCCTTGCGGAAGCCGCTGCCGGCTATCTGCGTGTCCGTCAGCACGGCCAGGCGCAGGCTCGGGTACTCCAGCCCGGCGGAGAGGCTGCCCGTCGTTATGACGCAGCTGCCCGGCTTGGGCAGAGCCGTGAGACTCTCGGCGAGGGAGCACTTGACGCCGTGCTCGTTTAGGAACTCCGCCAGGAGCTTGGCCCGGCGCATGTCACCGGCCAGCACGACCACCGCCACGCCGGCTCTTATGTACCCGGATATGTCCTCCGCCGCCTGCGAGGAGCTGCCCGCGTAGCTGGGCAGCTGCTTGGCGTGCACGGAGGTCATGCTCCGCGGCTCGGCCGGATAGCGCCCCGCCGTGAAGGAGTCGGCCATGTAGAGCGCCAGGGCGCTCAGACGGCGCATTGCGGCGTCGAAGGGTATGAAGTAGTCGTCGGGCTTTGAGATCAGTTTACCGGCGCGTGAGAGGCTTGTGACGTCGTCTGTGACGCGCTTGATGAATCCGCGCGCGCTCTCGCTGAAGCGTGCCGGCTGATCCATGACGACTATCGCGTCGCCGGGTATGTAGTCTATCGCCGTGGTGGTCTCGCCGTATATGAGCGCGGCGTAGCGGTCGGCGGCGGGCAGCTCCGCGCCGCCGGAGAGGCGGTCGGCGTCCTCGCGCAGCACGGCGGCCAGCACGGGGCCGGTCTCGCCGGCGCGGCGCTTCACGGCGCGGTCGGCCTGGCGGTTCAGCTCGGCGGCCAGAGCGGTGGCTCCGCCCTTTGCAAGCGTGGGCAGGACCTCCGCCGCGGGCACGACGGCGCAGCGCTCTGTGCTCTCGGTGCGGCGCTGGGTGACCGTGTCGAAGAAGCCCATGGAGTCTATCTCGTCGCCCCAAAACTCTACGCGCACCGGCTGATTGTACGCGGGCGAGAAGAAGTCGAGTATCCCGCCCCGGCGCGAGAACTGCCCCGGGCCTTCCACCTGCTCCGCGCGCGAATAGCCGCAGCGCAAAAGCGCGTCCTCCACGTCCTCGGGCGCGAGCGCGGCGCTCATGTCTATCTCGAACGCCGCGCGTCGGAACACCTCCGGCGGCATGGTGCGCTGGAACAGCCCCTCCGCCGTGGCGACGGTTATGCCGCCGCCGTTCATCATCGCCGCCAGGGCGTTGATGCGCCGCTGCTCGCCGCCGCGGCTCATCGCGTCGGCGCTGTAGAGCGCGTAGTCCCTGCCCGAGAGCAGGGTGCAGGTCTCGCCGGTGAGCGCCGAGACGTCGCCGGCTATCGCCGAGGCTGTGTTCTCGTCCGGGCACAGTATCACGAGCGGGCGGGAGTATTTCACCCTCAGCGCAGCGGCCAGGTGCGCCCTGTGCACCGCGCTCAGGCCCGAAACAAGCGCAGGAAGCCGCCCGCTCTCCATCGGCGATGGGAGGGCGGCGGCATCCGGGTCTGACAATATGGATAAGGCCAAAAGCTTTTCTGTGTCTGCCATAGTGTGAAGCATTATATCAGCTTTTTAACTCGAAATCAATCACAGCAGGTCAGAAGGCTCCGCCGCATATTTGACTGTTTTTCTGCGGGCTTCCTACTATAATTTAATATAAATATCAATGGACAATTCGGGCCGAATGGTTTATAATAGAGGTACTATCATCACCTGTGCGTCCTCACAGCTGAGGGCGTTTTTTATTGAGGGGAGGATACGGATGGACTCTCTGGACGAAATCTGGAAACAAATACTTGAGATAATAGCTAAGGACATCACGCCCACTGCCTTCAACACCTGGTTTTCCGACTGTACGGCCGTGGATTTATCTGACTGCAAGCTGGTGCTGCACACCAGCACGGACTTCAAGCGCGGCATCATAGTGAACCGCTTCGGCGACGTCATAAGGGCGGCGCTCTACGACCTGTTTTCCTGCGACTTCGACCTCGAGGTGCTGGCGGGGGACGAGCTGATGGACTACGTCAAGTCCGGCGGAGCCGAGGCCTCGCCATACCCGGAGATGGACGGCTACACCTTCGACCGCTTTGTAGTCGGCCCTTCCAACAAGTTCGCCCACGCAGCCGCCATCGCCGTGGCCAACAACCCCGGCAAGGTGTATAACCCCCTGTTCATCTACGGCAACTCGGGTCTGGGCAAGACGCATCTGCTGCTGGCCATAGGCGAGAAGATCCACCGCGACAGGCCGGACTTCAAGATAGCCTACCTGAAGGGCGACGACTTCACCAACGAGCTTATACACTCGGTCATGACCGGCACCAGTGAGGAGTTCCGCAACAAGTACCGCAACATAGACCTGCTGCTGATGGACGACATACAGTTCATCGCAGGCAAGCGCAGCACGCAGGAGGAGACGTTCCACACCTTCAACAGCATCTACGAGGCCGGGCACCAGATAGTTCTGACCGCCGACCGGCCGCCAATAGACATGGCTCAGCTGGACGACCGCCTCCGCACGCGCATAGAGGGCGGACTCATGGCCGACGTGCAGCCGCCCGACATAGAGACGCGCACGGCCATCATCCTCAACAAGGCCGCTCAGCTCGGCCTGGTGCTGCCCCACGACGTTGTGGACTACATAGCCGAGAGCATCACCAGCAACGTCCGCCAGATAGAGGGCGTGGTCAAGCGCCTCACGGCCTACAAGGAGATACTCAACGACACCATCACCATAAGCTCCGTCAAGCGCGCCATCAAGGACGTCACGCGCGTGGGCACGTATATACCCACGCCGGAGGTCATCATTGAGGAGACGGCGAGGTACTACTCCCTCAGCCCCAACGACCTGCGCGGCCAGCGCCGCAGCAAGAACACGGCCATGGCCCGGCAGGTGTCCATGTACCTCATGCGCAACCTCACCAACCTCTCCCTGGTGGACATAGGCAACCAGTATGAGGGCCGCAACCACTCCACCGTCCTGGCCTCCATACGCAAGGTCGAGGACATGATCCGCTCCGACACCGAGATAGCCGCCACCGTGCGCGATATCTCGTCCAACATCAACTCCAGGTCCTGATTCTCAACAGCGGATGTTCAAAGTTGAAAACTTTGATGTCGAAAGCTGTCGAAAGAATTTTTGCCTTATTCTGTCTGTGGATTCCGTACGAAAACGGCGTCAGGTTTTCGACATCGAAAGGCCCAATAAAATCAAGGGTTTTATGCGGTTTTCAACATTCAACACCGCCTACTATTACTACTACGAAAATATATCCTTTCTTTCTGACTGAGGAGGACGAAAAATGAAATTTACCTGCGAAAAGCACATACTCCAGGCGGCGGTCAACGCCGCCTCGCGCGCGGCCAGCGCGCGCAGCTCCATCCCCGCGCTCGAGGGTCTGCTGATCCAGGCCGGCGCCAACGTGCGCGTGACCGGCTACGACCTGCGCAAGGGTATATATCAGAGCTTCGAGGCCGACGTGACCGAGCCCGGCAGAGCCGTGGTCATGACCGCCAAGCTCATAGGCGAGATGATGCGCGTCCTGCCCGACGGCATGGTCACCTTCGAGGTCGCGGACGGCGGCAAGACCACAGTGCGCTGCGGCCAGAGCGAGTACAGCTTCATGAGCCTGCCCGCCGACGACTATCCCGAGCTGCCCGACAGCGACTACTCCGACGCCATAAGTCTGGAGCAGCAGCAGCTCAGTGAGCTGATAGAGCAGACCATCTTCGCCGTCTCCACCAACGAGAGCCGCCCGGTGTACATGGGCAGCCTCTTTGAGCTGGAGGGCAACAGGCTCACCGTGGTCTCCGTGGACGGCTACCGTCTGGCTCTCCGCCGCGCCGAAGTCAGCGGCAGGATGGAAAGCGCCAGCTTCATAGTCCCCGGCACGGTTCTCCAGGACGTGGCCCGCCTCTGCTCCAAGAGCGAGGACGCCGTCATGATAAACCTCGGCGACCGCCACGTCTCCTTCACCATAGGCGACACGGTGGTCATCTCGCGCCTGCTCGAGGGAGAGTTCCTCAACTACCGCAAGACCATACCCGAGAACTTCAAGTACAAGCTGGGCGTGGAGCGCGGCGAGATGCTCTCCGCCACCGACCGCGTCTCCCTCGTCGTGGACGAGACGGTCAAGAGCCCCATCCGCCTGGTCTTCGGCGACGGCGCCATCGACTTCCGCTGCGGCACCGCGCTGGGCACGGCGCGCGACGTCTGCGCCTGCAACGGCAGCGGCGGGGACACCGAGATAGGCTTCAACGGCCGCTATCTGCGCGACGCGCTGCGCGCCGCCCCGGCGGACGAGCTGACCGTGTGCATCAACACCGGCTCCGCACCCTGCGTAATAGTCCCGGCCGACGGCAGCGACGGATTTATATATATGGTTCTGCCCGTCAGGCTGGCAAAGTGAGATTATGGAAAGAATAGAGATAAACACCGAATTTATCAAGCTGGACGCCTTTCTCAAGTTCTCCGGCGCCTGCGAGACGGGCGGAGAGGCCAAGCTCTGCGTCGAGGACGGCCTGGTCAAAGTGAACGGCGAGGTCTGCACCGTGCGCGGCAAGAAGCTGCGCGGCGGCGACCGCGTGGAGCTTGACGGAGAGATATACGAGGTAGCTCAGGCATGATCGTGCGGCGCATCGCCCTGAACGGCTGGCGCAACTACGACTTTGAGAGCTTTGAGTTCTCGCCGGACACGAACGTAATACGCGGCCAGAACGCCCAGGGGAAGACCAACTTGCTGGAGGCCGTGTACATGCTGGCCATGGGCAGGAGCTTCCGCAGCAGGTTCGACCGCGAGCTGGTGGGCTTCGGCTTTTCCAGCGCCGAGATCCTGGCCGACGTGGAGGCGCACGGCAGGGAGCAGACGATACGCATAGTCCTCGCCCCCGGCAGACGCAAGCAGATAACGGTGAACTCCGTGAAAAAGACGGCCGGCGAGCTGGCCGGCACCATAACCACGGTGCTGTTCTGCCCCGAAGACCTGGCCATCGTGCGCGACGGCGCGGTGGTTCGCCGCCGGCTGATGGACAGCGCGATAAGCCAGCTCCGCCCCGGCTACGCCGCGGCGCTGACCGAGTACAACCGGCTCTACGAGCAAAAGAGCGCCATACTGCGCGACTACCGAGAAAAGCCCTCCCTGCTCTACACGCTCGCCGACTTTTCCGAGCGCATGTGCCGGCTGTCGGCGAGGCTCATCCGCTACCGCGCGGCCTTTGCCGCCAGGCTTAACGAGGCCGCCGCGCCCATACACCGGGAGTTTTCCGGCGGCGCGGACGAGCTGAAGCTCTCCTACAAGACGGTCTCTACGGTCCAGAACCCCTTCGCCGGGGAAAAGGAGATATACTACGCCGTCTGCGACCACCAGGAGGCTCACCGCAAGGCCGAGCTGGAGAGCGGGCAGTGCCTCACCGGCGCGCACAAGGACGACCTGGAGATAGAGATAAACGGCAAGAGCGCGCGCACCTTTGCCTCGCAGGGGCAAAAGCGCACCGCGGCGCTCTCGATAAAGCTCGGAGAGAGGGAGATACATTTGCAGGAGACGGGCGAATACCCCGTGCTTCTGCTCGACGATGTACTCAGCGAGCTGGACGCGCGCAGGCAGGAGTTTGTATTGAACCGCATCGGCGGCGGACAGACCCTGATAACCTGCTGTGAGGACGACGGAATAGCCCGCCGCACCGGGGCGAAGGTCATCACGGTCAGCGGCGGAAAGGCGGTTTTGTGATGTATGTGAGCATAGGCGGCGGCTTTGCCGTGAGGGACGAGGACATAGTGGCCGTGTTTGACATGGACAACGCCACGTACTCGCGCATAACGCGCGACGCGCTCTCGGCGGCGGAAAAACGCGGAGAGGTGATAAACGCGGCCGAAGACCTGCCGCGCTCCTTCATAATCTGCGAGGACGGCGGCGTGAGCAAGACCTACCTCTCCCAGCTCTCCAGCGCGGCGCTTGCCCGCAGGATTGGACGTTGAAATTTGTAAAGGATGCGAACGAATGTCTGATATTAACGAGAAGATAACCCAGGAATACGACGCAAGTAAAATACAGGTCCTGGAGGGGCTTGAGGCCGTGCGCATGCGTCCCGGCATGTACATCGGCTCCACCAGCGCATCGGGTCTCCACCACCTGGTGTACGAGATAGTCGACAACGCCATAGACGAGGCTCTGGCCGGGTACTGCACGCACATAGAGGTCACCATCGAGCCGGGCGACGTCATCTGCGTCTCCGACAACGGCCGAGGCATACCCGTGGACATACAGGAGCAGACCGGCAAGCCGGCTCTGGAGGTCGTGTACACCGTGCTCCACGCCGGCGGCAAGTTCGGCGGAGGCGGATACAAGGTCTCCGGCGGACTGCACGGCGTAGGCGCCAGCGTGGTCAACGCGCTCTCCGACTGGCTGGAGGTCAGCGTTCACAAGAACGGGAAGATCTATCAGATGAAGTTCTCCCGCGGCGAGATAACCCAGGGCATGACGGTAGTCGGCAGCACCGACCGCACCGGCACCGTGGTGCGCTTCCACCCCGACCCGGAGATGTTCGAGGTCACGGAGTTCGACTATGACACCCTGCACACCCGTATGCGCGAGCAGGCGTTTTTGAACGCGGGTCTGCGCATCACCACGGAGGACAAGCGCCCCGGGCTGGAGCAGAAGGACACGATGCACTACGCCGGCGGCATACGTGAGTTCGTCACCTATATAAACAGAAACAAGACCGCACTGCACGAGAACGTGATATACATGGCCGGCGAGCGCGAGGACTCCGAGTGCGAGATAGCCATGCAGTACAACGACGGCTATAACGAGATACTAGTCTCCTTCGCCAACAACATACACACGCCGGAGGGCGGCATGCACGAGACGGGCTTCAAGGCCGCGCTAACCCGCGTGCTGAACGCCTACGCCAAGAAGGCGAACCTGCTCAAGGACGTGGAGAGCCTCTCCGGCGAGGACTGCCGCGAGGGTCTGACCGCCGTCATATCCGTCAAGCTGACCAACCCCCAGTTCGAGGGTCAGACCAAGGCCAAGCTGGGCAACAGCGACATGCGCACCCTGGTGGACAGCGTGGTGAGCGACAGACTGGAGCAGTTCCTCGAGGAGAACCCCGCCGTGGGGCGCACGATAGTCGAGAAGGCGCTCACCGCCAACAAGGCCCGCGCGGCCGCGCGCAAGGCGCGAGAGAACGTCCGGCGCAAGAACGCGCTGGAGGGAGCCACCCTCCCCGGCAAGCTCAGCGACTGCAACGAGCGCGACCCGGCGCTCACCGAGCTGTACATCGTCGAGGGCGACAGCGCCGGCGGCAGCGCCAAGAACGGGCGCGACAGCCGCTTCCAGGCCATACTCCCGCTCTGGGGCAAGATGCTCAACGTCGAGAAGGTGCGCGAGGAGAAGGTCTATAACAACGACAAGCTCAACCCCGTCATTACGGCGCTGGGCGCCGGACTCGGCGACGAGTTCGACATAGCCAAGCTGCGCTACCACAAGGTCATAATTATGGCCGATGCCGACGTCGACGGCAGCCACATACGCACTCTGCTGCTGACTTTCTTCTTCCGCTATATGCGTCCGCTGGTCGAGCACGGCTATGTCTACGCCGCCGTGCCGCCGCTCTACAAGCTCACCCGCGGCAAGCAGAGCCGCGTGGCCTACTCCGACGCCGAGCGCGACCAGGTCAGCGCCGAGATGCGCGCCGGCAACCTCAACGCGAAGATAGAGATAAGCCGCTTCAAGGGTCTCGGCGAGATGGACGCCCACGAGCTGTGGGACACCACCATGAACCCCGAGACCCGCACCCTCAAACGCATAGAACTCGACGACGCCGTCAAGGCCGACGAGATATTCACCATACTCATGGGCGAAAAGGTCGAACCCAGGAAGGAGTTCATCGAGCAAAACGCCAAGTATGTAGTGAATCTGGATGTTTGATGATTCTTTTTGGGGACGAAAATCCCGGAGTCCACAATCGGGGGTGCGGGGGGGCGGCCACGCCCCCGGGTGGAGCAACCCGGAGGGTTGCGGAACCCCTCCTGGGAGGCTTTCTTTGGTCTTGGCCAAAGAAAGCCCCCCAGACCC
>UQQF01000047.1 GCA_900543085.1 uncultured Eubacteriales bacterium | reverse complement strand
GGAAGTTTGGGGACACGGGGAATAGTGGTCACCAAACAGGTTGGTATTTCAGGTTTGCATCCCTAAGATTTATGCCAGATTAGGGTGCCACTGTCTTACCGCGCGGACGACCACCCCAACTAATTACCCACGTAAGCGCTCCGGCGCAAAGCGCCGCCGCGCGAAAAAGACAGCACCCCAGTCTCGTAAAGACTACGGGATACCAACGTCTATATGTCGAACCGCCGAGTAACACGCACTCCCTGGCACACAGACGCACCCAAAGCGGCTTTCCTTTCGGGGTCTGGGGGGCTTTCTTTGGCCAAGACCAAAGAAAGCCTCCCAGGAGGGGTTCTGCAACCCTCCGGGTTGCATCCCCCCGTGGGTGGGCACCCACACCCCCCCGCCGATGGGGGAAAACTATTGCAAACCTCCGTGGATGATGGTAAAATTATATGTCACAAAATTTGCGGCGCGGCCGCGTAATTATGGAGGCAGAATAATATGTTTGAAAACCTCGTGGAAATACTCAAGAAGAACCCCCGCAAGATAGTTTACACCGAGGGCACCGACGCGCGCATACTCGAGAGCGCGGCTCGTCTGAAGGCGGGCGGGTTCCTCACCCCCGTGCTGGTCGGCAACGTGGACGAAGTCAAGGCCGCTGCCGCCAAGGGCGGCTTCGACATCGAGGGTCTTGAGATTATCGACCCCGAGAACTACGCCGAGTTCGACGCCATGGTCGACGAGATGGTCAAGCTGCGCAAGGGCAAGATGAGCGCCGAAGACTGCGCCGCCGCGCTGAAGAAGTCCAACTATTTCGGCACCATGCTGGTCAAGATGGGCAAGGCCGACGCCCTGCTGGGCGGCGCCACCTACTCCACCGCCGACACCGTCCGCCCGGCGCTGCAGCTGGTCAAGACCAAGCCGGGCAGCCACCTCGTCAGCTCCTGCTTCATCATGGTGCGCGGCGAGGAGATGCTCGCCATGGGCGACTGCGCCATCAACATCAGCTATGAGGACACCGTGGACAAGGAGGGCAACGTCACCCTCTCCGCCGCGGACAAGCTGGCCGAGACCGGCGTGGAGTGCGCCCGCGTCGCCAAGACCTTCGGCATCGAGCCCAAGGTCGCCTTCCTGAGCTACTCCACCAAGGGCAGCGGCAAGGGCCCCGGAGTCGACCTCGCCCGCGAGGCCTGCGCCAAGGCCAAAGCCATGGCTCCCGAGTTCGACATCGACGGCGAGATGCAGTTCGACGCCGCCGTCAGCCCCACCGTCGGCCAGCTCAAGTTCCCGGGCAGCAAGGTCGCCGGCTATGCCAACACCTTCATCTTCCCCGAGATCCAGTCCGGCAACATCGGCTACAAGATAGCCCAGCGCCTCGGCGGCTTCGACGCCTACGGCCCCATCCTCACCGGCCTGAACGCCCCCATCAACGACCTCTCCCGCGGCTGCAACGCCGAGGAGGTCTACCAGATGAGCATCATCACCGCCGCCCTCGCCTGAGCCGCAGCGGACTGATACCAAACACGAAAGGCGCCCCGCGAGGGGCGCCTTTTTCATGTCATTGTTCGGTTTCGGCGTCCGGAGCCTCGTCCGTTGCGCCGCCGGCCGGAACCGTCGGCTCGGGCGTGGGCTCGGGCTGGTCAAGCGGGGCGCGGGAGGTTATCTCGAGCTTCGTGAGCGGCACGAGCGCGCCCTCGGCGTCGTTGGCGGAGAAGGTGAGCGTGACCTCGTCGCCGGCGTTGAGTATGACCGCCTCGGGTGCGTCGGCAACGCTTATCGTGTAGAACTGCTCGCCGCCGTCCAGACGGATGTAGGCCACGGTGTTGCCGCCTGTGACCGCGTAGCGAACCTCAGCGACCGTGCCGGAGGCCTCGGTTGTCTCGCCCTCGGCGCCCGGCGTGGTAGTGGTGATGCCGCGCTCGGCCAGGAGCTCGATGTAGTTGTCCACGCACTCCTCGACGGTGGAGCCGGTGGCAACGGCGTCGTACTGCTGGACATTGACCATGGCGTACATCTTGACCAGCTGGCTGTTGTCCTTGAGCGCCATGAAGTAGGTCGGCTGTCCGCCGGTGTTCAGCAGCAGCGGTGCGGTGGCGACGTAGCTGTACTGCTGCACCGCGCCCTGGGCGCTGGACATGGCGCTGGCCTCGTCTGCGCCGGCGCAGGGGTAGTAGCGCGCCTCCTTGGTGCGCTGGTTGACGAGTATGAAGCCTATGTTGCCGCGGTCGCCGGTGACGGAGGTGACGCCGGTGTACATCCAGACGTCGTCGTCCTGGGCGATGTAGTTGTAATAGCTGGTGACCTCGGTGCAGCCGCTCTGGCCGAACAGGCTGTTCCAGAAGCCGCCCTGGTACAGGCCGTAGTAGTTGTACTGCTCGATTATGAGGTCGGCGGTGGCGACGCGGTCGACCCAGAGGGGTATCTCCTCCATCGGCAGGTATTCGCTCTCGCCGGTGACGGCGTTGAGCAGCACCGCGCCGGTGACGTCCTCGCCGCCGAAAAGTCCGATCTTCTTGGTTATGACGGTGGCCACCCAGTATGGCTCGCCCTCCTCGTTGACCTCAAAGTTCACGTCGGAGAACATGAGCGTCGGGTAGTGGAAGCGCAGATAACGGTCAAGGTCGCGGAAGAAATACTCGCTGGGCGAATAGCGTATGCCCTGGTCGATGCGGGCAACCTCGACCTCCTGCGTCACCATGTCGATGATCAGGTAGGCGGGGATGCCGTCGCTCTGGTTGTTCCACCACTTGAAGAAGTCGCCGTAGTTGAGATAGGTGACGCGCACGGGGCGGTTGTGGTAGTTTATCTGGTAGCTCTCGGGGTTGACCTCGAACTGGCTGACCAGGTCGCTCAGCTCGCCGAGACGGCGGGTGGCCAGCACGTTGGCCGAGGCGTCGTCGAGCATGGGTATCTGGTCGAAGCTTATCTCGGCCACGTCCTCGGTGAAGTTGCCGTCCTCGATCGTGAGCAGACTGGCATAGTCGCGGGCGCGGAACACGCGCCAGCCGATGACCGAGCCGACGATGGCCACAAGCGCGCACAGGCAGATTATATAAAACGGTATCGCCGCCTGCTTCCTTGCGGTGGAGACGTACTCCTTCATCGAGCCGCCGCGGAAGCCGCCGAGGATGAGCTGCGAGGCGCACCAGACCAGCGCTATGAGAATGATGAAAACATACAGGTCGCCGGAGTGTATGTTCAGCGCGGGGAGCTGGAAGTAGAAGTACAGCAGGGCAAACACTATGGTGATCACAAGGCTTATCACCGTGGCCTTGCCTTTGGACAGGGCGCGCCGCGCCTTCTTGGGCTTGCCTCCGTCCTTCTTCGGCGGGGTCCAGCGGTATTCGCCGCTGTCACCGTCCTGGTTAAAGCCGCCGAAGTTGCCAAAGTCAAATTTCATCGGGTTTTCGTCCTCCAAAGGTATTTTGAAACACCGGCGCGCGAATCGCCGTGTGCTTCTGCGAATTGGGTGTAACGGCGCCGCCGTTATGCAAGCAGCCCCTCCCCGCGTCCGGCGGGGAGGAGCCGCAACCGCGGCGCGGCTATCTGAGACCTTTCACGCCGCGCATGATGAAGTCCCCGCCCAGCTTTGCCATCTGCTCGGGCGTTTCCCTCATGCCTGTGTCCAGCCACAGCGAAACCATGGCCAGCATTCCCTGGACGATGTACACGCAGTACATCTCCTTGACCCGCTCCTCGGTGCGGCAGACGTTCTCGAGGAAGTTGCGCAGGAACTGGTTGCGCAGGACGCTCACGAAGCGAGCCTGGAAGTCCTGGTCGCCGTTGTTGCGCACCAGCGCCGTGTAGATGTCCGCGTTGTCGTAGCACAGCACGAACACTTCTTCCAGGTAGACGTAGGTCGCCTCCTCCCAGTCCTGGCGTATGACGGTCACGTTTATATCCCGGAGCTTGTCCAGGAACGCATTTTCCAGCTGGTAAAGCAGATCCGCAGTGTCGCGGTAGTGCGTGTAGAAGGTGCCGCGGTTGACATCGGCCAGCTCCGATATCTCGCGGACGGTGATTTCGCTGAAGCTCTTTTTGAGCAGCAGCGTGGTCAGCGCCTGACGGAGCTGACTCTTTGTTTTTCTCACACGGCGGTCGACCTTTCCGTCTCCCGGGCTCTCTGCGAGCTCAGCCGTGCTCCGGCGCAGGGCTTTTACTGGGGTTCTTGTCCTGACTTCGACTTCTTCTGCGGCGCTTGGAATCGGTCCCACGGCCACAATTTTCTCCTCCCTCTATAATATGGCGGCGCGGCGCGGTGAAGTCGTGCGACCCGCGCGGGCCGTCAAAGAATGCTGTCCCGGCGCCTGGGGAAGTGATGCTTACTACAATAATAACCCATTTCTGCCGAGTAATCAACAACAAGTTTGTTAACTTCATAGAAAGTATCCGGCCTGCGCCGTGGTTTTCGCCAATTTGCGGCGCGTGATTAAAAGCTATTGCCTATCGGATGAAAAAAGTGTATTATGGCTATGATAGCATCAAATCCGTGCACGGAGCACCGTGACGCCAAAAGGAGGCTCGCCGTTGGAGCTGAACAAGAAAAACGTGCGGATCATCCTGCTCATAATAGTATTTACGGTCGTGCTGTTCACGGCCGTGCAGAACATAGGCGCCATACTGGGCTTCGCCGTGAACGTCTGGGGAGTGTTTTCCAGCGTCATCGCCGGCCTGGCCATAGCCTTTGTGCTGAACGTGCCGCTGCGGATGTTTGAAAACAAGTGGTTTTACGGCATGCGCGAGCACAGAAACCCGACCGTGAGAAAAATGCTGCGCCCGGTGAGCATAGTCTGCTCCCTGCTCATAACCCTGGGCGTGCTGATTGTCCTGCTGCTCATAATCCTGCCGCAGCTGGTGGAGGCCGTGGCGGCCGTGCTCGCGCGCATGCCGGGCTATGTCACCGAGCTGATAGCCTGGATAGACCGTCTGCTCGAGCCCTTCGGCTTCTCGCTGAGCGAGCAGCTTGAGGGTATAGACTGGACAAAGGTGTTCAGCGATATAGGCACCATGCTCTCCCAGGGCATGAATGAGATACTCAGCGCCGCCGGAACGGCTGCGAACGTCGGCACGAGCATAGTCAGCGGCGTCATAGACGTGGTGTTCAGCGTCATCATCGCCGTATACGTCCTGGCTCAGAAGGAGCGCATCGGCCGCTTCGTGCACCGCTGCATCCTTGCCTTCATGCCCCGCCGCGTGGGCAGCGGCTTCATACGCATCTGTTCCATGGCCGCGGAGACCTTCTCGAACTTCATCGGAGGCCAGCTCACGGACTCCTGCATCCTGGGGCTGCTCTGCTTTATAGGCATGACCATCTTCCGCTTCCCCTACGCCAACGTCATAAGCGTGGTCATTGGCGTGACCAGCCTTGTCCCGCTGGTGGGCGCGTTCGTCGGCGTGATAATCGGCGCCCTGCTGATACTCACTGTAGAGCCGATAAAGTCGCTGCTGTTCATCGTGTTCATACTCGTGCTGCAGCAGATAGAGGGCAACCTCATCTATCCCAAGATCGTCGGCAAGGCCGTGGGTCTGCCCGGCGTCATCGTGCTCAGCGCCGTGCTCGTCGGGGGCAACATAGCCGGCATAATCGGCGGCCTGTGCGCCGTTCCGGTCAGCGCCGTGCTGTATACGCTGCTGCGCGGGGCGGTGGATTCCCGGCTGGCGCGCAGGCAGGGGCCGAGCAGCGGGACGGTATAGCTGGTATTTGGTTTGACCACGACTTCTGTGCAATTGGGATAAAAGCGCCGAAGTGCCCGCAAAGACTTGTAAATCACATCAAATTGTGATACATTTGACTTATCAGCGATGGAATGAATTCATCGCACGGGCGGGGGCCGAAATGCGGCAAAAGCCGCGGATATGCCTCCGCATACAGACCGTATTTCTCGTTTCGCGCGGCGGCGCAGGGGCAAGCGCCGGCGGCGCACTGGAATAATGCGGGAAGAACGCTTGCCGCGAGACCTGCGTCCATGGTGATGGCGCACAGCCGGATTTTGCGCTTCCGGCGGCGCCGCTTCCCACGCCGGAGACGGAAGGCCGGACGGCTCCCACATGTTCCAGAGAGGAGGGCGCGCGGGCGTGAAGAATGCCGCGCGCCTTTTCTCTATCTGTGATTGGAGATGATAGAATGGAATTTGGCCAGATTGTGGCGCCGACTATAAAGGAGCTGTTCATAGAGCGCATCGAGGGCATGATACTCTCGGGTCAGCTCAAGCCGGGAGAGCGCCTGCCCAGCGAGCGCGACCTGGCGGAGCAGATGAAGATAAGCAAGACGATAGTGCACATCGGCCTGGAGGATCTGGCACGCATGGGCTTCCTGGAGGTCACGCCGAGGCGAGGCACGGTGGTGGCGGACTTCGCCGAGAGCGGAAATCTGGAGACGCTCAACGCAATACTCCGCTACAACGGCGGCAAGCTGGACCGGCAGATGGTCGTGAGCATAATCGAGCTGCGCAGCGCCGTGGAGGGCGGGGCGCTTATCCGCCTGGGGCGCAGCCACACGCAGGAGGATTTGGACGAGCTGCGAGACATGCTCGCGGAGTACGCCGAGGTCGCCAAGCACGACCCGGACATACGCACCGTCGCCGACGCGCTGGCGCGCTTCCACTACCGCATATGCACGCTCTCGGGCAACCAGCTCTTTCCGCTGATAATGAACGCCTTCCGCGGCGTCGGCAACACGCTGTGGGAGGATTCGGCGCGCTTCTGGGGCGTGAACGCGCTGCTGGAGCAGGGGCGGCACATCCTGGAGCTGCTGGAGAAGAACGACGGCGAGACCGCCTCCGACTACCTCAACTCGCTGTTCGACCACTACCTGGAGAACATGCCTTAAAAACTGAGATCCGCCCGTCCCGGCGCAAGCGGGAGGGCGGATTTTTTGCGCCCCTGTGCGCCGCGCCCCGCGGCAAGGCGCTTGAAGCGGCGCGCGGCGGGTGCTATAATTGACGCATACATAGCCTGGAGGTAGTAAAGATGAAGATAACCTGGTACGGGCATTCCTGCTTCAAAGTGAGCTTTGACGGCGGCTCGGTGGTGTTCGACCCCTACGCCGACGGCTCTGTCCCCGGGTGGACCCTGCCGCAGCTGAGCGCCGACGCGGTGCTGTGCAGCCATCGCCACGACGACCACGCCGGCGCCGGCAAGGTGACGCTCAGCGGCCGTAAGCCGGACTGCAAGGTGGAGACGGTGGAGTGCTTCCACGACGCCGAGCACGGCGCAAAGCGCGGGGCGAACACCATACACATCCTCACCGCCGATGGCGTGCGCGTGGCGCACCTGGGCGACCTCGGCCACGAGCCGGACGAGGCTCAGCTCGCCGCCATAGGCGTGCCTGACGTGCTGCTCATACCCGTGGGCGGATTTTACACCATCGACGCCGCGACGGCCGCCGCCGTGGCGGAGAAGATAGGCGCGCGCATCACCGTGCCAATGCACTACCGGGGCGATGGCTTCGGCTACGACGTCATCGGCACGGTGGAGGAGTTCACCGCCCTGCGCAAAGACGTGCGCTGCGCGGACTCGAACAGTTTTGACCCCGCGGACTATAAAGACCGCGTGACCCTGGTACTCAAGGCGCCGAAATGAAGCTGAAAAGTGTGGAAAAGGTGGCGAGCTGGGAATACCTCACCCGCTACGACGTGAAGTACGAGACGCCCTCGGGCGGTGAGAAGGTCTACGAGATGTTCTCGCGCGACCCGGGTATAGACTCGACCGAGAAGCTGCTGCACCCGCGCACCGACGCCGTCATGATAATCATGACCGACCGCGCGAGGGAGAGCTTCCTGCTGATACGCGAGTTCCGGCTGGAGCTGGGGCGCGAGATCTACGGCCTGCCCGCCGGGCTGATAGACCCGGGCGAGACGCCGGAGCAGGCGGCCAGGCGCGAGCTGAAGGAGGAGACGGGTCTGGACCTGGTGGAGATATTGCACGTGCTCCCGCCCGCCTACAGCGCGGTCGGACTGTCGAACGAGCAGTGCATCTGCGTCTTCGGCGTGGCCGACGGCGAGATCGCCCCCTGCAAGGACACGGGCGAGGAGATAACCGCCCGCTGGTACGGCCGGGACGAGCTGCGCGAGATGGTCCAGCGCGAGACCTTCGGCTCCTGGGCGCAGGCCTACTCGTACATGTGGACGATAGGCCAGCTGTGACGTACTGACATAGAAAATCCGGCCTCCGGGGCAAAAAGCACCCGGAGGCCGGACTTTTTTATCGTGTTCTCCTCAGTCGCCTCGCTGGAGCCTCGCGTTTTCGGCCGAGCCGAGGAAGGTCTCGAGTATGAGCTGCGCCGCCACGGCGTCCACGTTCTGGCGGTGGAGCTTTTCGCGCCGGCCGTTGGCGCGGAGTATCGCGTGCGCCTCCACGCTGGTGCGCCGCTCGTCGCGCAGCAGCACCTCGGGGACGTCGAGCGCGCGCAGCAGAGCGGCGAACTGCCGCGCCTTTTCGGCGCGAGGCCCCTCGCTGCCGTCCATGTTCAGAGGCAGGCCGAGCAGGATGAGGCCGCAGCCGCGCTCGCGCGCCAGGGCGGAGACGCGCTGTGCCAGACGCTCCGCGTCCCACTCGTTGAGGACGAGCGTCTCGCCGCAGAGTATGCCGTTCAAGTCCGAGATAGCGACGCCGGTGCGCGCGTCGCCGTAGTCGAGAGCCATTATTCTCACTTGACTTCGCCTCCTGTCGAGAGCAGAAATTCCCTGGCCGCCCCGGCCATGTACAGCGAGCCGAGGCAGCAGGCCATGCCGTCGGGCGCCGAGCGCTCGCGCGCGGCGCGGCAGGCGGCCTCTATCGTGCCGAAGGCCTCGGCCTTGCAGCCCTCGCCTTTGAGGAAGGCGGCTAGCGTCCCGGCGTCCAGCGCGCGGGGGGAGTCCGGCGTGGCGCAGACGAACTCGTCCGCGGCGGGTATCAGCAGCCTGGCCATGTCCTGCCAGTCCTTGTCCGCCAGAGCGCCGAAAAGCAGCACCCGGCGCGTGCCGGGGTAGTAGCGCTCCAGCGCCGAGACGGTGGCGTTAAGGCACTGCGGGTTGTGCCCGCCGTCTATTATGAAGTCGGGCTCGCGCAGCACGCGCTCAAACCTCGCCGGCCAGACGGCGCGCTCAAAGCCGCGCTGCACGGCGTAAGCCGGGATGTCCCACCCGGCCGCGCGCAGCTGCTCTATCGCCTCCAGCGCCGTGGCAGCGTTCCTGAGCTGGTGCTCGCCCAGCAGGCCGAGGCGGTACTCCGCACCCCGGTAGGCAAAGCGCTGCCCGTCGAGCGAGTCTTCGATGGGCCGCAGCTCGCCGAAGTCGGCGAAGCGCAGGCTCGTGCCCGTCGCGTCGGCCTTTTTGCGCAGCACCGCACGCACGCTCTCCGGCAGGTCGTAGGCCGCGGCACGCCCGCCCTTGAATATGCCCGCCTTCTCGGCGGCGATCAGCTCGACCGTGGAGCCGAGCACGCCGGTGTGGTCGAGGCCGATGTTGGTTATGACCGCGCACTCGGGGACGCCGATGGCGTTCGTTGCGTCCAGACGCCCGCCGAGGCCGGTCTCGAGCACGACTATGTCGCAGCGCTCCTTGCGGAACCAGTGCAGAGCCAGGGCGGTGCACAGCTCGAACTCCGTGCACGGCTCGTCCATGCCCTGCGCCGCCTGCGCCAGCTCGCCCACCGCTTCGGCGAAGGCGGCGTCGGAGACGTCCGCGCCGTCCACGCTCATGCGCTCGTTCATGCGCGAGAGGTGAGGCGAGATGTAAAGCCCCGTGCGGTATCCTGCGGCGCTCAGCGTGTGCCGGAGCAGCGCGCAGACGCTGCCCTTGCCGTTGGTGCCCGCGACGTGGACGAACTTCAGCGCGTCCTGCGGCCTGCCCAGCCGCTCCAGCAGGGCGGAGATGCGCTCCAGCCCCGGCCTGGAGCCGAGCCAGGACACGCCCTCTATATATTTCAAAGCCGATCGATAATCCATGCGGCACCTCCGTTTACGCCGAGATTATACCATCGCGGCGCGCGGTTGGGAAGAAAAATTCTCAGGACGCGAAAAGAGGACGGCGAAACCGTCCTCTTTTATGTGATCGCCGCAAGGCGTTATTTTTGGTCTGCCGCTTTGAAAGGGCAAGCCTTTCCGGCGGGCAGTAGCCGTGTTGCTATAGCGTATCAGGCAGGTTTCCGGGGCGCAGCGCCGGATTTCGCGCAGGCTCTGACCCTTGCAGCGGGGCGCGCGTGGCACCCCCGGTAACCGCGTTCTCACTGACTTCCCTGTCAGCATCTACAATATACCGCCCACTTGTGAACTGGCTGTTAAGGCAAAGTGAACTAAGTGGAACGTTTTGCCCCGATACGTGAGAAAAAAATGAACGATACTATAATTTAATGATTGACCTGGGCGCGGCGGAGTGTTATACTATTTCTACCTGTCGGCCGGACAGGCTGTTTTCGTGCGCATTTTTTGCGTGCGACGACTGTTCAAGCCGGGCTTTCCCGGCGTCTGCTCCGGCATGTTCAGGGAGGCAACAGGCCGCCGTGCGCGGCCAATACTACAAGGAGGTGCCGAACAAATGGCTGTTGGCGCAAGAGTCAAGGTTACACTCAGGTGCAGCGAATGCAAGGAGCGCAACTACTTCACGGTCAAGAACAAGAAGAATACGCCTGACCGTCTCGAGATGAAGAAGTACTGCCCCCGCTGCCGCAAGTACACGGTCCACAACGAGACGAAGTAAGGCGCGAAAGGAGTTTTCAGTCTAATGGCAGAAGCAAACAAGAATGCCGCCCCCGCCAAGACCTCCACGGCCGCCGTCAAGAAGACCGACGAGAAGCTCCCGTTTTTCAAGCGTGTCGGCAAGTGGTTCCGCGAGTTCCGCAGCGAGGTCAAGAAGGTGGTCTGGCCTACTCCCAAGCAGGTGACCACTAACACCGGCGTGGCGCTGGCCATGATGGCCGTTGCGGCCGTCGCACTGTGGCTCTTTGACACCCTGGCTCAGCTCGGAGTCCAGACGCTCATCGACCTGGTGTAAGCGCGATGGCTGAAGAAGCGAAATGGTATGTGGTTCACACATACTCCGGATATGAAAACGCCGTCGCCGCCGCTGTCATGAAGGCGGCGGAAAACCGCAAAATGACCGACCTCATACAGGAGGTCAACATTCCCCTCGAGACTGTCACGGAGCACACCGACGCGGGTGAGAAGACCTATGAGCGCAAGGTGTTCCCCGGATATGTCCTGGTCAAGATGATCATGACGGATGAGAGCTGGCATCTCGTCCGCAACGTGCGCGGCGCGACCGGATTTGTCGGCGCGTCCAACAAGGCCATCCCGCTCACCCAGCAGGAGATATACGACCTCGGCGTCGAGAGACACGAGATAGTCGTGGGCTATGAGGTGGGCGACACCGTCAAGGTCGTGGACGGCCCGCTCGAGGGCTTCCTCGGTACGGTCGAGGAGCTCGAGCCCGAGAAGGATCGCGTGCGCGTTGTCGTCTCCATGTTCGGCCGCGAGACCCCGGTCGACCTGGAGCTCGATCAGGTGGAGCCGGTCAAGGACTGACCGCCGCCTGCCCCCCGCTTAATTATTATGAAAGAGGTGCTTTGACTTGGCACAGAAAGTTGTTGGATATATCAGATTCCAGGTGCCGGCCGGCAAGGCCACCCCGGCGCCCCCCGTCGGCCCCGCTCTGGGTCAGTACGGCGTGAACATCGGCCAGTTCACCAAGGATTTCAACGAGCGCACGAAGGGCGACATGGGCATGATGATCCCCGTGGTCATCACCGTGTACTCCGACCGCAGCTTTACCTTCATCACCAAGACTCCGCCCGCGGCTCTGCTCATCAAGAAGGCCTGCGGCATCGACAAGGCCAGCGGCGTGCCCCAGCGTGACAAGGTCGCCACCATCAGCAAGGAAGACCTGCGCAAGATAGCCGAGCAGAAGATGCCCGACCTCAACTGCACCAGCGTCGAGGCCGCCATGAGCATGATAGCCGGCACCTGCCGCAGCATGGGCGTCCTGGTGGGCGACTGAGCTCAACCCCTATACGTGGGAGGACAGCGGCGCCTTTCGTAAGGGCGCATAACTCCGACGAACCACATTTTTAGGAGGAAATCAAATTGTTCAGAGGTAAGAATTATAAAGAGAGCGAAAAGCTCATAGATAAGCAGGCGCTGTACGACCCCCAGGAGGCCTTTGATCTCGTGTGCAAGGCCAGCCGCGCCAAGTTTGACGAGACTGTCGAGCTGCACGTCAAGCTCGGCGTCGACTCCCGCCACGCCGACCAGCAGGTCCGCGGCGCCGTCGTGCTGCCCAACGGCACCGGCAAGACCGTGCGCGTCCTGGTGTTCTGCAAGCCGGAGCGCGAGGAGGAGGCCAAGGCGGCCGGCGCCGACTATGCCGGCGGCCAGGATCTTGTCCAGAAGATCCAGCAGGAGAACTGGTTCGAGTTCGACACCGTCATCGCCAGCCCCGACATGATGGGCGTCGTCGGCCGTCTCGGCAAGCTGCTCGGCCCCAAGGGCCTGATGCCCAGCCCGAAGGCCGGCACCGTCACCCCGAACATCGCCCAGGCCATCAGCGAGGCCAAGGCCGGTAAGATCGAGTACCGCCTCGACAAGACCAACATCATCCACTGCCCCATCGGCAAGGTCAGCTTCGGCGCCGAGAAGCTGGTTGAGAACTACAACACCCTCATCAGCGCCATCATCCGTGCCAAGCCCGCCGCCGCCAAGGGTCAGTACATCAAGAGCTGCGTCACCGCCAGCACGATGGGTCCCGGCGTGAAGATCAACGCCAACAAGCAGATATAAGGTCTGTGCCTCCCGGCACGGCATATGCTCTCAGCCCCGTCCCTTGAGGACGGGGCTGAGTTGCTTTAAGACTGTCAAAAAAGACCTCGACGGCCTTTTTTGACAATAAAGTCCCCCCGGCCGCGAGCGGCCGATGGAGACCAGCACTTCGCTCTGCGCCTCGGTTGTCCGCCAAAGGCGGCCAATTTGACGCTCGCTTCGTCGTCGCAAGCTGCATATCCTTCGCTCCCGGCCTTGGCCGGGAGCTCAGTCATTACGCTGCTCCTCCTCTCCCGATGAGTGCGATTCGCACACATCGGGAACCCGAAGTATTTTCGGCGACGTACACGCCGCCGCCGAAAATGATCCCAGTCCCTTTCGCCGCATGGCGGCGAAACTCTGCGAGGCTTTTTTGACAAGCAGTAAGCCCGGAGCGGCGCTCCGGGCTTTATTTTTCGGCCGATGCGTGATATTATGGCTGCAAAGGAGGTCTTGATATGGACACCACACGTATTCAGATAGTACAAGGCGACATCACGCGCTCGGACGCGGATGCGATAGCCAATGCGGCGAACACCTCGCTGCTCGGCGGCGGGGGCGTGGACGGCGCGATACACCGCGCCGCGGGGCCGCAGCTCCTGGCTGAGTGCCGCACGCTCAACGGCTGCGAGACCGGCAAGGCGAAGATAACGAAGGGCTACAATCTCAAGGCCAAGTACGTGCTGCACACGCCGGGACCTGTCTGGCACGGCGGCACGAGGGGCGAGGCGGAGAAGCTCGCGGGCTGCTACAGCTCCTGCCTGGAGCTGGCCAGCCAATACGGCTGCAAGACCGTGGACTTCCCGTCCATCAGCACCGGCGTCTACGGCTACCCCGTGGACAAGGCCGCGAGGGTCGCCATAGACGCCATCGCCGCATACCTGGACGCTCATCCGGAGATAGAGCTCGTGCGCATGGTCTGCTTCGACGCGCGCACCAAGGCCGCATACGAGGCGGCGCTGGCCGAAAAGTGAGCCGCACGATAGAGTACACAGTCCCGCCCGAGGCCGAGGGCAAGCGCGTCCGCGCGGTGCTGCAGGGCGCGCTCGGCCTCTCGGCGGGGCTTGTCACGCGATTGAAGCACAGGGAAAACTCCGTGCGCGTGAACGGCGCCCCGGCGCGGAGCATCGACGTCCTGCACGCCGGCGACGTGCTGTCCGTGGACGTGGGCGACGCCAAGCCCGGCGCGTTCGCGCCTGTGGGGCCGGCGCTGGACGTGGTCTGGGAGGACGAAGACCTGATCATCATCAACAAGCCCGCCGGAATGGCGACGCACGGCCGCAGCGACCGGCGCGAGCCGACGGTCGGCGCGATGGTGGCGGCGTACCTGGGCACAAACGCACCCTTCCACCCGGTCAACCGCCTGGACAGGGGCACGACCGGCCTGATGTGCGCGGCCAAGACCGGGTACATGCACGACCGGCTGCGCCGGGAGCTGCACACGGACGCCTTCCGGCGCGAGTACATCGCCGTCTGCGTGGGCGCTCCGCCGCAGCGCGAGGGCGTTATAGACGCGCCGATAGCCCGCGTGGGCGAGGAGAAGCGCTTTTGCGTCTCGCCTGACGGCGCGCCAAGCCTGACGCGCTACGAGGTTTTGGGCTCGGCGGACGGACTGAGCCTAGTCCGGCTGCGCCCCGAGACTGGCAGAACCCACCAGATACGCGTGCACATGTCCTCCATCGGCTGCCCGCTGCTGGGCGACAGGCTGTACGGCAAGCTCAGCCGGGAGATAGACCGCCCCGCGCTGCACTCCGCCGCGCTGACGCTGCTGCACCCGCTGACCGGGGAGACTGTCAAGGCCGCGGCGCCGGTGCCGGAGGACATGCTCTGCGTCCTGCCTCCGGAGCTGCGCGCGCTGCTCGCCGGGCTTCAGCCGTAGACTACGCTGCCGTCGCCCATGGTATAGCTCACCCGCGCCATGTCGCGCAGCCGGCGCGAAATCACCATTACGTCGTCGACCCTGCCCTCGGGGACGTACACCTCGCTGAGCTCTATGCTGCTTGTAAGCCCGGCGCTGACGCAGCCGGAGGGCGCGTCCTCGGCAATGTAGGCCAGCACTATCTCGCCGAGGGCTGAGGCGTCGCCGGTGCGGCCTATGCCGACGCCGTCCACGCTCACGTTCCAGGCGCGCTGTACCCCGTCCGACTCGGCCAGCAGCGTGCGCGTCAGCTCCAGCTTGTCGCCCTCTGCGGGCAGGATGGACAGGCGCACGCTCCGCTCCGGCTCCGGCGTGCCGGTGTCCCCGCGCGCCACCTCCTCCGCGGCGGCGCGCGCAAGCGCTATCGCATCGTCCACCGTCCGGCCGTCCCACAGCCCGGCCAGCTCCATCCCGTCCAGCGACACGCTGTACACCGGGCGCACATACGCTATCGCCAGCGCCAGCAGAGCCAGCACGGCGAGGCCTATTTTCTTCCACATGGACATCACCTCAGAGTTAACATAACACATTTTCGCCCCGCGTCAAGGCTTTCGCCAAAAGCTCCCGCGGCTCGAGCGATTTTTCTCCGTGGACGGGCATAGGATGTCTCGTAAAGGAGGGTGAGCCATGGCTTATGAGGACAAGGTCAGGCCGGGCGCGAAGCCGCAGCGCATAACGATGGAGGAGAGGGCGCGCCTGACCGTGACGGGCGTGGAGGAGGTGCTGAGCTTTGACACCGAGCGCATAGTGATGCGCACGGTGCTGGGCGAGCTGACCGTCACCGGCAGCGACCTGCACGTGGGCAAGCTGAGCCTGGACACGGGCGAGCTGGCGGTGGAGGGGCTGGTCAGCGACCTGAGCTATGCCGAGCAGAGCGTGGGCGGCGGTTTCTGGAGCCGCCTGTTTGGCTGATTATGGAATTGCCGGTGGCGGCTCAGGCGCTTCAGGCGGCCTATTCGGTCCTGGCCGGGGCGCTGCTGGGGCTGGTCTATGACGTCTTCCGCGCGCTGCGGCGCGCTGCTGTCCGGCGCTGGGCGCACTCGGCGCTGGACGCGCTCTTTTGCCTTGCGGCGGGCTTTTTCCTGTTCTTTTTTGCTCTCGCATGGGGCGACGGCAGGCTGAGAGGCTTCATGCTGTGCTGTTTGGCGGCCGGTTGGGGCGTCTACCTGCTGACCTTTTCACGGCACGTCAGCGCTATTTTGGAGACGATTGTGAAAAAATTGGGCAAGGTGCTGAGTAAAGCGGCGTCTCAGTTGAGCATAATCAGGAAAATCAAAAAAATTGTAAAAAGTATCTTTTCAAAAGTCCGCTTCGGGTTTAAAATGAGAAAGTACAAAGGCGCGCAGCGGCGCGCCGGAAAACACGAAGGGAGCACAAGCCGTGAAGCGCGGAAGGGCAGGTATGATTACCCTTCTGGCCGCGGCCGCCCTGTCTCTGTACGCCCTGGCCGGCATCGTCGCCGCGCGGGCGGAGATAGAGAGATACAGCCAGACAAGGGAGGCGCTCAGCGCCCGGGCTCAGGAGTTGGAGGAGGCCAACGCCGGGCTTGAGGAGCTGCTGCGTCAAGGCCGGGCTGACAGGGATTCCATGATTGAAGAACTGGCCAGGGAGAGGCTCGGCCTCGTATACCCTGACGAGATAAAAGCACCAGCACAGCAAAATCATACAGGGGGATAAAGAGCAAACATGCAGCTGCAAGTCGGAATGGTACTTGAAGGTAAGGTAACAGGAATTACCAAATTCGGGGCGTTCGTAGCCCTGCCCGACGGCAAGAGCGGTCTTGTGCACATTTCGGAGATCGCCAACACCTTTGTCAACGACGTCCACGACTACGTGCAGGACGGGCAGACGGTCAAGGTGAAGATCATCGGCATAGCCGACGACGGGAAGATCAACCTCTCCATCAAGAAGGCGGAGGCTCCCGAGGCCGAGGCGCCGCGCCAGAGCCGCGCGCCGAGGGCGTATTCCGGGCAGCAGGCGCGTCCCAGCACGCACAGCTACCGTCAGAGCGTGCCGCGCGCCAACGGACCTACGAACGACGCCAGCTTTGAGGATAAGCTCAAGCACTTCATGCAGGAATCCGACAGCCGCATGGCCGACAACAAGATGTACGCCGACCACCGCACAAGGCGCCGCAGCAGATAACTAAAAGCCGTCCCGACCGGGACGGCTTGAGACTGTCAAAAAAGGCCTCGACGGCCTTTTTTGACAATAAAGTCCCCCGGCCGCGAGCGGCCGATGGAGAC
>UQQF01000046.1 GCA_900543085.1 uncultured Eubacteriales bacterium | reverse complement strand
AGCGCTTACGTGGGTAATTAGTTGGGGTGGTCGTCCGCGCGGTAAGACAGTGGCACCCTAATCTGGCATAAATCTTAGGGATAGCAACCTGAAATACCAACCTGTTTGGTGACCACTATTCCCCGTGTCCCCAAACTTCCCAACCCAAAAAGCGATTTTCTCTTTGGAGTCTGAGGGGTTTCTTTTTGACAAGACAAAAAGAAATCCCTCAGGAAACGTCCTTGAGGAGGTAACAATGTCCTCTAACACATTCAAAGAACACAACATTGGCGACCTCGTCTACATGACCGCTGACGTGATATCTGCGAAGCACGCCTTTTCTACGCGCTATGGCGGCGTGTCGGAGGGGGACTTTGCTTCGCTGAACCTGGGCTTTGGCCGTGGTGATCCGGATGAGAACGTCTCCGCCAACTACCGCCGCCTGGGCGCGGCGCTGGGCATAGACGTGTGCCGGGCGGCGTACACGCGGCAGGTGCACGGGCGGGAGGTGCGCGTGGTGACAATGGCGGACGCCGTCGCGCCGGAGACGCACTCGGACGTAGACTGCGACGCCGTGGTGACGGCGGAGCGCGGCCTGCCGCTGTTCTGCTTCACGGCCGACTGCGTGCCGGTGCTGCTGTACGACGGCGTGCACGGCACGGCGGGAGCCGTGCACTGCGGCTGGCGCAGCTCCGTGGCGGACATAATCGGCGCCGCCGTCGAGGCAATGTGCTCGCTCGGCTCGCGGCCGGAGGACATATGCGCCGCAATGGGCGCGGCCATAGGCACTGCGAATTTCGAGACGGACGGCGACGTGCCTGAGGCGATGCGCGCCTGGCTGGGTCACGACGCGGAGGAGTTCATATTCACGGGCAGGCGCGAGGGAAAGTACTACGTAGACCTGCGCGGCGCGCTGGCGCACAGGCTGTGCGTCCTGGGACTCAGGCCGGAGAACATAGCCGTGTCGCGCGAGTGCACCGTGGAGCTGCACGACAAATACTGGTCTCACCGCTACACCTCAAAGCACGGCCTGCAGCGCGGGAGCCAGTGCGCGGTCATAGAAATCTGAACCCGGAGAGTGCAAATGAAGACTAAAAAGATACGTATACTGGCGCTTGCTATGGCGCTGCTGACTACGCTGACGGCCTGTGGACAGACTGCGGAGCCGGAATCTTCAGAGCCTGTGGCCGTGCTGCCGGGCGAGGAGCTGGGCATCGGCGACGCCGCGGACGAGGTGTTCTCGCTAAACTACAACTCATCCGCCAGCCTCAACCCCTATGCCACGGATGACGTGAACAACATACTCATCTCCCAGCTGGTGTTTGACAACGTGTTCGAGCTGGACGAGAACTACAACCTCACCAGCAGGATAATAGAGAGCTACGAAGTCTCCGCCAACGGCATGTACTGGACCTTCACCATAAAAGAAGGCATACCCATGCACGACGGCAGCACGCTGACCGCCTACGACGTGGCGTATTCCATATCGCTCGCGCGCAGGACAAGCCGCTACTCGGGCCGCTTCATCTGCATGTACGGCGCCAGCGCCTCGGACAACCTGACCTTCCACATCTCCACGACCAAGGCGCACACCATGCTGCCCTATCTGCTGACCGTGCCGGTGATAAAGGACGGCTCGGCAAACCAGACGCGCCCCGTGGGCACCGGGCCGTACATGTACGTGGAGGGCGCGGACTACGTCCAGGCCTTTGAAAACTACGGCAGCACCCTGCCGGTGGACAGGGTGTACCTCAAGGAATACACCGAGACGGAGAGCATAATCACCGCCTTTGAGGACAGCTACATAGACCTGGTTCTCAACGATACCTCCAGCACCTCCAACCTCGGCTACGGCGGCAACACCGAGACGCGCTATTACACCACGACCAACATGCACTTCTTCGGCTTCAACATGGCCAGCCCGCTGATGAGTATGCCGAATGTGCGCTACGCCATGTCGCTGGCCGTAGACCGCGACTATGCCGCCGACACCCTTATGCAGGGCTCCGCCGTGGCCAGCGCGCTGCCGATCTCACCTATGAGCCCGCTCTACGACGAGAGCGTCGCCTCACAGCTGAGCTATAACATGTCGCTGTGCCAGCAGGTGCTGACCGCAGCCGGAGTGTCGGACATGGACAACGACGGCCAGCTTGAGTACCTCAGCTACAGCGTGATGCAGGACGCGGAAATAGACCTGATCGTCTGCTCGCAGAGCGCCGGAAAGGGCGACGTCTGCAACAAGCTCGCCGACGACCTGGCCAGCATAGGCTTCACCGTGAACGTGCGCGAGCTCAGCTGGGCGGACTATCAGGCGGCGCTGGCGGACATGGACGGTGACGGCCAGCCCGACGGGGACTTCGACATGTACTACGCCGAGGTAAAGCTGGGCGCCGATTTCGACCTCACTGCGCTGCTCACCGAGGACGGCAGCATGAACTACGGCAACATCGCCGACGAGAACTACGCCACCTACATCAACAACTACCTCGCCGCCGATGACCTGACCAGACAGAGCACCTGCTATCAGATGCTGCTGTACATCGCGCAGAACGCGCCGATTATCCCGGTGTGCTTTGAGCGCCACGAGGTGATAACGCACCGCAACGTTATAACGGGAATAGAGGTCACAAGCAGCAACGTGTTCTACAACATAAGTGAATGGACGATCAAATTTTCAGACTAGAGAGGGAGAGGGACATGACAGACAGGGAACTCATGGACATCGCCGAGCAGGCGGCCAAGCACTCGTACTCGCCATATTCGCGCTTCCCCGTGGGCGCGGCGCTGGAGTGCTCTGACGGCACGGTGTACACCGGCTGCAACGTGGAGAACGCGGCGCTGGGCAGCACCATCTGTGCCGAGCGCACGGCGGCGTGCAAGGCCGTCAGCGAGGGACACACGGACTTTGTGCGCATCGCCATCTGGGGAGAGGGGCGCGACTACTGCATGCCCTGCGGGGCTTGCAGACAGTTCCTGTCCGAGTTCTCCACGGACATGGAGGTGCTCTGCGCCAAGGCCGGAGGCCGCTACGTGAGCTACAAGCTGCGAGAGCTGCTGCCTCACACGTTCAACTACTAGAAAAGAAAGAGGGATAAGCAATGAGAAGCAAAGCTTTGCGCCGGGTACTCTGCGCGGCTCTCGCCGTGTGCCTTCTGGCCGCCGCGATGCCGGTATACGCCGCCGACGGAACCGGCCCGATAGACGTGGAGTTCACCGACGTCCCGGAGGACGCCTGGTATGCGGAGTACGTCTACCTGTGCGCCAGCTGGGGCATAATCGACGGCAAGACCGAGACGACCTATGCGCCCGAGGACGAGCTGACCCGCGGCGAGTTCATAAAGCTCCTGTGCATGATAGGCGAGCTGGCGCCGTACACGATGGATGTCAGCATCCACTGGGCGCAGCCGTACTGGTACCTGCTCAACGACAACGGCGTGCTCTGGGGTCTGGATATCCCGCTGACCGCCACCTCGCTGAACACGCCCATCACCCGCTATGAGATGAGCGTCATGATTTCCAACCTCACCAGCAACGTCTACACCGAGAACCCCGTCAGCCTCGACAGCGTGGACAGCCGCATCTCCGACTACTCCACGATAAGCGGCCGCTATCAGGAGAGCGTCGTGCAGGCCTACGGCAAGGGCATACTCGACGGCTTTGAAGACGGCGCCTTCCACGGCAGCGAGACGCTGACCCGCGCGCAGGCCGCTGCGGTCGTAGTGCGCACCGGCTGGCCGTCCGAGCGCCTGGACGTCGACGACGTCTCCGAGGTCGAGGAGCCGAGCGGCGGAGACACCACGACGATGGAGCCGACCGACTCCTTCGCCTGGCAGAGCCGCAACTACATCGACGCCTGGGGCAACGTCAGCGCCGAAGGCCGCCTGGCTCTGTTCGGCGACGCCAACAAGAGCTACTTCACCGGCAACGAGAGCAACCTTGGCGACTACATAGTCACTGTGCAGGTGCGCACCTGGGATATAGACTCCTCCGGCGCGAAGTACACCCGTACCTGGAACCTCCAGGTCAACAAGGCCGTGGCGGACGAAGTCCAGGCCATATTCGAGGAAATCTACAACGACCCCGAGCAGTTCCCGATACACGCGCTCGGCGGCGCCAGGTACACCGACACCCTGCGCCACTCCTGGGGCTGCGCCATAGACATCAACCCGGTGGAGAACTTCTACTGCAACACCACGACCACGCCGTACACCGCCATCACGGGTACCACCTGCTTCAAGTACTCCGACAGCGACTACTGCATTACGCCCGACAGCAGCGTAGTGCGCATCTTCGCCAAGTACGGCTGGGGCTGGGGCGGCGGCGACGCCGACAACAACTACTCCGGCTGGAACACCACCGCCGACTACATGCACTTCTCAATCCTGGAATCCGGCGGCTGATACGGAGGTTTGAGCCAATGAGCGTACATGCAGTACACATCAACGACCGGGACACCTGCGTCACTGTGACCGAGGCCGTCAAAGCCGGGGATACGGTGGAATACAGCCTCTCCGACGGGACGAAGCACAGCGTCACCGCGCTGAACGACGTGCCGGCGTATCACAAGGTCGCCGCCTCAGACGTGCCCAAGGGCGGCAGCGTCTACAAGTACGGCGAGAAGATAGGAGTCGCGCTGTGCGATATTCGCGCCGGAGAGCACGTACACACGCACAACATAGCATCCACGGCGTGAGCCGCGGCGAGGGGGCGAAAGCCCCCTCGGTTTTTTGCAGCGGTCTGTAGGGAATGACGGCGAGAAAAAGAGTTCACATTGGGATTGAAACCTGCCACGTTTTGTGTTAGAATGTTAACAACCTAGCCGCGGCAAGACGCCGGGCGCAAATATGAAGGGAGACAGACTATGGATATCAGCAAGGTCACAGTCAAGGAACTGCTAGCCAACCCGAAGGCCTGCGACACGCTAAATGCGATCAACCCCAACATCCTCAAGAGCCCGATGGTCAAGCTCGTCAAAGGCAAGACCATAGAGGCCGTCTTCAAGATGGTTCCCGACAGCAAGGTCTCTGCCGAGGAGAAGCAGAAGATAAAAGACGCGCTCGCCGCCATATGATGTAAAAGTGAGAGCCCGGAGGCATTGCCTCCGGGCTCTTGTTGTCTACAGGGCTTCGGCCAGCGCCTGAGCCAGCGCTTCGACCGACGGCTCGGCTGCGGTAACTATGGCGTTCGGCCGCCCTGCGTCGCGCAGGGCGCGGGCGGTAGGCTCGCCGATGGCGGCGAATATGGTTCGCTCCGGGATGTCGCCCAGCCGCTCCAGCGCGTATCTCGCGCCAAGCGCGCTCGTGAAGGTAAGCGCGTCCGCGCGCTCGATTAGCCTGCGAGAGGCCTCGTATGCGCCCGGGGCTGCGGAATAGGCGGCAATGTCGCGCACGTCAAAGCGCTCTTGCAGACGCTCACGCAGCTCACTGCCGCCCTGGGCGGAGCGGTAGAGGCACACGCGCTCGCCCTTCGGCAGGCTCGCGCACAGAAGCTCCGCCAGTGCGGCGGAGGTCTGCTCTGCGGGAACCAGATCCGCGCGCAGCCCGCGGCCTAGCAGCGCCAGAGCCGTGGCCTTGCCGATGGCGGCTATGCACGTTGAGCGCAGCGCCCGGACGTCGAGACCGTTTGCGAGCAGCCTTTCAAAGTACAGCTCGACCCCGGCTGCGCTGGTAAACACCAGACAGCCCGCGTCCACCGGCGTGTGGCCGGCGTCCGGCAGGGGAGTGAGCGCCACCTCGCAGGCGGTGAAGGTCTCGGCGCCCAGGGCGCGGAGCGCTTCGCCGAGCTTGGCGTTCATGCGCGGTGTGCCCGTCAGGCCGATGCGTCGTCGGTGCAGCGGCGGAGCCTGGACGGGGGAGAAGTCGAGCGCGGCGGTCTCGCCCACCACTATGACGGCGGGAGGCGCGGCGCGCTCCGCCAGGGCGGCGATGTTCTCCAGCGTGCCGCGTATGCAGTAGCGTCCGGCCGCGCTGCCGTCCGATACGACGGCGCAGGGCGTAGAGCCGGGCTTCCCCGCGGAAATAAGCCGCGCGGCTATCTCGCCCAGGCGGCTCAAGCCCATGAGTATCACCAGCGTATCCGGCAGCGCGGCGAGGGCGTCAAAGCCCTCGGGCAGCTCGCCGGAGCGCGTGTGCGCGGTTATCACGTGAAAGCCCCGGCTCACGCCACGGTGCGTCACCGGAATCCCGGCCATGGCGGGGATGGCGTAGGCGCTGCTCACGCCCGGTATCTCCTCACAGGGCACTCCGGCGGCGTTCAGCGCCGCCATCTCCTCGCCGCCGCGCCCGAAGACAAAGGGGTCGCCGCCCTTCAGGCGCACGACGCGCTTGCCCTCGCGCGCAAGCTCTATCAGCTTGGCGCAGATGTCGTCCTGTGCGGCGCTAGGCCGGTGAGCGCGCTTGCCCATGCGTATCAGCTCGGCGTCCGGCGGGGCGAGGCGGAGCGCGTCCTCCGCTATCAGGTCGTCGTAGACCACGGCGTCGCAGGCTTTGAGCCGTTCGGCGCCCAGGAGCGTTATGAGGTTCGCGCCGCAGCCCGAGCCGACCAGGCTGACCAGGCCGCTCAATCGTCCTCCCGCCCGAGTTCGGGTACGATGGACGCCACGGTGTCCTCGTCGGGTTCGCCACCGGCGTCGAGGCAGGCGTTCATGAGGAAGGAGAAGATGCGCGCCCTGCGCCGCTGGTCGGGCACGGCCTCTATTATGCGCGGGCGGATGGACGCCATGAAGTCGAGTATCTCCTCCACGCCGTCCGGCAGGGAGCCTTCAAAGCTGTCGCGGAAGTAGGCAGAGGCCGTGGGACTGGCTCCTCCGGTGCAGAAACCGGCGCTCAGCCGCCCGCGCAGCGTGAGCGCGGGGAAGATGAAGGTGCAAAGCTCCGCGTCGTCCACGCAGTTGAAAGGTATCCCAGCCTCGCGGCAGAGTTCGGCTATGTGCGCGTTCAGCGCGCGGTCGTCCGTCGCGGCTATGACCATGTCGCGGCCTGCTATGTCGCCGTCTGCAAAGGGGCGGAACAGCAGCTTCAGCCCCGGGACGGAGATGAACTGCGGCTGAAAACGGCCGGACACGGCGGTCACCGTCGCGCCGTAGGGCAGCAGCTTTTCGCACTTGCGCAGCGCGACGCCGCCTCCGCCGACGACGAGTATGTCCTTGCCGGAGAGTTCGATGAACATGGGGAAAAGTGCCATAGTTTTCACCTCAAGCGTAGTAGTATTGCCAGCCCTCGTCGGTTCGCACCCGGCGCACGTCCACGTCCATGGCCTCGGAGAGCGCGCCGGACTCAAACACCTCGGCGGGGGAACCGAGGCAGATAAGCTCGCCGGAGCGCATCACGGCCAGGGTGTCCGCCCACTTGAGCGCCATGCAGAGGTCGTGCAGCACGATGACCACGGCCTTGCCGGATGCGGCCATGCTACGCGCGGTCTGCATGAAGGAGAGCTGGTGGGATATGTCGAGAAAGGTGGTCGGCTCGTCCATCAGCACGCTGTCGGTGCCCTGGGCGAGAGCCATCGCCAGATAGGCGCGCTGCCGCTGTCCGCCGCTCAGCTCGCCGAGCATCCGGTCGGCTATGTCCAGCGCGTCCGCGCGCCGCAGCGCCTCCTCGGCGGCGGCGTAGTCGGCCTTGGAGTAGCGGCGCGGGTAGGAGAGGTGAGGGAAGCGCCCATGCAGCGCCAGACGCCGCACGCTGATGCTCGGCACGCTCCTGTCCTGCGGCATGTAGGCCGCGCGCAGAGCCACCTCGCGCCTTGTGAGCGTGTCCAGCGGCCTGGAGTCGATGTACACCTCGCCGCTGCTGCGCTTTATCATGCCTATGGCGGCCTTGAGCAGCGTGCTCTTGCCGCAGCCGTTTGCGCCCACAAGCACCGTCACGCGCCCCGGCTCGAAGCTCATGCTCACGCCGCGCAGCACGTCCGCGCCGTGGTATCCGGCGCACAGGTTTTTAAGCTCTATCACGCCGTGCGCCCCTTTCTCTGCCTCAGCAGCAGGTAGATGAAAAACGGTCCGCCCGTAAACGCCAGCGCTATGCCGACCGGCAGCTCGTAGGGCCGGAACAGCGTGCGCGAGAGCAGGTCGCACAGCAACAGCAGCGAAGCGCCGCACAGGCAGCTCGCGGGCAGGAGAAAGCGCGCCTCGTCGCCCGTGAAGCGCCGGACGATGTGCGGCGCGATAAGCCCCACAAAGCCGAGCAGCCCGGCAAAGCTCACCGCCGCGCCCGCGAGCGCCGCGGCCACGGCCAGCAGAATAACCCGGGTGCGCTTGGCGTTCATGCCCAGGCTGGAGGCCGTGTCGGCGCCGAGCGTCAGCACGTCCAGCTCGTTGGTCAGCGAGAGCGCGGCGGCGAGCGCGACGGCGATTATCACGGCGGGCATCGCCAGCCGCTGCATCGTCAGGTTGGCCAGCGAGCCAATGCGAAAGTCGGAGTAGGCCGCCAGCGCGTCGGGGAAGAAAGTCACCACGGCGTCCACTCCCGCGCCGAGCACGTTGGATATCGCGACGCCCGCCAGCACCAGCGTCAGGCGCGAAGCGCCGGTTTTCCCTGCGATGAACAGCACCAGCAGCGCGGCGAGCAGTCCGCCGAGGAAGGCCGCCACCGGCACGAGCGCCGTGGCCGAGGGCGCGAGCGCGCAGCAAAGCGCCGCCGCCAGGCCGGCGCCGGAGTTCACGCCTATGGTGCTGGGCGCGGCCAGAGGGTTCGCCAGCACGCTCTGCGTCAGCGCGCCGCTGACCGCCAGCGCGCACCCTGCCAGCAGGCAGGCGCACACCCTCGGCGCACGTGCGTACAGCACTATCGCGCTGTCTCCGCCGCCGAAAAGGGCGGAGAGCACCTCGCCGAGCGGCACGCGCACGGCGCCGATGGCGAGGCTCAGCGCCGCGAGCAGCAGCGTGAGCGCTCCCAGCGCGAGTATGAGGCGCACGGGCTTATTGCGGATAGAGGATGTCGGCGAGTTTTTCATAGGCCTCCCCCCAGCGTGCGTTGGGCTTCAGGTTGTACAGCTCGTGCTCCAGGGTGTAGAACTGCCCCTCCTGCACGGCTGTTAGCGAGCGCCATGCGGGGTTTTCAAGCAGAGTGGTGCTCAGCGTCTCCATCGCGTCCGTCGGGTCGCTGCCCTGCAGCACGCAGAAGATGTACTCCGGCTGCGCGTCGATTATCGCCTCCAGACTCAGCTCCTCCAGCAGGGAAGCGTCGGAGTCTGCGATGTTGACGCAGCCCAGTCCGGCAAGCATCTCGCCCAGGACGTTGTCCCGGCTGGACTTGACCTTGCAGCTCACGCCCGTGGCGCGGATGACAAGCACGGTCGGCTCACTGCCGTACGCGCGAGACACGGCGGCGTTTATCTCGCTCTGCACGTTCAGGCCGTAGACTGTGTAGTTCTCGAGCTCGCCCGTGAGCGTGGTGCAGATTTCCAGCATGTTCAGATAGTCTTCAAAGCCCTGCACGTCAAAATAGGCAACGGGTATGTCCGCGCCCTCCAGCACGTCCATCAGCTCCAGGTTAGCGGACGTGTTCGTGCTGGCCAGCACCAGATCCGGCTTCGCGGCGAGCAGAGCCTCCAGGTTGGGCGTCTTGATTGCGCCGAGGTTGACCACGCCCTCGTCCAGCCCCAGGTCGAAGCTGGTCCAGGCGTCGTCCGCCGCCGCCACCAGCGTGTCGCGCCCTCCGGCGAGGCACCAGACCTCGGCGTAGGAGCCGATGAGCGCCGCCACGCGCTGCGGCTCGGCCGCGCACGTCACCGAGCGCCCCAGGTCGTCGGTGAAGCTCGTCTGTGCGCTCACGTCGGTCTCCGCGGCCGTGGCGTCGGACGCACAGGCGGAGAGCAAAAGCGCGAGCGCGATTATTAGGGTTGTCGCAGTAGTTCGTATCTTCATACATAGTAAAAAGAAAAGGGGCGCGGTTTTGCCCCTAAAAAGGATAAAAATAAGGCTGTTAGGGGGAACCCTGTCAATGGGTTCCCCCGTGCAGCTGCGGTTCAGCCGGCTTCAGCAGCTGGCTCCGCCGGTGGTGTGCTTTGGCTCTGCGAGGATGGCCTCCTTGCGAGAGAGGACTTCGTCGCCGAGGAGCATCTCTATGAACTTGTCCACGCCCACGCGGTCGATCGTGCGCCCGAAGCGCTCGCCGGTCACGCCCTGCTCGCGGAAAAGCAGGATGGCCTTCTCAATGAGGTCGTGCACTTCCTGCTCGCTGAACACGCCGGGGACGCGGGTGCCGAGGCGCTGGGTCTTGCCCCAGATGCCGCCTATGTACACGGCGTAGCCGCGCTGAGCCTCCTTGACCGCGCCGAAGTGGCAGGCGGGGATGCACTTGCCGCAGTTGGTGCACTTGTCCCAGTCGATGACAAGCTTGCCGTCCTCTCCCTTGGAGCAGGCCTTGACGGGACACTTATCCACGCAGGCGCACTTGCCGCAGGCCTTGCACTCGTCGGCGTGGAACTCCGGCACGCTCTGGCCGTAGCAGCCGAAGTCGTGCAGGGCGGGCTTGACGCAGTTGTTCGGGCAGCCGCCGACGGCTATCTTGAACTTGTGCGGCAGCTTTACGCTGTGCCAGCCAAGGTAGAACTCATGAAAGAGCTCGTCGGCGAACTTCTGCGTGTCCTGGAGACCGTGGACGCAGACGGTGCCCTTACATGCCACGACCGGACGCACGACGCTGCCGGTGCCGCCGGTCACAAGACCGCAGGACTCCACCGCCGCAGCCAGCGGCTCGATGTTCTCGTAGGTAACCCCCTGTATCTCGACGGTGAGGCGCACGGTCATGGCTATCTTGCCGTTGCCGTACTTCTCGGCGGCGTCGCTGAGCACGTGCAGCTGCTCGGCGGTGAACACGCCGTTGCTGCTGACGACGCGCACGACGAAGTGCTCGCCGTCGTTGCTGAGTATAATGCCGCGGCCTTTGAGCGCCTTCTTCTCGTCTTCTGTGATTTTAAGCATATTTTCCTCCTTGATGTCTCACTCTCGGCTTTTACGATTCATTCTATCGCGTTTTCAGCTGATACGCAAGGAAAAGTTCCCGTGGGAGCGCGTTTGCGGGCGTTAGCGCACGAGCGCGGGTGGGTCGGCGACCTGCCCGCGCTCGTTTTACGTTATGTGGCGTCCTCGGCGCCGGAGTCCTTGTTCCTGCGCCGGAAGCTCCCGACGGTGAACAGAACCAGTCCCGCGATGATGAAGGCGAACATTATTAGCTTGGAGCGCGTCAGCTCCTCGTCCATGAACAGCACGCCGCAGGCAAAGCTGATGGTGGAGCTGAGGTACTGCAATATGCCCACGACCTTGAACGGCATGCCGTTGACGCCGACGGTGTAGAGTATGATGGGCGTCGCGGTGACGATGCCGGTGAGTATGAGCAGCGGAATGTCCGGGGCGGTTATGTCCGCCCAGCCTCCTGCGCCGGGGAAAAAGATGACCGAGGCGATGAGGGCAAAGGGCGCGAGCAGCGTGGACTCCACGCACATGCTGACCATCGGGTCGGCGTGGGCGGACTTCTTCACCGTGGCGTAGGCCGGCCAGCTCACCGCGCACAGCACGCTGACAAGGGGAAAGGAGCCGTAGCTTACCGCGCTGATTATCACTCCGGCGCAGGCTATGCCCACCGCCGCGAACTCCAGCGCGCTGCCCCGCTCGTGAAAGAGCGTAAGGCCGATCACGAATATGACCATGGGGTTCATGTAATACCCCAGAGCCACGTCCAGGACGTGGCCGTTGGCCACAGACCAGTTGAAAAGCGCCCAGTCAAAACAGAGGAAAAGAGCCGCAGCGGCGAGCCGCCTGAGCAGCGCCTTGTTTTTGAACGCCGCTATAAGCTCCCGTATGCGTCCTGTGCACGCCAGGAACAGCCAGGTAAAAAGCGCGCTCGTGACTATCCGTGCGCACAGCACGAACATCGAGTCGAACTTCCCCAGCAAGTCCCAGTAGAGCGGCTGCATGCCCCATATGACGTAGCACAAAAGCAGCGCCGCAAGGCTCTTTCCCCTTATCTGCAAATATTACGCCTCCTCGCGCTCAAAGCTGACGGTCGCGCTGCCGTCGTTGCTCATGATCCCGACATAGGTGTGTCCGATGCCGAGCTGAAGCTCGGTTCCGTCGTCGAGGTAGAAGTGGTAGGGGCTGTACTCGTCCTCGCGCTCCCAGGTTATCTCCACCCACTTGCCGCCGGTGCAGAACCAGCCGCTGCCCTCGCCGGTCGTCCTGACCTCGAGGCGGCCGTAGCCGTCAATGATGCTGATGTCGGTGGAGAGGAAGATGAGGTTGGTATAGCTCACCTGCTCGCCGGTGTTCTCGTCGATGTACTTGTCGCCGTACTGGTTGGCGTAGTAGAGCTCGTCCTCGGAGTTGTAGTCGAAGCTCATGGACTTGTAGGTGTTGAAGGTTATCTGGGCGAACTCGGCGGTGCCGGTGCACTGCTCCACGGCGTCCTCGGAGAACTGCAGGCCGTAGTCGTACTCTCCGCCCTCGTGCTCAAAGTCAAAGCCCTTTTCCTCGGCGGCCTGCACGAGCTTGGAGCCGTCGGCAAAGAGGCTGTGCTCAAGGCCGTTGTGTATCCTGTCGGGGTCGCGCGCGAAGGGCGCGGCGGCGTAGGTCTCGCGTACGCCGTCGAGGTGATCCCAGCCGGTGGAGCGCAGCAGGCTGTATGCGGCTTCGCTTCCGCCCGCGTGGGCGATGATGGCGTCGTAGCCGAAGGCTATCTGCGCGTAGTACGGCCTGATGGAGCGCACGGTGCCGATGCTCTCTATGTCGGAGAGGTCGGTGAACATGGCCAGCATACGCGTCACGCCGCCCTCGGCGGGGATCTCAAAGAGTATCTCGGCCTCGGAGACGCCGCGCTGAGGCAGGGAAGGGGGCAGGTTGTTTATCATGACGCCCCAGGGGCGATTCATGCTGATGTCCTCGTCCATCGGCTCGCCGGTGAGCGGGTTGGTGTAGGGCGCGGCGGTAGGCGTCGGCTCGCTGGTGGGCGCGGCGCTGGCGGGCGGCACACTCTCCGCGTCGGGGTCGGGCAGGCCTCCGGGGTTGGCGCCGCAGGAAGCCAGGGAGAAAAGTATTGCCGCACACAATGCGGCGGACAGGAGTCTTTTCATATTACACCTCACAGGTGGGATTTACGTCGGCGGTACAATATCTATGATACTATCGGCCGGTGCAGTTGTCAAATGAGACGGTAAGTGTTACAATAAAGTTGCAGGGTAAACATAAAATTGTTGAAGGAGTTGTTGAAAATGTTGATAACATCGCACGACGCCGTCTATGCAGCGGCGCGTGACGCCATGAGCGAGCTGCTCGAGCGCGCCGGGCTCCGCCCCGGCTCACTGGTCGTGGTTGGCTGCTCGTCGAGCGAGATCATGGGCAGCAATATAGGCAAGGGCAGCACTCCCGAGGCGGCGCAGGCCGTGTACGAGGCCGTGGCTCCGCTGCTGGCAGAGCGCGGACTGTACCTCGCGGCGCAGTGCTGCGAGCACCTCAACCGCGCGCTGATAATAGAGCGCGAGGCCGCCGAGCGCTTCGGGTACGAGCCGGTGTGCGTCATACCCCAGCCCAAGGCCGGCGGGAGCTGGGCGACCGCCGCGTGGCAGCATATGGCCGACCCCGTGGCCGTTGAGCACGTGCGCGCCGCGGCGGGCATGGACATAGGCAACACGCTGATTGGTATGCACCTCAAGGAGGTGGCCGTGCCGCTGCGCCTGGCGGTCAAGCAGATAGGCGAGGCGCCCGTCACCGCGGCAAGGACGCGCCCGAAACTCATCGGCGGCAAGCGCGCTGTCTACCCCGAGCAGGTATGAACACTGATATAGAGCGGGAACGCGAGTCCCCGCTCTATATTTTTCCGTTTTCAGGCCTTCATGGCGTCAAGGGTTATCTGAGCCAGGTCGCGCACCTCCATGCCGAGCATTTCCGCGCCCTTTGTTATGACCTCGCGGGAGCAGCCGGCGGCGAAGCCCTTGTCCTTGAACTTCTTCATGACCGACTTGACCTCCATGCCGTCGTAGCCGGTGGGGCGCATCTTTGCGGCCGCCCAGATGAGTCCGGTGAACTCGTCCACGGCAAAGAGGAACTTCTCCATCTGCCGCGTCGGCTCCACGTCGCTGACCAGGCCGTAGCCGTGGCTGCACACGGCGTGTATGACGCTCTCGTCTATGTCAAGCTCGGCGAGCAGGCTCTGCGCCTTGACGCAGTGCTCCTCGGGCCACTGCTCGTAATCTATGTCGTGGAGTATGCCCACGGCGCGCCAGTAGTCCTCATTTCCCGGGTCATAGGTCTTGGCGATCTCGCCCATGACCTTGCCGACCGTCTCGGCGTGCTGGACGTGGAAATGCTCCTTGTTGTACCGCTTTACAAGCTCCAGAGCCTGTTCCGGCGTGGGGATATAGCTCATATATCTTACCTCCTAAATTTCACGGTTGAAATCATGATACTACTCGCAGCCGGATTTTGCAACGGCGAGATTGGCTCAGCGCTTGTTGCTGCGGCGCCAGATGCGCTGCTCCTCGGCGGCCTTGATGAGGTCGTCGCGGAAGTCCGGGTGGGCGAGGTTAACAAGCATCTCGGCGCGCTGCCAGCTGCTCTGTCCGGCCAGGTTGGCCACGCCGTTCTCGGTGGCGATGTAGTAGGCCTGGCTGCGCGGGGAGGTGATGATCTCGCCGTTGAAGTGCGGGACTATGTTGCTGCGGCGCACGCCGTCCTTGCCGACGCGGGAGGAGGCCATGCAGATGAAGGCCTTGCCGCCCTTGCTCATGGACGCGCCGGTGATGAAGTCCAGCTGGCCGCCGGTGCCGGAGATGTGCCGGAGCCCGGCGCTCTCGCTGCTTATCTGGCCGTAGAGGTCGACGGCCACGCAACTGTTGAGGGAGACGAAGTTGTCCATGCTTGCGATGACCTGGGGGTTGTTCACGTAGGCTATGGGCAGGGCTATGACGCCGGGGTTCTCGTCCAGCCAGTCGTACAGCGCGCGGGAGCCGGTGGCCAGGCCGAGCACGCCCTTGCCGGGGAAGATGGCCTTGCGCTTGTTGGTCAGCTTTCCGGCCTTGTAGAGGTCGAGGAAACCGTCGGTGCAAAGCTCGGTGTGCATGCCGAGGTCTTTCAAATCGCTCTGCGCGAGGATGCTGCCCAGCGCGTCCGGAGTGCCGCCTATGCCGAGCTGGAGCGTGGAGCCGTCGACTATATAGGGCAGGACGTTGTTGGCGATGGCTATGTCCTCGGCGCTGGGAGTCTTGGACGCCACGGTCGGCACCTCGTTGTCGTGCCCCTCGACCACCATCGTGACGTCGGAGATGTGGATACTCTCGTTGTACGCGCCGTAGATGCGCGGCAGGTGCGGGTTTATCTCCAGGACTATCTTGTCCGCGCGGCCTATCATGTCCAGGCTGGTGCCGGCGCTGACGGAGAAGTTGAAGTAGCCGTGCTTGTCCATCGGCGTGGCGCAGACGAAGGCCACGTTGACGTGCAGGAACTCGCGGTGATACCAGGCGAGGTTGCGGAATATCATGGGGGAGAAGTAGGCTCGACCCTGGTCCATGAGCTTGCGGTCGTAGCCGGAGGCGTGCCAGGCGTTGTAGCAGAAGTGCTCGCCCGTCGGGTCGCACTCAACGGTCTGTATGGGGCCGTACATTATCTGCCCGCGTATGTTGACGTCGAATAGCTCGTCGCGCCTCTTGGCCAGCGCGGCGTCGCACAGCTCGGCAAAGGTGGTGCCGTTGCCGTACTCAACCCAGTCTCCGCTCTTTACCAGGGCGGCAGCCTGCTCGGGAGTGCCCAGCTTGCTCTTATACTCGGCGATGAAGTCCATGTTCATATGCGTTCCTCCACTTAAATTATGTCGTACCAGGCAATTATCGCACAAAATCTGTCCAAAGGCAAGAGCTGTACGGCTTGAAATTCGCCGTCTTCCCGCGCTGGCGGGCAGGTGCGTGAGCAAGGCCGGAACGCAGGCAAAAAACTATGCTCATTTCACAAAATAGCACTTGTGCTGGCTTGCGCTATCGGTTATAATGGTCACATAATGGCGCCTTGTAGGCGTAGTTCACGGGAACGGAGATGTAAGCATGGAACTTCAAAGCTTCGAGGGCATACTGGAACGCGTGCCCAAAATGTCCCGCCCCATGCGCGTGATTCTGGCCGGCTCGGACGGTGAGAACATGATAAAGGGGCTGTTTGCCGCCCAGGAGAAGGGCATAGCCCAGCCCGTGCTCGTCGGCGACCGCGCCCGCACCATGACGGTGCTGGAGCGCTTCGGCCTGGAGCGCGAGCCCTACACCATGGTAGACACGCCTCCCGGGCACAATATCACCCAGGCGGCCATTGACACTCTCAACGCCGGCGGCGGAGACGTGCTGATGCGCGGCAACATACCTACACGGGACTTCCTGATGCCCGTTTTGGACAAGACCAACCGCCTGCGCACCGACCGGCTTATGAGCCACGTCTCGCTGGCCAGCCTGCCCGAGTACCCCAAGCTCCTGGCGCTGAGCGATATGACGGTCATAATCAAGCCCAACATGTCCCAGAAGAAGGAAATAATACGCAACACGGCCGACGCGCTGAAGGCCTTTGGCTATGAGAATCCCAAGCTCGCGCTGCTCTCGCTGGTGGAGAAGGTGACGTTCCACATGCAGGACACGGTCGAGGCTCAGCGCCTGGTGGCCGAGCAGAAGCAGCGCCCCTTCGCCGACTGCGAGCTGTGGGGACCCATCGCCTACGACCTCATACTCAGCAAGGAGGCCGCGCGGCTCAAGGATTACGACTGCCCCTACAGCGGCGGAGGCTTCGACGGCATAATCGCGCCGGATCTGTCCACGGCGAACGTCCTGGTCAAGAGCTGGCTTATCCACGCCCACGCCGTCACCTGCGGCGCCGTAGTCGGCGCCCGCGTCCCCATCGCCCTCACCAGCCGCAGCGCCGACGAGGAGGAGACCTACCTCTCCATAGTCTTCTGCGCAGTCCTCGACGCGTGGAGGAAGAATACACATCATGAGCTGAATCCGCTTGAATAATCTCCTGAGGGGTTTCTTTTTGTGGCGACAAAAAGAAATCCCTCAGACTCCAAAGAG
>UQQF01000045.1 GCA_900543085.1 uncultured Eubacteriales bacterium | reverse complement strand
TGGCCATCGTGACCTCCTGCCGGCTGAGCATGTCGTAGAACCTGCGCACCCAGCCGAGGCGGTCGGTCTTCTCCTCCATCGCCAGGTGCAGCGCTATGCCGAGGTACATCTCCTGCGGCGTCTCAAGCGGCACGCGCTGGTGGGTCTGTATCACGTAGCGGCGCAGCATCAGGTCGAGGCCGGAGTAGGTGAACAGCTCGTTGCGCTCCGGCCGGATGAAGGACGCGGCCTCCTCCAGCTCGGCGCGGGTGTAGTGCTCGAGTATGTACTCGCCGTAGAGCCCCTCGTCGGTCAGATAGCGCAGCTTTTCATAGAAGCCGTGTATGCCCCGGCTCTCCAGCTCCGCGGCCAGCTCCAGCTCGAAGCTGAAGTTCAAAAGCTGCGCCGCGATGAACTCCCACTTAGGCGCCTGCTGGGTGGTCAGCTCCACCGCGGCCTTCACCAGCGCAGAGAGCGCCTCGCCGCGGCTCATGCCGCTCTTGAGGAAGCCGGAGAACTTGCCGCTGAGCGTGGTCAGCGCGTACTCGTCCTGTGGGAAGTCGCGCTGTATGCCGAGCAGGCAGCCCTCCAGGCTCGGGACTCCCGCCGCCTCGGTCAGCGCCCTGCGCGCCGCGCGCAGCTCCGAGCGCTTCTGCCGGTAGAGTATGTAGCTCTTGGCGGCGTCGTAGAAGCCGTTCGCCATCAGCGCGCGCTCCACCTCGTCCTGTATGGCCTCCACCGTGCGCGGCCGCGTGCCCATCGCGCGCTCCACCTGTGCGAGCATGGCAGAGAGCTGCTCCTCATTGCAGTCCTGGTTCACGCTCTCGAAGGCCTTGCGCATCGCGCCGGTTATCTTGTGCGGGTCGTAGCGCTGCACTTCCCCGCTGCGTTTTATGACGTCCATGTATCCTTCTCCTTATCCGAAATCACACGCCGGACATTATACGCTATATGTGGTGGGTATGCAATAGTCAAATCGCTAAATGTTGTTCCCGCCTCTCTGGCGGCCGGCGCTGTCGGGGAGCCTCACCTCACATACGCCTCTATGACCTTCAGCCCGGCGGCGAGGCGCTTTTTGTCGGCGCTGCGATAGGCCACGAAATAGTCCACGCTCGTGCCGTGGTCGGATATGGGCACGGCCACGCGCCCCTCCGTCGCCCCGTAGCGCCGCTGGACGCGGTCTGTGGTAAAGGCCGGCAGGCTGCTTGCGCGGATGAGCTCGCCAAAGGCGTAGTCCTCCTGCTGCACCAGGAAGCGGGTATCCGGAAGGCTCTCGAGCGTCCTGGTCCAAAAACCCAGGTTGGGTCGGAGCAGCATAGTCTCTCCGTTCAAATCCGCAAGGCGCAGCTCCGCCTCCCCCGCCAGCGGGTGGTTCATGGGCAGCAGAAAGCAGAGCTTTTCGCTGCCGAAGGGCAGAACCTCCACCCCCGGGAGCTGAGGCGCGAAAGTCAGCACCACGAAGGAGTACGTCTCGTCCTGCACTCCGGCCAGCAGCGCGTCGGCCTCGGCCAGCCCCGAAGACACGGTCATGCCGGGGTAGGCGCTGCCTATGGCCGCGGCCAGCTCCCACAGCGGCTCGGGCGCGACGGAGCCGACGCTCACCGTGTGCCGGGAGCGATCGAGCTGGCGCACGCGCGAAACCAGCGAATCGGCCTCGCCCAACAGCTTCTCCGCCAAATCCGCGGCCAGCAGGCCGTTTTCGTTGAGCTCCATGCGGTTTTTGCTGCGCGTGAACAGCTCCACGCCCATATCGTCCTCCAGCTTGCGCATACTGCGGCTGAGCGCGGGCTGCGATATAAGCAGCTTCTCCGACGCCGCCACAAGCGTCCCTTCTCTCCTGAAGGCCACAAGTTTCTCCAAATCGTACAGTTCCAGCATCATCGCCCCTCCTTTTGCCCGATTATAACCCCTCCGACGGATATGCGCAAGCGCAGGTATAACTTCGGCGTATACTAACTTTCCAAAACGGCATTGTACATTTGCGCCGCTCAGAGCTATGATTTTGCCAGAAAGCACGAGAGGACGAAAGCAAATGGTCTTTTATTTCACTGCCACCGGCAACAGCCTCTACGCCGCGAGGCAGTTCGACACAAACATAATGAGCATACCCCAGGTCATGCGCTGCGGCTGTCTGCGGCGTTTTTCCGACGAGACGATAGGCGTCGTCTACCCCATATTCGGCCACCGTCCGCCGGAGATGGTGCAGCGTTTCCTGCGCGAGGTCACGCTTGAAACGCCTTACCTGTACATCATCCCCACCTACGGCGCGCGGCACGCCAACGCCGTCGATATAGTCTCGGACATCTGCCGCTCATCCGGCAAGGCTCCGGCGTATATACACACGCTGCTGATGGCGGACAACTACCTGCCCGCCTTCGACATGGACGAGCAGCGCGCCGAGGACAAGCACGTGGAGGAGCAGCTCGCCGAAATAAAGGCGGACATCGCGGCGCGCAGGCGCTATATAGAGCCGGTAACGGACTCCGACCGCGAGGCTCACGCGCTCTTTCTCAGGTACGAGGCCGAGCTTCCGGAGAAAAAGCTCCCCGGCCTTGTTTACGCGACGGACAAGTGCATCGGCTGCGGCGTCTGCGCAAGGGTGTGTCCCGGCGGCTGTATCCGCATAGAGGACGGCAAGGCCCGTTTTGACTACGCCCGCTGCCAGGGCTGTCTGGCCTGCGCCCACGCCTGCACTCAGAAGGCCATAGCCATGAAGACCCCGGAGCCGAACCCCGGCTCCCGGTACCGGAACGAGCACGTCACACTCAAGGACATAGTTTACGCAAACAATCAGACACACAACTGAAGGAGGATATATCATGGACTACGTAACACTCAAAAACGGCGTTCAGATGCCCAAAGAGGGCTTCGGCGTATTTCAGATCCGCGACCTCGACGAGTGCGAGCGCGTGGTGCTCGACGCCATCGACACCGGCTACCGGCTCATCGACACCGCCGAGAGCTACGGAAACGAGAGCGCCGTCGGCAAGGCCATAGCCAAGAGCGGCGTGAACCGCGCCGACCTCTTTATCTCCACCAAGCTCTGGGTCACCAACACCAGCTATGAGGGCGCAAAGGCCGCGATCGATCGCTCGATGGAAAATCTCGGCGTGGATTACCTCGATCTCTACCTGCTACACCAGGCGATGGGCGACTACATCGGCGCCTGGCGCGCGATGACCGAGGCGTACAAGGAGGGCAGGATACGCGCCATTGGCGTCTGCAACTTCTACCCGCACCGCCTGGCCGACTTCTGCGAGACAGTGGATGAATTGCCCGCCGTCAACCAGGTGGAGCTGCACCCCTTCTTCCAGCAGGAGAACGCGCTCAGCCTCATGCGCGAGTACGGCGTGCAGCCCATGGCCTGGGCGCCCTTCGCCGAGGGCAAGCACGGCATCTTCACGCACCCGGTGCTGACCAAGATAGGCGAGAAGTACGGCAAGGGCGCGGGTCAGGTCGCGCTCCGCTGGAACATGCAGCGCGGCGTGGTCGTGATACCCAAGAGCACGCACCGCGAGCGCATGGAGCAGAACATCGACGTCTTCGACTTCTCCCTCACCGACGAGGAGATGCGCGAGATCGCCGCGCTGGACATCGGCCACAGCGAGATCATAGACCACACCGACCCCAAGCTCGTCCAGGCTCTGCACGGCCGCAAGCTTTGATTCAAGAAAGGAAGATAAAATATGGAATACATCACCCTCAACAACGGAGCCAAGATGCCCGCCCTCGGCTTCGGCACCTTTGGCCTGCCCGCCGACGGCAACGCCAAGCGCTGCGTCCTCGCCGCCCTCAAGACCGGCTACAGGCACATCGACACCGCCCACGCCTACCTCAACGAGCGCGAGGTCGGCGAGGCGATAAAGGAGAGCGGAGTCAAGCGCGAGGACATCTGGCTGACCACCAAGATCTGGCCCACCGAGTACGGCGACACGGAGGCCGCCGTCGACCGCGCCCTCGAGCGCCTCGGCGTTAAATACCTTGACCTCGTCTATCTGCACCACTTCCTCGGCGACGTAAAGGCCGGCTGGCGCGGTCTCGAGGCCGCCGTGCGCCACGGCAAGGTGCGCAGCATCGGCATCAGCAACTTCGAGCGCTGTGGCTGTGACAGTCGTTATTTTCACTGCTCTCACCTCTCCCAACGCTGACATTCTAAAACGCGAAAAGGCAAAAGTACAATGCCGTTTGGACAATTCACTATAATCTCCGGGCATAATAAGCCCTGACCGGCCGCGCGGAGCCGACTGTGACCAAGTCACGGACGCGGCGGCGGAGCCGGTGTATAGTGCGGTAAGACAAAAGCTGCGCCCGGGCGGGAAAAGCTCCCGGCGCGGCGGGATGCAGGAGGTTTATACGGCATGAAGAAAAAGTGGAAAAAGCTGCTCCGCCCCGTGGTCTTCATTGCAGCCGGCGCATTGGCGGGGCTGGCCTATTATTTGCTGGCCGGCTGCTCCACGGGCGGGTGCGTCATCACCTCCAGTCCGTGGATTTCCATGGCGTATATGGGACTCGTCGGCGCGCTGCTGTCCGGCATAACAGGAACGGGGTGTGAGGACAAATGCAATATGTGATTTCATTCCTGGAGGGCATCATAACCTTCATCTCCCCCTGCCTGCTGCCCATGCTCCCGATTTACGTCTCGTATTTCGCCGGCGGCGGCGAGAGGAGCGTGCGCCGGACGCTCCTTGCCGCAGCGGGCTTTGTATCGGGCTTCACGCTGGTCTTTGTGGCGCTCGGCGCGCTGGCCGGGACTCTGGGCGGTTTCCTCCGCTCACACCAGGCTGCGGTCAACATAGTCTCCGGCCTTGTAGTAATTTTCTTCGGCCTGAGCTATCTGGGCGTGTTCAAAACAACGCTGTTCCGCGGCGGCAGTATGGCCGTGAACGCTTCGGCCACGGGCTTTTTCCGCGCCATGCTGTTCGGGATAATCTTCTCGGTCGGCTGGACTCCGTGCGTGGGGGCTTTCCTCGGCTCAGCCCTCATGCTGGCCTCGCAGCGAGGGCACGTGCTCGAGGGCGTAGCCATGCTGCTGGCCTACTCCCTTGGTCTGGGCATACCGTTCCTCATCAGCGCGGTGCTGATAGACTACCTTAAAAACGCTTTCCGGTGGATAAAGACGCACTACAAGGTCATCAACGCCGTTTGCGGCGCGCTGCTGGTGGTGCTCGGAATACTGATGGCGACCGGCACGATGGGACGCCTGCTCGCCGTTTTGAGTTAAGGAGACGCCATGAAACAGAAAAGAACCGTACTTATCATTCTGCTCGCGCTTTTACTCCTGCTGGGAGGCGCGTATTTGCTGTACACCACGCTGGGCGGCGCCGTGGACACGAACCAGCTGTCCGCCGACGCCGGCCCGGAGCAGAGCGGCGCTGCGCAGTCGGAGGCTCCGCAGCCGGTGCTCGCCCCGGACTTCACCGTCTATGACGGAGCCGGCAACGAGGTGCGTCTGTCGGACTACCTCGGCAAGCCGGTGGTTTTGAACTTCTGGGCCAGCTGGTGCGGTCCGTGCCGTATGGAGATGCCGCATTTTCAGGAAAAGCAGCTGGAGCTGGAGGGCGAGGTCCAGTTCCTGATGGTCAACGTCACCACAGGCCGCGAGACGCTCGAGTCCGCGCAGGAGTTCATCGCCGGGCAGGGCTACACCTTCCCCGTGTTCTATGACACCGAGGCCGACGCGGCCATGGCCTACGGCGCGTACTCGCTGCCCGCGACCTATTTCATTGACGCGGAGGGCTATGCCATCGCGCACGCCAGGGGCGCAATCGACGCCGCCACGCTTCAGACAGGCATAGATATGATCGCCGAATAAGCGAGCATGAGCCGCCCGGCGGTGCGGCTCACGCTTCAGCTTGTCGAAAAAGCCTCGCAGAGTTTCGCGCCCTGTGGGCGCGAAAGGGACTAAAATCATTTTCGGCGGCGGCGTGTACGTTGCCGAAAATACTTCTCGCGGAGCGAAGTGTCGAATTGTCCGCCTTTGGCGGACAACCGAGGCGCGAAGCGCAGCGCCGGTCTCCATCGGCCGCCTATGGATCCCACGAAGTGCAGAATGCACTTCGTGGGAGAGGAGGAGCAGCGAAATGACTGAGCTCTCGGCTTTAGCCGGGAGCGAAGGATATGCAGCTTGCGACGACGACGGGGGACTTTATTGTCAAAAAAGGCCGTCGAGGGCCTTTTTTGACAGTCTCCAGCGTGAGCCGCCCGGCGGGGCGGCTCACGCTTTGCCCAACGGTGACAATGTCACTGAACTCAGGCTGAAAACGGGTATAATAGGCTCAGAAAGAAACACAAAGGAGGGCGCTTACATGTCCGTTATCAACATCAACAAAGCCAATTTTCAGGAAGAAGTGCTCAACTCGGAGAAGCCCGTTCTGCTGGACTTCTGGGCTCCCTGGTGCGGCCCCTGCCGCATGGTGGGTCCGCTGGTGGACGAAATCGCCGGCGAGCGCGCCGACATCAAGGTCGGAAAAGTGAACGTAGACGAGGAGCCGCAGCTGTCGGCACAGTTCGGCGTCATGAGCATACCCACGCTGGTGGTCATGAAAAACGGCAAAATCACGAACAAGACCGTGGGCGCCAGGCCGAAGGCTCAGATCCTGGCACTGCTGTAGGAATTTGAGGCATGGGATTCTTCGACGGCTTCAGGCGTCCCGACATAAATGAGGGCGTCAGGGAGTTCGGCTCCGCGCCCGGAGCCGTCCTCCTGGACGTCCGCAGCGCCCGGGAGTATGGCGAAGGCCACATACCCGGCAGCAGGAACGTGCCTTTGCAGGACATATCCGGCTCGCAGCCCATACCGGCCGGCAAGAGCACCCCGCTGTACGTCTACTGCTACAGCGGCGCCAGGAGCGGCCAGGCCGCGGCGGCTCTGCGTCGGATGGGCTACACCAACGTGAAAAACATCGGCGGCATCGCCTCGTGGAGAGGGGCGATCGAGCGCTGATACAAACGCTCCGGTGCGGAAGCTTTGCGCCGGAGCGTTCGCATATGTGATAAGGTCACGGAAGCGCGGGGCGATCTGCGCTATACTCGTCACATCCAGTACGGGAGGAAATGATATGGGTATTGAGAAAAAGCGCAGGAGAGCAGTTGTGGACGCCGGCTCATGCGTAGCCTGCGGGTGCTGTGTCAAGGTGTGTCCCACTAAGGCGATCGAGGTGGTTCGCGGCATTGCGGCCACAGTGGATGAGAGCAGGTGCGTCGGCTGCGGCAGGTGCGCCAGGGAATGTCCGGCGTCCGTCATCTCGGTCAGGGAGGTCGCATGATGAAAAAGCGCTGGTACGACTACTTGTGGATCGCCTCTCTGGCCTATCTTATCCTCGGCTTTTTCAACATACTCTTTGCCTGGCTGGGGCTGCTGTGCTTCCTTATACCGCTCATAATATCCGCAGTCAGCGGCACAAAGGGATACTGCAACCGGTACTGCGGCCGCGGCCAGCTTTTCGCCGTCGTAGGCGGGAGATTCGGCCTGTCGCGCCGCAGGGACATCCCGAGGTGGATGAGGAGCAAGGCGTTCCGTTACGGCTTCCTTGCGTTCTTCCTGGTGATGTTCGCCCAGATGCTCTGGAGCACATACCTGGTCTTTGCCGGAGCGCGTGAGCCGGGGCAGGCGGTCACTCTGCTGTGGACCTTCCGGCTGCCCTGGGACTGGGCCTACCACGGGACGCTGCTCCACCCCGGCGTGGCTCAGTTTGCATTCGGCTTTTACGGCGTTATGCTGACGTCGACCGTTTTGGGGCTTATCACAATGGTTCTGTTCAAGCCCCGAAGCTGGTGCGTTTACTGCCCCATGGGGACCATGACTCAGCTCATATGCCGCGTCAAAGCAAAATAAACATAAGGCGCCTGCACCGGTTCCCTCCCCGGCAAAGGCGCCTTATGCTTTTCCTTTACGTTCTCAGCCGCCGGCGAGGCTCTCCAGCCGCTCCCTGTCGGACAGCTCCACGGTTCCGCGCGAGAGCTTCACCAGCCCCTCGCCCTGGAAGTAGCGCAGCATCCTGGTCACCACCTCGCGGGCCGTGCCCATGTGCCTGCCTATGGTCTCGTGCGTGATTTTCAGCGTGTCCGTCTCCTCAAGCGCGCTCTCGGCCAGCAGGAAGTGCGCCAGCCGCCGATCCAGGCTTTTCCACAGCACCTGCTCTATCAGCCACATGACCTCTGAAAAGCGCGTCGCCATTATCTCGTTGGTGAAGTTGGCCAGCGGAGCCGACTCCTCCATGACCCGTTTATAGATGTCCGGGGGGATGACCCACAGCTCGGTGTCCTTCTCGGCCTCGATTATCACCTCGAACTGTATGGAGCGAATGATGCACGACGCGGAAAACAGGCAGATGTCCCGCTCGAACAGCCTGTATATCGTTATCTCCCGTCCCTCGTCCGAGAGGATGTATGCCCTGAGCTGGCCGCGGCGGACGAGCAGCAGTCCGGTACAGTCCGCGCCGCCGCCGTGCAGAACGGCGCCTCTTTTTACGCGGCGGCCGAACGCGCTGTCCGCCAGCTGACGCTGCTGCCCGGGGGTGAGGTTTTTCCAGATGGGGAAATAATCTTGCAGTTCCATGGCGCACTCTCCTGTCAGATTCAACACCAGTATAAGTCCGTTTTCCCCATGTGTCAATTTTATACTCGCCGCCAAACCATTCGCGGCGATTCATTTGCGCAAGCAAAAACCGCTGTAAACCAAAGAGGCTTACAGCGGTCATCCATGGCACCCCCGGCGCGACTCGAACGCACTACATTCCGCTTAGGAGGCGGACCCTCTATCCTGGTGAGGTACGGGGGCATTTTGAGCTTGAATATTGTACCGCATTTACGCAGCGTTGTCAACAGCGTTGGTGCGAATAAAGTTCACGGAAAATTAATAGACGGTATCGTCGGTTTGTGCTATACTCAAAAACAGACGTTACCGTCTATTTTATTCAAAAGGACTGCTCAACATGGATATCGTACTCGAAATTCTCCGCCTGCTGCTGACCGCGGCCATAGCTTACCTGGTCGGCCGGCTGGTGGCCAAGCTGCATCTCCCCGCCATACTCGGCTGGCTGATAACCGGCATGGCGCTCGGCCCTCACGCGCTCGGACTGATGAACAACGCGGTCATGGAATCCGCCTGGTTCACCACCGCCGAGAGTCTGCTTGAATCCGTCGTCGGCCTCATGATAGGCACCGAGCTCATATGGTCGGAGATGAAGCGCTCCGGCAAGCAGATAGTCGTGACCACGATCACCGAGTCCCTCGGCACATTTTTTGTTGTCACGCTGGTGTTCGGCGTGATATTCTATTTTACGGGCACGCCGCTGTACCTCGCCGCGATTTTCGGCGGCATCGCCCTGGCGACCGCCCCGGCGCCCTCGCTGTCGATAGTCAACGAGGCAAAGGCCGCAGGTCCGGTCACCAGCACGCTCATCCCGATGGCGGCGCTGGACGACCTGGTGGGCGCGGTGGTGTTCTTCGGCGTCATCGCCTGGGTGTCCTCCGCCCTGGCCGCCGGCGGCGTGAGCTTTCTCGCCACATTGGCGATAGTCTTCGCCCCTGTGTTCATCGGCGCCGTGACCGGCGTCCTCGCCGGACTTATCATGCGCCGCACGCGCTCCAACGCGGCCACCATAGTCTCCATGCTCGCGGTGCTCATGGCCACGGCGCTGCTGGCCATGTATCTGAACGAAAACGTGCTGACCGGCGCTTCACTGAACTTCATGCTGCTGGGCATGGCGTTCTCCACGGCTTTTGCCAATATGATACCGGCTGAAAAGCTCGCGGGCGTGATGAAGGTGATGAATCCCGTCATCAGCGTCTCGCTGATAATCCTGATACTCAACCTCGGCGCGCCGCTGGACTATCATCTGGTGTTTGGGGCTGGGATATATACGGCGGTGTATATCATCTCGCGCGCCATCGGAAAATACTCAGGCGCGTATGTGGGCGCGGCCATGACCCACGCGCCCGCCACGGTAAAAAAATACCTCGGCTTCACCCTGCTCCCGCACTCCGGAGTCTCGCTGGTGTTCACCGGCGTGGCCGTCTCCGTGCTCTCCGGCGCCGCGCCCGATTGCGCCGAGCTGCTGCAGGGCACGATAGCGGCTGCGGCCGTCATCAACGAGATCATCGCCGTGTTCATGGCCAGGAAGGGCTTTGAGTGGGCCGGCGAGCTGGGTCAGGCGGGGAAAAACAATCAACGTGAGGAGCTGAGCGCATGACTCGCACTGAGCGCAGGCAAAAGAGCCTTGCCGCTATATTGGACGCCGCACTAGCCGAATTCGGCGAGCGCGGCTACGCCTCCGCCACTGTAGACGGCGTATGCGCCCGCGGCGGCATCTCCAAGGGACTGATGTACCACTACTACACCGGCAAGGACGAGCTCTTTTGCGAGTGCGTCCGAGCCATGTTCACGGCTCTGGCCGCGCGCCTGGACGAGTATCTCGCCGGGGCGAGCGCCGGCAGCGCCGGCGAGCTGCTCTCCGGCTTTTTCATGACCAGGGAGCGCTTCTTCGCCGAGAACCGCAACATGCGCGTTGTGTTCGAGGACGCGATGCTGCGGACGCCGCCCCAGCTTGCGGAGGAGATAAGCCGGCTGCGAGCGCCGGTAAAAGAGTGCAACCTGCGGCTCCTGTCCTCGCTGCTGAAGCTGGTGCGCCTGCGCGAGGGCGTCAGCGAGCGCGACGCCATGCTCTGGTTCGACGCCGCCGAGGGGCTGCTCCCGGAGCTGCTCTCCAGGCTCACAGACGGCTCGCCGTTAAGCTTTGAGGCCGCCGCCCACCGGGTTTTGGATTTTCTTCTGTTCGGAATAGCGGCGCCTGATTGACATCTCCGGCCCGCAAACGGGTTTGCCCCCGGGAAGCTTTTGCTTCCCGGGGGCATTACTCATCTGAGCACTATCGCCGTCCATCTCCTGGCTTCCCAGTTTTCCAGCCACTCTATCGCGTCGTCCAGCGGCACGGACAGCTCCGAACCGGCCTCGCCGTTTTCGACCGCGGCGCGCAGGTCGTAAAGCGGCTCCAGCGCGGACGGGGACAGGTATTTCAGATACTCCACGTCCACCGTCTCCAGCCTCCCGTCCAGGTAGGCGTCTACATTGTACCGCGCCACCAGCGCGTGGACGTTCACGAAGGAGAACAGCGTCCACATCGCCAGCACTATCGCGGCCGCCCACGGCCAGAACCTGAAGGTCGAGGTCAGCGACTTCACGCCCACGAGCACCAGGCACACGCCCACGGCGGCTATAGCCCAGACCGCCATCACGCGCGTGACGCTCAGGCCGTAGGCGGACACGTAAAGGTGCAGCCTGTAGGCGGCGGAGGCCAGCATGACCAGCGAGAGCAGCACCAGCACGACGGACAGCACCCTCGCCGCCACGTTCTCCCGGCTGGCGCGCGAGCAGCCGAGCGCCGCGCAGCAGACCACGGCGGCGACGCGGATTAGCACGAAGAACCCGCTGCGCGCGTACTCCGCCCAGCCGCCCGACATGGCCGCCGCCTCCTCGCCGCCGAACAGATAGCGGAACTGTATCGCCGCAAAGACGCCGCAAATCAGCACCAGCAGCGCCAGCACCGTTATAAGCGCGCTCACCGGCAGGCGCAAAGGCTCCATGTCCGACTCCAGGCGCTGAGGCTGGTGGCGCAGGAAGTAGAGCGCCGAGAAAAACGCCAGCGCGAGCAGCACAGTCCACAGTGCTCGCCATATCGTGGTGAATATGTCCAGGCTGTCGAGCCAGTCTACCGCCCCGGAAAAGACCGAGTCGAACACCGCGTCGGCCGAGGACAGCCCGCTTATGACAATTATCAGGATAGGCGCGGCTATCAGCACGCCCAGAGCCACGCCGCCCAGCGACTTCTTGTCGCCGGGCGCGAGCGCGCCCACGGCTCTGAACGGCGCGCCCCAGTTCTTAAAGAGGCCGCGGAAGGTGTCCACGAATGCGTCGGGCAGTATTCGCGCGTCGGTGATGGCGCAGCGCTCCACGCCCGACAGCGCGAGGTAGGCGAGCACACTGCCCGCGAGTATAACAAGAAAGCTGAGCAGGCGGATGATGTGATCCGGCTGAAAGGCGCAGCTCACGCCCAGAGCCAGTATGCACACGGAGGCGTATATGTTCGCCTTCGTCCACCTGGCGCGCCTGCCCATGGCCAGCAGCGCCGCCGCCCAGGCGCACAGCGTGAACACGGCCGCGCCCAGCGCCGGGACGCCCTCCATTATGCTCTCCAGCGAAAACACTTCCCGCCACAGCAGAGCCAGGACAAGACCCAGGGCAAGTATCATCCAATCCTGCGCCGAAAACCGGCGCTCAGTTCCGGTGTTCTCCGTAGTGATCTCCTCCTTTACCGGGCGCTGCCGCCCTATTCTTCAACCACGTACTCCAATATGTCCCCCGGCTGGCAGTCCAGGGCGCGGCACAGCGCGTCCAGCGTGGTAAAGCGCACGGCCTTAGCCTTCCCTGTCTTGAGCACGGAGAGGTTGGCCATGGTGATGCCCACCCGCTCGGACAGCTCCGTCAGGCTCATCTTGCGCTTTGCGAGCATTACGTCCAGGTTGATCCTTATCATGCCGCACCTCAGACCGTGAGGTCGTTCTCGCTCTGCATGTCCGCCGCCTTGCGCGTCAGATGCGAGAGCGCCGCGCAGCAGACGGCCACTGCCACGCCGATGGAGCAGATCACTATCCCGGCTATCAGCAAGGTGATGTGCAGCAGGTGCATGAACCCCAGCACGCAGCCCGCGGCGAGATACAGCACGGTGTCCGCAAGCGCAAGGTTGCCGCAGATGCTCAGCCGCCTGGCGTTTTCATGGCAGAAGCTGTTGTCGCGGCCTATCTCCACCGCTATCTTCCACACCAGCACGATAAAAATGAGCGCAACCGCTGCGGTCACCCAGAAAAATATAAGGCACGGCAGGTACATGTGCTCCAGCTCGGGATAGTCCAGCACGACGTGCTGCCCCAGCCTCGGTATCAGCACCAGCGCGAGGAAAAGTATAAACAGCCCCCCGAAGCACAGCACCGCCCTCAGCCAGACAGATAGCCCCTTTTGTTTCATAAAAAGCACCGCCTTTCACGCCGAGTATAACACGCACTACATCGAATTGCAAGAATTATTTATTGAATAACGATAAATAATTACCTCAAAACAGCAACATGTCTTTTTCTGCGCCGCCGACTCGCTTCGCGCGGATTCGCGATGCGCATAACGTAAAATTAAGCAAAGGAGGGCGTACAAATGCAGATTACGGCTGATTACGGCTCCGGCCGTCTCATCATACATCTCGCCGGAGAGCTGGACCACCACGGCGCGCGGGAGGGCATGGAGGCGATAGAGCGCCTGCTTGACGAGTACATGCCCCGCGACGCGGTGCTGGACATGTCGGCGCTGACGTTCATGGACTCGTCCGGCATAGCGCTGATACTCAAGACCGACCGGCGTATGCGCCAGTGCGGCGGACGCGCGAGCATAGCGAACCCGGCCAAGCAGCCGCTCAGGGTGCTCGACGCCTCGGGCATAGAGCGGATGATACCCGTAAGAGGAGGAAGCAGGCAATGAAGGCGGAAAACTACATAAAATTTGAATTCCCCAGCCGCAGCGTGAACGAGGGCTTCGCGCGCGCCGCGGCGGCGGCCTTCGCCGCGCAGCTCGACCCCACGATGGACGAGCTGGGCGACATCAAGACCGCGGTCAGCGAGGCAGTGACCAACTGCATCGTCCACGCCTACCCCGACAGCCTGGGCAAGGTGACCATGCGCCTACGCATACTCGGCGGCGACACGCTGGAGATATCCGTCAAGGACTCCGGCCGGGGCATAGAGGACGTGGCCAGGGCGCGCGAGCCGCTGTTCACCACGGGCGGCGAGGAGCGCAGCGGCATGGGCTTCACCATCATGGAGAGCTTCATGGACAAGCTGACCGTCCGCTCCAAGCCAGGCAAGGGCACCACCGTGACCATGCGCAGAACCATCGCACGCCGGACAAGGGCATGACGGACGAGGCGCTCAGCTGCCTGCGCTCGGCCCGGGAGGGCGACCGCGAGGCCGCGGAAAAGCTGGTCAACGACAACTCCGGCCTCATCTGGAGCGTGGCGCGCCGGTTTTTCGGGCGTGGGGTGGACTCGGACGACCTCTATCAGCTCGGCTGCGTGGGCTTTTTGAAGGCCATCGCCGGCTATGACGAGAGCTACGGCACACAGTTTTCCACCTACGCCGTGCCCAAGATCTCCGGCGAGATACGCCGCTTCCTGCGCGACGACGGCTCCGTGAAGGTCTCTCGCGGGCTGAAGGAGCGCGCCATGGCCATACGCTCCGCGCGCCAGACGCTGGAGCAGCGCTTCGGGCGCGAGCCGACGCTCAGCGAGCTGTCCGCCGAGACGGGCTTAACCCCCGAGGACATCGCCGTGGCAGAGACCGCCGCCAGCCCCGCCGAGAGTCTGCAGCGCGAGTCCGGCGAGGACGGCTTCACCCTGGAGCAGCTGCTCGGCGACGACAGCGAGACCGAGCGCGTGCTCGAGCGCGTCTCGCTGCGCGAGGCCATAGACCACCTGCCGGAGCGGGAAAGGCAGGTCATCTCCCTGCGCTATTTCCACGACATGACCCAGGACGCCGCCGCCCGGGTCATAGGCGTCTCCCAGGTGCAGGTCTCGCGGCTGGAGCGGCGCGCGATAGCCACGCTGCGGGAGTGGCTGGAGTGATACTCGATCGTGCTTTCCACGCTCGGAGGGTACGCCCCTCGCGCCGTGCGGTCGGTCCCGGCGCTTGACCTGTAACATGCGGTGTGTTATCATAGTCGGGCATTTCCCTTACGAAAGGACTCGTCATGTTCGACCTGATTTTTGACTTTGCGCTGCTGGCCGCCGTATACGCGCTTATCTACAAGCTGCGCCTTAAAAAGCGCGACGGCCGCTACCGGGTGTGGTTCACTCTGTTTTACCTCTACGTCTGCATGGTGATATGCGTGACACTCATGCCCTTCCAGCTTGTCCTACCCGGCGCGAACGGAAACGCCCTGGAAGAAATAAACCTGGAGCCCTTCCGCGACCTCAAGCGCGGCTACCTTGGCGCCCAGAGCGGGATAGTCCTCAACTGCATCATGTTCCTGCCCATGGGCTTCCTGCTGCCCACGCTGAAAAAGCGCGGGATCATAAAAGTATTTCTGCTGAGCCTCCTCGCCAGTCTGATGATCGAGTGCGTGCAGTTCCTCTACTGCTGGGGAGCGGCTGCCGGAAGGCGCGCAGCCGACGTCACCGACCTTATAATGAACACCGCCGGCGGAGTCATAGGATATATACTTTTCCGGCTCTCCCGCCCCATCCTGCTCAAGCTGGACGAGGGCATCCCCAGATAGACCGATCCCCGGGTCGTTTCGATACGACCCGGGGATTTTTGGGAACATTTCCGGCTCCGGGGGCGTCACAAGCACACCACATACCGGAGAGGAGACAGCCATGAGAACCTTTATCAGCTTGTTGATATACTACATGCCGGCCTTGATTGCGGCGCTCATACTGGGCGCTCTGGCGTATTTGATCGTGGCCGCTCTGCTCAAACGGCGGGGGCGCAGCCTGTCCAGGGGCTGGAAGGTCTGGCTGTTCGTCTCCGCGTCCTACCTCTTTGCGATCTTGTTCCTGCTCGTGCTGCGCAGCGGCCATGGCGGCAGCTACTACGCCGGGACCAACTTTGAGCTGTTTTACGGCTACAGGCAGCTCACGCGCAGCTTCACCTCCCACGGCTTTCTCAACGAGCTGATGAACATACTCATCTTCGTGCCGTTCGGTTTTTTCTTCGCCCTGCCCTTCGGCGAGAGCAGGAAGCGCTGGCTCGTTATACCGCTCGGCGCGCTGACCTCCCTGCTGGTCGAGGTCTTGCAGTACCTGTTCGGGCTGGGCATAGCCGACGTGGACGACCTGTTCAACAACACCCTCGGCACCGTCTGCGGCTTCGCCCTGGCTCGCTGCTGCATGGGCTTTCGCGCCCGGAAGCCGGGGCGCGGGACGCTTGCGCTCGTGCTAACGCTGCTGTGCCTGACCCCGCCCTTCGCCGCCTGGGCGGTCTACGGCGCCACGCCCTACGGCGAGGGTACATACGACGTGTATTACGGTCAGCCGGTGACGGGCGAAGTCAGCTTCTCGGACGAGGCGGCGGGCTTCATCTCCGGCCTCACGGCGCAGGACTTGCCCGTCTACACCGCCGAGACCGGGACGCTGGACGATGCGCGCGAATACGCCGCCGCGTTCTTTGCGCGCTTCGGCACGGAGATAGACTCCGAGGACCTCTACGACGAGTCCGCGTGGTTCCGCGACAGCTCCCAGCAGCGCATGTGCATCTACCACTACGCAGGCCGCGAGATAGAAATGGAGGACTACACCGTCCGGCAGAGCGGGCACGAGCTAAAGCCCGGCCTCACCGAGGACGAGCTGCGCGCCTCCGCCCTGGACTGGGGCGTGGAGATCCCGGAGGGCGCGGATCTGTCCGCCGACGAATATAGCTATATCTTCACGCTCAAGCCCACGGACGGCAAAGGCGGAGAGGTGTCGGTCGCGGTCACAGAAGACGGCCTTGCGCGCATCCGCTACGCCATTTACGATCTCTCGGCCATAGGCTCGGCTCAGCCGCTGAGCGCCGCGGAGTGCGAGACCATACTGCACCGCGGCGACTACTCCTGCTGGGACACTCTGCCCGAGGGCGAGGTGCACATAGAGCGCGCGGAGGTCATCTACTCCCTGGACAGCAAGGGCACCTACCGACCCATTCTCACGCTGCACGGCGGAGGCTGCGAGATACATATCCCGCTCGGCATGGCATAAAAACACCCCGGCACGGGACGCCGTCCCTTGCCGGGGTAGTTTTATCTCGCCATGAAGCGCGAGAGGAAGTCGCGCGTCTCCTGGCGCTCGGGGTTCGTGAACAGCACGTCGGGGCCGCCCTGCTCCCAAATCACGCCGTCCTTCATGAACACGACGTTGGCGGAGACGTCGCGCGCAAAGGCCATCTCGTGCGTGACGACCAGCATGGTCATGCCGTCGTCGGCCAGAGAGCGCATGACGGACAGCACCTCGCCGACCATCTCGGGGTCGAGCGCGCTCGTCGGCTCGTCAAAGAGCAGGATCTCGGGGTCCATGGCCAGGGCGCGGGCGATGGCCACGCGCTGCTTCA
>UQQF01000044.1 GCA_900543085.1 uncultured Eubacteriales bacterium | reverse complement strand
CTTTGCCACCGTGCGCGCGCTGCGCGAAAAGCGCGCGAAGTACAACTACCGCGGCGTGAAGATAAACGACAACGTCTACTCGGGCTTCCTCGAGTGCGGCGACTGCGGCGCGCCGATGTTCGCGCTGGGCCGGCGCGATTTGAAGCCCGCCTACACCTGCGGCACCTATCACCGGCGCGGCACGGCGGGCTGCACTACACACCACATCCGCGTGGACAAGCTCGACGAGCTGGTCAAGCTCTACGTCAAAAAGGTGCGGGACAACTCCGCGGATATGCTCGCCAAGCTCAACGAGGAGCTCGCGCGCGAGCCGGAGGACGTGGCAGAGACGGAGCGCAGCGCGGCGAACATAGAGGACGTGCTGCTCGACGCGCAGGAGGAGCTGAAAGCCACAAAGCGGCAGCGCGTGCGCGACATCATGCGCCATCCCGAGAATGAGGCCGTGCTCGAAGAGACGTACGACGAGCTGGAGGCCGACCTCATGCGCCGCATAGAGGGCCTGCAAAACCAGCTCGAGCACGTCACAGACAAGCGCAACACCATAATCCGCGCCAACCGCGCCGCCAAGACCGCGATGGAGGTCTTTGACGACATCCTCACCAAGCCGCACCTCGAAAAGCAGGATCTGGAGCTTATCATCGAGCGCATCTACGTCTACGAAGACCACGTCGAGATAAGGCTCAAGGCCGACATCGACACGCTCCTGCGCAAGGGCGAATACCCGCTCGAAAACGAGGACAATAGCGGCGGCGAGGGCGGCGCTTCCGGCAGCGGAGGCACGGAGCCAGTGAGTGTAATCCAAAGTGCAACACATCACGCGGACAAGGTTCTCCGCGCCAATATTGTCAGTGACGGCGACCCGCTGGAGATATTTACGGACAAGGACGGGGAGGTCATATTCAAGAAGTACTCGCCCATCGGGGAGCTGTCGGACTTTGCGGCGCAAATCTGCGACTCGCTGCACCGCTCGACGGACGCGCTGGCGGCGGTCTGCGACCGGGACTCGGTCATCGCCGTCGCCGGCGGAGGCAAGCGCGAGCTGCTCAGCAAGCGTTTGAGCCCGGAGCTGGAACAGCTCATGGAGTCCCGGCGCATCTACCGCCGCCAGAGCGGCGCACCGGAGCTGCCCATAACCGAGAACGACGGAGCCTTCACCGTCGGCGTCGCCGCGCCGGTGGTCAGCGAGGGCGACCTAATGGGCTGCATCCTGTTCGCCCAGCCCAAAAACAGCCCCCCGGCCACCGAGGTCGAATACAAGCTGGCCGAGACCGTCGCCGGGTTCCTCGGCCGCCAGATGGAGGCCTGACCGCTCCCCTGCCCCACCGCTCACGATACGCTTTCAGCCCAGGACGAACCTGGGCTGATTTTTTTCGGAAAATTTCAACTCCGCTTGTAGCAAAGGCCGCAAAAAGTGTAGTATGTGTTTGAGGACGGAAAGGAGGCCAGCCATGGAGGACTGGGCAATACTGGACTTATTCTTCACACGCTCCGAGTACGCGATCGTCGAGCTGGACGCCAAGTACGGCGCGCTGTTCCACTCGCTCGCCCTGAACATACTCAACAGCAGCCAGGACGCGGAGGAGTGCGTCAACGACGCCTACCTCGGCGCGTGGAACGCCATACCGCCCGAGCGGCCGGAGCGGCTGCCGGCCTACGTCTGCCGCATAGTGCGCAACGCCGCGCTCTCCAGGCGGCGGCGCGACGGCGCGCAAAAGCGCGGCGGCAGCTACACCGTGGCGCTCAGCGAGCTGGAGGGGTGCATAGCCGCGCCGGAGGACTCCCAGTCGGCGCTGGACGCGAAGGAGCTGACGGCGGCGCTCGAGCGCTTTTTGGACACGTTGAGCGAGGAAAACCGCGTGATTTTCCTGCGCCGCTACTGGTTTGCGGACAAATGCGCCGACATAGGCAGGCGCGTCGGGCTGAGCGAAAAAGCCGTGACCGTACGGCTCACACGGCTGCGCAAGCAGCTGAAAAAGTATCTTGCAGAACAGGAGGTATATGTATGAGCGCGGAGACCCTGTCCCAAGCCCTTGGCGGGATAGATTTGAAGTACATATCCGAGGCCGCGGACTACCGCAAGCCGCGCGCCAAAAAGCGCCGCATGGCGCCCCGGCTCCTCGCCGCCGCAGCCTGCCTGGCGCTGGCCGTCTACGCCGGAACGCGCTGGCTCGCCCCCGACGCCTCCGTGCGCCCGACCATAGACCCGAATCTGCCGGTGCTCGACGTTATTACCGACTCATATACCAGCATGGGCGCTTTCGTAATGCACACTTCCGACTTCTCGGACTACCTCACGGGCAATCCGTGGAGCGAGGACATGGAGCTTTACACGCTGCCTGTATACAAAAACGCCGTGGAACACGCCTCCTACGAGCTGAACCGCGTGCCGCTCAACGCCGACTACGAGGCCATGCGCGCGATTATGGACGAGGCGATAGCCGCGCTGGGCATTGACAAGAGCACGCTGGAGTTCTCCGAGAACACGCAGCAGACCTTTGCGGACGCCTCCGGCGGGGATACGGTCGTCACCTCTTTTGTCGCCAAAAACAGTGAGGTGCGCATTTCCGTCGGCTATGACCTGGAGCTATACGTTGCTTTCGCGAATCCGGTGAAGCTGCCGGTGGACTTCACGCGCGGCTCCACGGCCGCCGAGTGCGAAGCGGCCGGCGAGTACGCCGCCGGACTGTTTTCCGCGCTGCTCGGCTTTCACGACCCGCAAGTGTCAGTCAGCGGGGGTGAGTTCAACTACGACCTCTCCACCAGCCCCTACAGCGTCAGGATATATGACGCTGGCAGCAGCGACGAGGGAACGCTGATAAACTACAACTTCCGCTGTGCCGAGCTGTACGCCAGCGAAGATGGCGGCGTATACGGCCTGCGTCTATTCAACCCCGACCTCTCGCACAAGGTGGGCGACTACCCCATCATTTCCGTCGATGAGGCTCGCTCCATCCTGCTCGGCGGCGGAGAGCTGCCGGACACGCTGGAAACTCTCCGCGGCGAGGACATCGTCGGGGTGGAGCTTGTGTACCGGATAAACGAGTACGACGAGTACTTCGTCCCCTACTACTGCTTCTACTCGGAGGCTTCCGAGACACTTGGCGATATGATACCGGAAGGCGGCCGAGCCTACACCTGGCACTACGTCCCCGCCGTAGACCCACAGTATCTCAGCGTCTACACGTCGGATGGAAGCGGAAACTGAAAATCGGAAACTGAAAAAAGCGCCCTATCGGGCGCTTTTTTCATATGCTCCGCCACAGCAGGCGGTTTTCGATGAACTCGGCGTTGACGCGGCCGGCGTCCAGGTGCCAGGCCAGGAAGCTGCGGATGGTGCTGCCCACCAGCACGTACTGCTGGAAGTTCAGCTCCAGGCGCAGATCGTCGAAGACCAGCTTCAACAGCTCCTCAAAGCCGCGCGGCTCTATGCAGATGTGCAGCAGCTGCTCGCCCAGGCGTTCTATGTGCCTGCGGTTGACCTCGGCCAGAGGGGCTATGTCCTCGCAGGCCTCCGCGTGGGAGGGGACGTACATCTTCGCGCCTATCTCCGGCAGCCTGCCCAGCGTGTCCAGGTAGGCCTGCACGTCGTAGATAAAGGGCACGCCGTACTTGGCGAGCGTCTCCGCGCCGGACACGCAGTCGGCGATGAACGCCGTGCCGTCGGGCAGGAGGTAGCCCGCCATGTCGAAGAAGTGCCCGGGCAGGGGCAGAACCTCGACGCCGGCGGGGAAGCCCTCGTCCGTCACGTCCAGGCAGTCGCAGGGCTGAGCCATCAGGAACTTGTGCCGCAGCTCTTTGGACGGGAAACCGCCGTACAGGAAGCTCGGCTCCAGCACCGGCGTGCGCGTGAACTGCGCCTCGACGCCGGGGGCGAAGACCTTGCAGCCGGTCTGGCGCTGCAAATACTGGCAGCCGCCTATGTGGTCGGCGTTCGAGTGCGTCACCAGTATGCCGCGCAGCGTCCAGCCGTGCTCGTCGAGCACCTTGCGCACCCTGCGCCCGGCGTCCTTGTCCCCGCCGGCGTCTATGAGGTACACCCCGTCCCCGGAGTCGTAGACGCCTATCTTGGCGGGACAGTCTATGTAGTAGGACTGATCGCTGATTTTGATAAGCTCGTACATGCTGCTCCCTCCCGTCGTATTTTGATATATCCAAACTCTAACCGTTTCCGGGGACGCTTTCTTTGGACAAGCCCAAAGAAAGCGCCCCCGAAATCTGATTATCCGAAGAACTTGTTGTGTATCGCCTGGACGGCCTGGTCGGCGTAGTCCTTCTTGATGAGGACGGAGACCTTTATCTCGCTGGTGGAGATCATCTGGATGTTTATCTTGGCGTCGTAAAGCGCCTCGAACATGAGCGCAGCTATGCCGCTGGCGCTCATCATGCCGGCGCCGACGATGCTGACCTTGCAGACGTTGGTGTCGACGCTCAGGTGGTCGAAGCAGAGAGACTCCTTGAGCTCCTCGAGCGCCTCGGCGGCGCGCTCCGCGTCCGCGAGGGGCACGGTGAAGCTGATGTCGTTGGTGCCCTCCTTGCCGTAGCTCTGGAGGATTATATCTACGTTTATCTTGGCGCGGGCCATGGTGTTGAACACGCGGAAGGCCATGCCGGGCTCGTCGGGGACGCCCACGACGACTATGCGCGCAACGTCGTTGTCCTTTGCTATGCCGCTTATCTTCATCTCTTCCATTCGCTTTGCGACCTCCTTAACTTTTGTGCCGGGCTTCCGAACCATGCTCGAAAGCACCTCGATTATCACGCCGTAGCGCTTGGCCAGCTCCACAGAGCGGTTCATGAGCACCTGCGCGCCCAGGCTGGCCAGCTCGAGCATCTCGTCGTAGGTTATCTCGTCGAGCTTGCGCGCGCCCTTGACCTTGCGCGGGTCGGCGGTGTACACGCCCTCGACGTCGGTGTATATCTGGCATTTGTCCGCGTGCAGCACCGCCGCTATGGCGACTGCGGTGGTGTCCGAGCCGCCGCGGCCGAGCGTGGTGATGTCGTCGTTTTTGTCCACGCCCTGGAAGCCCGCGACGAGGACTATGCGGCGCTTATCCAGCTCGCGGCGTATGCGCTCGGTGGAGACGCGCACTATACGCGCGCTGCCGTAGGTGGTGTTCGTCTCCAGGCCGACCTGCCAGCCGGTGAGCGAGACGACGGGCAGACCCATGGCCTCCAGCGCCATGGCCATCAGCGCCACGCTCTGCTGCTCGCCCGTGGACAGCAGTACGTCCATCTCGCGCTTGCTCGGGCGGGGGTTCAGCTCCCGCGCCTTTTCTATCAGGTCGTCCGTGGTGTCGCCCTGGGCGCTGAGCACGACGACTATGTCGTGCCCCTCGGCGTAGTTGTCCGCTATTATCCCGGCCACGTGCCGGACTCTCTCGGCGTTGGCCACGGAGCTGCCGCCGAATTTTTGTACTATTAGCATGGGGTATGTCCCTCCGTTAAATCTGCTGAACGGCTTTGCCGTACTCTATATTATGCCGTCAGTCCAGCACGCGGTATTTCGCCAGCACGCTCATGCCGGCCGTCTTTGCCTTCAGCTCCTCGCCGGACATGTATCCGGTGACGAAGGCGTACTCGTCGGGCGCGGCGTTCGGCGCGTTTATGAAGCGCACGCCCGAGAAGGCCGCCGCTATGTCCGCGAGCGGCGAGTTCGTGCGCACCATCCAGCGGCAGGATATCTTGTCGGGCGCCGTGACGTAGCCCGGCTCGGACGGCCACCAGCCGGTGTAGGTCCTGGTCTTGGGGTCGCGCACGCAGTCTATGATGTCCGCCGCGACGGCGCTGGCCGTGGGCAGGCTGCCCGCTCCGGGGCCGAAGAACATCGCCTCGCCCACCGCGTCGCCGCGCACGGAGATGCCGTTCATCACGCCGTCCACGTTGGCCAGCGGCGCGCTCCTGCTTATGAGGTGCGGCGCCACGAAGGCCGTCACGCTGTTCGGTCCGGTGCGCATGGCGCGGCCGAGCAGCTTTATCTTGTAGCCCAGGGCACGCGCGCACTCTATGTCCGCCGGGGTGATCTTCGTTATGCCCTCCATCGTTATGGAGCTGGGCGGGACGTTCTTGCCGAAGCAGAGGTCGGCGAGGATGCAGATCTTGCGCCCGGCGTCTATGCCCTCCACATCCGCCGTGGGGTCGGCCTCGGCGTAGCCCTTCTGCTGCGCCTCGCGCAGAGCCAGGTCGAAGCTCTTGCCCATCTGCACCATCTCGGTGAGGATGTAGTTCGTCGTGCCGTTGAGTATGCCGCAGACGGAGCTTATCTCGTTCGCCGCCAGGCACTGGCACAGCGGGCGCAGTATGGGGATGCCGCCGCCCACGCTGGCCTCGAACATGAAGTTCACGCCCATCTTCCTCGCCAGCGCCGTCAGCTCCAGCCCCTTTTCAGCCACCAGCTCCTTGTTGGAGGTCACGACGCTCTTGCCCGCGGACAGGCAGCGCTTGACGTACTCGTAGGCCAGCGTGGCGCCGCCTATGCACTCGGCCACGACCTTTATCTCCGTGTCGTTCGCCACCGTCTCTATGTCGTGCACTATGAGGTGGGCGAAGGGGTGATCCGGCCGGGGCTTCCGGCACAGGATGTACTTCACCTCTATCTCGCTGCCCGCGCGGCGGGCTATGAGGTCGCGGTTCTTGGTCAGCACCTCCACGGTGCCGCCGCCGACCACGCCTATTCCCAGTATCGCTGCTTTTACCATGTCGTCTCCCCTGCTTTCATCCCGCCAGGGCGTCGAAGCGTATGACGCCGTAGAGCGAGCGCACCCGCTCCATGAACTCGTCCATGCCCTCCGTCATGTTCTCCGTGACGGCGGATATGGTGACCGGGGCGGTGCCGTTATTCGGAATGCTCTGATTTATAGTGAGAATATTTGCGCCCGCCTCGGCAAAACTAGCAAGCAGGGAGCTGAGCACGCCCTCCTTGTGGCGCAGCAGCGCGTTGAAGGTGACTATGCTGCCGTGCCGCATGTCGCTGAAGGGTATGACGGAGTCCTTGTACTTATAAAAGGCGCTGCGCGAAATGCCCACGCGCTCCACCGCCTCGGCGACCGTGCGCACCTCGCCGGTCTCCAGCAGCTCGCGCGCCTCGGTGACCTTGATGAACACCTCGGGCAGCACGCCCGCTTCCACCAGGTAATATTTTGCCCTTGTCCTGTCTGCCATGACGCACCTCCAAAAGTCCGCCGTGAGCGGCCGAATGTATTTTTCTCGTGTACATTAGTTATATCACATCCCCGCGCGAGACACAATTGTCATTATCTAAAAATCCACACGTGTCCACGGGGGACGGATTTAAACGAATTGACGAAAGGCGGCGAATTGCCAAATGTTCGGCATACTTATCTGCATCGCGGCCGGCGCCGCGATGAGCTTTCAGGGCGTCATGAACACGCGCCTCGGCGAGAGCATAGGCACCGGCGAGGCCAACGCCTTTGTGCAGGCGACGGCGGCCGTGCTGGCGCTGGCCGTGCTGGTTTTCCACCGGGACGGCAGCTTTTCCGCGCTTGGCGGGACGAATTGGCTGTACATGCTCGGCGGCGTGCTGGGGCTGGTCATAACGCTGACGGTCATGCTGGGCATGCACGCGCTCACGCCCGCGACGGCGGTGAGCATCATACTGGTCAGCCAGCTGCTCACGGCCGGAGCCATAGACGCGCTGGGGCTGATGGGCACGGAGAGAGTCCCCCTGACGTGGACAAAGGCCATAGGCGCCGCGCTGATGATAGCCGGCGTGGTGGTATTCAAGCGCTGAGCACGCCGGAACGGGAATATTGGGTCTCGCTTATTTCGCCGAAGTGTGCTAGAATTGTCGTATCAGAAACAGCCTGAATGGAGAAAAGAAATGTACACCCACATCGAAGACAACATCTATACTATACCCGTGCCGCTGCCGAACAATCCCCTGCGCAGCCTGAACTCCTACGTAATCAAGGGCGAGGACCGCAACCTGCTGATAGACACGGGCTTCCGCCTTGAGGCCTGCCGTCAGGCTCTGACCGAGGGCTTGGCCGAGCTGGACGTGGACATGTCCGTCACGGACATCTTCCTCACGCACATGCACGCCGACCACACCGGCCTGGCCGTCGACCTCGCCAGCGAGAGCTCGCGCCTCTACATAAGCCGTGAGGACGGAAGGCGCCTGATACGCGGCATGGCCAAGGGCTGGGAGCGCACCGCCGAATACCGCAGCTTCGGCTTCTCGGAGGAGGAGCTGTCCCACCTCGACGACAGCCCGTCCATGAAGTACCAGCAGGTCAAGATGCCCGACTACACCTATATAGCTCACGGAGACATCCTCACCTATGGCGGCCACCGCCTGGAGGTGATAGAGACGCCGGGGCACACGCCGGGGCACGTGTGCCTGTACGACCGCGCCAACAAGATAATGTTCCTCGGCGACCACGTGCTTTTCAACATCACGCCCAACATAACCACCTGGTCGAACTTCGACGACCCGCTCGGCCACTACGTGCACAGTCTGATGGACATAAGCATATACGACGTGCGCCTGCCCCTGCCCGCGCACCGCGGCGTGAACTGCTCCATGGCCGAGCGCATCGGCACCATCATAGAGCACCACGGCGCGCGCATACGCGAGATGCTGACCGTACTGGAACAAAACCCGGGCATCACCCCCTACGACCTCAGCGGCAAGATGACCTGGCGCGTGCGCGGCAAGACCAACTCCTGGGACGACTTCCCCCTCGCGCAGAAGTGGTTTGCCGTCGGCGAGACGGCGGCGCACCTGGAATACCTGCTCAAGCGCAGCCGCGTCCATCGCGAGTTTGACGGGCGCTGCTGGCATTATCACATAGACTGAGGCGGTGCACTATGGGTAAAAAGATACTCAAAATAGCTCTTATCGTCCTGGGCGTGGTGGTCGTACTGGCAGTGGCCTTTGTGCTGTATCTGACGCTGATGGAGTACAAGCCCGCAGACGTCGAGGCCGTGGAGACGCTCAGCTACGGCGATGCGGAGACGCCCGGCTCAGGCATAACGCTCATGACCTGGAACATAGGCTATTCCGGTCTGGGCACCAACGAGGACTTCGTCATGGACGGCGGCGCCGGCTCCGGCAAGCCGGAGCGCGAGGACTTCAATACATACTACGACGGCGTGCTCGCCACGCTCAGGGAGCACGAGGCGGACGTATATCTCATGCAGGAGGTGGACTCGGACAGCGCGCGCAGCTATCGCGTGGATGAGGCGCGCGGCATTTCCGAGTCGCTGGGAGCGGCGTCCAGCTCCTATGCGCTCAACTACTCCTGCTCCTTTGTTCCCTTCCCCTGGCCGCCCATGGGCAGGGTGAACAGCGGCGTCATGACCGTCTCCGACTTCGCCGTAAGCGGCGACGCCGAGCGCATCTCCCTGCCCTGCCCCTTCTCCTGGCCGGTGAGCACCGCCAACCTCAAGCGCTGCCTGCTGGTCACGCGCTATGACCTGCCGGACACCGGCAAGCAGCTGGTGGTCGTGAACCTCCACCTGGAGGCCTACGACGACGGCGAGGGCAAGGCCGCCCAGACTCAAGCGCTGTTCGAGGTGCTGGAGCAGGAGTACGCCGCCGGCAACTACGTCATAGCCGGAGGCGACTTCAACCAGACCTTCCCCGGCACGCTTGACAGCTGGCCGATAACCAACGATGAGTACTGGGCGCCCGGCGTGCTCACGGACGACATGCTCCCCGAGGGCTGGAGCTTCGCGTTCGACGCCTCCAACCCCACCTGCCGCCTGAACAACGCCCCCTACGACGCCGAGACCTCTCAGCACTACGTGCTCGACGGCTTCATCGTCTCCCCCAACGTGAACGTTGAGCGCGTGGAGACTCTGGACATAGGCTTTGACTACTCCGACCACGCCCCCGTCGTGCTGGATATAACGCTCAAGGAGGAACAGTAAGTGAAAGTAATGCTTTTGAACGGCAGTCCCCACGCGAAGGGCAACACCCGTCTCGCGCTTGAGGAATGTGCCAAGACCCTCAACGAGTGCGGGATAGATACGGAGCTCGTCGACATCGGCTCCAAGCCCGTAAGCGGCTGCCGCGCCTGCGGCGCCTGCGCCAGGCTGGGCAGGTGCGTCATAGACGACGGCGTGAACGAGTTCCGCGCCAAGCTGGAGGCCGCAGACGGCCTGATAGTCGGCACCCCGGTCTACTATGCCTCCCCCAACGGCTCGGTCATAAGCTTTCTCGACCGACTTTTCTTCTCCGCGCCCGACCTGGGCAGGCACAAGCCCGGCGCCGCCGTGGCAATAGCCCGCCGCGCCGGCACGGTGACGAGCTTCGACGTGCTGAACAAGTACTTCACCATCCGCGAGATGCCCGTCGTCTCCGCCACCTATTGGAACGACGCCTTCGGCCAGACTCCCGGCCAGGCCGCCGGGGACGCGGAGGGGCTTCAGACCATGCGCAACCTCGCGCGCAACATGGCCTGGCTGCTCAAGTGCATAGAGCTGGGCAGACAAAACGGCGTCAACGCGCCCGAAAACGAGTACGACAGCGCCACGAACTTCATCCGCTGAGAGCCGGGAAAAAAATATCGCAAAAATTCAAAAAAACACTTGCAAACTGCCGCTCGCTGTGCTAACATATAAAGGCTCGATACCGAGCCGATATTTGCGCCGCTAGCTCAGCTGGATAGAGCGTCTGGCTACGGACCAGAAGGTCAGGGGTTCGAATCCCTTGCGGCGTGCCAAAGCCCGCTTGTTTCTCACGAAACAAGCGGGTTTTGTTTTTTCACACGGACAGCTCGTTTTCGCACCTGCCCGTCTCGTGGAAGGAACGGAAGTTTTCAAAGGTGGTGGAGATGATGTTCTCCACGGCGGTGCCGGTGTAAAAGGCTATGTGCGGGGTGACTATGACGTTTTCCATGGCCACCAGCTCGGTCAAGACTCTGTCCAGCTCGCTGCCGGCCATGTTCTTGCGCACGAACGCGGCCTCGTTCGGGTAGACGTCCGTGGCCAGTCCGGCGATCTTCCCGCTTTTAAGCCCGTCCAGCACGGCGGCGAAGTCCATCAGCTCGCCCCGGGCGGAGTTCACGAGGTACACCCCGTCCTTCATACCGGCTATCGTCTCCCGGTTGACTATGCCGCGCGTGTCCTCAGTCAGCGCACAGTGGAAGACTATGACGTCGGAGCGGGAGAACAGCTCCTGCGCCGTGACGTACTCCACCACGCCGTCCAGCTCGCGCCTCGGGTGAGGCGTGTACGCCAGCACGCGGCAGCCGAACGCGCGCAGGAAGCTCGCCGTGCGGCTGCCTATCAGGCCGGTGCCGAACACTCCGGCGGTCAGCGAGCCGAGCTCCCGCGCCGGGGCTTCGGGCAGGCGGAAGTTGAAGTCGCGAACCTTGAACAGCTCGCCCTTCAGTCCGCGCAGCAGCGCCAGCACCATCATCACCGTGTGCTCGGACACGGCGTTCCGGCTGTACACGCGCACGTTTGCGCAGCGCAGGCCGTGCCCGGCCGCGGCGGCGAGGTCGATGTGGTCGCAGCCCGTGCCGCGCGTGAGCACGTACCTGACGCCTGCGTCGCGCAGTGCGCGCGCCACGCCGTCCGTGATGCGGCAGGACGCTACTATCGCCACGGCCTGCGAGCCGGCCGCGAGCGCCGCCGTCTCCTCCGTCAGCCGCCTGGGCGTCAGCTCCAGCTCCACGCCGCGCTCCGCCGCCTGCGCGCGGAAAATTGCCTCCTCGTCCTCCCTTGTGCAGTAAACTGTCAGCTTCATATGCGTCAGCTCCTCTCCTGATTGCCTCACTTGACATTTTAGTACGGCCGCCGCGGCAGTAACCAAAGCCGAGCGCCAGAAGAAGCGCCGGGGCGGCCGATATCGGCCGTCCCGGCGCAGTTTTTCAGCCCGGCTTCGACCTGCGCCAGGCCAGGTTCTCCGACTGGGCGATGGATTTCAGCAGCCGGCGCAGCTGCTTTTGCGCGTTGTAGACCGATATGTACAGGCTGTCCCAGTCCAGGACGAGCAGGGCGTCGTCCTCGGGCAGGAGCATGTACAGCGTGCCGGAGTGGTTCTGCATCAGCTCCTTGACCGCCGACGCGACCAGCTTCGGCTGCGGGCTGTCCGTCCAGCCGTTCCACCTCACGGCCACGCGCCGGTAGCACATGAGTTTCAGCAGCGCGGCGGTGAGCCGCTGCCGGAGCGCGAAGCGGTCAAAGTGATTCAGCAGGTAGTTCTCCACCGCGACAAGCTGTCCGGGCGCTCCCGTGGGCGCCGGCTCAGGCAGGTAGTCCATGACGTAGCACGTCTTTTCCAGCAGCGCGTCCGCGCGCTGCTCGTAGCTGTCCGCGTTCAGGATATCACCACCCTGTCGGCCGTGATGGCGTCCACCGTGCGGCAGTTGGTCATTATCATCAGGTTCTCCAGCTCGGCGCGCTTGGCGTCGGCGTACATCGCCACGCCCTCGGCGCCGCCGTCCAGGGCGCTGCCGCCAACGGCGGCCACGACGAAGGGGCGGCCTATCATGGCCGCGTCCGCGCCCAGGGCGAGCACCTTGAAGATGTCGTAGCCCGTGCGTATGCCGCCGTCGACGATCACCGTCAGGCGGTCGCCCACCGCGGCGCGGATCTCAGGCAGCACCTCCGCGGTGGACTGCGCCGAGGTTATTACGCGTCCGCCGTGCGTGGACACGATTATGCCCGAGCAGCCCGCGTCCGCGCACTTGAGCGCGCCCTCGGCGGTCATGACGCCCTTGACGACGAAGGGTATAGGCGAGTTGCGCGCTATCTCGGCCAGGTCGTCCACGCTCTTGGCGCAAAGCTCGCTGACGGCGGAGCCCATGTTGGCGTAGGCCGCAGTGTCGACGTCGCAGGCGATGGCGGGGCAGCCGGCCTCGGCGCAGGCCTCGGCGCGCTTGATTATCTTGGCGTTGTCGCGCCAGGGCTTGACCGTCGGCACGCCGAAGCCGCCGTTGGCGCGTATGGCCTCCAGCCCCAGCTCGAACTGCACGCCCAGGGCGTTGTCGCCCGTGAAGGCCAGTATCCCGGCGTCCCTGCAGCCGGCGGCGGCGCTGTTCGACCAGTATTCGTCGGTTATCGCGCCGTTATAGTTGTGGCTCATGCCGCCGATAGGCGCGAGGCACAGCGGCGCCGCGAGCCTGACGCCGAACAGCTCGGTGGAGGCGTCGGGCGTCCACGGCTCATGCAGGGTGTCCATGCGCACCTTGACGCGCTCGAGAAACTCCGTGCACACCGTCCAGGACGAGCCGTCGCCCATAGCGCCCACGCCGGGCACCTCGCCCTTGCAGGCGCGGCCGTTACATACCGGGCAGGCGCGGCAGTTCGGCGCCATCAGCTCACGAGCCTTGACCCATATCTCATTGAGTGTCATAGTTGTCTCCTCTCCCGCCGCGAAGCGGCGTATCCGCATAACAAGAGTATTTTACTACGAGCGCGGCGGCGAGGCAAATGTTTTTGAACTCCGCCGCGAAAAAAGCGCCCTTCCGTCCGGAAGGGCGCGTATTTAAGCCGAAAGCCGCTCACATGGAGCCGATCAGTTCCACTATCACTTTTCCCACGGCGTCGGCGAACTGGCTTATGTGGCGTATGCGCACCAGCTCGCGGCCGTAGATGCGCCTGGCGTTGGGCAGGTCGGCCTCCTCGCCGGTGAAGACGCACATGACGGAGACGCCCTGGCGGCGGAGCCGCTCCACCTCCGCAGCGGAGTCGGCCACGCCGGCCTCGCCCTGGTACTCGCGCCGGCGACCCTCCTCCGTGGCCAGCTTGTTCACGTCGTTGGGGCTGCAGTCCGACAGCGTTATCAGCAGCCTGTGCTCATACGGCGTGTCGCTGAGCATATAGTTCGCGGCGCGCAGAGCCAGGCCGTCGCGGTTGAAGCCGGCGGCGGCGTACTCAAACACGGCCTCGTTCTTCTCAGGCTCGTCATAGTCGCGGTAGATGCGCAGCACGGTGCAGGTGCCGACGGTGCAGAACGAGTACACGCGCACGTGCACGCCGCAGCGCGTGAGGCTCTCCGCCAGGATATACGCCTGCGTCGCCACGCTCTCCTGACGCTGGAGCTGCGACGCCGAGCCGTCCAGCAGCAGATCCACGGACAGCTCCGTGTCCGTCGTGCGCTCATGCCGCTGGAAGATGCGCCCGTCGTTGAGGTACACCGCGCGCCAGACCGCTCTGGCGTCCAGCATACCCGCCCTGGACTTGAGCATCGAGTCGTCGAGGTGCACCAGGATGCAGTTGCGCACCTTCTCGGTCAGGCGGATTATAGCCAGGCGGTGGGCGGTGAGTCCGTCCATGTAATACTTCCGGTTGGCCGCCTCCTGGTTCTTTGAGACGATGCGCTGCAATCTCGCCTCGCCGTCGCGCAGCGGCTTGTCCGACATCTCGCCGCGCGTGAAGTGCAGGATGCAGCCGCCGTGCTTGTCGCGGCAGAGTCTGTCCTCTACAGCCTTCGCCTCGCCCTTGCCGAGCATGGGCTCGCCGAAGCACTCGCTCACGTACTCGCGCAGCTCCTCGGCGCTCTTTTCGCCGGTGAGCCGCCCTATCGCGCTGGGCTGTCCGGCCTTGTTGGAGCGCTTCATGTCCCCGCTGCGCACGCGCGCGCCGAGGGTGTACCTTTTCCGCCCGAAGCCGCCCATGAACTGCGGCAGCTTCCCGCGGCTCTCCCGGCGGAGCATGCCCCCGGTCACACCGAAGTACTCGGCGAGTATCTCTCTCATGCGCGAGACTATCTCCTCGCTGCTCAGCTCCGGCGGGAACTCCAGAGCGCCGAGCAGGCGCTCCTCGCGCTCTATGAGCTTGTGACGCTCGCCGAGGGCGCGGCGGTAGTGCTCCAGCTTGACGCGGTCGGCGAGGGAGAAGTCGAGATCGTTCTTCCCCTCCGCCTGCTTCAAAATGCCCCTGGCATAGCCGAGGCGAAGCAGCCGCAGCGCCGGCCTGTCCGGAACCGCGCGCAGATAGGCGCAGTTCTCCAGCCCCGTCCAGAAAAGATCCTCGTACACCTCTCCGCGCGGGGCGTTTTCCATGCCGTCGAGCAGCTTGCGTATGACGCCGTAGTCGTAGTATTTGTACACCGCGCCGACGATGCTGTTCATGTACACGTCGGCATAGCCCTCGCCGTCATAGGCGCGGGAGCTGGGGTGCAGCCCGTAGTCGCCCGCGGCGTTCCATATGAGGTTTGTCGCGCGCCGCTCCTCGCGCTCGCGTTCGCGTTCGCTGAGCATGTCAGGCAAAGAGTCCGTCGCGGCCCAGGTCGGCGGGTATGCGCGAGGCGACCACGTCCTCGACCAGCTTGCGTTCAAACGGGTCGAAGGCCTTGTTGACTATGCCCATGCGCAGCGCGGAGACCGCGTTCAGCCCGCGAGCCATGAGATCCACCGCGCTCATCAGGCCGCGGAGGTCCAGCGCCTTTGTGGATATCTCCGCGCTGTCCACCTTGCGGCGGATGTCCTGGTACAGCCCGGCGAACTGGTTGACCCACTCGTCCTTGAGGTCGGGATGCTCGCGCTTGAGCAGCTTCTTGAGGTTGTCCTCGGTGATGGCCGGCATGTCTATCACGACAAAGCGGCTGACCAGCGCCTCGTTCAGCTCGCGCGTTCCGGCGTAGCCGTAGTTCATCGTGGCTATGAAGCGCGTGGCGTCGTCCATGTCTATGCGGTCGTAGCCGGGCACGTCTATAATGCGCCGGAAGTCCAGCGTGGCGTGCAGCACGGCCAGCGACTCGTTCTTGGCCATGTTTATCTCGTCGAGGATGCCGAAGCCGCCCAGCTCGGCGCACTGAGTGATCGGTCCTGCGCGGAAGCTCACCTCGCCGTTTTTGAACGTGTCCGTGCCTATCAGGGAGGCGGAGTCGGTGTTGATGTAGAAGCTGATGTCCCAGCTCGGGCGTCCGAAGGCCGCCGCCAGGCACTCGGCCAGCACGTTCTTGCCCGTCGCCTTGGGGCCGACGAGCAGCAGGTTCTCGCCGCACAGCAGCGCCGTGGCCGCCGCCTCCCATATCTCCTTGCCGTAGTATTCAAAGCGCGGAGCGTCCGTCACGCGGCGGCGGACCTCCTCGGGCACGCTGTGGGCTTTGCGGAAGTCCTCAATGGCGGATATTATCCCCGGGTCGATGCCTTCCCGGCGCAGAAAATCTAGCATTATTTCAGCCCCCCAAAAGGTCGTTACGTTTGTACACGCTGATTCTACCACATTTTTCACGGATGTCAAAACAATTCAACGTCTCTTTAATCCTTGATCAGACCGGCGGAGAATAGTGTTTGACTAACGCGACGGCATATGTTAAACTGTAGACGAATTCTTTTGACATTTCGCCAGTCATACCGGCGAATATGGCCAAAAATTTGGTCGAAAGATTCAGGTTTGACCAGAAGGAGGGCTATTATGCTCAGGACTATAGAGATAAAGCAGAGCGTATTTGAAAGCAACGACCGCGAGGCAGACAAGGTGCGTGCCGAACTGAAGCGGCGCGGGCTGTTTTTGTTGAACCTCATGAGCTCGCCCGGCAGCGGCAAGACCACGACGCTGGTCAAGACCATCGGCGCGCTGAAGGACGAGATGCGCATAGGCGTCATGGAGGCCGACATAGACAGCGACGTGGACGCGCACACGGTCGCCGACGCGGGGGCGAAGGCGATACAGCTGCACACCGGCGGCATGTGCCACCTCACGGCGGACATGACCATGCAGGGGCTGGAGGCGCTCGGCACCGAGGACATAGACCTCGCCATACTGGAGAACGTGGGCAACCTCGTCTGCCCCGCCGAGTTCGACACCGGTGCGGTGAAGAACGCCATGATACTCTCCGTCCCCGAGGGCGACGACAAGCCTTTGAAGTACCCGCTGATGTTCGAGGTCTGCGACGTGCTGCTCATAAACAAGATAGACGTCCTGCCCTACTTCGACTTCAGCCTGGACGCCGTCACCGAACGCGCCAAAAAGCGCAACCCGAACATAGAGATCATCCCCATAAGCGCCCGCACCGGCGAGGGCATAGACGCCTGGTGCGACTGGCTGCGCAGGGAGGTCAGGGTTTGGAAGGAAACCCCCTGAGATTCCCGTAGGGGGGATTGGGCGGCCGCGCCCACGGGTGGTGCAACCCGGGGGGGTTGCAGCCCCTCCTGGGAGGCTTTCTTTGGTCTTGGCCAAAGAAAGCCCCCCAGACCCCGAAAGGAAAGCCGCTTTGGGTGGTTTAATATGCCGGGGATTAGTTTTATCTTGGCGCTTCGACATAGATACGTTGGTATCCCTTAATCTTTACGAGACTGGGGTGCGGTCTTTTTCGCG
>UQQF01000043.1 GCA_900543085.1 uncultured Eubacteriales bacterium | reverse complement strand
CGCTCCGGCGCAAAGCGCCGTCGCGCGGAAATGACCGCACCCCAGTCTCGTAAAGATTAAGGGATACCAACGTCTATATGTCGAACCGTGAAGATAAAACTCATCCCCGGCAGATTAAACCACCCAAAGCGGCTTTCCTTTCGGGGTCTGGGGGGCTTTCTTTGGCCAAGACCAAAGAAAGCCTCCCAGGATGTTGGGCATCGGGGTCAAAAACCCCGATATTACTCATTCCTTCCGCAGCAATCCTTATACTTCATCGGCAGGCCGTTGGGGCGGAGTTTGCCGCAGGGGCAGGGGTCGTTGCGGCCGGGCTTTTTGATTTTCTTTACCGGCTGCTTCTTCTGCGGCTCGCCGCCGACGTTGGCGGCCTGCTGGGTGGCGACGCTCTTGCGCTCTATGGGCTGCTGGCGGGCTATGCGCACCGTGAACAGGCGGCGCACGGTCTCCTCGCGGATGCCGCGTATCATGGCCTCGAACATCTCGAAGCCCTCGTTCTTATAGGCGTCGATCGGCTTGGTGTTGCCGTAGCCGCGCAGGTTGATGCCGCGGCGCAGCTCGGTCATGGCGTCGAGGTGATCCATCCAGTACTCGTCGACCACGCGCAGCATAACCACGCGCTCGGCCTCGCGCATCAGCGGCGTGCCGTTGGGCATCAGCCCAAGCTCGGCCTCCTTGGCGTCGTAGAAGGCGTAGGCCTTCTCCAGGACCATGTCAGTGAGCTTGTCGGCGTTCATGCCCTTGATATCATCCGGGCTGAGCCGGATGTCGCCCGGGCGCAGGAACAGCCGCGTAAAGGGCGTCAGCGTCTCGGCGATGAGCTTGACGTCCGGGTGCTGCTCGCCGCCCAGACCGTCGGCTATCGTGGAGGAGACGAACTCCTCTATCATCTTGCGGATGCTCGGCTGCAGGTCTTCGCCGTCGAGCACCTTGCGGCGCTCGGCGTAGATGACGTTGCGCTGTACGTTCATGACGTCGTCGTACTCGAGGACGTTCTTACGGGTCTGGAAGTTGCGGCTCTCGACGGTCTTCTGCGCCTGCTCTATGGCGTTGGTCAGCATCTTCTGATCCAGCGGCGTGTCCTCGTCGATCTTGAAGGTGTCCATCATGCCCATGACGCGCTCGGAGCCGAACAGGCGCATGATGTCGTCGGTCATCGCCAGGTAGAACCGGCTCTCGCCGGGGTCGCCCTGACGTCCGGCGCGGCCGCGCAGCTGGTTGTCTATACGCCTGGACTCGTGCCGCTCGGTGCCCAGGATGAACAGGCCTCCGACCTCTCTCACCTTTTCCGCCTCGGCGTCGGTCACCTTCTTGTGCTCGGCCATCTTTTCGGCGTACATCTCCCTGGCCTTGAGCACGTCCTCATTGTCAGTGTCCGCGTAGCCCGTGGCCTCGGCTATGACATCGTCGTCGAATCCGGCCTTCTTGAGGTCGTTGCGAGCGAGGTACTCGGCGTTGCCGCCGAGCATGATGTCCGTGCCGCGGCCTGCCATGTTGGTGGCGATGGTCACGGCGCCGAGCTTGCCGGCCTGGGCGACGATCTCCGCCTCGCGCTCGTGCTGCTTGGCGTTCAGCACATTGTGCGGCACGCCCTCTTTCTTGAGCAGCTTGGAGAGGTACTCGCTCTTTTCAATGGAGATGGTGCCCACCAGCACGGGCTGTCCCTTCTCGTGGCACTCTACTATCTGCCTGATTATCGCCCTGTCCTTGCCGGCCTCGTTCTTGTACACGACGTCCGGCCAGTCCTTGCGTATGACGGGCTTGTTCGTGGGTATCTCGACTATGTCCAGCTCGTAGATGGTCTGGAACTCCTCGGCCTCGGTAAGCGCCGTGCCGGTCATGCCCGAGAGCTTGCCGTACAGGCGGAAGTAGTTCTGGAAGGTGATGGTCGCCAGCGTGCGGTTCTCGCGCTGCACGTCCACGTGCTCCTTGGCCTCGATGGCCTGGTGCAGACCCTCGCTGTAGCGGCGGCCGAGCATGAGACGGCCGGTGAACTCGTCGACTATGATGACCTCGCCGTCCTTGACGACGTAGTCTATGTCGCGCTTCATGACGCCGTGCGCCTTAAGCGCCTGGTTTATGTGGTGAGCGAGGGTGGAGTTCTCTATGTCTGAGAGGTTGTCCAGCTTGAAGTAGCTCTCGGCCTTGGCCGTGCCGCGCGAAGTCAGCGTGGCGGTCTTGGCCTTCTCGTCGACCACGTAGTCCGCGTCCAGGCTCTCGTCCTCCTCCGCCTTGTCGTCGGTGGAGGCCACGACCAGCCTTTTCAGCGTGCGCACAAAGTCGTCGGCGCGGCGGTACATATCGGTGCTCTCGTCGCCGCGACCGGAGATTATGAGCGGGGTGCGCGCCTCGTCTATGAGTATGGAGTCGACCTCGTCCACGATGGCGAAGGCGTGGCCGCGCTGCACCATCTGCTGCTTGTAGATGGCCATGTTGTCGCGCAGGTAGTCGAAGCCCAGCTCGTTGTTCGTGCCGTAGGTGATGTCGGCGTTGTAGGCCGCGCGGCGCTCGTCGGCGCTCAGGCCGTGGACTATCAGTCCCACGCTCAGACCCATGAAGCGGTGCACCTTGCCCATCCACTCGCTGTCGCGGCGAGCCAGGTAGTCGTTGACCGTGACTATGTGCACGCCCTCACCGGCTATGGCGTTCAGATAGGCGGGCAGCACGGCGACGAGCGTCTTGCCCTCGCCGGTCTTCATCTCGGCTATGCGCCCCTGGTGGAGCACCACGCCGCCTATGAGCTGCACGCGGAAGGGCTTCATGCCCAGTACGCGCCACGCCGCCTCACGCACGGCGGCAAAGGCCTCGGGCAGCAGCGAGTCCAGATCCTCTCCGGCGGCATAGCGCTCTTTGAATTCGGCGGTCTTGCCGCGCAGCTCCTCGTCGCTGAGCGCCTGCATCTGCGGCTCCAGCGCCTCTATCTTGTTTACTATCGGATATATCCTCTTGAGCTCATGGTCGCTGTGCGAGCCAAAGAGTTTGCTCATAAAACCCATGTCTTGTTAACCTCCGCTTGCGGTAGTGCTTTAACTGAGATACTATAACACATAATTGTGAACAAAAAAAGTCCCAGCCGCTGTTTTTGTTCCTGAAACCAACACGCCCCGCGCGAGAAAAAAGCCGCGCCGTCGCGGAGGTTGTGCTTGCAGAGCCATCCGCCATGGTGTATTATATCAGTTGTTTATAAAAAGAGATATAGGGAGCGGGATAAATGAGAAAACTTGGCTTTGACAACGACAAATACAGGCGCCTCCAGTCAGAGAAGATACGCGAACGCATAGACCGCTTCGGCGGCAAGCTCTATCTTGAGTTCGGAGGCAAGCTCTTTGACGACTTCCACGCCTCTCGCGTGCTGCCCGGGTTTGAGCCGGACAGCAAGATGCGCATGCTCCTCGAGATGAAGGACGAGGCCGAGATAGTCATCGTCATCTCCGCCGACGACATGGAGCGCTCCAAGCGCCGCGGCGACCTCGGCATCACCTATGACGAGGACACCCTGCGGCTCATCGACGCGTTCAAGGGCATCGGGCTCTACGTGGGAAGCGTAAGCATCACGCACTACCGCGGCCAGCCCAGCGCCGACCTGTTCCGCAAGCGTCTGGAGGCCATGGACGTGCGCGTCTACATGCAGCTGTGGATTCCGGACTACCCCTCAAACCTCTCTCTCATCGTCTCCGACGACGGCTTTGGCAAGAACGACTACATAGAGACGACGCGCCAGCTGGTCGTGGTCACCGCCCCGGGACCCGGCAGCGGCAAGATGGCCTGCTGCCTCTCCCAGCTCTATCACGAGCACAAGCGCGGCGTCAAGGCCGGATACGCCAAGTTCGAGACCTTCCCCATCTGGAACCTCCCCCTCAAGCACCCGGTCAACCTCGCCTACGAGGCCGCCACGGCCGACCTGGACGACGTGAACATGATAGACCCCTTCCACCTCGAGGCCTACGGCGAGACCACCGTCAACTACAACCGCGACGTGGAGATCTTCCCCGTCCTCAACGCCATGTTCGAGCAGATATATGGCGAGAGCCCCTACAAGAGCCCCACGGACATGGGCGTCAACATGGCTGGCTTCTGCATCACCGACGACGCGGTCTGCCGCGAGGCCTCCACGCGCGAGGTCATACGCCGCTACTTCGCCGCCGCCTGCGCCCACCGCCAGGGTCTGGCCGAGCAGGCCGAGGTCTACAAGGAGGAGCTGCTGATGAACCAGCTGGGCGTCAAGCCCAGCGACCTTCCGGTCGTCCCCGCTGCGCTGGAGCGCGCCGAGGCCACCGGCGGTCCCGCCGTCGCCATGGAGATGCCGGACGGCACGATAATCACCGGCAAGACCTCCTCCCTGCTGGGCGCCAGCAGCGCCTGCCTGCTCAACGCGCTCAAATACCTCGCCGGCATACCCAAGGACGTCACTCTCATAGCGCCGAGCATCATCCAGCCCATCCAGCACCTGAAAATAGAGCACATGGGCAACCACAACCCGCGCCTGCACACTGACGAGGTTCTCATCGCACTGTCTATCTGCGCGGTCTCCGATGAAAACGCCGAAAAGGCCATGGACGCGCTGGCACAGCTCGACGGCTGCGAGGTTCACTCCTCCGTCATCCTCTCGCGCGTGGACGAGAACGTCTTCCAGCGCCTGGGCATGTACCTGACCAACGAGCCGCACTATCAGACGAAAAAGCTCTACCACGGCAAGAAATGATAATTCAGGCTCAGGGGGAACGAATTCCCCCTGAGCCGTATTTTGAGGTACATTATGGGCTCTCTCAGAGAAGTTAACATAAAGTATGACATGCCGACCGCCGATCAGGCCGTCAAGCGCACGACCAACGAGATCGAGAACGCGCGGCGCACGGGCATCAGGTGCGTGAAGATAGTCCACGGCTACGGCTCGCACGGCAAGGGCGGCAAGATACGCGTGGAGGTGCGCGCGTACCTGGAGCGCATGAAGCGGCAAAAGCGCATAGCGGACTACATCCCCGGCGAGCGGTTTTCCATCTTCGACGAGGCCACCCGCGCAGCCTTTGCCAAGTGCGGCGAGCTGCGTCAGGACAGCGACCTGGAGCGCGCGAATAACGGCATCACGATAATTGTGCTATAAACCGTTGACAACCGGCGCCGAAAGTGTTAAACTACTTTGGCACGCGGGTGTAGTTCAATGGTAGAACACCAGCCTTCCAAGCTGGATACGAGGGTTCGATTCCCTTCACCCGCTCCACGTCGTCGCGGACTGCGTATCGTTCGCGACGGCGTTTTTTCGTTCCGAATAAACGCCATCTCTCACTCACTCCGTCGCTCCTCCTTTCCAAATTGAACCCGCTGCGCTGGGCTTCAATTTGGTTTTTTTCTTTTGCGCGAACTTCGTATCGTTCGCGACGACGATTTTTAGGCGAGTGAGCTTCGCCCTGTGGCAGTTTTGTTTTTACGGCGTGTGGCAGCGGCGTGGCTTCGGTGTGACGATTTTCACATCAAAGTCGGGCATGGCAAGTAGCGTCCTCCTTTTTCCCGGCGTCCTGGCATAAAAAGAGCAGGGAACCTGTTTCAAAATTTCCTGCTCGGTGGTGCCGCTGGTAGGCGGCTGGTATTCAGTTTTGAAAGTACGGGTCAGGGTGGCCCAATAAATTAGGATTTATCTTTGTTCTATTATTTCTAATAGTCTTCTTACATAATCATCTGCATGGTTTATTGAAAACTCTCCATGGTACATATTAGGAAGAACTTGTATAGAACTATTCTGTAGTTTTTTATGAATTAGTTCTGCTGATTTTTTCATTGAGTGATTTTCTTTTTCTCCGACAAAAATATGAACTATTGCTTCGCTCTCTTCAATCCCATCTTTTAAGGAATATAATGAGTTTTCCTGTAAAAAAGCAATCATATCGCCCTTTGTTATTGCACAAGTATCTTTGTAATAATTATCAAACAAATGCTGCTTTATTCGTAATGATTTGAATTGTAATTTTGAAAACCATTTATACTTTATCAAACCATAACAACTCCCAAACACAGGCTTAATCATAAAATATGTGAATTTTGAGGGTATTACAAGTGCGCTTTCCACTATTGCATACTTACATATATCCTTACGATGAGATAAAATTTCAAGTAAAATCTGTCCTCCAAGTGATAGTCCTCCAATCAATAAAACAGAACCATCCAGTTTATCATTTATAAATTCTATAATCTCTAAAGCGTTATTTTCTATCGTTGTAAATCGTTTATCACTTCCTGCATGACCGTCTAATATAGGTATAATTATATGATAATTCGTTTGTAGCATTTCAGCAATTTCTTTGTAATTCCACCATGACAAACCACCTCCATGTAGGAAGATAATTACATTACTATTTCCTTTCCCATATTCAGCATAGTTCAACCTTTTACACCTCGCTGTAAAATTCCGGTTTTTCGTTGACTTCATTATACTTCATCGTCTCAGAAAAGTATAGCGGCCTATTGTAAAACTTGCCGCACGGGAACAGCTTGCAGCGCAAGGTGTTCCCGTGCGGTAAGTCCACAAAGGGGTAGCTGGCGGCAGCCAGCGCAGGGGAAGTTCAGCTTCCCCTGCGTTGATTGACAGGAGCCGGAACACTGCGGGCAATCGTCCGCTTTCCGCAGGAAGCCCCCGGCAGGGCGCAGCACACGGGCTGCGGCTCTGGTGCAAATACGGTGCGTCCGCTCCTTCCGTGTCAGCGTCTTTATCTCTGGTGTCCCAATATCTTTTCTTCACGCTGCGCCCTTCGCAGCTCCTTTTCTTTTTTTCTGCCTCCCGGCGGGAGGGTCGATTGGGACGGGAGGATATAGATATCCCCCGGGGCGTTTTGGTTGCGCCACGGGGGATATTGCTTTTCAGGTTCTCTCTCCATCGGCGGCTTGCTCTGAGCCGTCGCGTTTTTTCAGCCGCTCTGCCCGAGCCCGGTTGTAGCTTGCGGAATAGTTTCGCAGGCATTCGCGGAGCATCAGCGCAGCCATATTTACGGCGTCAAGGTTCTCCTCATCCAACCGGTCTCCGTCGCTCAGCTCGGCCGCAATTGCCCCGGCAGTTATCATGCTTGCCGCCATTATCGCCTTGCCCCTGGCCAGCTGCGTCAGGGCGGCCATCGTAGCCGCGACGTCTACGGAGACGTCCGGATGGGCGTAGTAGCCGATTTCGGTTATTATATCGCGGTGCACGGCGATGGCCAGGCGCAGATACACATGACCCTCCTCGTCCTGCATGACGCTTTCAGCCTGTATTGACTCCGGCAGACGCGTGCCTACACGTTCGGTCACAAGTCTGAGCATTTTTTCAATATCAGTTGCCATGGTTTCCTCCACATACGCTGCATCCCGGCAGACGGGTCACGGCGTGCTGTTCAAAGTTATTTTCCGCCAAATCTATATAGAGCAGCGTGCGGCGCACCGAAGCGTCGTTCACGCCTCGGGCAAGTATTTTTACAGCTTCCGTACACTGTATGGCGGCAATCAGCGCAGCGGTCGTGCTGAATATGCCGCTGGTTCTGGCGTTGTCGCCCTCCATCGCGCCTCCAGGCATGAGGCATTTAAAGCAAGGACCGCCGGGCAGGATGTTCATCGTCATGCCGCGCCCTCCGGCCACACCGCCGTAGATCCACGGCACACGGTGCTCCACGCACCACCGGTTTATCAGCTCTCGCGCGGCCAGGTTGTCGGTGCCGTCCACGACGAGATCTGCGCCGGACAGTATCGCGTCCGCGTTGTCCACGTCGAGTCTGCCCGTACACGCTTCGACCTCTATCTCGGAGTTGATACGCCTGAGACGGTCTCGTGCGGTCACCGCCTTGCTCGCGCCTACATCGTATTCATCGAAAAGGCTCTGGCGCTGCAGGTTGCTCAGCTCTACGCGATCGTCGTCAACCAGCAGCAGGCTGCCCACGCCGGCGCGCGCCAGGTACGACGCCGACGCCGTTCCCAGAGCTCCCTGCCCTATTATCGCCACCCGGGACGCCAGCAGCCGGGCTTGGCCGTCCGCCCCGATCAGCGGAAGCTGGCGCTCGTATCTACCTCCCGGCATGTCAGCGAGCCTCGCCGCAGGCCTGACGGTACTCCGCAAGCCCGTGCATGTCCGCGATGCCTATGCGGCTGCGTTGCAGCGTAATAAGCCCCAGATCCTCAAGCTTGTGCAGCTCATTAAGGCAGGTTATGCGGTTAATGAACAGCATGTCCGCCATCTGGTTCTGCGTTATGCGGTCTGCCAGCCAGGTCACGCCGTTCTCCTGACGGCTGTTGCGCGAGGCCATGACAGTGATTTGTCAAACTAAGTGCAACAGGAGTTGAGCTCAAAGTCCCACAGCTCCTGGGGAGAATGGAAGTTCAAAACTTTGCGAGGCCTGGCGTTGATTAACGCCAGGTTTCGTTTTAGCGTGGCGGGAGCGACACGGGATAGATTCCTGCCTTTCGGATAAAACTCCCGGAGCAGACCATTGAGATTCTCGTTTGTGCCTTTCTGCCATGCACAATAGGGGTCAGCAAAATATACCTCGCAGTGCAGCCGTTCCTCAATTTTGCGCCAGTTGGCAAATTCAGCGCCGCGGTCGCAGGTGATCGTCTTGACCAGCTGGGGCGGAAAGGCAGACAACGCAGCCACAATTGCGTTCTCCATGGTCTCTGCCCGCCAATCCGGCATCTTCACGGCAATGTAAAAGCGCGTCTTGCGTTCCGCCAGAGTGGCAAAGCAGGCCCTGCTCTTGCCCTGGCCGCTTACGACCGTATCCGCTTACCAGTGGCCGGCTTCTTTCCGGCTGTACACGGACTTGTCCCGTTTGCGTATGGACTTGCCCTTGCTGTATTTTCCGCGCGTTTCCTTGCTTCCATGGCTCTTCCCCTTGCGCCGCAGCACTTTCAGGTTCCCGTTTACAAGGTATTTCTCATAGATCCAGCGGTAAATAGTCCTCCAGCTGGGCATCTTCAGCTCACACGGCGTGCAGGCTATCTGTTCAGGTGACCATGTAGCCCGCAGCTTCTCGTTTATGTACTCAATCACTTCCTGCGAACGGAACATCCCACGATGGCAATAGGAGCGTCGCAGCAGATATTTCTTTTGGGCTGTGTGCGGGTAGTAGGTGGGGATGTCGTACATGTGGGTGCAGTTGCGGCGTATCTCCCTCGACACCGTGCTGACGTTTCTGCCGATCAGCCGGGCGATTTCGCGGTAGCTCAGACCATCGACGTAATATTTTCGTATACAAGAGCGCTCTTCTATGGTAAGATGGTGGTAGTTCATACAGTCCCCTCCTGGTGTTTTGTTGTGTGGTTACTCCATTCTACCACTTGGGGCTCTGTATGAACTCTTTTATTTCATTAAAGTGTTGCACTTGATAGTTTAATTCACCGGCCAGATAAAAAAATGAGCCCGGTACACGGGCTCATTTTTATAAGGCGCTCATTTGAGGTTCTCTCTGAAAAAGTCCTCCAGCTTGTCAAACGGAATTGTGTTCTTTCCGCCGCCGTCGTAGAGGTCGGTGTGTACCGCGCCGGGAATGGCGAGGAACGCCTTGTTCTCGGGAACGGGGTTGCCGTCCAGCATGTGCTCATAGGCGTCGCGCCCCATGTAGAAGGAGTGCGCCTTGTCTCCGTGCATGATGAGCACGGCCGAGCGTATCTCGTTCGTGTAGGCCAGGATGGGCTGGTTCATGAAGCTCATCGTGCCGGTCACGTTCCAGCCCTCGTTTGAGTTGAGGCTGCGCGCGTGATAGCCGCGCGGGGTCTTGTAGTAGTCGTAGTAGTCCCTTACGAAGAACGGCGCGTCCTCCGGCAGGGGATCGACCACGCCGCCGGCACGCTTGTACCCGCCGCTCCTGTAGTCGGCGGTGCGCTGAGCGTTGAACATCTCGCGCCGCCCGTGCCGGGCCTGCTCGCTGTCAAACTCGTCAAAGTAGCCCTTCGCGCCCACGCGGGACATGTCGTACATCGTGCTTGCCGCCGTGGCCTTGACGCGCGTGTCGAGCGCCGCGGCGTTTAGCGCCAGCCCGCCCCAGCCGCAGATTCCGATGAGTCCGATGCGCTCGCTGTCCACGTTCTCCTGCACGGAGAGGAAATCGACCGCTGCCTGAAAGTCCTCGGTGTTGATGTCCGGCGAGGCCATGTATCGCGGCCGCCCTCCGCTCTCGCCTGTGAAGCTCGGGTCGAACGCGATCGTAAGGAAACCGCGCTCCGCCATCGTCTGCGCGTATAGCCCGGAGCACTGCTCCTTTACCGCGCCGAAGGGCCCGCAGACTGCGATGGCGGCGAATGGGCCGTCCTCCCCCTTGGGCGTGTACATATCCGCCGCAAGCGTGATACCGTAGCGGTTGTGGAATGTCACCTTGCGGTGGACGGTCTTGCCGCTTCTCGGGAAGGTCTTGTCCCAGTCCTCGGCCAGCGAGAGCTTTTCTTCTGCAAACATCCAAATTGCTCCTTTCGTGTGTTTCCCCTCGCCCGGAGAGGCGAGCCGTTGCGAAGCGCTGAGCGCGTCCCCGACGGCTTGAGCGCACTGCTCCCTTGTCTTTACACAGTAATTTATATCAGGCGGCTTCGAATAGCAAATACTTTGTCTGAATACTTTTCCATAGCCGGCAACTATGGCTTCACGCAGAAGCGCCGGCTTACAGTTAAATTCCATGGAAACCCTTTACTGCCGCACGGCGGCAGGTTATAATATAGGCACCATGACAAGGGGGGGAGCCGCCATGACAACTGCAAAAATGTACGAAGACGCCGGCAATGAAATGGTCGCCATAGTTTTCGAGGACGGAGAGTGCGTGAACTATATTCCGTGTCCCGAAATGGCCGCGCTTGACGCCGACAGCTTTCTTGAGGAGGCCAGGTACGGATTCCCGGACGCTCCGCTGTATGAATATGACTCCACGGTCGGTCTGACCCTGGAGAAGGCCGCAGCCCGCGCAGAGCGTGAATGTACCCTCATAGCTCAGGTCGGCAGCACCGCCGTGCTTTATCCCTCGCGCATGTCGGAGGACACGCAGGACTTCTTCCGGTGCGAGCTGGGCGACGAGCTGTGGGAGGCGGTGCTTCGCCACGCCTCAGGCGGCGGCGTCGAATTTGAGTTTTGATTCAGCCCCGGCAGCAGTCCTTCACATGGCCAAAGCGGTACGGCTTTGGCCATGTTTTTTCCGAGAATATCCCAGCGTACATTCGTTATCGGGAGCCGATCCGGCATGTCAAAATCGAGTTGAAATACGGTCATCTGTTACATTTACGTGTTTTCGGCCATATTAACCGCCTCAATTGTACATAAATTCACAAAAAGGACATTGAACACCGCCCTGCACTGTGCTATAATCCTCAAAAATCCCGGGTTTTACAGAGAGGAATGTATCCCTTGGCCGACTCAAATATAACAAAAAGGGCTCTGGCCGAAGCTCTCAAGGAGCTGCTGAAGGCCGAGCCGTTCTCACAGATAAGCGTGCGGGAAATCTGCAGCAAATGTCAGATGAACCGCAAGAGCTTCTACTACCATTTCAAGGACAAATATGACCTGGTCAACTGGATATATGCCACCGAGTTCATAGCCGTAGCGAAGCAGCGCGGATACGGCGAGGTCAAGCGCACGCTGCTCGACGACATGTGCGCCTACTTTTACGAGAACCGTGACTTTTACCGGCGTGTTTTTGTGGTCGAGGGGCAGAACTCGTTTACCGATTATTTCCGGGATCTGCTGACGGTCATACTTTCACAGGACATGGAAAAAATATTCGGCGACGACGAGGCACTGGATTTCTACACAGTCTTCTACACCGACGCGTTTGTCTGCGCCATACGCAGGTGGATATTGCAGAAGGACTGCATACCTGCCGAGGAGTTCGTCAACCGGCTCAACCGCTGCCTGATAGGAGTGTCCGAGCGGATAGTGCATAAAATAGCCTCAAAAAACGAATAACATACAAAAAAGGTTCGCGTGATGCGAACCTTTTGTTTTTCGGCTATACTCAGTTTTTTCGCAGGGCAAGCCGCAGTATGTCTCTCAGCTCGCGGCTGAACACGTTGTACTCCTCCCCTTCAAACACGCCGGCGTCAGTGTTGAGCTGTCCCTGCGAGTCAAACGCCACGAAGCAGGTGTCGCCGGAGATGTAGTGATCTATACGCATGATGTCCCGCTTCAGTTCCATCGGCACCACCGGATAGCGCTGAGCCTGGCGCACAGACTGCACATATTCGTACACGCTGCTCTGCGTGTCCTCGGAGCACGTGCGCGAAGGTATGAGCAGCGCAAGGATCGGATGCATGGGCAGCAGCGACTCGATCCACTGTCCGCTCACTATCCTCTGCCTGTCGCCGTCGGAGTATTCCATCAGCACAGCATACGGGATCTTGGCCTCTCTCAGCAGGGCGCAGGCCTCGCCGGCTCCGTCCTCGTGCCTGACCGCAACCATGACGTTCGGCACGTTCTCCAGCGACGCTATGAACCTCCGCGTCACCTGCGCCGGCCAGAGGGACAGTACAAACGCGCTCTTTTCCTGAGCTTTTACGACCGGTATAAACGGGCTCATATCGCCTTTTGAGAACAGAAGATACGTGCGTATCCCCATCGACGCGCCCTGGAGCAGCAGGCTTTCATAGGTCGCGAGCCGCTTATCCAGCTCCTCGGCACTCAGCTCTATCGCCATCGCCCAGGGGATGTTGAATCCGCCCTCGGCCTCGGTCTTGCGGATGACCTCCGCCCCCTTGCTGCATCCCTCATACCCCAAATTAACGCCAAACGTGAGCAGCCTGTCATGGCTGGTATTGGCCAGCGCGTCCCTGACCATCTCATAATAGGCGCAGTCAGGGTCTTGGAGCATCGACTGCACGACGCCCAATATGTGCTTTTGAAGCTCGCCGCTTGAAAACTGCAGTCCCAAATCCACCAGATTACGCGACTCCCTCTCCGGTGATTCCCCGCACTTATTCAGCGCGTATCTTACGCTCGCCTCAATGAGCGACCGAGTCCAGTCTGTCTTCATGTAACACATTCCTCCTGAAAAAAAGCCCGTGACCCCGGCGTCTCCGGGCGGCTGTCCGCTTTCTGTTTGAGCTAAGAATACAGCTTTCCGCCGCCATGTGAAATGGACAATTGGCCATGACCGTCCCTAAATATGACACATTCGCAAATTTTCACAGCTTCAAACGTCACCGGCATGATATTTGTCCCGTGCCAGAGCCTCGCGCCGCTTATCCAAAAACTTCATTTTGAGCTGTCGCATATTAAATCAAGCTCAGGTCAAACTACTTGCGGGACAAATCCCAAAGACGATTGTAAAGGAGATGCGACAAAATGTCCAGCAAGTCCAGCAACAGCCTGGTAAACCCGAACGCCCGTGACGCGATGAACCGCTTCAAGATGGAAGCCGCCGGCGAAGTCGGCGTCAACCTCAAGCAGGGCTACAACGGCGACCTCACCAGCCGCCAGGCCGGCTCCATCGGCGGCCAGATGGTCAAGAAGATGATCGAGGCCTACGAGAACGGGATGAAGTAACTCCCTGAACAGGAAAGCCGCCCCGGATGGGGCGGCTTTTTCTTGTCCGGGGCGCGCGAAATGTTTACAGTAGTTGCTTGCAATTTGAAGAATTCCTGATATCCTATTGTGCGCCACATGCAGAGAGGGGGATTTTATGGGCGGATACATAGAGGCGCTGGAGCAGGCGGCGATACTGTTCCCCATACTCGCCGTGCTGTTCACCATTCCGTACATCGCCTGGAACTACCACAAATACGGCTCGGTGCTCAGTCTCAGGATACTGATAGTCTACTCGTTCATACTGTACATGCTCTGTGCGTACTGCCTGGTCATACTGCCCCTGCCCACGGGCGAAGCGGCGGCCAACCTGAGCGGGCACCAGGCGCAGCTTGTGCCGTTCACTTTCCTGGGCGACATCGCGCGCGAGTCGGACGCAGTGCTGTCGCAGCCGCGCACCTGGCTGACGGTCTTTAACAGCAATGCCTTTCTCACCACGCTTTTCAACCTCTTTTTGACCATGCCCTTTGGCATGTACCTGCGCTATTACTTCCGCTGCGGCTGGAAGCGCACGCTGGTGTACTCCCTCCTGCTGTCTCTGTTCTTCGAGCTGACGCAGCTGAGCGGGCTTTACTTCATCTACAGCGGCAGCTACCGCCTCTTTGACGTCGACGACCTCATCGTCAACACCTGCGGCAGTATGATAGGCTTCGTCCTCGCGCGCATCGCCATGCGCTTTCTCCCCTCGCGCGAGGAGCTGGACAGAGAGAGCTTCGTGCGCGGCCGGCGCGTCTCGCTGCTGCGGCGCATCGTAGCCTTCATCTACGATGAGATAGCTTACGCAGTACTGTTCATCGTGGTCTTCCTGATATGGACGGCCAATTTCGGCACAATGTCCGTTTGGGTCTATGCGCTGATATGGCTGGCGTATTTTGCTCTCTGCCCCATCGTACTGCGCGGACAGACCATCGGCCACCGCCTGACCAAGCTGCGCATAGTCTCCTCCGGCGGAGGCAGGGCGCACTGGTATCAATACGCGCTGAGGTACACGCTTTTGTTCGTGCTTCTGGTCGCAGCGCCGGTCGTGCTGAACTGGTCTATCTCCTTCCTCGCCGGCCGCGGCCTGCTGGGTGAGCCGGCCGCCGTTCTCGCCTACGGCATCGTGGACGGAGGGTACCTGTTCTTGCTGCTGTTCGAAGCGGCGCGTATGGCCATGCGCAGGCAGCTTTTCTATGAGCGCTGGTCGAAAACCAAGCTCATAAGCACCGTGGAGCAGAGCTGACCCGCCGCCGGGCATTTTCACCCGTGAAATACCTCGCGGTCTCGCTGCGGACTACGCCGCTCAGCGCAAGCACGGAGATGAGGTTGGGTATGGCCATGGCGGCGTTCAGTATGTCCGCGAGCAGCCACACGCCGTCGAGATTCGCCACCGCGCCTGCGACGGCGGCCGCGCAGAACAGCAGCCTGTACGGCGTGAGCGAACGCTCACCGAGCAGGAACTCGCAGCAGCGCGCGCCGTAGAAGCCCCAGCTGAGCAGCGAGGAAAAGGCGAACAGGGTTATGCACCCGGCGATGATCGCCGCCCCGCCTCGCTCGCCGAACACCACGGCGAGCGAGGCGGCGTTGCGCGCCGTGGTCGGCTCTCCCGCGTCCATTACGCCGCCGGCCATGAGCGTCAGCGCCGTGACGGTGCATATCACCACGGTGTCGGCAAAGACCTCGAACACGCCGGACATCGCCTGGCGCACACATTCCCGCTCGGTCGTGGCGGCGTGAGCCATAGGCGAGGAGCCCATCCCCGCCTCGTTGGAAAACACGCCGCGCCTGAAGCCCCAGCCCACGCACGCGCCCAGGGCGGCTCCCGGCTCGAACGCCCCGGACACGATCTCGCCCAGGCAGGGCAATATGCGCTCCGCCCTCACGGCGAGCACGGCGGCGCACGCGCCAATATATACGACGCTCATGAACGGCACCAGCAGACCCGTGACGTTCCCGAGCCGCTTCAGCCCGCCCAGCAGCACGGCGGCGGCGAGCAGTCCCACCGTCAGCCCGACCGCAAGCGCAAAGCCCTCGCCGACGCGCACGCCCAGAGCCGAGCACAGCGTACCGAGCGCGGAGCGTATCTCGCCGGACTGGACGGCGCTGCCCATGCCGAAGGCCGCCAGCGCACCGGCCATGGCAAACACATACGCCAGCGTCCGCCACGCGCGGCCGAGGCCGTTTTTGATGCAGTACATGGCTCCGCCCACGCGCTCGCCGCGCGCGTTGCGCTCGCGGTACTTGACGGCCAGCAGGACTTCCGCGTACTTGGTGGCCATACCCAGGAAGGCAGCGACCCACATCCAGAATATCACGCCGGAGCCGCCGAGCGCCATGGCCAGGGTCACGCCCGCTATGTTGCCGGTGCCCACCGTGCCTCCCAGCGCCGTGGCCAGCGCCTGGAACGGCGACATCCCTCCCCTGCCGCCTGAGCGCGCGAAACGCCGCACCGTCCCGCCTATGCACGCGCCGAAGTGCCGCAGCTGCACGGCGCCGCTCATATAAGTGAGGTACACGCCGACGGCGGAGAAAATCACCAGCGTCGGCCATCCCCACACCATCGCGCTGACGCGGCCGAGAATTTCCACGCGCTCACCCCCTCGTGCGAGTATATGTGCTCTGCCGCCGGATATTGACGGCTGAATCCCAAAGACTTATACTGATGACATGGAAAATGAATTGGAACTGACAAAAAAGTGCCTCGCCGAGCTTGCGAGACGCGCTGAAAAACGCTCTGAGAGCGTCGCGAGCGAGTTTCTGACCCCCGCCGAGCAGCTTGAGCTGACGCGCCTGCGGCTGGAGCCTTACGTGTTTGACGGCGGCTATCCACAGGCCGAGCGCCGCTGCGCCGTGTTCCTGCCCTGGGAGGACTGCGAGTGGTCGAGCCACGTAGTCTGCCTTGAGATACGCCCCGCCAACGAGAAGTTCGCCGAGACGCTCACGCACCGCGACTATCTCGGCGCGCTCATGGCGCTCGGCATCCGTCGCGAGACGATGGGCGACATTGTAATTAACGGCAAGCGCGCGTACCTGTTCTGCCTGGACAGCATCGCGCCGTACATCACCGGCGAGCTGAGCGAGGTGCGCCGCACAAGCGTGCGCGCGGCCGTGTGCGACGCCGCGCTGGTCTCGCCCGCAGAGGAGCCGGGCGAGCGCACGGTCACCGTGCAGTCCACGCGCCTGGACGCTCTCTGCGCCGCCGTGTACAAACTCTCGCGCTCCGACGCGCAGCGGCTTTTCGAGCGCGAGCTGGTGCTGGTAAACTCCCTCCCGCCCCGTTCCGGCGGCCTCCCCGCCAAGCCCGGCGACACCATCTCCGTGCGCGGGCACGGGCGCTTCGTCTTCGTAGACGCCGCCGGGGAGACCCGCAAGGGGCGAGTCAAAGCCATAGTCAGGGTGTATTGATGAGCGACCGCGCTCGGGCGGGTGCGGGGAGGCGGCCACGCCCCCGGGTGGAGCAACCCGGAGGGTTGCGGAACCCCCTCCTGGGAGGCTTTCTTTGGTCTTGGCCAAAGAAAGCCCCCCAGACCCCGAAAGGAAAGCCGCTTTGGGTGCGTATGTGTGCCGGGGATGAGTTTTATCTTCACGGTTCGACATAGATACGTTGGTATCCCTAAGATTTATGCCAGATTAGGGTGCAACTGTCCTACCGCGAGGACGACCACCCAAACTAATTGACCACGTAAGCGCTCCGGCGCAAGGCGCCGTCGCGCGGAAATGACAGCACCCCAGTCTCGTAAAGATTTAGGGATTGCAAGGTATTTATGTCGAACCGCCGAGTAACACGCACTCCCCGGCATATTAAACCACC
>UQQF01000042.1 GCA_900543085.1 uncultured Eubacteriales bacterium | reverse complement strand
TCCTTTCGGGGTCTGGGACGCTTTCTTTGGCCAAGACCAAAGAAAGCGCCCCAGGGGTTCTGCAACCCTCCGGGTTGCTCCACCCCCGGGGGCGTGGCCGCCCCCGCATCCCCCGGGGGCGTGGCCGCCCCCGTATCCCCATATTTATTTGACGCGGCAGCCTGCCTGTGGTAGTATTTGATTGAGAGAGAACGCATTTTGCGATGGGAGGCAGAGATATGGAAAACCGCGTACTTGAGAAGTTCCACGCCGGGGACAAGAGCCTCGGCACGTTTACGCACCTGCTCAGCGCGCCGGCTATCGAGGCGCTGGCCTACACGGGTCTGGACTACGTAATAATAGACATGGAGCACAGCCCCATCGCCGCCGAGCACGCGGCGGAGCTGGTGGGCGTCGCCTCCGGGGCGGGGCTTGCGCCCTTCGTGCGTGTGGACGCCATACAGCGCAGCCCCGTGCTGAAGATGCTCGACGTGGGCGCGGCCGGACTGATCGTCCCCGGCGTCGAGACGGTGGACGAGGTGAAGAAGCTGGTCGAGTACGCCAAGTTCGCGCCGTTGGGCGGACGCGGCTACTGTCCGAGCCGTGACGGCGGCTGGGGCATGGCCGAGTGCTACGCCGAAGGCATGGGCGGATACATGGAGCGCGCCAACCACAACACGCTGCTCCTGCCCCAGTGCGAGACCATGGGCTGCCTTGAGAACATAGACGAGATCCTCGGCATGGACGGCGTGGACGGCATATTCATCGGGCCGTTCGACCTGTCCATCGCCCTCGGCATCCCCGGCGACTTTGCAAACGAGAGACACATAAACGCCGTCGCGCACGTCCTGGACGTGTGCAAAAAGCACGGCAAGCTCTCCGTCATGTTCTGCGGCAGCGCCGAGGCCGCGAACGGGTACTTCAAACAGGGCTTCGACTCCGTCACCGTGTCGCTGGACATCTCCGTCATGGCCGACGCGTTTGTTGACGTGGTCAAGAAGTCGCTCGCATAAAACCGCAAGACCCTGCCGCAGTGCGCGGCGGGGTCTTTTACTGCATCTGGGGAGGGGTAAAATGGTATCCAGAGTACGCTCACTGGGCATAAGGGGCATAGGCGGCTACGAGGTGTCGGTCGAGTGCTCGACCGCGCAGGGGCTGCCGGAGTTCAACATAGTCGGACTGCCGGACGCGGCGGTCAAGGAGGCGCGCGACCGCGTCCGCGCCGCTATCAGGAATTCGGGGCTGCACTTCCCCGTGTCGCGCATCACGGTCAACCTGGCTCCGGCGGACACGCGAAAGGCGGGCACGACCTACGACCTGCCCGTGCTGCTGGGCATCCTCGCCGCGGCGGGGGAGATAAAAGAGCCGCCGGAGGACTGCGCGTTCATAGGCGAGCTGTCCCTCGCCGGGGCGCTGCGCCCCGTGCGCGGCGCGCTGCCGATGGCGCTCGCCGCCGCGAGGGCGGGGATACGCCGCCTGTTCGTCCCCGCCGAAAACGCCAGCGAGGCAGCCTTCGCCGACGGCGTGGAGGTCTACGGAGCGGGGAGCGTGGAGGAGCTTTTGGAGTACTTCCGCGGCAGGACGGAGCTGGAGCGCGCGGAGCCGCCGCGCGTGCACTCGCGCCGCTCCGGCGGGGCGGACTTCGCCGAGGTCAAGGGTCAGGCGGCGGTCAAGCGCGCGCTGGAGGTCGCGGCCGCGGGCGGGCACAATATCCTGATGGTCGGGCCGCCGGGGGCGGGCAAGAGCATGCTGGCCAAGCGCATAGTGGGCATCCTCCCGGACATGAGCCGCGCGGAGATGCTCCAGACCACGGAGATACACTCCGTCGCGGGTCTCACCAGCAGCGCGCACCCCGTGGTGGACGAGCGGCCGTTCCGCTCGCCGCACCACACCATCTCCGCCGCGGCCATGTCCGGCGGGGCGCAGCTCCAGCCCGGTGAGATGAGCCTCGCCCACAACGGCATACTGTTCCTGGATGAGCTGCCGGAGTTCCACCGCGACGTGCGCGAGGCGCTGCGCCAGCCGCTGGAGGACGGCTGCGTCACCGTGGCGCGCGTGGCGGGCAGCGCCACGTATCCCAGCCGGTTCATGCTGGTGTGCGCGATGAACCCCTGCCGCTGCGGCTGGTACGGCCACCCGACGCGCAGGTGCACCTGCTCGCCGGCGGAGCTGAAGAAGTACCGCGCCCGCGTGTCGGGGCCGCTGCTCGACCGCATAGACATCGCCGTCGAGGTGCCCGCGCTGGAGTACGCGGAGCTGTCCGGCAAGGCCGAGGCCGAGCCGTCGCGGGAGATAAAAAAGCGCGTGGACGCGGCGCGCACCGTGCAGCGCGAGCGTATGCGCGGCAACGGCGTGGACTGCAACGCGCACATGGGGCCGAAGGAGCTGGAGCGCTTCTGCCGGTTGTCGGACGAGTGCTCGGCGCTCATGGAGCAGGCGTACAACGCCATGGGCCTGACCGCCCGCAGCTATGACCGCATCCTCCGCGTGGCGCGCACGATAGCCGACCTGGCGTGCAGCGCGGAGATACAAAGCGCGCACCTCGCCGAGGCCATCCAGTACCGCAGCTTCGACCTGGATACGGCAGAGGAATGACGCGCCTTCGCCGGTAAGAATTTGAGCTCAGACCGCCCGGTAAAATCCCGGGCGGTTCTTGCGTTTGCGGATGCGGTGTGATAGAATATGCTGTAATTATGCGCAAAAGATATAAAGGTGATTTTTTTGAAGGACATTATACTCCTCAAGCAGGGCGAAGTCGTGCTCAAGGGGCTGAACAAGCGCTATTTTGAGCAGAAGCTGCTCGCCAATATCCGCAAGCGGCTCAAGCAGATAGGCAACTTCCGCGTCTACTGCGTGCAGTCTACCGTGTATGTAGAGCCGGAGGACGAGAGAGCGGACATGGACGAGGCCTTCGAGGCCATGCGCCACGTGTTCGGCATAATCGCGCTGACCCGCGCGGCCGCCTGCGAGAAGAACGAGGACGCGATCTTTGAAAAGGCGCGCGAGTACCTGCGCGACGACATGCTCGCCGCCAGGAGCTTCAAGGTGGAGACGCGCCGCTCGGACAAGAGCTTCCACATGACCAGCATACAGCTGAGCCAGTACGTCGGCGGCCTGCTGGCCGACGCCTTCCCGGACACGAAGGTCGACGTGCGCCGCCCGGAGCTGGTCGTGCACCTGGAGGTGCGCGACTACGCCGCCTATGTCCACGCCGCGCCCACGCCCGGCGCGGGAGGTATGCCGGTCGGCTCCAACGGGCGCGCCATCACGCTGCTCTCCGGCGGCATAGATTCGCCCGTGTCCAGCTATATGATAGCCCGGCGCGGCGTAAAGCTCGTGCCCGTGCACTTTTTCAGCTTCCCCTACACCAGCGAGGCGGCCAAGGAGAAGGTCGTCAGCCTCGCGCGCGAGCTGGTGCCCTCCTGCGGCGCGATGTGCCTGCTGGTGGTGCCGTTCACGCACATACAGGAGGAGATGCGCGCCAAGTGCCCGGAGGAGTATTTCACGCTGGTCATGCGCCGGTTCATGATGCGCATCGCGGACATACTGGCCGACCAGAACTCCTGCAAGGCCATCGTCACCGGCGAGAACCTCGGCCAGGTGGCCAGCCAGACCATGGAGGCCATGGCCTGCACCCGCGCCGTGACCATGAAGCCCATACTCCAGCCGCTGGTCGGCATGGACAAGGAGGAGATAGTCCGCCACGCGCGGAACATCGGCACGTTTGAGACGTCCATCCTCCCGTATGAGGACTGCTGCACCGTGTTCACCCCGCGCCACCCGCGCACCAAGCCGCGTCTCGAGGACGTGGAGGCCGCAGAGAGCGCGCTGGATATAGATTCGCTCGTCCGCGAGGCCGTGGAGGGCGTTGAAAGGATCTGGATAGACATTGAAGGCTGAGATCATCTCCGTCGGCACCGAGCTGCTGCTCGGCACCACTATAAATACCGACGCCGCCGACGTCGCCCTGCTGCTGAGCGAGTACGGCATAAACGTCTACTGGCAGACCGTGGTCGGCGACAACCCCGGGCGCGTCATCGAGGCCGTGCAGCGCGCCAAGTCCCGCGCGGACATGATAATAACCACCGGCGGCCTGGGGCCGACCTGCGACGACCTGACCAAGAGCGCGCTGGCCGAGGCCTTCGGCCTGAAGCTGGAGCTGAACAAGGGCGAGGAGCAGTGGCTGCGCAACCTGTGGGTGGAGCGCAAGTACAGCGAGCTGACGCCGAACAACCTCCAGCAGGTCATGCTGCCCGAGGGTTCCACGCCGCTGCGCAACGACTGGGGCACCGCCCCCGGCTGCACCTTCACGGCGGACGGCGTGCTGGTGATAATGCTCCCCGGCCCCCCGGGAGAGTGCCGCCCCATGCTGCAATACCGCGTGAGACCCATCCTCGCCGCCCTGTCCGACAGCGTCATAGCCTCGCACAACATCCACTTCTTCGGCATCGGCGAGAGCGAGATGGAGTACCGCCTGCGCGACTATATGAACGAGCTGACCAACCCGACCCTGGCTCCCTACGCCAAGCAGGGCGAGTGCCTGGTGCGCGTCACCGCCAGCGCCCCCACGGCCGAGAAGGCCGAGGAGATGATGGCGCCCGTCGTGGAGCGCGTCAGGGGCATGTTCGGCGAGCTGGCCTACGGCATGGACTGCGCCAACCTGGCCGAGTACACGACCAGGCTGATGATAGAGCGCGGCGTGACCGTCGCCGCGGCGGAGAGCTGCACCGGCGGCGAGTTCACCAAGGCCATAACCGACATCCCCGGCGCCAGCGCCGTGCTGCTGGGCGGCATGGTGGTGTACACCAACGAGGCCAAGCACAAGCTGCTCGGCGTAAGCGAGGAGCTGCTGCGCGAGAAGGGCGCGGTGAGCTACGAGGTCGCGGTGGAGCTGGCGCGCCGTGCGCGCGAGACCCTGGGCAGCGACCTGGGCATAGGCATAACCGGCCTGGCCGGCCCGGACGGGGACGGCGTGCACGAGGTGGGCACCGTGTTCATCTCGCTGGCCGACGGGGAAAACGTCTGGGTGCGCGAGAAGCACATCAACGCGCGCTCCCGCGCGCAGGTCAGGCTGTACGCCTGCCAGAACGCGTTTGACATGATCCGCCGCCGCCTGGACGGCTACAGCGTAGAGGAAATAAGGGTGGACCCATGAGAATATACCTTGTGAGACACGGCGAGAGCGTGTGCAACGTCCAGCGCATGCTCTACGGCCGCACCGACTGCGCCCTGACCGAGCTGGGATGCCGGCAGGCCCGCGCGGTGGGCGAGAAGCTGCGCGCGGAGCACATAGACCGCTGCGTGTCCAGCCCGCTGATACGCGCCAGCGAGACGGCGCGCCTCGCCCTGTGGGAGCGGGAGACGCCGATAGAGCTGGACGACGGCCTGATGGAGCAGGACATGGGCGAGTGGGAGAACCAGCCCTTCGACGAGATGATGCAGCGCCAGCCCGAGCTGCTCAACGCCATGCTGTACGACTGGACAAAGGTCGTCCCTCCCGGCGGCGAGAGCTACGGGCATCTCAAAGCGCGGGTGCAGGATGTGCTCGAGCGCGAGATCGAGCGCGGCGGGGACGTGCTCCTCGTCGCCCACAACGGGCCGCTGTCCACGGCGATGAGCATACTCATGGACATGCCGGACACGGCGGTGAACCGACTCTGGTTCGAGCAGGGCACCTGGTCTTGCGTGGAGATCGACCACGGCGTGGCCAGGCTGAAGTATTTCAACAAATAAAAGCGCGACGCAGGAAGGGGTACATAGCAATGGAAGACAAGAGCCGCGGCGGCAAGACGGCGCTGCACATACTGGCCTTTGTCGGCGTAACGCTGCTTTTGCTCGTCATCGCCTGCCTCGCGGCGTTGTACATCGCCACGAAGGGGCCGAGTGAAAGCGCGCGCGCAAACGTGATAGAATGGGCGGACGAGCACAGCCTCGGCGCGGTCGCCGGGCTTTTCCTCTCGGACGACGAGGAGGACGCCATCTTGAACCCGGCCAACACGCCGGACGGCGGCGCCGAGACGACCGACACGCCGCTTATAATAATCTCCGACACCGCCCCCGAGGCCTCGGCCGAGCCGAGCCCGGAGGCGAGCGGGCAGCCGGAGAGCAGCGCAGCGCCGGAGGAGAGCCCTTCGGCGACGGATAACGGAGAGGAGGCTGCGGCATGAGCGACGAGAAGAACGTGTTTGATTTCCACGGCCTCTCCGACGACGAGGAGCTGGACAAGCTGCTCGAGAGCGTGCGCCGCGACATAGGCGAGGCCTCGCCGGAGCCGGAGCGCAGCGCGCGCACCCAGCCGCGCCGCGAGGCTCCCGCAGCGCGCGAGCCGGTTCAAGCCGCCGCGCCCTCCGCCGCCGGGCGGAGAGCGGTCGAGCCGCGCGCGCAGCAGCTGCGCCAGCAGCGCCCCACCGCGCAGCGTGCCGGCGGCGCCGGGAGAGAGGACGAGCCTCGCCGCTCTCGCGCCGAGACCCACCCGGAACGGGAGCTTCCGCCCCAGCGCGAGCGCATCCGCGTCGTACACCCCGAGGACGAAAAGCCCGAGCGGAAAAAGAGCCGCTTCGGCCTGGCCTTCGGCATCTACACCGCGGTGCTGGCGCTGGTGCTCATCGCCGCCTGCGTCGTGCTGTGGTTCTACGTCGGCGCTTACGAGGCGACGCGGCCGGAGAGCGTCATGGCCGAATTCGCCCAGCTGGCCAACGAGGAGTACTGGGCGGACGCCGTCGAAGGCGCCTTCAACGTCGGCGAGACGCCCTTTGAGAGCCGCGACGAGCTGATGGACGAGCTGTGCATGTCCGTCATCCGCGACAACGACCTGGTCTGGCGCGAGGACGACGGCTACAGCGCGGACAACATGGTCTACATGGTCTCCGCCGGCGGCACGGACATCTGCCGCGTCACGCTGGGCGAAGTCGCCGAAAACGGCGACGCGGGCTTCGGCTTTACTTACCTCGAGGTCACCCGCGTGGAGCTGCTGGCCAGCTTCACCTCCCCCGAGACGCACGAGATAACGATAACCGTCCCCAAGGACGCCGTGGTGAGCGTCAACGGCGTGCAGCTCGCGGACGAGTACATAGACGCCGACGCCGAGATCATCTCCGCGCCGGAAGCCGTCAGCTCTGACGACACGACGGCCACGGAGCCGTCCGAGTCCGAGGACGGCGGCGAGGAGGCGGTCAGCCCGTCCGACAACGCCGTCACGGTGGAGGGGCTCTCCGAGCTTGAGGCCGGACGCGCCGGCGAGCTGTACACCGTGTACCGCGTCGGCGGCCTCTACGCCCCCGCGGAGGTCTACGCCGCGGACGCCGAGGGCAACGCGCTCACCGCCGGAGGCGAGGTCACGGACAACGCCGCGGTGTTCGCGCTCGGCGAGGGCACGCTCGACTACCGCATCCTCGTCCCCGAGGGCAGCACGGTCACGGTCAACGGCGTGGAGCTGGACGACAGCTACAACACCGGCGAGACCGCCGTCCCCTCCCTGCTGGAGGGCTTTGAGAACTACGGCACCCTGCCCGAGCTGCAGGTCTGGGAAGTGAACGGCCTGCACATCGCGCCCGAGGTCACGGTCACCACCTCGGACGGCGACACGCTCGACGACTTCGCGGCCGACGGCACCGAGATAGTGTTCTTCACCGGCGGCGACCAGACGCTGCAGGACGCCCACTCCGGCGAGGTCTCCACCTTCGCCAACGCCTATGTCGAATACCTCACCGGCGAGTCCGGCACGGCGGAGGACTACACCGCGCTCCAGGCGCTCGTCCTGGACGGCAGCGCGCTTGACACCGCTCTGAGCGAGCTGAACGGCGACTACGAGGCCAACGGCCTCACCGCCGGCAGGGTGCGCGTGCGCGGCAGCAGCTTCGTGAGCATCGGCGCCACCTGCTACGTGTGCACGGTGGACGTGCAGTACACCGACGCCGACGAGGTCGAGAGCAGCGCCGCCTACACCATAGTCTTCGTCATGAACGGCGGAGTGTGGCTCGCCGCCAACGTGGTGAGCTGAAACCGAATACCGCAAAGCCCCGCCCTCGCAGCCGAGGACGGGGCTTTTTTAAAACCTTTGCGCCCGGAGGGCAACATTTCGCTTCAAACTGCGACTTATAAAGCGAGGGGGTGAGGGCGTTGGACGACGAGGCGATAATAGAGCTTTATAACCGGCGCGACGAGGCGGCCGTCTCGGAGACGCAGCGCAAGTACGGCGCGTACTGCCGGCGCATCGCCATGAACCTGCTGGGCGTGGGCGAGGACGCGGACGAGTGCGTGAACGACGCGCTGCACGCGGCGTGGACGGCCATCCCGCCGGAGCGGCCGCGCTCGCTGAAGACCTACCTGGGCAGGCTGACGCGGAACATCTCCGTCAGCCGCTACCGGCGCGAGCACGCGCAAAAGCGCGGCGGAGCCGAGGTGCTGCTCAGCGAGCTGGACGACTGCGTGCCCGAGCGCGTGAGCCTGGACGAGCTTGTCGAGCGCCGCCGCCTCTCAGAGCTTATCAGCGCGTGGCTCGACACCCTGACGGCGAGTGAGCGTGCCCTGTTCGTCCGCCGCTACTGGCACGGCGAGGGCGTGGCCGAGCTGGCGCGCGAGTGCGGCTGCACGGCCAAGCAGCTCACGCAGCGTATGCTCCGCCTCCGGCGGCGGCTGAAAGCCTATCTTGAAGCGGAAGGAGCGACAATATGAAAGACAGCGAGAAGCTTTTCGAGGCCATCGGCGACATCCGCGACGACCAGATCGAGGACGCGGAGGAGCGCAGCCTCAAACCCGGGCGCGCCCGGCGGCGGTTCTGGTTCGGCGCCATCGCGGCGCTGCTCGCCGTTGCGATGGCGGCGGGCTACTTCGCCCTGCCCGGCGGCCGGGGGACGAGCGCCTACGCCATAAGCGAGCCGGTGTACCCGGACACGGCCGCGTATCCGAGGGAGGAGAACTATTTCTCCGAGGACGGCGAGTTCGACTCGGACGCCTACAGCGAGGACTACGAGGCCTGGTGGGAGGACATGCGCGCGAAGCCGGACGCCTCCGGCTATGCCGGGGAGCTGGAGGACTACTTCACGGCTATCACGGGGCAGCTCCTCTCCGGCGCGGGGAGCGGGAACGCGGCCTGCTCGCCGCTGAACGTCTACATGGCGCTGGCCATGCTCGCCGAGCTGACCGGCGGGGAGAGCCGCGAACAGATACTCGCCCTGCTGGGGGCGGACAGCATTGAATCGCTCCGGCGGCAGGCGAACGACATCTGGAACGCCAGCTACATCGACGACGGCGTGACGTCCAGCATCCTCGCCGCCTCCGTCTGGCTGAACGAGTACGTGAGCTTTGACCGGGACACGCTGGACACCCTGGCAGAGAACTACTACGCCGCGAGCTATAGCGGCGAGATGGGCAGCGCGGAGCTCAACCGCGCGCTGCAAAGCTGGCTGAACGAGCAGACCGGCGGCCTGCTGAGCGACCAGATCGGGGACATAGAGCTGAGCGCGGAGACCGTGCTCGCCCTCGCCACGACGGTCTATTTCCGCGCAAAGTGGGTGGACGAATTCAGCGAGAGCGCGAATACCCGCGAGACGTTCCACACGCCGGACGGCGACGTGACCGCGGAGTTCATGCACCAGAGCGGCGTGGGCACGTACTATCGCGGCGAGAACTTCGGCGCGGTGAGCCGCGCGCTGCACAACGACGGCTTCATGTGGTTCATACTCCCCGACGAGGGCGTCAGCGTGGACGAGGTGCTCGCGAGCGGCGAATATATGTCGCTGCTGCTCGACAGCGAGGGCTGGGAGGATGTGTACCGCCCGAGGATAAACTTCTCCGTGCCCAAGTTCGACGTGGCCAGCCAGTTTGACCTCACGGGCGCTCTGAAGGCGCTGGGCGTGACGGACGTCTTTGACCCTGTGGCCGGCGACTTCACGCCCATGACGGACATGGACGGCGTCTTCGTCTCCCAGGCCGTGCACGGCGCGCGCGTGGCCATAGACGAGGAGGGCGTCACCGCCGCGGCGTACACGGTGATAGCGAACGCCGGCGCCGGTATGCCGCCGGAGGAGGAGATAGACTTCACCCTCGACCGGCCGTTCATCTACGCCATCACCACCGGCGACAGCCTGCCGCTTTTCACCGGCGTGGTGAACGACCCCGCGTGAGAGCGGCGCAGAATGAAAAAGAAGGCCGGGACACAAAGTGTCCCGGCCTTTTGGCGGAGATGGAGAGATTCGAACTCTCGAGGAGCTTTTGACCCCTACACGATTTCCAATCGTGCGCGCTCGACCAACTACGCGACATCTCCACGGGCTGCTCGAACTAAAGCTATTCAGTTAGCGCCCGTATATAATATACGATTTCCCGGCCAAAGTCAAGTAGAAAATGCGTCCATCGCGCGCAAAATGAGCTCCTTGAGCTCGCGCTCCGTGCAGCGCTGGGCTGCGGAGAACTTATCCAGCAGCCGCGCCGTGTCCTTTGGCGCGTTTCGCGCGCTGGCCGCGAAGTCCGCCGCGCTCTCGCCGGCGGCGATGTAAGCTGCGCGCAGCGCCGTCAGAGTGCAGGGGGTGAAGGCACAGGACGCGCCGGGCGCGCAGGTCTGACCCGTCAGCAGGTAGATCTCCGCGCGCAGCCGCCGGACTATTCCCGCCTGCCCGTCGGCCAGCCGGTTGAGCCTCGGCGCCGCGCTTTTGCAGCGGCAGGCCAGCGCGCGCAGGCTGCCTTCAAGGCACGCCGCGCCGCACATCAGCCGCTGCAGATCCTCCGCCGTGCAGTCCGGCGCGCCCTCCCCGCCCGTGACGCGCCCCCACACGCCGTTGAAGCCGCGCAATGACGCGAGTACACTGTCGTCCATACGGATTCCTCCCGCAACATTCTATGCCGCGCTTGAAATAAGGTGCGCGATGTGAGATAATCGCCTCAGTAAACACCGCGCTTGCGCCTCGTTGTCCCGGCCTGGGCATGTCCCTCCGGGCAAATGAGCGAGAACTGCACTGGGGGAATACAAATGGCCAGATTTTTCATGTTCGGTACCAACCTCGACGGAGGCCGCGCCTATATACGCGGCCGGGACGCGGAGCACGTGCGCGTGCTGCGCTTGCGCCCGGGCGAGGAGCTGGTCATCTGCGACGGAAAGGGCAAGGACTACCGCTGCCGCTATATAACGTCCACCAGGGACGAGGTCGAGGCCGAGGTGGTCGAGGTCGTGCCCTGCAAGGGCGAGCCGGACGTGGACGTCACCGTCTACGCGGGCCTGCCCAAGGGCGAGCGGGCGGACTTCCTCATTCAGAAGTGCGTCGAGGCGGGCGCGAAGCGCATCGTGTTCTTCGACTGCGAGCGCTGCGTCGCCAGGCCGGACGGCCGCAGCATGGACAAGAAGCTGGAGCGCTTCAACCGCATCTCGCAGTCCGCCGCCGAGCAGAGCGGGCGCGGGATGATCCCGCAGGTGGACTACATCCACGACTACGTCGAGATGCTCGACTCCGCCATGAAGGCCGACATGCGGCTTTTCATGTACGAGACGGGCGACGACCGCGTGCCGATGAAAGAGGCCATCGAGGGCGCCGGAGACTTCAAGAGCGCCAGCGTCATCACCGGTCCCGAGGGCGGCTTCAGCCTGGCCGAGGCCAGGCTCGCCAGGGGCGCGGGAGCCACGCTCTGCTCCATGGGCGAGCGCATCTTCCGCTGCGAGACCGCCCCCGTGGTCGCGGTGACGGCTATCATGTATGCTAAAGGTGAGCTGTGATGATACGCAGGATCGTAGAGATAGACGAGGAAAAGTGCACAGGCTGCGGACTGTGCGCCGAGGCCTGCCACGAGGGCGCCATCGCCATGAGCGGCGGCAAGGCGCGGCTTATAAGGGACGACTACTGCGACGGCATGGGCGACTGTCTGCCGGAGTGTCCCGCCGGGGCGATACGCATCGTCGAGCGCGAGGCCGAGGCCTACGACGAGGCCGCCGTCAGGGCGCGCATGGCCGCGCTCGGCTCGCTGAAAGACCTGAAAGGCAGCGCGCCGGCCGCGGAGCCCCTCACCTGCGCGCCGGCGGAGAAAAGCGACGTCCGCTGGCCGGTGCAGATACGGCTGGTGGGCGCGAACACCTCCTGGCTGAAGGGCGCGGACGTCCTGGTCGCCGCGGACTGCACGGGCTATGTCTGCCCGGACTTCCACGCGAGGTACATGGCCGGGAGGGCCACGCTGATAGGCTGTCCCAAGCTGGACGGCTGCGACTACGCGGCAAAGCTCACGGAGCTGTTCGCCGCCGGAGAGGTGAAGTCCGTCACGCTCACGCGCATGACGGTGCCGTGCTGCGGCGGGATGGAGCGCGCGGTGCGCGCCGCGGCCGGGGCGCTGGGCATACCTGTAAGCGTGATAACGCTCGCCCCGGACGGAGGCGTCCAAAACGTCGGCTGAGCCGGAAAAAAGACTGCGGCCTTGGGAAATCCGGAGTATTTCCCAAGGCCGCTTTCTAATTCCCTTGACACGCGCGGCGGGAAGGGTGTATCCTGACTGTATTAAATTAGTTAATACGGTTTGGGGGTGAGGCGATGATTTCCATAAACTTTCGGGACTCGCGTCCTATATATGAGCAGGTCAAGGACTCGCTGCGGCGGCTCATAGTGTCCGGCGCGCTGTCGCCGGATGAAAAGCTGCCCAGCGTGCGGGAGCTGGCCAGCCAGCTGGTAATCAACCCGAACACCATACAGCGAGCCTACCGTGAGCTGGAGCACGAGGGCTACATCGTCTCCGTCCCGGGCAAGGGCAGCTTTGCCAGGCAGGCCGACGGGGCGGACAGCGCGCGCCGGGCGGAGCTGCTGGGCGCGTTTGACGACGCCGTCGAGGAGCTTATGTACCTCGGCGTGACGGCGGACGAGCTCCGTGCGAGAATAGACGAAAGGGCGGTGGAGCACGGTGAAAATTGAAGCTGTCGAGGTAGTGAAGCGCTTCGGCGCCCACAGGGCGCTGGACGGGCTGAGCATGACCGTGCCCTCCGGCGCCGTCTACGGCCTTGTCGGCCCCAACGGCGCGGGCAAGACCACGGCCATACGCCACATAGCGGGCATACTGCGCCCGGACGGCGGCGAGGTGCTCGCCGACGGCGTCCCGGTCTTTGAGAACGTGGACGCGAAGGCGCGCATGGCCTACATCCCCGACGAGGTCTTTTACTTCCCGCAGGCGAGCGTCAACGACATGATGCACTTCTACAGGGGCGTGTACCCCGGCTTTGACTCCGAGCGCTTCGAGCGCCTGGCCGAGGCCTTCCCCATAGACCGCAAGATGCCCATGCGCCGCTTTTCGCGCGGCATGAAGAAGCAGGCGGCGTTCTGGCTGGCGCTCTCGCTCCGGCCGGAGCTGCTGGTGCTGGACGAGCCGGTGGACGGGCTCGACCCGGTCATGCGCCGCCAGGTCTGGTCTCTGCTGCTCTCGGACGTGGCGGAGCACGGCACCGGCGTGCTGGTCAGCTCGCACAACCTGCGCGAGCTGGAGGACGTCTGCGACATGGTGGGCTTTATAAACAACGGCAAAATGCTGCTGGAGCGCCAGCTCTCCGAGCTGCAGGAGAACATCTGCAAGATACAGCTGGTCATGCCCGACGGGCAGGACATCCCGGACGGCCTGGATGTGCTGCACGTCTCCGGCCCCGGCAAGCTGAAGACGCTCATAGTCCGGGGCGCGCCGGAGGCGGTCACCGCCAGGCTCGAGCGCGCCGAGCCGCTGTTTGTGGACGCGGTGCCTCTGACCCTGGAGGAAATCTTCATATACGAGCTGGGAGGTGAGGGACGTGAAGTCCGGGACATCGTTCTTTAACCGCGGCGTCTTGGTAAAGAGCGTGCTGCGCTTTTGGCCGATCTGGGCTGTCTACGCCTTCGTACAGCTGCTCGTCCTGCCGATGAACCTCGTCAGCGCGCTGGGAGGAGAGCTGAACGACAGCGTGAACCGCTATGTGCTGGAGGCGGTGGATGCCTCGCAGGTCATCTGTCCCATAGCCTGCTGCGCCGCGGCGCTGGCCGTGTTCTCGCACCTGTATTCGGACAGGGCGGCGGGGTTTTACTCCGCGCTCCCGGTCAGCCGGAGCGCAATGTTCGTCTCGCTCTCCCTGGCGGGCGTGCTGCCGCTGCTCGCGGCGAACGTCATAGTCTTCCTGGCGACTCTGGCCGAGGAGGCGCTGTTCGGCTTTGCGGGCACGGGCGCGCTGCTGGAGTGGCTGGGCGCGGTCAGCCTCATGACGGTCGCATACTTCGGCATAGCCGTGCTCTGCGCGCAGCTCACGGGCCACATAGTGGTGATGCCGGTGCTGTTCGTGGCCTTCGGAGTCGTGGTCAGCTGGCTCGGCCAGATGGCTCTGGTCGTGCCGGGCATGTTCTGCTACGGCTACGTCTCCGCCGGGGCGGGCGTCGCCGACCTGTTCTCCCCGTTCGTCTGCTTATCGCAGAACCTGGGCATAAACAAGCTCGCATCCGGGGTCTACGAGCTGTACGGCTGGCCGTATCTCATAGCCTACGGCCTGCTGGGACTGGCTCTGCTGCCCGCCTCGGGCGCGCTGTACCTGCGCCGGAACATGGAGAGCGCGGGCGACGTGGTGGCCATCGCGCCGCTGCGGCCGGTGTTCCAGCTGATATGCTCTTTTGCCGCGGCGTTCATCCTGGGCAACCTGTTCTACACCCTGCCCTTCGGCGAAACTCCCTCCGACGGCGTCGGTCCTGCCGCCGTCTACGTCCTGTGCATGGCGGCCGCGGCGTTCCTCGGCTGGTTCTGCGCCGCAATGCTGGTGAACAAGAGCTTCGCCGTCTTCAACGCCGCAGGGCGGTACATAGGCTGGGCACTGGTGTGCGTGGTCTGCGCCGCGCTGGTGTTCACCTGTGAGCTGGACGTGACGGGCTATGAGTCGCGGGTGCCTGACGCCGCAGACGTGGCCTTCGTACACGTCACGGGCGACGGCGTGGGCGTGGATTTCGACGAGCCGGAGAACATCGAGACCGTTATTGCCATACACGAGAGCGCCGTGGCGGCGCGCGACGAGAACGAATACGCCCGCGCGCACGGCTACTCCATCATCTATCTCTACCTGAATTACACGCTCAAAAACGGGGACAAGCTGGTGCGCGAGTACCGCATTGCGTCCAACGGCGAGGCCGACACGCTGGAGCTGATGCAGGAGCTGATGAACTCCGCCGAGGGCATAGCCGGCCGCAAGGAGCTGGGCGTCGTCATGAACGGCAACACCGTGAAGGGCGGCCGCGTGACGGCGGTCAACAGCGAGACAGGCGAGGTGGAAAGCATACTGGAGCTGACCGAGCAGGAGGCGCTGGAGCTGTATCAGGAGTGCATCCTGCCGGACATGCAGGACAAGACCATCGGCCTCGTATGGTACCGCACGGATGCGGAATACTATGACAGCGTCTACGACTGCCGCATCGAGATAGACGTCCAGTACAGGGACGCGAGCTATATGTTCTACACCGTGCCCACGATCTGGTCCGTGCGCACCAACGACTGGCTCCTGGAGCACGGGGCGCAGCTGCGTCTGCTGGATGAGTCCGCGGCGTGACGGGAGCTTGAAAAAGGGGGCGTCCGGCGCTCTGCCGGCCGCCCCCTTTGGCTTTGCGCAGCCGCAGTTTCTGCGGCTAAATCAAACCTAAATCTTAATTTAAAATATCTTCCCATCTTTGTTCATAACAATGTCACAAGTCGCCTTTATTATTACAAGCGTCAAGAAAAAACATGGGAGGTACGAAGACCATGTATCCATATGATGATGAAAAAAACCTCTATGATGAAAACAACGGCGAGCAGTCCGGAGACAGCGCCGACGAGGACGGCTCCGTCCCCGCGGACGAGACGGCAGCCTCCGAGAGCCCGGCGAGCGCAGAGGACGGCAGCTACCGCATAGTAAGGCCTGACGCCGGACGCAGCTACGAGGAAGAAAGCCGCTACGGGAAGCCCGAGCGCGACCCCGGCTACCGCGACGCCAATTACACCAGCCAGAGCGACACGGGCGCGTCGGCCAACTTCTACTCCCCGGCCACGCAGCGCAAGGAGAAAAAGCCGAAGAAGCAGCGCCGCGGTATGCCGGCGGCGGCCATCGTGGCTCTCTGCCTGGTATGCGCCCTGGTGGGCGGCGGCGTGGGCGGCGTGATCGTAAACGGAGCGGCCGGAGACAGCGGCGACACCACGCCTCCTATTACCCAGACCACTGCGCCCACCGCCAACGGCTCCGGCGTCTCCAACAACACCGGCGAGACGATGACTGCCGGCGATATCTACTACAACCTCGCGCTCAAGCAGGTCGTCGGCGTCTCCAGCACGATAACCGGCACCAATGTCTGGGGCATGCAGGTGCAGGGCAGCGTCTCCGGCACCGGCTTTGTGATAAGCGAGGACGGCTACATCCTCACCAACTACCACGTCGTTGAGGAAGCGTACAGCACCGGCTCCGCCATAAACGTCATGTTCTCGTCCGAGAGCGGCTACGACACCACCGAGTACACCGCCGAGGTCATAGGCTTTGACCGCAACAACGACGTGGCCGTCATCAAGATCGACGCCACCGGCCTCACGGCCGCCACGCTCGGCAGCAGCGACGACCTGCGCGTCGGCGACACGGTCTACGCCGTGGGCAACCCGCTCGGCGAGCTGACCTACTCCATGACCCCTGGCATCGTCTCCGCCACCGACCGCGTCATCACCACCGATGAGGGCACGGCCAACATGTTCCAGATTTCCGCCGCCGTCAACGAGGGCAACTCCGGCGGCCCCGTGTACAACGCCTATGGTCAGGTGGTCGGCATAGTCACCGCCAAGCCCAACTCCACCAGCTCCGGCGGCAGCACGGAGGGCATCGGCTTCGCCATCCCGATAGACGACGCCGTGCGCATAGCCAACGACGTCATCGACGGCAACCACAGCATCGACCCGAACGCCGACCCCGCCTATATGGGCATCACCGCCGAGAACCCCATCACTATCGCCAAGCAGTACTACGGCTGGCCTGACGGCGCCTACGTCACCTCCGTCGTATCCGGGAGCCCCGCCGAAACGGCCGGCCTCCGCGAGGGCGACATCATCACCGAGCTGGGCGGCTACACCGTGTCGAGTTATTCGGATCTGCAGCAGGAGATGACCTTCCACAGCGCGGGCGAAACCTGTGACATCATCGTCTACCGCTCCGGCGAGTACCTGACTCTCAGCATCACCTTCGGCAGCCGCCCGACCGACACGGGCAGCAACTCCGACAGCGGCTCCGGCTCCGGCAGGCTCGACCCCTCCGGGATGACCCCCGCGGCGTGAGCTTATAACCTCCGGCAACGGAGTTTATATAGATAGACAGCAGCAAAGCAAGAATACTGATTACCTTCCTACTTCCAAACTCCTCTTTTATGTAAGCAAGAGCGCCGGCCGTATGGCCGGCGCTCTTGCTTTGCGATGCGCGCTCAACTGTTCTGCTGCTCTTTTATTTTCCGCCGCCAGCACTTGTGGCACATGGCGACGTAGCTGTCGTTGCCGCCCAGGAATATCTGGTCGCCGGCGGTGATGATCTTCCCGTCGGCTCCGATGCGGGCGTTGACCGTGGCCTTGGAGCCGCACTCGCAGATGGTCTTGATCTCAGTTATGGAGTCGGCCAGCTCCATCAGCCGCTGCGAGCCGGGGAACATGTGCGTGAGGAAGTCCGTCCTCAGGCCGAAGCACAGCACCGGGAGGTTCAGCTCGTCCACCATCTCGCGCAGGCCG
>UQQF01000041.1 GCA_900543085.1 uncultured Eubacteriales bacterium | reverse complement strand
AAGGAGGAGCATCGGAGTGACTGAGCTTTCGGGCTTGCCCGGAAGCGAAGGATACGCAGATTGCGACGACGCGGAGTCTGAGGGGTTTCTTTTTGACAAGACAAAAAGAAATCCCTCAGGAAATGACATTAAAGGTAAAATAGACAGATGTGGAGGTCGCCATGGAAAAACACCCCGGCGGGGAGTCCGCCACGAGAAGTTTGATATCGCTCGCCGGGCTTGCGCCGCCGGGGAGGGTTATCGACCTCGGCGCGGGCGACGGGGACGGCGTGAGACTGCTGCGGGGGCTGGGCTATGACGCGGTCGGAGTTGACATAAGTCCTGGCGGCGGCGTCGAGTACGGCGACATATTTGCGCTGCCGTTTGAGCCGGGCAGTTTTGACGCGGCGCTGAGCCAGTGCGTGTTCCTGCTGACCGGCGACGTGCCGCGCGCGCTCGCGGCGGCGCACGGACTGCTCACGCCCGGAGGGGTGCTGATGTACTCCGACGTGGTGCCCGGCGGCGAGGACGCCCTTCGCGCGCTCGCGCGGGACGCGGGTTTTGCGCTCGAGTGTGTAGAGGACGCGACGCGCGAGTGGCGGGAATACTACCTCGCCGCCGTCTGGCGCGGCGAGGCCGGGCTGCCGCCCGAGGGCGTGAGCGGGCGCGACTGCCGCTATCTCGCGGCGGTGCTGCGGAAGGAGCGAGCGCGGCGTGAGGCGTGACAGGCGCCGCCCGGAGTTCAACTTTTGAGAGGAGGATAATATGGACGCGTTTGACCGCATACTCGATCTTGAGCGCGAGGGGCTTTACTGCGCGCAGATAATGGTTCAGCTGGCTCTGGACGCCGAGGGGAAGGAGAATCCGGATCTGGTGCAGGCCGTGCGCGGCCTGTGCGGAGGCTTTGCCTGGTCCGGCGGCCCCTGCGGCGCGCTGAGCGGCGGGGTCTGCTTCCTGAGCCTGCTGGCGCGGGAGCTGGACGCCGAGGAGAGGATAAAGCTGATAGGCGAATACCACGAGTGGTTCAAAGCCCGCACGGCGCAGTACGGCGGGGAGAACTGCGAGAACATCGAGCGCGGGGAGCCGCAGAACATGCTGACGATCTGTCCCGGAGTCATAATGGACTCCTACGAGAAGTGCGTGGAGCTGCTCGAGGTGAGGGGTCTTGCCTGATGTACAAGCGCTTTGCCGAGACCGAGAGCGTGTGCCCGGTCTGCCTGCGCGTCGTCCCCGCCGCCAAGGCCGTGGGCGACGACGGGTACATACACATGCTCAAGAGCTGCCCGGAGCACGGCGAGTTTGACACGCTCATCTGGGAGGGCGGCATCGTGGACTACCTCAAGTGGGACACCGCCCCCGGCGGCGGCAACGCCCCGGGCGTCACGACGCCCGCAGAGCGCGGCTGCCCCTACGACTGCGGCCTGTGCGAGGGCCACGAGAGCGCGGCTTGCTGCGTGCTGCTGGAGCTGACGGAGCGCTGCAACCTGCGCTGCCCGGTCTGCTTCGCCTCCGCCGGGGGTGAGGGGCGCGACCTGAGCCTGGAGGAGATAGCCGCGCAGTACGACATGCTCATGGCGCGGGGAGGTCCGTTCAACATCCAGCTCTCCGGCGGCGAGCCGACCGTGAGGGACGACCTGCCGGAGATAGTCCGCCTGGGGCGGGAGCGCGGCTTTAGCTTCTTCCAGCTCAACACCAACGGGCTGCGCCTCGCGGATGAGCCGGGCTACGCCGCGCTGCTGCGCGCTGCGGGCGTCTCCTGCGCGTTTTTGCAGTTCGACGGGCTGAGGGATGAGACGTACACGGCGCTTCGCGGCCGTCCGCTGCTCGAGGTGAAGCGGCACGCCATAGCGCGCTGCCGCGAGGCCGGACTGCCGGTGGTGCTGGTTCCCACCCTGGCTCCGGGCGTGAACGTGGACGAGATAGGCGACATTCTCCGCTTCGCGCTGGAGAACGCCCCCGGCGTGCGCGGAGTGCACTTCCAGCCCGTCAGCTACTTCGGCCGCTGCGAGCTGCCGGAGCCTGAACTGCGGCTGACCATACCGCGCGTCCTGCGTGAGATAGAAGCGCAGACCGGCGGTCTGATGCGCGCGTCGGACTTCGCCGGAGGCGGCGCGGAAAGCGCCTACTGCTCCTTCCACGCCAGCTACCGACGGCTGGGCGGCGGGGAGCTGCGCGCCCTGCCCAGGCGCGAGAGCTGCTGCTGCAAAAAGAGCAGCGAGGCGCGCGACTTCGTCGCCGGACGCTGGGGCGCGCCCGAGCCGCACGAGGCCGAGGACGGCTTTGACGCCTTCCTGCGCGACGCCAACGAGCGCGTGTTCACCGTCTCGGGCATGGTGTTCCAGGACGCGGACAACCTGGACTTGCAGCGGCTACGGCGCTGCTACATAAACGAGGTGGACTCGGCGCGCGGCCTGGTGCCCTTCTGCGCCTACAACCTCACGTCGCGCGACGGACGCGCGCTCTACCGGAAATGAAGCGCACGCGGCTTGAAAACTGGATATGCGCCGTGGAGGACTTGCCGGAGCTGAGCCGTCCCGTTCTTGAGGATTTGCAGCTGCGCAGGCTCAACGCGCTCCTGGCGCGGGAGAGGGCGCGCGGCGGCTTCTATCGCGGCCTGCCCGAGAGGCTCGAGAGCCTGGACGAGCTGTCCTCCCTGCCCTTCACCACGGCGCAGCAGCTGAGCGCCAACGCGCCGGGGCTGCTGCTGACCTCGCAGGCCGAGGTGCGCCGCATCATATCCGGCGCCACCAGCGGCACGACCGGGCCTGCCAAGCGCATCTTCTACACCCAGCGCGACCTGGAGCACACCGTGGGCTTCTTCGCCGCCGGTATAGGCGAGATGGCCGCGCCGGGCGAGGCAGTCCTGGTGGCCATGCCCTTCTCAGGCCGGGACGGGCTGGGCGAGCTGATATGCCGCGCCATCGAGAGCCTGGGCGCGCGACCCGTCCGGGCGGGCGTGGGACTGAGCCTCGGAGAGCTGGACGCGCTGCTGGACGCGCACCGGCCAGGCTCTTACATAGGCATGAGCGTGCCGCTTTTGAGTCTGCTGCGCTGGCGGCGCTCCAACGGCCGGGAGCTATATCTCAAGCGGGCGCTGGTCTCCGGCGACGCCTGCCCGGAAGGGGTTCTGGCGGAGATCGAGGCGCTGCTTGGCACGCGGCTGTTCCCGCACTACGGCTCGCGCGAGATGTGCATGGGCGGAGCCGTGACCTGTCAGGCGCACGAGGGTATGCACCTGCGCGAGAACCACGTTCTGGCCGAGATAGTGGACGAAAGCGGCGCTCGCTTGCCGGACGGCGAGCGCGGCGAGCTGGTAATAACCACGCTTGACATGGAGGCCATGCCGCTGATACGCTACCGCACCGGCGACTACACGCGGTTTTTGCCCGGCAAATGCCCCTGCGGCGGCGTGACCCGGCGCATAGAGCGCGTCAGCCGCGCGGACAACAGTATGGAGCGGCTGGACGGCGAGCTGTTTCGCCTGCCCGGCCTGATAGACTACAGCGCGTCCGATACAGGCTGCGGACTGCGCATAGACGCCGTCGGCAACGTATCGGCAGCGGACATCCGCGCGGCGGCGTCTGCCGCCGTCTGCGAAGTGCGCGTCCGCGCACCTGAGAGCGGATGGCGTGGCTCCTATGCCGGCAAGCGGCACATTCTCACCGAAACGTAAAAAGGGCGGGGAGCCATGCTCCCCGCCATCTTGGTTTGTTTATTCAGCCTCTCAGGTAGGTGTAATCGGTGAACGAATCCGCGCCGCCGGCGATGGTGCCGGTCGTGGAGTAGAACCCGCTGGTAGTCGAGTGCGTGAGTATGTTCACGTTGCTCGTGGTCACGGGCTGGTCGTAGGGGTTGAGCTTCTCGTTTATCATCGTTATCCACTCGTCGACGTAGATGGAGACGTAGCTCAGACCCTTTATCGCGTCGTTGTAGTTGGCGGGTATCGTCTCGAAGCTGATGTCCTCGCTGCTGCACATCAGGAACTGGCGCGCAAAGAAGGCCAGGTTGCCGGCATCCATGTTCGTCTGGACATACTCGGTGAAGATGTCTATGAACTCGCCGAGCTTGGGTATATTGCCCAGGCTCAGGAACTGGCTGGCGATGCTCATGAGGAAGTCCTGCTGAGTGCCTATGCGGCCGATGTCCGCAGTGACGTAGCCGGAGCGGAAGCGCATGACGGCAAGCGCCTGCTCGCCGGTGAGGTGCTGCATTCCGGCGTCCAGATTGATGTACAGATCCTGGGTCGGGTCGGAATAGTGCATGTCCACGGGCACATCGTAGTCCACGCCGCCTATGGCGTCCACCAGCTGTACGAACGCCTCCAGGTCGACCGCGGCGTACACGTCGGGGGTGAAGCCCAGTATATCCGTTATGCCCTCGAGCATGCGGTCAATGCCGCCCTGGAGCTTGGCGTCCTGGTCGCCGTCGGTGTTGTTCATGCCGCGCAGGAAAAGCTCGTTTATCTTCTTCGTGCCTCCGGATATGTTCATCAGCGTGTCGCGCGGTATGCTGACCACATTGATGGTGTGGTTCACCGTGTCCATGCGTCCGACCATGATGGTGTCCGTGTGATAGGCCACCTGGTCGAAGCCGACTATCAGGAAGGTGTACATGCCGTCCACCAGACTCGCCGGCGCGCCGGCGTTGGGGTCCTCGGTGGGAGTGGGCGTGGCAGAGGCGTTAGGGTCGGCGCTCTCCGGCGCGGTGCTCTCCGCGCCCGGGCGCACAAGCCCGCTCTGGCCGCGCTCAGGCGGCTTCTCAAAGAGGGCGTATACTATTACGATCAGCGCCAGCAGCGCCACCACGGCGCCGCACACCGCGCCGATAACTCTGCCCTTGGAGCGCTTCTTTCCGTTCGCTCCGCCCTTTCCGCCGGACGCCGGACGCCTGCGCGCAGGCGCCGCCCCTACGTCGGGCGCGTCCTTGCTCTGCTCCGACCCCTGTACGGCTGTCTCCGGCGCTTCGGGCTCAAAGCCGGCGCCCGGCTCTATCCCGCCGTCCGTCTCCGCGCGGTCTCCGGGAGTGAAGCGTTCCTGCCTGTCCTCCCTGTCGTTGTGCCTGCCTGCGGAGTGGCTTCCGCGGCTGTTGCCATTTAATTTCATGGGTGTGACCGCCCCTTTACTGTGAGTTCGTCCCTCAGACGAATGCGCGCTCCAAATGTTCCGCGCGTGGTGAACATAATAACACATATTTGTGAACAAGTCTACAGGCAGTTACGTTTTTTGCGCCAAGCCGAGCTTGACACCCGGGGGCTGTCGTGCTATCATTTGTGTAACTAAAGTTACGTTACGGAGGAGCTGCCATGGACGAGAACAAGACCCCTGAGACCGACGCCCCCAAGGCGTCCAGGGAACGCAAGGTCAAGGAGCGGCCGGTCAAGGCGCCGAAGCCGCCCAGGGAGCCCAAGCCGCCGCGCGAGCCCAAACCGCCCAAGGAGCCCAAGCAGAGGCGCGAGCGCGTGTTGGATGCGGCGGAGACCTTTGTGCCCACCGCCGGCGAGGAGACCATGAATGACATCTTCCGCAAGCGCCTGGCGTATCTCATGAACGGCAACAACGCCCAGGGCAAGAGCGTGAACATACAGGAGCTGGCGGATTCGGTCGGGGTCTCCCGCCCCGCCATACGCAAGTATCTCAAGCCCAAGGGCGGCGCGCCCACGACGCCCAGCGCCTCCACGGTCTGCGAGATAGCGCGCTACTTCGGCACGACACCGGACTTCCTGCTCGGCTTTGACGAGCCGGACACGGATGCGGCGCGCATGGCGCTGGAGAGCGATTACTACAACGCCCTTGGGCTGAACCAGCGCACGATAGACGCCCTGCGCGCCCTGCGCGAGCGGCAGGGGGACGAGCGTGTATCCGATGGGGCTGCCGCCCTGCTCTCCATGCTCGACAGGATAATCTGCGACTTTGCCGAGGACGCAATTCATCTGCTGGAGGAAAAGTGATGGGCACGATCATAAGACGTGAGGAAACTAAGGATCACGCGGCCGTCGAAGCGCTGGTGAAGGAGGCGTTCTGGAACGTCTACCGCCCCGGCTGCAACGAGCACATCATAGTCCGGCGCGGCAGGGACGACGCGGCCTTCGTCCCGGAGCTTGACCTGGTCATGGAGCTGGACGGCGAGCTTATAGGGCACATCGCCTACTTCCGCTCAGTCATCGAGCTGGACGGCGGCGGGAGTATGCCCGCGCTGATCTTCGGACCTGTGAGCATAGCCCCGGCGCACCAGCGCCGGGGCTACGGCAGGCAGCTGATAGACTACTCCCTGGACAGAGCCAGGGAGCTGGGCGCTCGCTGCGTCTGCATCGAGGGCAACATCGCGGTCTATGGCCGGAGCGGGTTCGTCGTCGCGGGCGGCAAGGGCATATTTGAAAAGGGCAGCGACCCCGGCGTGGTGTCGCCGCACTTCCTGCTGTGCGAGCTTGTCCCCGGCGCACTGTACGGCAAGACCGGCCGTTTCGTCGTGCCCGACATCTACTACATAGACGAGATGGAGGTCTGAGTGGGCTGCCTGTCCAGCGCCGCCCTTACCTCGGCGAGGAATTCCGCCGCCGCGGCGCTCATGGAGCGCGCATGGAGCAGCCCGTAAGGCGCCGTGAACGGCCAGTTCACCGGCAGCGTGACCAGCGAGGGGTGCACGTTCCGCCAGGCGTAGAACGTCAGCAGCAGCAAGCCGGACAACTCGCACTCATTGAAGGTGTCCATGTCGTAGTAAAAGTCCGTGTCGACAAGCTGTATCTGCGGGTGCTCGCGCCTGAGCGTCTCGCGCAGCGATCCAAGCGAGAGCTCGTCGCCCTCCCTGACCATCACCAGGCGCTCGCCGTATAGGTCGCTTATCTCCAGCCGTGATTTGGCCGACAGCGGGTGCTTTCGCGGTACGGCGACGCACAGCTCATACCTGCCCAGCTCCGTGAAGTCCGCCAGCTCCAGCATGCGCCGCGAGCTGAACACGCCGACCATAAAATCCAATCGTGTCCCCAGCGAGGCCACCACTGAGAGTATCCGCTCCCGGTCGTCGCTGTAGGGCACGATTTTTATTCCGAACCGCTCCGGCTCCCGCCCCATACGGTTCCACCAGTCCGCCAGCACCCGCCCCGGGTTCAGGAAGGAGGAGCCGACACGTATGACGCGCCCCTCCCGGCTCTGTATCTCCCGCGCCCGCTCCACCGCCGCATCGCTCGCGGCGATCAGCTTCAGCGCCTCGCCGTACAGGTACTCGCCCGCGCGCGTGAGCCGGACGCCCTGGTTGCTGCGCTCTATGAGCCGCAGCTCCAGCCGGGCCTCCAGCGCGTTCATCTGCTTCATCACCGCGGCAGGGGTGATATACAGCTTTTCCGCGGCCTGAGTCAGGGAGCCGGTCTCCGCCACGCGCACAAAGGTGAGTAGCTGTCTGTCGTACATGCCTCATCCGCCTTTCGTATTTACTCACGGTAAATACATTATATCCAGTCCGGCAATTCCCTGTCAACCGCATCTGCGTTACAATTGGCGTATACAAAACCAAGGAGGCCAAACACATGGCAAACGTAGCAAAAAAGCTGGGTTTCGGCCTGATGCGCCTGCCCACGACCGACGGCAACCCGGAGCACATCGACATACCCCAGGTCTGCCGGATGACGGACGTCTTCATGCAAAACGGGTACAACTACTTTGACACGAGTTATGTCTACCACAACGGCGCAAGCGAGGACGCCGTCAGGCAGTGCCTGGCCGGGCGCTATCCCCGCGAGAGCTATTTTCTGGCTGACAAGCTGCCGACCTTCGTCATCACCGACGAGAGCCAGGTAGAGGCGATTTTCAACGAAAGTCTGGCCAGGACCGGCGCCGGGTACTTTGACAGCTACCTGCTGCACAATGTGAATTCCGCTCGCTACGACGGGGTGATCGCGCGGAGTCACATGTTTGATTATGTAAACCGGTGGAAAGCCGAAGGCCGGATAAGGCACATCGGCATCTCGTTCCACGACAGCGCCGAGGTGCTGGAGCGCGTTCTGAGCGAGCACCCCGAGATAGAGTTCGTGCAGATCGCGCTCAACTACCTGGACTGGGAGCATGCGAGCGTGCAATCCCGGCGCTGCTACGAGACGGTGTGCCGCCACGGCCGTCAGGTCATAGCCATGGAGCCGGTCAAGGGCGGGACTCTGGCTCAGGTGCCCGCAGACGTCGAGGCGCTGCTGCGCTCGCCGGCGGACGGGCGCAGTCCGGTCGACTGGGCGCTGCTGTTCTGCGCCGGACTTGACGGCGTGTTCAGCGTGCTCAGCGGCATGTCCAGCCTGGAGCAGATGGAGCAGAACATCCGCTGCCTGAATTCCGCCTCCGCTCTGAGCGCCGGCGAGCTTGAGCTGCTGGCCGAGGCCGCGCGCATGATGGACGGCAATATGCGCTTCCGGCTGACCGAGCCGGAGAAGTACGCCACCGTCTGCCCAGAGGGCATACCCGTCGCCGAGCTGCTGCGCTATTACAACGAGGCCACGCAGGAGATAGCCCCGGACTTCTCCAGCGAGCTGAACTACTACGGCAACCTCCGCGACCGCAGCGAGCGGGTGAGCCACTGCACCAATTGCGGCCGCTGCGCCGGGATAATGCCCGGCGGGGACGTGCCCGCCGCCCTGCGCGAGGCCGAGGCCTGGCTGTCCGAGCACTCTTTCTTCTGATACGCAAATAACCCCCGGGAGCGGTGAGCTCTCGGGGACGGGATGCAAAATCCCGGCGCCGCAGGGCGCCGGGATCTTTTATTCACATTCTTGCGTACTGGAACGCGACGTCGATGACCACGCTCTGAGCCGGCATGACGAAGCTGTAGACCTCGTCCCTGACGCGGGTGACCTCGACGGTGCCGCCGCTGGAGGTTATGACGCTGACCGCCGCGGTCTCAAAGCCGCTGTCGGACTCGACGGTGAAGGTGACGGTCTTGCCCGCCACGGCGTCCGAGGAGGAGGGGGTCACGCTGCCGCCGTGCTGCGCGGAGGGAACGACGCTGTAGGCGTCCCCGGAGCTCACCTGCGCCATTGCACTGCGGCTGCCCGATATGGCGTCCGGCGTGGTGTCCGCGCCCGATGCCGTCGTCGGGAAGACCAGTATCGCGACGCACAGCGCAGCTATAAGCACCAGCATCGGCAGAGTCACACGACGCTTATGAGCTTTTGCATGTCTGGCTTTGTACATCGCTTGCATCTCCTAGGTTACATAATATTTTTACGTAACTCCATCATAAAGTCTAAGTGTGTAATATTCAAGCAAAAAAACAGATACATTAGGTTACAAACTAGACATAAAAGTTACAAAACAAAGAACGGCGTCGAAAAACCACTACATCTTGTGGTCACGCGTCGACGCAAAGCACAAAAAAGCGCCCCCGGAACCATTTTGGTTCCGGGGGCGCAGGAATACTGCAACAACTGTGCTCAGTCGAGTTTCAGGTCGCCTTCTTTTATCCAGCCGAGCTTTCTGCACAGCAGGCCGAGCGCCCAGCATATCACGGCGGGCAGCACGAAGCAGACCAGGACGAGTCCCAGGTAGTCGAACCAGGTCGGGTCGAGGGCGACCGCGCCGTTGGCCACAGCATCCGCGCTGGGCTCCAGCCAGCCCGTCCAGACGCCGATGGGGCCGCACAGGCCGCAGGTGCCCATTCCGGAGTTTATCGCCGCGCCGTTCATCTCAAGCTTGAACACGCAGGTGGCGATTGGGCCGGTTATCATGCTGGTGACGATGGCGGGTATCCATATCTTAGGGTTGCGGACTATATTGCCCATCTGGAGCATACTGGTGCCCAGTCCCTGGCTCACCAGGCCGCCCCAGCGGTTCTCGCGGAAGCTCATGACCGCAAAGCCGACCATGTTGGCGCAGCAGCCGGCCACGGCGGCGCCTCCGGCGAGACCCGTGAGCTGCAGCGCCGCGCAGATCGCCGCGCTGGATATGGGCAGCGTCAGCGCTATGCCCACTATGGCCGAGACGACTATGCCCATCAGGAAGGGCTGCAGCTCCGTCGCCATGCGTATGAGGCTGCCCACGGCGTTCGCCGCGGCGCCTATCGGCGGCGCTATAGCCGCCGCGAGCGCCACGCCCACAAAGATGGTCACGAGCGGCGTGACGAGTATGTCTATCGGCGTCTCCTTGCTGACGGCCTTGCCCAGCTCTGCGGCGATGATGGCCACCACCAGCACGGCCAGCGGACCGCCCGCGCCGCCCAGCGAGTTGGACGCCCAGCCCACCGTGGCCAGGGAGAACAGCACCAGCGGCGGGCACTTGAGCGCCCAGCCTATGGCCACGGCCATCGCGGGGCCGCTCATCGCGTTGGCATATCCGCCGACGGTAGTGAATATCTCCCACCCCGTCTGCGAGCCTATCGTGTTGAGTATCGTGCCTATCAGCAGCGAGCAGAAAAGGCCCTGCGCCATCGCGCCCAGCGCGTCGATGCCGTAGCGCTTGAGCGAAATTTCAATGTCTTTGCGTTTGAGGAACGCCCCCACCTTGGACATAAAAACCACCGTCCCGGTTTACTGACTTTACATGTGTCATGACACCTGTCCTGCACAGTCTACTACCGGGGCGGCGGCTTGTCAATGGTAGATAGGTTTTTAACGAACTGCTCTCTGCCTCAGCCCTCCGCAAGCTCGGGGATGTCCTCGTCCGGGCGGTTGAGGGACGCGCGCTCGCGCCTGAGGATGACGAAGGCCATGACTCCGGCCAGCAGGCTGGTTCCGGGGAAGTTCAGCCAGATGCCGGTCAGGCCGAGCGGCCAGAGCGCGGCTACGAGGAGCATGGGGAACACGAGCGCGGTCGACACGGAGATGAGCGAGGCGCTCAGCGGCTTTTCCACGGCCAGCATATAGCTCTGCGTGGCGAAGGAGAACCAGCGGGTGATGTACGTGAGCGAGAACACGCTCAGCGCGCCGACGCTCATCTCCATGACCTCGGGCGTGGGATTCGCGACAAACAGGCGCGTGATCAGCTCCGGTATCAGCGCCACGAGCGCGGCGGAGGCCAGGGAGACTATGCCGCTGGCCGTGAAGCAGCAGCGCTCGATGGCGCGCACGCGCGAGAACTGCCGCGCGCCCCAGTTGTAGCCCACGGCGGGCTGCAGCGAGTCGCACATGCCGTAGAGCAGCGGCTGGATAAAGCCTTCGGCGAACATGAGTATGCCGTAGACGCTCACCGCCGTCTCGCCGCCCAGGCGCACGAGTATGGCGTTCATGACGATGCTGGTGATGCGCCCGGCGATGTTGTTCAGGAAGTTCGGGCTGCCGCAGGAGACTATCTGCTTTATCATGGCCGGCGAAAAGCGCGGGCGTGTAAAGCGCAGCAGCGCCTTCCTGCGCAGGAACGGCACAAAGGCTATCAGCACGCAGACGAGCATACCCGTGCACGTGGCCAGCGCCGCGCCCCAGATGCCGAAGTCCAGCACGCCGAGGAAGATGAACTCCAGCACCGCGCTCAGCACGCTCATGAGTATGTTCAGCCACATGCTGCCGCGGATGTATCCGCAGATGCGCAGGTAGTTGTCCACGGCAAATATTATGGTCGTCAGCGGCGAGCAGAGGGCGTACACGCGCAGATACTGCGCGGCAAAGAGAGCGAACTCGCCCTCCGCGCCCATCAGCGACATCAGCGCCGGAGCCAGCGCGTACAGCAGCGCGCCTACCGCCGTGCCGGCGACGATTATCATTATCACGGCGCAGGTGAAGATGTTGTCCGCCTCGCGCTTCAGCCCCCGGCCGAGGTTGACGGATATGGGCACCGACGAGCCGACGCCGATGAGGTCGGCCAGGGCAAAGTTGATTATCACGAACGGCATCGCCAGGTTTAGCGCGGCAAAGGCCGTGTCGCCCAGGTACTGGCCTACAAAGACTCCGTCGAGCATCTGATACAGCGCCGAGGCGAGCATGCTCACCGCGCCGGGCAGCGACGCCAGGAAGAACAGTTTTACCGGCGGCGTCCTTGCAAATAGCCTGGTTGAATTGCTGTCCATAACACCATCACTTTCCAATTCTTCTCCGCGAGGGTAAAAAAATATGCGTCCGGCTATATATCATAACCGGGCGCACCCGTCACCTTTTCCGGCCGTGTGTATTGCGATACACAGCCCTCCGGTGAACTATATCAAGCTTTTGCCCGCCATTGACCGCAGGCGTGAGCATTATAGCCTATCAGACCCGCCGTGTCAAGCGGCGCGCAAAGGCAGCCGGCGTGAGCCGGCTGCCCTCCCTTTTCCGGCCGCCGCGGCGGCCGTCAGAATTTCACGAAGCCCGTCTTGGAGTTTGCGGGATAGCCCAGCGTCCAGACCCTGGTGGCTCCGCACTTGGGGCACGGAGTGTCTCCCAGCTCGTCTATATACGCCTCGGCGCGCATGACGTACATGTTGGTCTTGGCCATGTGGCCGCAGCGCGGGCAATAGACCAGGTAATTTGCAAAACTGTCGTATTCTCCGCGCTGCCTCGCCTCGCGCTCTGCATGGCTCAGCGCGCGCGGAACGATATTAGCATTGACCATAGCCGCCTCCTAAATCTCGTGGTCTATCTTGCGCGCATCGTAGTGCTTGTTGAGCAGCGGTATGACGGCGCGGTACATGAGCTTCATGTCCAGGTTGTAGTAGTACACGGCAAAGAGTCCGCCGGTCAGGCCGAGCAGGCCGGCAAACAGCTTCCAGAACACCTTCATTTTTACCTCCTTACCAGCCTGCGTCGTCGTCGAAGACCTCAAGCGTGGGGTCAAGCGGCTCCTCGCCCAGGACGGTGCGCATGTAGTCGTTTATCGCCTTGCGGGCTTCCGCCGGCGGCACCGTGCGGTAGTCCATGAGCGCGTGGGGCAGCCAGCAGATGTGGAACTCGTCGCTGTGGCGGCGGAACTCCTCCTCTATCAGACCCTGGCAGCCCGCCATGCCCTTGCAGCCGATGTCGTCGTACATGACTATCATGTCGCAGTTGAACTTGCGCGCGGTCTCGAACACCTGGAGGATGTGCCGGTTGCCGCCCACGGTGTGGGTGCGCATGGGCGTGCGGCAGTACCAGTCGGCCACGTCGCTCATCATGGTGTCGCGGTCGGAGGTGTCGACCAGGTTGTGGCCGGTGAGCGAGTCCATGTTTATGACCGGCACTATGCCCCAGCAGTTGTACAGCCATGCGGCCACCTGACAGTTGTAGGTGGAGCCGCAGCTCCACATGACCGCGCGGTGGCGGCCATACGGGACGGTGTTCACGCCGTGCTTCACGCCCTTGTAGAAAAGCTTGAGTATTTTCGCGCTCTCCCGGTCGAAGTACTTGTTGGCGCTCTGCTGGTAGAAGTAGATGCGGAAGAAGCCCTGGCACACGCCGTTCATGCCTATCGTGTTCGTGGTTGCGTAGATGTCCCAGCGCTCCAGCTCCTCGCGCGTCACCTGGTTCACGCGCTCCAGCCCCTGGGCGAAGGCGTCCCAGTTGAACTTCTCGCCCAGCTGCTTTTCCAGGAAGCCGATGGCCGAGTACACCTCGTGCACGGCCAGCTCCTTGGTCGTGGGGTCGTCGTACATCAGCGGCGTGACAAAGGCGTGGACGGCCTTGCGCCCGTTGCCCGACAGCTCGCGGTACATGACGGCGTTGTCCATCATGTTGGCGTCGCAGGGGTTGTTGGTGCACAGCCAGCAGTTGCCGATGTCGGGGTACTCGTGCTCGACCGCCACGCCGACCTCGGTCAGCGGCAGGGTGCACATGTCCTGCGGTATGCCCACGCTCACGCTCTGGTCGATGTAATACGCGCCCATCTGCTTTATCATCAGCGGCAGCATGAACGCGCACTGCTGGTTTATGTTCACGCTGTAATAGCCGGGGAAGCCCATCATTATGTGCCTCGGCAGCGTGTAGTCGAAGGCTATCGTCTTCTCCGTCCACTTGGTCTCGCCCAGCTTGCGGTCGGCGCGGAGCATGGTCCAGAGTATGTCTACCGAGTCGGAGATCATGGCGTTGAGGGCGTGCCTGTCGCAGCGCAGCATCAGTCCGCGGTCGCCGGCTATCCACTTGTCCACCATGTGCGGCGCGACGAGGTAGGAGCTGAGCCAGCGGTAGCGCCAGAACGCACGCGCGATGCGCACGGGGTTCTTGGCCACGAAGGCGCCCATCTTGACCCAGGTCAGCAGCCACCAGCCGAAGTCATAGGCCGTGTCCGCCACGCCGCGCCACTCGCGCCTGTCGTAGATATTCGTGCCCTCTATGTACCGGTCGCCTATGTACTTGCACTTCCCGTCGCCCTTCAGAAAGCTCCTGAGCGTCGGGTACCTCTCCTTGAAGGGGCGCTTTTTCATATCGCGGGCACCTCCTCCCTGTTATCTATGGCGCCCTGTATGCGCTTTATCTCCAGCGACTCCACAAAGGCCTGGAACCGCGTGCGGAGCTGTCCGGCGGCGGCTGTGGTATAGTCCCTCTCGATCTGGCACACGGGCAGAGTGCCCGGCACCTCGTAGCCCTCGGTGAGCCAGATGGCGTCCTGCGCGCGCTCATAGCCCCAGTACTCGCAGAACTTCATGCTCTCCACGATCACGCCCTCCGCGCCGTACTCGCGGGCTTTGTCGTAGACGTAGCGCTTGCGCTCCTTGAGCGCCTGAGGCCCCATCGCGCGCGGACAGTGGTTGTTCCACAGGTAATAGCGCGCGATGGCGTGCAGCGGCGTCTCCCCCTCCCCTACGGCGATGCCCTCGCGCCCCGGCATGGAGCCGAAGCAGTAGCGGTCGGCGCAGACATAGGCTCCGCACATCTCCAGCATCTTGGTGAACTCGGGGTCGTCTATCTCGCTGCCCACCACCATGACGCGGGCGCGATACGCCGGTTTCGGCTCCGGCTCGCGGTGCTTCAGCTCCTCGAGCGTCTCGCGCAGCATGGGCAGCAGCAGGTCCTTGGGACAGGTCAGCGTACACAGCTGGATGACGTGGAACTCATAGCCGGTCAGTACCGGGTTCTCCGCCTTCCTCAGCTCGCCCATCTCGGTTATGATGCGGCAGACCTCGTTGTGCCGCTCTATCGCCGCCATGAGCTTCTCATCCGAGAAATCCACGCCGTAGACGCGCTCGAGCGGCTCGATGACCTTCTGCCTGAGCTGCCGCTCATAGTAGCCCTCGTGCCACTCGCTGCGGTTGATGGGCATATCCAGGCAGGAGACGAAGAACTTCTCGTTGGGTATCAGCTCGCAGTAGTCAAAGTACTGCTCCATGCGGTTCATGGTCGTGCAGCACTCCTGCCCCAGGAGCGCCGAGATGAAGTTGTACCCGCCTTCAAACGCCCTCTCGAGTATGCTCTTGGAGTACGGACATGAGCGGTTGGTCATGTAATACGTGGCCATGTCCGGGCTGAAGCAGCCCGGAGCGCGCAGCCTCACGCCGAAGCAGCCGTCCACGTCCAGCAGCACCTCCGGCACGTGCGAGCAGTTATACGCCAGCGCCAGCCGCCCGTCGGCACAGGCGCGCTTGACCAGGTCGTTGTTCGCTGCGCGCAGCAGCTCTTCAAACTCGATCATGTGCTTTAAGTCTCGCAAGTTTTACCCCCCTCGTGTTCAATCAGATTCTGGTCAGACCAATTTTGCCCCCGATAGCAAAAAAGCCCGGCGAGCGAGCGCCAGCCATATTCTCTGAAACGCTGCCCCACCGGGGTGAAATTCTGGTCTGCGGTTTTACTGACAAACTTCTTGTAAGTATTATACTACGCTGCACCTACATAGTCAACAGAAATTGTGAAATGTGTGTCACAACTGCAATGCAAAATAAAACATCCCGCCGGTAAAATGAATACCGCTTTTTTAAATACTATGATTTATTGGTTTTATATTAGATTTGTGACGCATAATGATTCGTTACATTGGATCTGATACGTGTATACCGGGCAGTTACAGAAATTGCAAAATCAAGCATGATAGGCTCAAAGCGTAATCAGCGCTATTTATATCCATTTATTCTGAAGGCAAATAGCTGTAGCGATAATAAATGCGGGCGGCCATTTGGCTGCCCGCATTTTTGCGGTGATTTATTGTTCCACGGGAGTGTAATCTTCGGGGACGGTTATGTTCAGGGTATCGCAGTTGGCGGCGTTGTAGATCTTCTGCATCGGTCCGTACTGCACCGCCATGGTGCTGATATCGGCCTCGCCGGTGAGGATTTCGGCGGCCATCCGGGCGGTGAGCTTGCCGAGCTCGTAATAGTCGGTGGCGATGGTGGCCACGCCGCAGCCGGAGCAGATGCCGGGGTCACCGCCCACGACGGGGACGCCCGCGGCGAGCACCACGTTGGCCACGCTCTCGGTATTGGCGGCGACGGTGTTGTCGGTGGGGATGTAGATGACGTCGGAGCTGTCGCAGGCGGCCTGGGTGACGCTGGCGAGGTCGTTCACGTCGGTGAAGGCGTAAACCTCGCAGGCATAGCCCATGTCCTCGAGGTAGCCGCGCACGGTCTCAATCTGATAGACGCTGTTGGGCTCGCCAGAGCAGTAGAGGAGGCCCACGTTTTCCGCCTCAGGGAAGAGCTCCTGCACGATCTGCGCCTGGGCCTGCAGGTCTACCAGGTCGCTGGTGCCGGAGATGTTTCTGCCGATGGTACCGTCGAAATTATCAAGGTTGAGCGCGGTGGCATAGTCGGTCACGCTGGTACCGAGCACCGGAATGCTGTTGGTGGCGCTCGCCGCGGCCTGCAGCGGCCAGGTGGCGTTGGCGAGGATGAGGTCCACGCCGTCTGATACAAAACCGTCAATTATAGTCGTGCAGTTGGCCTGCTCTCCGCCGGCATTCTGCTCACGGAAGACCACGCTGTCCTCGCCGAGTATTTCCACCAGGCCGTCTTTAAAGCCCCGGGTGGCCTCGCTGAGGGAGACGTGTTCCATCTGCTCGCAGATGCCGACAATATAGGCATCGGGGTTGTCGGCGCTCTGGCCGTCGTCCTGGGAAGTGCCGCAGGCGGCTAGAGTGAGCGTCATCGTGGCCGCAATCGCGGCGGAGAGCAGTTTCCTGTGCATTACTTATTCCTCCAATTTTGCTTGTATCTGACCTGAAAAAGGCCGCAAAAATACACCCCCACCCTGTGAGGGTGTATAGTTGCCAATTCGTTATAGTGTTGGTGCTTTCACCTGACACCCGGCCCGGGCTCCGCCCAGGCCGGAATCCGGGGGCACAGCGTCCCCTGGACAGGCTTTATGCGCCTATCAGCACGCGGTCGGTGAGCAGCTCCTCACCGGAGGCGCGGGAGAACCTGGCCAGCAGGGAGTCCACCGTGAGGCGGCGCTTCTCCTCGCCGGAGATGTCGAGGACTATCCTGCCCTCGTTCATCATGATGAGACGGTTGCCGTGCTCTATGGCGTCGCGCATGTTGTGGGTGACCATCAGCGTGGTGAGCCGGCCTTCGGAGACTATCTGGTCGGAGAGCTCGAGGACGCGCGCGGCGGTGCCGGGGTCGAGAGCGGCGGTGTGCTCGTCGAGGAGCAGCAGGCGAGGCTTCACAAGGGAGGCCATTAACAGCGTCAGCGCCTGACGCTGGCCGCCGGAGAGCAGCCCGGCGCGGGTGGTCATGCGGTTCTCCAGGCCGAGGCCCAGGCTGGCGAGTCGGTCGCGGTAATCGGCGCGCTCGCTTTTCCTGATGCCCCAGGCCAGGGTGCGGCGGCGGCCGCGGCGGGCGGCGAGGGCCAGGTTCTCCTCAATGGTCATGGTGGGCGCCGTGCCCATCATGGGGTCCTGGAACACGCGGCCTATCATGGCGGCGCGCTTGTGCTCGCTCTGGCGGG
>UQQF01000040.1 GCA_900543085.1 uncultured Eubacteriales bacterium | reverse complement strand
TGGTGCGCGAGGCGGGACTTGAACCCGCACGTGCGTAGTGCACACTAGAACCTGAATCTAGCGAGTCTGCCAATTCCACCACTCGCGCGTATTTGGAATGCTCGATTATAATAGCACTCTTGAATTGAAATGTCAAGAAGAATCTTCAAGTTTTTATTTAGCCAATACGCTCTTGAAAATTTTGCTGACGTGATGTATAATCCATACGTTATGCCGGTGTGTTGGAACTGGTAGACGAGGTGGACTCAAAATCCATTGCCAGCAATGGCGTGCGGGTTCGATTCCCGCCACCGGCACCAGCGTCGGCGCAAAGTCCGCTCAACTTCGTTTCCGGCAACAGCCATAGGCTATTGCCGAAAACTGCGTTCGCTCCCTTGCGCCTCCTTCCAAATCCGAAGCACTTTGGCTTCGGATTTGTTTTTTTCGCGCTTTTTTTCGCTCCGCTGCTCCTCCTTTTCCAAATTGAACCCACTTCGTTGGGCTTCAATTTTGATAATATCCGGCGCGGCGAGTTGTGGCGGTGTAAGGACGACCAAAAGTGATTTGTCAAACTAAGTGCAACAGGAATTGAGCTCAAAGTCCCATAGTTCCTGGGGAGAATGGAAGTTCAAAACTTTGCGAGGCCTGGCGTTGATTAACGCCAGGTTTCGTTTTAGCGTGGCGGGAGCGACACGGGATAGGTTTCTGCCTTTCGGATAGAACTCCCTCAGCAGGCCGTTGAGATTCTCGTTTGTGCCTTTCTGCCATGCACAATAGGGGTCGGCAAAATAGACCTCGCAGTGCAGCCGTTCCTCAATTTTGCGCCAGTTGGCAAATTCGGCTCCGCGGTCGCAGGTGATCGTCTTGACCAGCTGGGGCGGAAAGGCAGACAACGCAGCGACAATTGCGTTCTCCATGGTCTCTGCCCGCCGGTCAGGCATCTTCACGGCAATGTAAAAGCGTGTCTTGCGTTCTGCCAGAGTGGCAAAGCAGGCTCTGCTCTTGCCCTGGCCACTCACGACCGTATCCGCTTCCCAGTGGCCGGCTTCTTTCCGGCTGTACACGGATTTGTCCCGTTTACGAATCGACTTGCTCTTGCTGTATTTTCCCCGTGTTTCCTTGCGTCCATGGCTCTTCCCCTTGCGCCGGAGCACTTTCAGGTTTCCGTTCACCAGGTATTTCTCGTAGATCCAACGGTAAATAGTCCTCCAGCTTGGCATCTTCAGCTCGCAAGGTGTACAGGCAATCTGTTCCGGTGACCATGTAGCCTTCAGCTTTTCCTCTATGTACTCAATCACTTCCTGCGAACGGAACATGCCGCGATGGCAATAAGAGCGCCTCAGCAGATATTTCTTCTGGGCTGTGTGCGGGTAGTAGGTGGGGATGTCGTACATGTGAGTACAGTTGCGCCGTATCTCCCGTGACACCGTGCTGACGTTCCGTCCGATCAGCCGGGCGATCTCACGGTAGCTCAGGCCGTCGACGTAATATTTTCGTATACAAGAGCGCTCTTCTATGGTAAGATGGTGGTAGTTCATACAGTCCCCTCCTGGTGTTTTGTTGTGTGGTTACTCCATTCTACCACGTAGGGCTCTGTATGAACTCTTTTATTCCCTTAAAGTGTTGCACTTGATAGTATAATTCACCCCAAAAGCCAAGAAGCAGAAGGCTTTGAGCCTTCTGCTTCTTTTTTACCGGTTTACTGCGCTTGATGCCAAACCCAAACTCTATCGCCCCGCAAACCGGATGCGAAACCAGCGGAGCAAGAATCGGAACGAGCGTAAGTGTTGCACACTATACGCTCGGGCTTCACTGCTGCGCGGGTGATCCTGCCGAAATATCGCCGGCGTCAGGACAGTGGTATCTCGGTTTTCCGACGCTTATCTTTTCGTACTCGATGGCCGAGGCCGGGCAGGAGCAGATGCACGCCATGCAGTGGGTGCAGTTCCCGTTCCACGTGGGTCTGCCGCGCTCCATCGTGATGTTCCGCACCGGACACAGGCGTTCGCACTTGCCGCAGCCTATGCACGCCCCGCTCACCGTGAAGCGCCGGTCGCCAATCATGAACCGGCAAAACGCCGCGTGTACTACTCCGGATTTCATGCGGTCGAGCGCGGACGCCGGGTGGCCGGCAAGGTCCAGGCCGCCGGCGATGCAGTCCGCCGCGAGGCGGATGCTCTCCTTTGCGCGGTCTACTATCTCCCTGGACTCGGCCTCGTCCGGCACGGGGAACATGGCTACATAGTTTTCGGGCATGACGATGCTTGCCGTGCCGCGGTATGCAAGGCTTTTCTCCGAGCACAGCGCGCGGTTGTACGCCGCCGCGTTCCCCGTGTCCGTGCCGCAGGTCATGACAAAGTATGCGTCACGGCAGCCGACAAAGCGCGTCGAGCGTATAAAACCCTCAAACACGCGCGGCAGGCGCCAGCCGTGCGTCGGCGATACGAACACCCACCGCGTATCAGAGACGAACTCCCCGGCTATGCCGCCGCGTATGTACTCAAAGGCGCTGATACATCTGTCTCCCGTGAGCGCGGCGAGCTGTTTGGCGCAGTATTCGCTGTTTCCTGTTCCCGTATAATAGATAACCATAGTGCACCTCCGATACCGGTATTGTACAGCAAAACGATCGCGCGCTCAACAAAAAAATCTCAAGACGCGCCTGTGAGCTTCCCGCCGGGAGGCGCAAAATGCCCTGACCCACTGCGGGTCAGGGCATTTTTCATTCGGCGTAGGTGCCGTCCGCGTTGCGGTAGCGCCAGCCGTCGTCGTTGCAGACCCAGCCGGCGCAGCTGACGCCGTACTGCATGTATATGTTCAGGCTCAGCGCGTTGCGGGTGTCGTTGTCCTGGAAGTGCCACCACTCGCTGGTTAGCCCGCCGAAGCCGGCGGCCTTCATATAGCTGTCCAGCAGCAGCGCCTCCTCGTTGTTGCGGGAGATAATGGAGTAGACGGAGAGGTCGTGCATGTCGGTCTGCATCTCCAGCTCCTCGCCGGTGTCCACGCGCTCCAGCGTGAGATCCAGCGCTATGCCCATGTTGTGATACGAGCCGTTCTGCGCCAGGAAGTTCGGCAGGGAGTAGTTGCCCTCAGTGACCAGGCGGCGGTAGGTCAGACCCTCCTCGTCCGGCAGATCCTCGGGGACTTCGCCGTAGAAATCCGTCTCCGGCAGGGGGGTGTCTATTATGGCCTCCGCGGTGTTGTATATGTAGGTCGTGGCCATGCGCGGGCGGAACGAGTCGTAGATCTTCAGGCGGTAGCCGTCCTCCAGCGCGGCCGTGGCGGCGCTGTAGAGCTTTTCACAGCAGGGGTAGAGGTAGGGCGCCAGGTACAGCCCGTCAGCCAGCTGTACGTGCTCGTAGCCGGGTATGACGGTGTCCGTGACCTCGGGTATCTCATAGCCGTGCACCATGTACTTGGAGGCGTAGCTGTTCGTGATGTCGTAGGCCAGCAGCTCTCCGAGGTATTCGGGGAGGTTTATCATGCAGTAGTTGCTCTCTATCCAGCCGTAGACGTCCTCGTCCAGGCGCACCTGGAACATGCCGTTTTCCTCGTCCATAACGCAGTAGGCCGTCGCGGCCGGGGCGGTGTAGCCCTCCATCAGCTCGGACATGCTCGAGTCCGCGTAGACCGCCAGCTCGGTCAGCGGCCAGATGGTGCAGTATATGGGCGAGCGCTCGGTGGTGAAGCTCAGCTCGTCGCTGGAGGACACGCTCTCCTCCACGCCCTCGTCGTAGCCCACGACGCGGAAGGTGTATTCCCGACAGCTGGCCAGCGTGCCGGTCTCGTAAACCAGCTCCTCGCCGCAATCCACGGTGGCCAGGGTAGTCCACTCGTCGCCGTCCCTGGACTGTATCTCGTAGTAGTCGCCCTTGGCCTCGGTCCAGCTCAGGCTGTACTGGTTCGTGTCCTCCATGGCCTCGCTGCTGAGCGTGCTGGTGTCGGACAGCAGGTCTTCGCGCTCAAGCGTGAACGCCTCTCCGGGTCGTCCGGTGAGGGCGTAGCCCTCACCGCTGAGCACGGCGCGCACGACGAAGGCGTATTCTTCGCCGTACTCGGGCATCGCGAGGTCGGCGTCCTCGCCGAAGCGGACGGTGAGCGTCCCGTCGTCGGAGCTTGCGAGCAAGCGCTCGTTCTCTCCGGCCTCGGCTTCGGGGTCATCCGTGACGAGGCGCAGCTCATAGCTCAGCCCCACGCGCGGCTCGACCACGGCGGTGAGCGTCTGCCGCTCCACGTCGACCGTCCACTCGGCCTCCGGCGCGTCCGGGCTGACCAGGGATACGGAGGTGGCAAGCGGCTCGCCCTCACGCAGATGCTCCCTGCCAAAGAGGTACCAGCTGCCATAGGGGGTTACGGTTATCGTGCAGTCGCGCTCCGCTACGCCGCTGAGCAGAGTCCGGGTCTCGCTGACAGGCTCTCCGGTGACGGCCTCGTCGCCGAGGCTGACGGCGTAGTGCGTGGCGTTGTCGCCTGTAGGCCACTCCAGGCGGTATTCACCGTCCGAGAGGTAGAGCAAAGACAACGAGGCTCCCTCCGGCATGGAGGAAGCCGCGTTTATGTACGGTAAGGCAAAGAGCAAAAAGGCCGCTATCAGCAGCAGCGGTACGGCTGCAATCACGCATATCAGCGCTATCTTGCTCCTCTTTTTCATTGTGCGCCTCGCTTTCGTTTATTCTACGTAGTTCACGGTCTCCTGGCCGTCGGTGTCGCGGTAGGTGTAGACAGTGAAGCCGTCGTAATAGAGGTTGCCGTCCTCGCCTGCGCCCAGGCAGCTGGGGGCGTAGTCGCTGCTTTCGGGCTCGCCGATGGCCGCGATAAGCTCCTCCACGGGGGCGCCCTCAAAGGTCTTGGCAGTCTCCAGCAGGCTGGTGTCGCCGCCGTTCTCGCCATCTTCGGGGGCAGCGGTGCCCTCGACCGCTTCGGTGGGGGAGGTGGTGTCCTCCGGCGCGGCCTCACTGGGCGCGGCGGTGGGCGCGGGGGTCTCGCTGCTGCCGGCGTCGCCGCAGGCGGCAAGGCCGAGAACGAGCATCGCGGCAAGCATAAGGCTCAGTATCTTCTTCATTTTGTGGTCCCTTTCTGATTATATATTGACGCTCATGTCGCAGTGCGTCAGATTTCCGTCCGAGTACCAGAACAGCGTGTACTCGCCGCCGCCCTCGCCGGGCAGGCAGGCGGTGTACCCGTCCGCCGTCAGCAGGCACTCATAGACAGCGCCATTATACGCTATGTAGACGTCAGAATCAACATCTACGTTTCCGGAAATCACGCCCGTGACGCTGTGGGCTCCGTCGAGAGCCGCGTCGGCCTCCAGCGTAGCTTCGCCTTCTATCTCCGACGCGAGGTTCAATTCGCGCTCCGGGGCGGGGAAGACGGCCGGCTGCTCATATAACCAGGAGAGGTTTCTCTCTACAAGCTCTATGACGACGGCCGTGGAGGAAAGTTCCTCCGCCGTTGTAAGATCATAGGCGGCCTGGCGCGAGAACCTGGCGGAGGCAAAGCCCTCCGCCATGAATGGGTAGAGCAGCTCGCCGAAGCTGTCGCGGAACATCAGCAATCTCCCGACCCCGTCCGAAGTCGTGTCTATGGTTATGCTGTCCGGGCGGATGTTGGCGCCCTGGTCAAAGTTCAGCGCGGTGGGCGCGTCGTTCGTCTCCGTGTCCGTGCCGGCGGGGTAGAGCATGTCAAAGAGGTCGCCGGTGTGCTGCACGGTCTCGTACTCATATCCGTCGGCATAGCTGCTCCCGACGCCGAGCGCGGCGTTCAGCGCGTCGGCGGCCAGCGCCGCGCCGCGGCTGTTCCAGTGCGAGTCGTGCTCGAAGTAGTACACCTCGTCCTGAGCGCTGAACAGCTCAAACAGGTTTACATAACTAACGCCCAACTCCTCCATCGCCGCCGCCAGACGCTCTGCGCTCGAGGGCTCGCCGGACTGCGGATAGCCGGGGAGGTGTTCGGGGTAGAGCGTGCTCTTGTCCGGGGCTATCGTGAACACAAAGTCCGCGCCCAGGCTCTCGACGTACTCCTGCATGAGGGCGAGGTTGTTCGCGGCGGCGTATACCCCGCGCTCGCCGAGCGTATAGACGCCCGCCCAGCCCTCGATCTCGGGCGCGTAGTAGAGCCAGCCGTCGCGGCCGAGTACGACGTCGTCCTCGGCGCTGTGCCCCAGGGGCGCGAGCAGCTTTGCCCAGCCGGTGATAAGCTCCTGCCTGAGATAAAAGCCGTCGTTGACGTAGTCGGCCAGCTCGCCGAGGTAGTCGGTGTTCAGCGAGCCGTCGCGCTCCGTCAGGCCGGGCATGGCCGCGCCGACTTCGTTTGCCCCGGCCTCGGCGGGGCCGTTTATGAGCAGGCCGACGCCGGGTATCATGCAGAGCGCGAGTATCAAGGCTATGAATATAAGATAGAACCGCTTCATCGGTATTACGCTCCGTAGTAGTAGTTCCAGCCCGCGGCGTACCAGTAGGACATGGCGAACATGTCCTTGCTGTAGTCGCCGTCGCGCCGGTAGGCCATTTCGGTCTCGGTGTCGTAGGTCAAGAGCGCGCCGTTCTCGTCATAGATGGTGACCCAGCCGTGCGGCTCGTAGTCCCAGCCCATGGTCCCGGAGACGGCGGTGGCGTCGTAGCCCAGCCCGCGGGCGAGCGCCCAGAAGGCCGCCGCGTAGTTGTAGCAGTTGCCGCGCCCGGTGGAGAACATGGTCGTGGCCTCCTCGACCTCCCAGCCGGTCTCTCCGACGGCGTAGTAGTTGCGGCGCAGGTACTCAAAGCTGTCGCGCACGTAGTTGAAGGCCGCGCGGAGCATCTCCTCGCGCGTCTCGTTCTCCTCGCAGATGGGAGCGAGGACCTCCGCCACCAGCGCGTCCAGCTCCTCGCTGCCGCTGGTGTAGCGGCCGTCGGAGCCGAAGTAGATGCCGCCTATCTCAGTGTCCTGAGCAAAGCGTCCGTCCTCGTCCACATAGTAGAGATAGCCGCCCAGGTTGACGAAGCCCGGCTCGAAGTCGTAGCTCGCGCAGCGACCCTCCTCGTCGTAGTAGAGGCCGTCCACCTCGGCGTCTGTGACGAACAGGCCGTTTTCGTCCACGAGGTAGAGATAGCCGTCTATATACACGTTCCCCGGCTCGTAGGACACGGCTCCGGCCGGGTCGGCGCAGGCGGCGAGGGCTGCGGCGCCGGGGGCGTCGGCAGCCAGGTCTGGCGCGGGCGCGCGCTCCGGCGCTGCGGGCTGTATGCCCGCGAGCGAGAGGATAAGCTCCGCCGCGGCCGCGCGCGTGAGCGGCCCGGTGCCGTCGAGCGCGGCGAGCGTGCCGGGGGAGAACAGCCCTTCAAGCGCCGCAGCGAGGTCGGTCTCCGTGACCTCGCCGAGCGAGACGAGGCTATCCGCCTCCACCGCGCCTTCAAAGAGCGCGGACACGCCAGCGGCAAGCTCCGCGCCGGAGACCGGCTGGTTCGGCAGCAGGCGTCCCAGCTCGTCGTATTCGAGCCACGGCGTCATGCTCGCCGTGAGCGCGGGGGCGATGAGCGCGGTGTAGCTCGCGTCGCCCTCGACCGGCTGGCTCAGGTCGGCCTCGTTGCCGTTCGCGTCCAGCCAGCAGACAAAGCGGTAGCCTGCGGGAGCGGCCTCAAACTGCGACACGTCGGCCACCTGTCCGCGCTGGACGTCGAGCTCCGTGACCTCCCCGTTGGCGGTGATGGTCAGCACGGCGCCGGAGAACAGTCCCAGCCGCGCGCCTATGGTGAGAGCCAGGCAGCAGAGCACCAGGACCAGCACAATGCCGCGCAGTACAGTTCCTTTCTTTTGCACGTCCAAGCCCTCCTAGAACTGGAAGTAGATAAACGGGGCGAAACCGCCGCTGGCGAGCGCCGAGGCGCAGACCACAAGCAGGACTGCGCAGAGCGCGTAGCTCGCGGCCTCGGCTCCGGCGCCTATCCGTCCGCCTGAGCGCGCGAGGCGCGACTTGAGCGCATCGAGCACCGGCAGCGAGAGCAGCGCCGAGAGCGCCAGCACGAGCACGGTGTATGCGTCCACCGTCCTGGCCAGGAGCAGATCCCCGGCGAGGCTAAAATCCCAGCCGGTGAACATCGCGCCCAGCACGGCGAAGCCCTCGCTCACGCTCGATGCGCGGAACATGACAAAGCCCAGGCACACGGCCAGGAGCGTATACACGCGCGAGAGCACGCGCCCGGCGGCTGTCCTGCGCCAGCGCTCCACGTCCAGCACCTTCAGGCTCTCAAGCGCGGAGAGCAGCGCGTGCCACGCGCCCCAGAGCACGAAGGTCATGTTGGCTCCGTGCCAGAGCCCGCACAGCACGAATACGACCGCCTTGTTCGCCGCGGTGCGCCACCTGCCGCGCCGCGAGCCGCCCAGCGGTATGTACAGGTAGTCCCTGAACCACAGCGAGAGCGAGATGTGCCAGCGCCGCCAGAAGTCCGTTATGCTCGTGGCGGCAAAGGGGTGGTTGAAGTTCTCCGGGCAGGTGAAGCCCAACGTCGAGCCGAGGCCGACGGCCATGTCGGAGTAGCCGGAGAAGTCAAAGTAGAGCTGCAGGGAGTAGGCGACGGCTCCCAGCCAGGCCATGCGCGCGTCCAGCGCCGCGCCCGCGCCGAAGGCGGCGTCGGCGACCACGGCGCAGCCGCCGGAGAGCAGCAGCTTTTTGGCCAGGCCGAGGATGAAGCGCCGCAGTCCGCTGGCCGTGCGCTCCGCCGAGCGCTCGCGCGCGGCGAGCTGGGCGTCAAAGCTTGCAAAGCGGGAGAGCGGGCCGCTCATGACCTCGGGGAAGAAGGAGATGTAGAACAGCACCCGGAAGAAGCTGCGCGAGGCGGTCTCGGGGCGCTTGTATGCGTCCGCTACGTAGCTTATGCCCTTGAAGGTGAAGAAACTCACGCCGGCCGGGGCGATTATATCCGGCAGGGAGACCTCCAGGCCGAGCAGCGAGAGCCCCTCGCCGAAGAAGCCGAGGTACTTGCACACGCCCAGCAGCGCCAGGTTCAGCACCGCGGCAAGCACGACCGCGTATTTCCTGCCGCGCATGGCCAACAGTCCCAGCGCCCAGTTCACAAGCGCCGAGGCTATCAGCAGCGCCAGCGCCCAAAGCTCGCCGAAGGCGTAGAAAATCAGCCCGGCGATGCAGAGAAATACGTTCTTGGCCTTGACCGGCCTTATGACCGCCTCCAGTATCAGCAGCAGAGGCAGGAAGAAAAACAGAAATATCGCGCTGTCAGTGCTCATCTAAACTGTTCTCCGTAAATGTAATTCCAGCTTGTGGTGTCCTCCGGCTCCATGGCGTACAGGTCGACGTCATAGCGCCCGCGGTTGTAGTGGTATGCCATCTCCAGCTCCACGTCGTAGACTATCCGGGTTCCGTACCCGTCGTACATTATCACCCAGCCGTGGGGCGAGCGCTCCCAGCCGACAGTGCCTGCCACGGCTGTGGCGTCATAGCCCAGGCCGCGGGCCAGCGACCAGAACGCAGCGGCGTAGCAGTAACAGTTGCCGCGCCCGGTGCTGAACATGGTCAGCGCCTCGTCTATCTGCCAGCCGTCGTCGCCGACGGCGTAGTAGTTGCGGCGGAGGTAGGTGAAGTTGTCGCGCACGTAGAGATAGGCCGCGCGGAGCATCTCCTCGCGGGTCTCGCACTCAGCGCAGATGGGCGCGAGCGTCTCCGCCACGTAGGCGTCCAGCTCCTCGTTCCCGGAGGTGTAGCGCCCGTCGGCGCCGTAGTAGAGGCCGTCAACCTCCTCGTCCATGCAGAACAGCCCGGAGGCGTCCACGCGGTAGAGGTACCCGTCCAGGTTGACCAGCCCCTCACCGTAGTATACAGCGCCGGAGGCGTCAAGGCAAGCCGTCATAGCTCCTGCGCCGTCGCTCAGCGGGTCGAGATCCGGGGCGATAACGGCGTACACTGCATCATAGCCCCAGGCGTCGCCATATAGTGTATCCATATACAGCGGATAGATGATGCCGGCTGCCTCTATCCTGCTGAGCGGGTCGTTCTCCGTCAGGCCGGAGAGCGCTTCGGGCGGGAACAATCCGTCCAGCACAAGAGCCAGCTCCACCTCGCTCACGGTGTCGAGGCGCGCTATCACGTCCGTGCGGACAGCGCCGCCGAACATGGAGTCCACGGCGGCGGCTATTTCCTCCCCGGTCACGTGTTCGCCGGGGTGGGCGAGGCCGTGCTCGTCCAGCTCCAGCCACGGCTCCAGCTGGCCGTTAAGCTCGGGCGCGAGCACCGCCGTGTATTCGGCGTCGGCCTCCACCGGCTGCGACAGGTCGGCCGTGTCGCCGTCAGAGTCCAGCCAATAGGCCACCCGCAGCCCCTCGCCGGCCGTGACCGCTGAGAGATCCGCCGTCTCGCCGGGCTGAGCGTAGACCTCAGTGACCGAGTCGCCCACCGTCAGGCTGAGCGTCAGGCGCGTAAAAAACCCCTGGAGCGATGCTTCGCCGGCCGCCGAACACGCGGCCACCACGGCGAACGCAACGCCCAGGAGCGCTATCTCTAATTTCCTCACCACCGCAATTCCCCCACATGCCGGAATTTACTCATTTATAATAAAACATGCGCGTGCCTATTTCAAGCAAATTCGACATTTTTCGTCAGCATAACCACGCGGCGGGAGGAAACGCTCGCCGGACGTATCTCATATGTCCAAGCCGGGGAGAAGGCGCGGACTCAGCCGAGCGCAACGTCGAGTATCATCATGAGCACAAAGCCCGCAGCGGCGCCTATGGTGCCGATGTTCGAGTGCTCGCCGCTCTGCGCTTCGGGGATGAGCTCCTCGACCACGACGTAGATCATGGCTCCGGCGGCAAAGGCGAGTATGTAGGGCAGGGCGGGGGTGACAAGCCCCGTGAGCAGAATGGTCAGCAGCGCGCCTATCGGCTCGACCACGCCGGAGGCGAAGCCCGTCAGGAAGGCTCTCACGCGCGAGGCGCCGCTCCCTGCCAGGGGCATGGAAATCACCGCTCCCTCGGGCAGGTTTTGCAGCGCTATGCCTATGCTAAGCGCGAACGCGCCGGCCAGCGAGAGCGGCAGATCGCCCTGAGAAGCGCCGGCGAACACCACGCCGACGGCCATGCCCTCGGGCAGGTTGTGCAGCGTGACGGCCAGCACGAGCATCGTGTTCTTGCCGAGCTTTGCCGGGCAGCCCTCGGGCTTGTCGCAGTCGAGATGCTGATGGGGCACGAGCGTGTCCAGCAGCAGCAGAAAGCCGATGCCCAGCAGGAAGCCTATCGCCGCCGGCACCCACGGCGTCACGCCCTGGGTCTCGGCCATGCTGATGGACGGCATCAGCAGAGACCACACGCTGGCCGCTATCATGACTCCGGACGCGAAGCCGAGCAGCAGCTTTTGCAGCCGGGGACGCAGCTCGCCGCGCAGCAGGAAGACGCAGGCCGAGCCGAGCGTAGTGCCCGCGAGCGGGATCAGTATGCCGATAAGTGCATTGAGCGTCATATTATCACCTCTGAGCCGATTTTACCACAGGATCATGCACAAAACCAGAGGGGAAGAACAAATTAGTAGCGCGTGTTGAATTTACACAAATGACAGTAAGTGAGCAAATTCTACAATTTTCTCTGCCGCCCGGGCTTCAAAAATTTACGGGTATTTTTAGCAATGAGTTTAACTTGATTTGAGAACTGTGTTATACTATGTCGGTGGAAATAACGTACGCGCGGGTTTTCCGGCCGCGCGAGGAGGAGTGGGTTTATGCCTGAAACCGTAGTATTCTCCGACGCCTACGTCTGGACATTTCTGGGTCAATTGGGAATATTGTTTATCGCCATATTGGTCGGCAATGTCCTGCGCACAAAGGTGCCGTTCCTGAAAAAGCTCTACATACCCGCCGCTATAATAGGCGGATTTCTGGTGCTCATACTCAAGCAGATACCGGCGCTCACGCCGCTGGTGGACAACGCCACCATGGAGATCATCACCTACCACTGCCTCGGCCTGGGCTTTGCCGCGATGGCGCTCAAGACCGCGAAGGAGGAGAAGAAGGTCTCCACCGTCAAGGTGGTCGAGTCCGGCGCCATCATGGCCGGCGGCTATCTCATCCAGGCGCTTGTCGGCCTGGTCATCTCGATAGCCTTCTTTTTCCTCAACGGATCGTTCTACGCCGCGGGACTCATTTTGCCCATGGGCTTCGGCCAGAGCACCGGCAGCGCGCTGAGCTGGGGCAGCAACTTTGAGGCGAACTACGGCTTCGCCGGCGGCAGCAACTTCGGCCTGGCCGTCGCTGCGATAGGCTTCATCGTCGGCAGCGTATTCGGCGTGATATACCTGAACATAGCCACGCGCAAGGGTCTGGTGAAGCCCCGCCGCGCGCTGGCCGCGGAGAAAGACCGCGTGATAATCGAAGACCCCGACGAGATACCCAACAGCGAGAGCATCGACAAGCTGACCGTCCAGCTCTGCCTGGTCGCTCTGGCCTACGCGGGCGCTTACGGCATCATGCTGCTGCTGGCGGCGGTGCCGATACAGGCCGTCGGAGACCTGGCCTGGGGTCTCAACTTCCTCTGGGCGCTGGTGGCGGCCTTCCTCATAAAGACCGTCATGTCCGCCCTCAAAAAGAAAAACGTCATCCGCCGCTACTACACCAACAACCACCTCATGGATCGCATAAGCGGCACGATGTTCGACGCGATGATAGCCGCCGGCATCATGGCCATAGACATCGAGGACGTGCTTGCCAACATCTGGCTGCTGGTGGTCACCTGCGCCGTGGGCACGCTTATCACGGTGTTCTACGTGCACAAGGCCACCAAGCACGCCTACAAGGGCTACGAGGTGGAGAGCTTCCTCACCAACTTCGGCACGCTGACCGGCACGCTCAGCACCGGCATGGTGCTGCTGCGCGAGATCGACCCAGACTTTGTCACCCCGGCCAGCAGCAACATAGTGCTGCAGAACATCCCGTCCATCGCGTTCCTGGCTCCGCTGCTGCTGACGCTGGGCTTCGCGGCCAGCAGCCTGACCAACACCTTCATTATGTTCGGCGTGTACCTGGTGCTGTTCATAGCGTACAACGTCTTCCTTTTCCGCCGGAAGATATTTAAAAAGCGCTATGCCGGCAAGCCTGAGGAGGAGTGGACAGAGTGAGCGCGGCGGAGAAGAAGCCTAAGGCTCATTCGGATGCGTTCTACAGGCGCATCTACACGCTGTTCAGACCCATATTCAAGGTCGTGTGCTACTGTGCCTACGGCGTGTGGGTGAAGCACCCGGTGAAGTACTCCGAGCCGGTGCTTATCCTCGCCAACCACACCTCGGACCTGGACTTCCTGGTGGTGGCCGAGCACATAAAGAACCACATGTACTTCGTCTCCAGCGAGCACGTGACGGCGATGGGTCTGTTCGGCTGGGGCTTCCGCCACTGGTTCAACCCCATCACGGTCACCAAAGGCTCCAGCAAGGCGGGTGGAGTGGTTGACATAATGCGCCGCATCCGCCGCGGGAACTGCGTGCTGCTGTTCTGCGAGGGCAGGATAAGCCACAACGGCAAGAGCACGTATATCGCCCCGGCCACGGCCAAGCTGGCGAAGAAGCTCGGCTGCAAGCTGGTGACCTTCCGCAGCAAGGGCGGATATTTCATCGAGCCGAGGTGGCAGAACTACCTCAACAGCGGCAAGCTGTTCGAGCACGGCATCGTGCACGAGTATTCGCCGGAGGAGCTCGCGGACATGTCCGCGGAGGAAGTCCTCGCGCACATACGCGAGGACTTGTATGTGGACGCCTACGCCGAGCAGGAGAAGTACATGCGCCCGTTCAAGTTCCGCCACGGAGTGCGGGACATTATAAGGTATTACGACACCTGCCCGCGCTGCGGCGGCATAGACACGCTGACGGCGGACGAGCAGCGCGTGAAGTGCTCCTGCGGCTGGGAGCTGACCATGGACGAGTACGGCTTCTTCCACGAGCCGGAGGGCAAGATTCGCACGGCGGCGGACTGGGAGCAGCTGCAATTGGCCAACTACCGCGAGCGGTTCGAGCGCGGCGAGGTCATAACCGAGCCGGGCGTGACGCTCAGCGAGGTGGGGGAGGGCTTTGCCCTCACGGAGCTGGCGCAGGGCACGCTGGCCGCGGACGCGGCCGCGCTGAGCATAGGCGGCATGCGCTTCCCCCTGCACGAGCTGACGCTGCCCGAGATACTCAGCGGCGGGCGCAAGCTGGAATTCACCTGCGGCAAGCGCGACTTCATGCTGCAAAAGGAGGGCGCGTGCCTGAACAAATTTGTCGAGCTGTACAAATGGGCTACGGGCTCGGCGGAATAATAGCAAAAAGCGCGGCAGAAATTTCTGCTGCGCTTTTTTTATGCGGGAACATTATTCGGACATATACGTCACTATGAAGATGAGGCCAAATTTTAACTCCACAAAAAGTTGACGAAAGTCTTTGCCATGCGTTGACAGTGCCAACCGCTTGTGATAGTATGGCCTTGTAAACCCAAAACGGCATTAATGCCGTTTTACTTCATCAGAGATGAAGTAAAGACCCTATGGAGAACATATTTAGAAAAGGAGAATCGGTATGAAAAAGCGCATTTTAACAGTGCTGCTCGCTGTGTGCCTGGTCTTTGCGCTGGGGACAGTAGGCGCACTGGCGGATGAGGAGACGACTCTACCTACAGCGGAAAATGGAAAAATTACTTTTACCAGCGATGTAACGATCTCTATCGGTGATTTGTCCACAGCGCTAGACAGTCAGTTAAAAAACAGCAACAACAAACTAGAGATTGATCTTTCTGGTTTTACTCTGAATATTACGAATCCAGATGAAGGAAAAGTCGGAGTTCAAATTGAGCAGAATGCTAACATCACAATCAGGAACGGAAAGATTGTTGCAAAACAACAGCTTGATGGAGGGCACAGCCTTTTTGTGCCAAAGTCAGACGCTTCGTTTACACTTGACTATGTGACTCTAACAACAAATGGTACAGGAATTTATGCGGCTGGGACTGCAACTGCCGTTAACGTGCTTAATTCCACAATTAATGCGGACGGGTATGCAATCGGCACAAACGCTAGCGCTGATGAAAGCGGTAAACCAATTTACAGCTATAACGTTAACATAAATGTCAGCAAATCCACTTTGAATGCACCTATTGGAGCACTGATTAATGTTCCTGGCTCGCTTGATATCTCTAATAGTGAAATTAATGCTCAATACCAGGGCGTTATTGCTCGCGGTGGGTCGACCACCATTAATAATACTGAAATTTCTTTAAGCAGTGTTACTGACGCCGATGAATACAAAAAATATGAGAGCCAGGATTGGGGAACCGGTAATGCTGTTCCTATGGGCGGAATAGTCGTTGGTAATAGGTATAACTCATATAATTATCCTGCAAGCTGCACTGTATCTGGCTCGACCTCTGTAACAGTGCCTGAAGGCACAAACGCAGTTTATGCCTATCAGATGGCTGATACCACGAACCGTAAAGTCGACCTTGCTATTAAAAATGGTACTTTCAATGCTGACGTAGTAATTGCTGGTGATGTTACCCCTGAAGTCAGCATCTCTGGCGGCAAGTTTACAAATGCAGATGATCTCGATGATTACCTGGATGACGGATACACTTTTGACGAGAACGGAAACGTTGAGATAAGTGATGACGCCGTCGCTCAGGTTGGCGACACTGTCTACACCAACCTCCAGGACGCTATTGATGCGGCTATAACTTCTAAGAAGCCTGTTCAAATCCTCAAGAACTTCACCATCACTGTTCCTGATGGCACTGCTGTTAAGACGGGTGCCGTGAATATCAATGGTGATGTTACCATTAACGGCAACGGCTATACCATTACGGCTGATACGAACTCATTTACGTTTGAAAAAGATAAACTTGGCAACTTCCACGTTATCAATATTCAGAATGGTGCTGATGTTACAATAACCAATCTCAAGATTGACGGTAACAAGTGTGCGCGTAGTGGTATCAATGTGTATTCTGCAAATGGAAGCGTTAATGCTTCTGCCACGCTGACCGGTGTTACTGTAAGGAACTGCACCGCTTACGGCGTTGTTGCCGCCAGCTCCACTGTGACTGTCAACAGCATTACCACCAGCGGCAACGGCTGGGGCGGCATCAATGTTGATTCCTCCTATGCCAACGCCGGCCTCACTGTTGAGAACGCCACCATCACCGACACTTATTCCGTCGTTGTCGAGGGCAATGTCAACAATAACGTTGTTGACCTCAAGAACGGCAGCTACAATAACATTCAGGTCAAGACCAGCAATTCCGACGTCACTATAGTCAACGGCAGCTACTATGACATCGTTGGCGGTGATGGTTATGTCCCGACTCGTAGCGATGTCGTTGTTAAGGGCGGTACCTTTGATAATTCCGTAGAGAAATTTGCCGATAGCAAGTTTAATTATGAAGTCGAGCTTAACGGCTACTACACCTACTACACCAATGCTTCCGACGCTATAGCAGCGGCTGGACCCAGCGGCGATGTTGACTACATAGGTAATTATACCGGCTACACCCACACCGTCACTTTCGTTTACGATAAGAATAACAAGACTAGCATTGAAGTAGTTAACAGGGATGAAATAGAGCTACCCGGCGGCAAGTTTGGTGGCAAGGTTATCACCGGCTGGACTCGCGGCAGCGTCACTTACGATGTCGGCGATGAAGTTAGGGTTACCGATGACATGACCTTCTACGTCGTTCTCAAGGACGGCGAGTTCGACATCACCATCGACAGCAAGATCAAGCACGGCACTATCACTACCAACGTCAACTCCGCTGACAGGGGCGACGTCGTGCGTATCTACGTCGATCCCGACACCGGCTACGTCCTCGACGAGCTGAAGGTCTACACCGGCACCAACTACAGGACTTCTGTCAAGGTCACCTACGTCAACGACAGCACCTACAGGTTCACCATGCCTGGTGATGACGTCTACATCACCGCGACCTTCAAGGCCAACGGTATGCCTTTCGTCGACGTGCACCGCACTCAGTGGTTCTACGACAGCATCTACTACGTCTGGAGCAATGACATGATGGAGGGCGACAGCGCCACCACCTTCAATCCTGACGGCACCATGACTCGCGCCATGTTCTGGGCTGTCCTCGGCCGCATGGACGGACAGACCATAACCGGCACCAACTGGGTCGAGCAGGCTCGCAACTGGGCGATGCGTGAGGGCGTGTCCGACGGCACCAACCCCAACGACTACGTCACCCGTGAGCAGATGGTCACCATGCTCTGGCGTTACGCCGGCGAGAAGAACGGCTCCGCGAACCTGAACCGCTACACCGATTCGGGCAGCGTCTCCGGCTACGCCGTTGAGGCCATGCGCTGGGCGATAGGCAACGGCGTCATCCAGGGCGTCACCTCCACCACCCTCGCCCCCAAGGCCAACGCCACCCGCGCCGAATGCGCCACCATCTTCATGCGCTTCGACAAAATGTAATGTTATACCCCTCAGACCCGCGCCATAAGGCGCGGGTCTTTTATTTCCCCTGGCATTCTCCTGCGATATACGCTATAATGCGCTGTGATAGGGGTGAGTGTATGGAAAATGAGGTCAGGCGCGCGTTGGCGGGGAGGCTGAGCGCGGAGTTCGGGCTGGAGAGCGAGGCGTTTATCAGTGTGCCGGGGCGGACGGAGCTTATCGGCAACCACACCGACCACCAGCGCGGCTGCGTCGTGGCCGCGGCTGTCACGCTCTCGCTGGACGCCGCCGCGGCGCGCACCGGCGACGGGCGGATACGCGTGCTGTCCGAGGGCATGGAGCCGGTGGACGTGGCGCTCGACAGCCTGGACGCGAGGCCGTCGGAGCGCGGCAGCTCCGCCGCGCTGGTTCGCGGCGTGGCCGCCGGATTCGCCGAGCGCGGGTTTTTGCCCGGGAAAACCGGCCTGGCGCTGGCCGTCTCGGCGGGCGTGCCGGTCGGCTCAGGGCTGAGCAGCAGCGCCTGCTTTGAGGTGCTTGTCGCCGCGGCCATGGACGCGCTGCTGTTCGGCTCCGGTATGTCCGCCGCCGAGCTGGCGCGGATAGCGCAGTTCGCGGAGAACGAATACTTCGGCAAGCCCTGTGGGCTGATGGACCAGCTCGCCTGTGCGTCGGGCGGCATATCCGCGATAGACTTCGCCGATGCGCGCTCGCCCCGGCTGGAGCGGCTGACGCTGGATCTGGACGCCTTCGGCTACACGCTCTGCCTGGT
>UQQF01000039.1 GCA_900543085.1 uncultured Eubacteriales bacterium | reverse complement strand
AGCAGGATCTCGGGGTCCATGGCCAGGGCGCGGGCGATGGCCACGCGCTGCTTCATACCGCCGGAGATCTGCCGGGGCTTGGCCTTGATATAGGGCGCCATACCCACGCGCTCGAGGTATTTCATGGCGTTGGCCTCCGCCTCCTCGGCGGAGCGCTTGAGCACCTTCATCTGGCCGATCATGCAGTTTTTCAGCACGGTCATGTTGTCAAAGAGGTTGAAGCTCTGGAACACCATGCCGACCTTGGCGCGATACTTGTTGGCGTTGACCTTGCCGGTCACGACGCTCTCGCCGTGGTATATGACGTCGCCGCTGGTGGGCGTCTCCAGCAGGTTTATGCACCTGAGCAGCGTGCTCTTGCCGGAGCCGGAGGCGCCGATGATGCTGGTGACGTCGCCGGGGCGGACGTCGAAGTCTATGTCGCGCAGCACCTCGTTTATGCCGAAGCTCTTGGAGAGGTGGCGGACTTCAAGTATTGCGTCGCTCATTTACCGTCCCTCCCTTGAACTTCCGTTGCTGTTTTTGAGGCTTTCGCGCACACGCTTGCGCTCTCCCCCGTCGAACTCCGTGCTGCGCTCGTCAAACGGCGTGCCCCGGTCGGGGTGGCTGTAGGTGCCGGCGGTCATGGTGAGGTCGTCTGCCTGCACCAGCTCATAGCTGCTCTTGCCGTCCATGCGGCGTTCGAGAGCGCGCAGCAGGAGCGAGGCGGTCAGCGTGACAATGAGGTAGCCTATCATTTCAATGGTGGCGCTCGGGAAGTACATATTGTTCACGCCGGTGATGTAGCGGTGGCGCGCGAAGAACTCGGTGAAGCCGATGATGAACATTACGGACGTGTCCTTCACGTTGATGATGAAGTTGTTGCCAATCTGCGGCATGATGTTGCGTATGGCCTGCGGGAGTATGACGCTGGTCATGGTCTGGAAGTGGTTCATGCCTATGGCCTTGGCGCCCTCGGTCTGGCCCGGGTCAATGGAGATGATGCCGCCGCGGACGCTCTCGGCCATGTACGCGCCGGTGTTTATCGAGACGATAAGTATAGCCGCAAACCAGATGCTGTTGAAGCGGTAGGTGTTGTTGGTGAAGTAGGGCAGTCCGTAGAAGATAAACACGGCCTGGAGTATCATGGGCGTGCCGCGGAAGATTTCCACGTATATGCGGACCAGGGCGCGCACGACCTTCAGCAGTATGCGCTTTATCAGCGGGTCGTTCTTGGAATAGGGTATTGTGTTCAGGATGCCGCAGGCAAGGCCGATGATAAAGCCTATCACCGTGGCGACGACTGCGAGAATGAGCGTGTTGCCCATATCTCTCAGGTAAGCCGAGCCGTACGCGTTCCAAAGCGCGCCTACGTCGTTAAAAAGCTGTGAAAATCTGTCCATCGGCAGTAAAAACCCCTTTAATATAATAATCGCTTATCGCGCTTACAGGGCGCGCCGCTCGGGCGCGCCCTGGGGACTGGTATCTCTCTGGGTCAAATCTCCGGCTGGACGGAGATGGCGTAGCTCATGATGGTGTTGAAGTCGTCGCGGTCCATCTGGCTGAGCACGGCGTTCATCGCGTCGAGCAGGGAGGTGTTGCCCTTCTGCACGGCGATGCCGATGTTGACGTTCTCGTCGCGCTCTTCCTCAGTGGCGAACTGGAAGTCGCCGTCGGTGCCGGAGAAGTTCAGGATAACGAGGTTGTCGTCCTTCTGGGCGGCGGCGGTGGCGGTGGGCACGTCGGTGCAGATGTAGTCGCACTGACCGGTGGTCAGGCTCATAATCATGCTCGGGGCGGTCTCGGCGGGGGCGAGGAGGTTCACGTCGGGAATCTGGGGCAGGCAGGACTCGTACCATATCGTGCCGCTCTGCGCGGTGGCGGTGCCGCCGGCGAGGTCGGTGATGCTCTTGGCGTCGGCGTACTTGCTGTCCTTGGTGGTGACGACGACGATGTCGGCGTAGTAGTACGGGCCGGCCATGTCGACTTCGTTCATGCGCTCGGCGGTCATGCTCTGACCGGCGATGTTCGCGTCATACACTCCGCTCTGCACGCCGGCGGTCAGGGATTCCCACGCGCTGGAGACGACTTCGAGGTCCCAGCCGTAGATGTCGCAGATTATCTTGGCAATCATGACGTCGTAGCCGTTGGCGTAGCTGCCGGAGGCGTTGGAAATCTCAACGGCGCCGTTGGAGTCGTCCATCTGCGCCCAGTTGTAGGGTGCGTAAGCGCACTCCATGGCGACGGTCAGCACGCCGTCCTCACAGCCCTGCACGGTGGCGGGGTCTATGTTCTCGGGGACGGTGAGGCTGTCAATTACGGCCTGGGCGGCCTCCTGGGGGTTGACGGTCGGCTCTACGCTCTGCTCGGCGTTCGGGTCGGCGCTGGTTTCAGGCTCGGCGTCGCTGCCGCAGGCGGCGAGGGCAAAGACCATGGCGAGGGCCATGAGCACTGCAAGGATTCTTCTGGTCATTTTCATCTTTTCCTTTCGCTTCTTTTCGGCGCGTTTCCACGCGGCGGGTCTCGCGCCCGCTGGTTTGGATAGTGAAGCTCAAGGAAAATTGGGACAAAATAATTACCGCCCTGAGCTTCATCCGGTGGTGAAGTCAATGGCGGCAAAAAATGCTTTCACTGTTCTCGATAGCGCTCCACAACCGTGACAGTCCGACGGATGTTATCCCCCGGCCCGGCAACCGCACGCTCAGACACCCATGCGGCACCTCGGCGGCTTCCCCTTTCCGCACACGATGTCTGTCGTTTGCCGTGCGTACTCTTGTCGGCCGCGCCTCTATCTTTCATATGAAATTGGCTCCATTATACACGCAAATACACGCTTGTCAAGAGGAAATTAAAAAATTCCGCTCGTATCCTGCGCAGCAGGCTGCCGAACGCGCCAAAATGCGCGTTCGGCAGCCTGTTTTACCGGCAGAGATAGGCGTGCCAGCCGTCCTCGCTCAGATGCTTTTCCAGCGTGAACCCGGCCGCGCTCAGCGCGGCGGCCACCTCGTCCTGGCGGCCTTCTATTATGCCGCTGGTTATGAAAACCCCGCCCGGCGCGGTGCACTCGCGCGCATACGGCGCAAGCGGGATTATGACGTCGGACACTATGTTCGCCAGCACTATGTCATAGTCTGTCCCCAGCCGCGAGCGCAGCCGGGAGTCGGCGAGCACGTCGCCGGTGTACATGCGGTAGCTCTCCGGCGCGATGCCGTTGAGCGCGGCGTTGTCCGCCGCGGCCTCGGGGCTTTTGGGGTCTATGTCGCAGCCCGTGCAGTCCGCGCAGCCGAGCACCAGCGCGCCTATGCCGAGTATGCCGCTGCCGCAGCCGAGGTCGAGCACGCGCTCGCCTCCGGCGGCCGTGGCCTCCAGCAGCTCCAGGCACATGCGTGTGGTGGCGTGGCCGCCCGTGCCGAAGGCCAGACCCGGGTCGAGCTTGAGCACCTTTCGCGCGTTCCCCTCCGGCTCCGGCTCCCACTTGGGCAGAACCAGCAGGCTCTCCCCCACCGGGATGGGCTTATAATAGCGCTTCCAGTTGTCCGCCCAGTCCTCGTCGGCGATGCTGTTCGTCTCCGGCTCGGCGCCCAGCGCCTCCGTCCAGCGCGCGAGCTTGGCCTTGCCCTCGGCGCTGTCCTCAACGTAGACCTTCACGCGGGAGACGCCCTTGTACCGCGCCTCCAGCTCGTCGTCGACGTAGTCCCAGTACTGGCGGTTCTCCTCCAGGAAGCGCCTGAAATCCGCCTCGTCCTCTATTACCAGCCCGTCCGCGCCCAGCTCGGTCAGCCTGTCGCACAGCTCGTCAAGCTTCCCCGGCGCGGCGCGGAACGCGGCCTCTATCCAACGCATAACGCAACCTCCGTTTCAGTTTTCTCGCCTTATGATACTAACACAGCGGGGCGCCGCCGTCAATCGCCGGCTGCCTCGGCGCGCGGCGGCGAGCCCCTCCCGCGAGGCCGCTGCAATATAAATTATTGCTCCGCCGACTCGGCGCGCGCGCTTTTAACCTAAAAAATCGGAAACAATAAATTCTCAGAATATTCTCGCAAATTTCAGTTTAATTTCACTACAGGTAGTATTATATTCTCGAACAATAAAAACTACCAATAAAATACACTATAATTGTCGCAAAATAGGTATTTTGCGAAGCCGGACTGGGCGCGTATCCTTTGTGTTACACATCATACACCGCGCTATGAAAAACGGCGAAAAGCCTGCGGCCGAAAGCATATCCTCTGCGAGGCGGAGAAGCGGGAATATATCCGCCGCTTCATTCAGGAAGGCCACTGGTCGCCAGAGCAGATATCAAACCGGCTTAAGCTTGAATCGGCAGAGGTGCAGATAAGCTATGCCGCTATCTACCGTGCCATTAAAGCCGGAATATTTGATGAGAACAAGCGCGCGGCCAGCAGGAACAAGAAGAAGGCGTTCGCCTATCATCTTCGCCGCAAAGGGAAGAAGCAGCGCAGACAACGGGACAGGAGACGGCAGGGCTCACATTTTTGTGACGCTGACAGGATCTGTGACCGTCCACCCGAAGCTGACGACCGCAGCGAGCTGGGACATTTTGAGGCGGATACCGTTGTGGGCAAGCGCGGCGGAGAGTGCCTCTTATCCCTGGTAGACCGGAAATCCAGGTTCACCCTGGCCGTCAAGCTCCCCAATGTAACCGCTGAAGCAACCCGCGACGCCATGACCGCTCTGCTCGGAGCTCTGCCAGAGGACAAGGTGAAAAGCGTAACCCCCGACCGCGGTACTGAATTCACGCTGTATCGTGAAATTTCCAAGACTCTGCGCGGTCTCCCGTTTTACTTTGCCGATCCACACTCGCCCTGGCAGCGGGGTACCAACGAGAACACGAATGGCCTCATCCGCGAATTCATCCCCAAGGGCACCGATTTGGCTCATGTCCCTGCTGACGATGTTGCTCATCTTGTTGCTCTGTTAAATCTGCGCCCACGCAAATGCCTCGACTGGCGTTCCCCTCTCGAAATCTTCTTCAATATCCTGTTGCACTTGACTTGACAACTTACCCGACGGCTCTTTGACAAACCGCGGGCGCCGCATATGCGGCGCCCGCTTTCTATACCTTTGCTGTTGTTTGCTGCCGTTCCGGTTCCGTGCTCTGCCAGCCTCAGTCCTTGTCGTCGGTTATGAGGCCGTAGCCGCCGTGCTTGCGGCGGTAGACCACGGTGAATGCGTCGCGCTCATCCGCGTTGCGGAACACAAAGAACTCGTGCTCCAGCAGGTTCATCTGCAAGATCGCCTCGTCGACGCTCATGGGGGCGATGTAGAACTTCTTGTTGCGGACGATCTGGAACTCCTCCTCGCCGGTGTCGTCACCGGCGACCTGATAGGGTTTGATCTCACGCTCTATCGCGCCTGCGCGAAGCCGCTTTTCAAGGCGGGTCTTATTCTTTCGGATCTGCCTCTCGATGCTGGCCACGGCCGAGTCGATAGAGGCGTACATGTCGCCGGTAAGCTCGCTCACGCGGTAGAACATCCCGTTGTTTTTGATCGTGACCTCGGCACGGAAACGTCCGCGCTCGGTGGAGAAGGTCACGAAGGCCTCGCTGTCCGTTTTGAAGAATTTATCGATCTTGCCGATCTTCTTCTCAGCGTAGGCGCGCAGATCATCGGAGACGTCCATTTTCTTTTCTGTGAACGTAAACTTCATGGGCTTTCAGCTCCTTCCGGTTGGTTTATATATATTGTACCACACACGCCTCCAAATTTGAAGTATGTTTTATGAATTTTTTTGTGATGAAATATAAACGCGCCGGCATTGGCGATCATTGTGACTATGCCCCGCCTGAATTGGCAATACTTACACGCGAGTCACGTGTCCGCGCAGAATACGGCTTATCTCGCGCGCCGGGGGACATATAATTGCGCAAGGAGGCATACACACATGAAAAACAGTGTCCGATTCACAGACAGAGCCTCATCGGCTATAAAATCCGCCCGGGACGCGGCCGCATCCCTCGGGCACAGCTACGTCGGCACGGAGCACCTGCTGCTCGGTGTCGCCGCGCAGACGGAGAGTCTGGGAGCGAGGGTGCTCGCCTCTCTGGGGCTGGACATGGCCAGTCTGACCCGCTCGGTGATTGCGGTCAGTGGCTCCGGCGCTCCCGGAGGTCCCGAGCAGGGCTTCACGGCCAACGGGCGCAGCGCGCTGGAGCACGCCTCGCAGGACGCGCGCGCCCTCGGCCACGGATATGTGGGCACCGAGCACATCCTGCTGGGCATACTCAGGGTACCCGGCTGCGCCGGCGTGCGCGCGCTGGAGTGCGCGGGAGCCGGCAGCGCGGACATCTTCAGCTCCATACACTCGCTCTTTGGCATGGGCGACGGCCGGTCGCGCTCCGGCCAGGGCGGAGGACAGCAGGCTCCGGTGAAGAACCCCGTCCGCCGCACCGAGACCAGGGTCCTGGACCAGTACAGCCGCGACCTCACTCTCCTGGCGGCGAACCGGCGCATGGACCCAGTCGTGGGGCGCGAAAACGAGATAAGCCGCGTCATACAGATCCTATCCCGCCGCAGCAAAAATAACCCCATCCTGGTCGGCGAGCCGGGCGTGGGCAAGACCGCAGTCGCCGAAGCCCTGGCCTGGCGCGTGGCCTGCGGCGACGTGCCCGCCGAGCTGCAAAACCGCCGCATAGTCTCGCTGGACATAGCCTCCATGCTGGCCGGGACAAAGTACCGCGGCGACTTTGAAGACCGCGTCAAGTGCGTGCTGCGCGAGGTGGCGCGCGCGGGCGACGTCATAATCTTCATCGACGAGATACACACCATAGTCGGCGCAGGCTCGGCCGAGGGCGCGCTGGACGCTGCGAACATCCTCAAGCCCGCGCTCAGCCGAGGCGAGATACAGGTGATAGGCGCGACCACCCCCGACGAGTACCGCAAGTACATCGAAAAGGACGCCGCGCTGGAGCGGCGCTTCCAACCGGTGAACGTGCCGGAGCCGGACGCCGCCACCTGCGAGGCCATGCTCTACGCCCTGCTGCCCAAGCTGGAGGCCCACCACGGCCTTGCTATCGCGGACACCGCGGTGCGCGCGGCGATACGCCTCTCCGGCCGCTACATCTGCGACCGCTACCTGCCCGACAAGGCGGTCGACCTGCTGGACGAGGCCTCGGCCGCGGTGCGCCTGCGCGGCGACAGCCGCGCCGTCACGGAGGGCGACGTGGCCGCCGTAGTCTCCGACTGGACGGGCGTCCCCGTGGCGGCGATAACCGAGAGCGAGGCGGACAGGCTGATGAAGCTCGAGTCCGTGCTGCACCGGCGCGTCATCGGCCAGGACGAGGCCGTGGCCGCCGTGGCCAAGGCCATACGCCGCGCCCGCGCGGGGCTGTCCGACCCGGAGCGCCCCATCGGCAGCTTCCTGTTCTTAGGCCCCACCGGCGTGGGCAAGACCGAGCTCTGCCGCGCCCTGGCCGAGGCCGTATACGGCGACGAAAACGCGCTGATACGCTTTGACATGTCCGAATACATGGAGAAGCACGCCGTCAGCAAGCTCATCGGCTCGCCGCCCGGCTACGTCGGCTACGGCGAGGGCGGCCAGCTCACCGAGCGCGTAAGGCGCGCGCCCTGGTCGCTGGTGCTCTTTGACGAGATCGAGAAGGCTCACCCGGACGTCTACAACCTGCTGCTGCAGATAATGGACGACGGCCGGCTGACGGATTCGGCCGGCAGGCGCGCGGACTTCCGCAGCACCATCGTCGTCATGACCAGCAACGTGGGCGCCCGCGCCATCACGGACGGCAAGCCGCGCCTGGGCTTCACCCCAGACGGCAGCGGCGGCGACGGGGTGCACGAGGCGGTGATGCGCGAGCTGCGCGACACCTTCCGCCCGGAGTTTCTCAACCGCGTGGACGGCACCATCATCTTCCGCCGCCTGGAGCCGGCCGACGTCCGGCGAATCGCCGAGGGGCTTGTCGCCACGGTCGTGAAGCGCATGGCCGCGCTGGGCGTGACGCTGACCGTCACCGGCGAGGCGGTCTCCGCCCTCGCCGAGCACGGCTACGACAGCGCCTGCGGCGCGCGCCCGCTCCGGCGCACCGTCGCCGCCGAGCTGGAAGACCCCGCCGCCGACGCCCTGCTGTCCGGCAGGCTGCGCGCGGGCGACCGCGTGACCGCCTCCGTCTCCGGCGGCAGAGTTGTGCTGACCCGCGAGGAGCCGGGCAGCCTGCCCGCCTGAACGCCTTTTCCGAAAAACGCCCAGTGACGGTTTAACTCCCGCCTCCGCCGGACATACTCCCAGTGGAGGTGCTTGAGATGAAGTCTCTGCGCAAATGGGAAATCGCCCTGCTGCTCGCGCTGTGCTTTACGCTGCTGGCGGGGACGTGGGCGGGCGCTGCCAGCTCCCGCGTGTCGGAAGGCCTGGTGCGGCTGCACGTGATAGCCGCGTCGGACGACGCGACGGAGCAGGCGATCAAGCTCTACGTGCGCGACGCGGTGCTGTCCTACCTCGAGCCGAAGCTCGCCTCCGCCGCCGATATCGCCGGGGCGGAGGCGCTCATAGAGGCGAACCTCGAGGGCATAGCCGCCGCGGCGGAGAGCGCCGCGCAGGGGCGCGAGGTGAACGTGACGCTCGGCGAGGAGTACTACCCCACGCGCGAGTACGACACCTTCTCCCTGCCCGCCGGGCGCTACCAGTCCCTGCGCGTGACGCTGGGCGAGGGCGCCGGGCACAACTGGTGGTGCGTGGTCTTCCCGCCGCTGTGCCTCACCGCGGCGGAGAGCGAGGCCGCGTTTGAGGAGCTGGACGGCGAGACCCGCGCGATAATCTCCTCCGACGGCGGCGGGGTACAGTTCAAGTTCCGGCTGCTGGAGCTGTGGGGCGAGCTTATGGAGCTCCTCGGCGCGTGAGCTAGGGCGACAACATAAAAGTGCGCCGGTTCAATGTGAACCGGCGCACTCAGCTTGTCGAAAAAGCCTCGCAGAGTTTCGCGCCCTATGGGCGCGAAAGGGACTGCAATCATTTTCGGCGGCGGCGTGTACGTCGCCGAAAATACTTCTCGCGTAGCGAGCGTCGAATTGGCCGCCTTTGGCGGACAACCGAGGCGCGAAGCGCAGTGTCGGTCTCCATCGGCCGCTCGCGGCCGGGGGACTTTATTGTCAAAAAAGGCCGTCGAGGGCCTTTTTTGACAGTCTCAGTGCGCCGGTTCAATGCGAACCGGCGCACTTTTTGCGCGCTGCGCTATCCCACCACGGGCATAGTCCAGCTTGCGCGCGCGTACGAGGCTATCATCGCGGCGTAGTCGCTCTGGCACGTGGTGAAGTCGCGCTGCTTTATGCTCTCATATATGCAGTAGTGTATGTCCCGCTGTTTGTCCAGGCGGAAGCTCCTGACCAGCTCCGGCGTCCATTTGCTGACCGAAAAGAGTATGTACTCATAGACAGGCTCCCGAGCCACGGAGAAGGCGTATATGAAAAGCCGGTTGTGCGACATCCGCACTACCTGCTCGTGGAACTCCAGGTCGGCGGCGGCCACCCTGCGGCACCACTCGTCGTGCTCCACGTCCTGCGAATCGATCCACACCCGCCGGTGCTCCAGCGCAAGGCGCTCCAGCTCGGCCAGATCCTCATCCGTCGCGCGCTCGCACGCCAGGCGCGCGCACTCTATCTCCAAGTGGTTGCGAAATTCCGTTACCTCCTGCAGCATGTCTCCCCGGCCGTAAAACTTGGACGCCATGCGCAGGTAGTTCTCAAAGTCGAATTCAATGACATGCGTGCCGGCTCCGGCGCGCGTCTCCACCACGCCGAGAGCGTTCAGCTTTTGCAGCGCGACGCGCACCGTCAGGCGGTTCACCCCGTAGCGCTCCGCCAGCTCGCCCTCGCTGGGCAGCCGGTCTCCTACCTTCCACACCCCGGAACTTATCTGTGACCGCAGCGCCTCGAACACCGCGTCCGCAGCCGAGGTCTTTTTGCTCTTGCCCTCGTCAGCCATAGTTACCTCCAAAGTCCCATCGTTTACAACGTTTAACTAATTATATAGTAAGTGAGCGAACATTGCAAGCATTTTAAAGTACGATTTTAGTTTATAAGCTCGCTTATCTCCAATTTACCGCCTGTTAATTTGTGCACATTGTCCCGTACTCAGATCTCCCGTCATATCGACCCGCGGCGGAGCATAAGGACTCTCTGTGGCGCCCGGCCTCCCGCCCGGTAAAATTAACACGGCAAAAACACTCCGCAAATGATTTTCGAACAGCTTTGCCGTACCTTTATGTCGGAAAGCGGTGAAATTGCAATACACATCCATTATTGTCCGTTGAAGAAACGGGTTTGCGGAGATACAATTAAACCGTGGTTTAATTCCACAGAAAGGACGATATTCATGGCAAACAAGACATTTTCAGAGAGTGCACAGGCCTTCGCGGTAAAGCAGGCGCTGAAAATGCTGCGTCAGCCGCCGGAGGAGTGCCTCCCGAAGCTGATAGAATGGGCCAAGCGCTTTGACACCGATGGGATGCTGACCTCCCAGATACACGGCGTCGAGGCCGTGCTGAACGATCCCAACTGGTCAAAGTTCATAAAGTCGCTCTGGGACGACATAGACGAGGGCGTGAGGATGAAGATATTCGAGAACTTCATCATAAACAGCGCCCTGATAGGTATGCCGCGCCAGCAGAAGGTCAAGGACGAGCACGGGTGCAGCGTGCCCTGGGCCATACTCATGGACCCCACCAGCGCGTGCAACCTCCACTGCACCGGCTGCTGGGCGGCCGAGTACGGCAACAAGCTCAACCTCACATACGAGGAAATGGACAGCATCGTCAACCAGGCCAACGAGATGGGCACGTACATGTTCCTCTTTACCGGCGGCGAGCCGATGGTGCGCAAAAAGGACATCATACGCCTGTGTGAAGCGCACAACGACTGCGTCTTCTCCGCCTTCACCAACGGTACGCTGATAGACGAGGAGTTCGCCGACGAGATGCTGCGCGTGAAGAACTTCGTCCCCGCCATCAGCGTCGAGGGCTTTGAGGAGGCCACCGACGACCGCCGCGGCCACGGCACCTATGCCGCCGTCGTGCGCGCCATGGAGATACTCAAGCGCAAGAAGCTCCCCTTCGGCATCAGCTGCTGCTACACCAGCAAGAACTACGACGTCATCGGCAGCGAGGAGTACTTCGACGACATGATAGCCAAGGGCGCCAAATTCGCCTGGCTCTTTACATACATGCCCGTCGGCAAGAACGCCGTGCCCGAGCTGATGGTCACGGCCGAGCAGCGCGCGTACATGTACCGCAAGGTGCGCGAGTTCCGCCGCACCAAGCCGCTGTTCACCATGGACTTCTGGAACGACGGCGAGTACGTCGGCGGCTGCATCGCCGGCGGCAGGAGCTACTGCCACATCAACGCCGCCGGCGACATCGAGCCCTGCGCGTTCATCCACTACTCCGACTCGAACATCCGCGAGAAGACGCTGCTGGAGGCCTACAAGTCCCCGCTTTTCATGGCCTACCACAGGAACCAGCCGTTCAACTGCAACCATCTGCGCCCCTGTCCGCTGCTGGATAACCCCGGAGCGCTGGCAAACATGGTGCACGAGTCCGGCGCCAGGAGCACCGACGTGGAGGCGCCCGAGGACGTCGACGAGCTGACCGCCAAGTGCGTTGACAAGGCGGAAAAGTGGGCCGTCAAGTCCGCCGGGCTCTGGAGCGAGAGCCACCCCAACGGCTGAGCCGCATGATTCAAGACGCAGCGAACCCCCGTCCGGCGGACGGGGGTTCGTATTTTTATTAAGTCCGGGCGCGCCGGCTCCTCCTCACGCGGCCACGGCCGCCTGGAGAACCTGGTTGACTATGGGCGCGGCGTTGGTGAGTCCGCCGCCGGCGTGCTCGACCAGCACGACGAAGGCGTAGGGGTGCTCCGCGTCGTTGAGGAAGCCGGTCATCCAGGCGTGGGAAGTGCCGTCGCCGACCTCGGCGGTGCCGGTCTTGGCGGAGACGTTCAGCCCCGGGAAGGTGTACTGGCCGCCGTAGGCGGTCTGGACGTTGTGGTTCATCATCTCCGCGATGCGCGCGGCCGTGTCGGCGCTGAGCAGCTGCGTCTCGCGGTCGAGGCTGCCGTGGCCGAGCAGCGTCGGCTCGTACACGCTGCCGCCGTTGGCTATCGCGGCCACGTAGCGCACCAGCGCGTAGGGCACGACCAGGTTGTTGTACTGGCCGATGCCGGACCAGGCCAGGCCGATGGAGCCGGCCTCCGCCTTGTCAAAGTTGCCGGCGGGGATGGTTATGCCGTCCATCTCCAGCTCCTGCGTGATACCCAGCTTCTCGGCGTACTCGGCCAGCGTGTCCGCGCCCAGCTCCAGCGCGATCGCGCCGAAGGCGCAGTTGCAGGAGTTGGCCAGCGCCTGCTCTATGGTCTGGCTGCCGTGAGAGCCGGTGCAGTTGAGCACCGCTCCGCCGACCACGCTGCTGCCCTCGCACCAGAACGTGCGCTCGAACAGGTCGGGTATGTTCTCTATCGCCGCCGCGAGCGTGACCAGCTTGTACACGCTGCCGGGGACGAAGCTGGCGCTCAGGCACTTGTTGATGTACGTGCCCTCGGCGGGGCTGCCAGAGGGGTTCGTGGGGTCGTCCGCCGGGGTCGACACCATGCACAGCACCTCGCCGGTGGTGTAGTCTATAAGCATCACCGCGCCGTTGCGTCCGGCGAGCGCGTTGTAAGCGACGGTGTTCAGGGACGAATCCACCGTAAGCTGCAGGGTCTTGCCGCTGGAGCTGCCGTTTATAAAGCTGTAGCCGCTCAGCAGATCCCGGAACTGACGGAGCGCGCCTGTGCGTATATTGCCCGTGCTGTCGCCGATAAGATGGTAGCAGGCCAGGCGCGTGGTGTAGTCCGCCGCGTAGCTCACGCCGTCCTCGGTGGAGGAGTAGAGCGTGACGCCGTTGCGGTCGAGTATCGTGCCCCCCGGCGTGCCGCCGGAGAAGTAGCTTGCCCAGGCTCCGCCGTTGTCGGCGAGCTTGACCAGGTAGACGCCCAGTCCAACTACGAGCAGCAGGGCGATCAGCAGGCTGGACCACGCGCGGTTTTTGACTTTTTTCATACAGCACCCTCCCTTCCGGGGTCATTCTGAGGGGTGTTCTCCTCGTAATCGCCGTCTTCTTCGTAGTCCTCCTCGTACTCCTCGTCCGGAGTCTTGGGGTCGCGGCTGACAACAAAGCTGGCGTCGCGCCGCGTGTCCGTGGCCTTGACAAAGGCCAGCAGCATCCAGCAGGCTATCAGCGAGGTGCCGCCCTTCGACACGAAGGGGAAGGTCACGCCCGTGAACGGCAGGATGTCCAGCGAGCCGAAGATGTTGAGACCCATCTGCACCATCATCAGGCTCACCGCCGCGCAGCCGGCTATGACGTAGAAGGTGCTGCGCCCGCGCGCCGCGTTGCGCACGGTGAAGAACGCCAGCGCGATGACCGCGAGCATGGCGAGCACGGCAATCAGCAGCCCCAGCTCCTCGCTGAGCACCGCGAAGACCATGTCCGTGTCCGCCGCCGTGATGTCGACCAGGCCGCCCTCGCCCGCGCCGCGCCCGAACAGTCCGCCGGAGGCGGCCGCGCTCATGGCGTGGGTCTGCTGGTAGCCGCTGTCCCAGACGTCCTCCCAGGCGTGGCCCCAGGTGGCGAAGCGCTCCAGCACGTAGGGCTTGACGCTCAGCACCAGGAAGCCGCCCATGCCCGCGCCCGCGACGGCGAGGAAGACCGTGGCGAAGCTGCCGGAGCGCATGAAGGCTATGACAAGGAAGGTCGCAAAGAAGATGAGCGCCGTGCCGAAGTCGCCCATCAGCGCCAGGGCGCAGACGCAGATGGCGGAGAAGACGATGAAGCCGAACAGGTTCCGCCTTGCGAACAGCCGGTCGAGCGTGGCCGCTCCGGTGTAGATGTACAGCACCTTGACCAGCTCGCTGGGCTGTATGGTGAACGAGCCGAAGTTGAGCCAGTTGCCCGCGCCGCCGCGAACCTCGCCCAGCACCACGGTTATCGCCAGCAGACCCATGGCCGCCAGCGCGGCCAGCATCCGCACGGCCTTGACGCGGCGCAGATCCCTCAGCCACCAGCCGAGGACGAAAAACAGCGCCACGCCGATTATCAGAAACAGCACCTGGCGGAACATCTCGTCCGGCGTGCTCGACGCGCAGACCTCCATACCCAGCGTGCTGAGGAAAAACGCTATCGTCTCCGGCTCAAAGCCCGTGCGGCGCACGGAGCGCATGACCAGATAGCAGAACCACTCCAGCACTATGAGCGCCGCGAAGGCCAGGCAGATGGGAGTGAGGTACTCGTCGGCCGCCGTGACCGTGAACTCCAGCGTCAAAAACGCCTGGAACAGCGTCAGTATCAGCAGCGTCACGCCCGGTCCCACGAAGCGCCCGGGGGCGGTGCGCCTGCGCTCGAGCCATTCGCGCTCGTCGCGGCTGACCTCCTGGAACACCAGCTCCTCGCCGGCGAAGTCCAGCACGTCCCCGTCGCGCACGGGGTCGAGCACGTCGGCCTCGTCGCCGTTGACAAAGGTTCCGCCCTTGCTGCGCAGGTCGGACACCGTCCAGTACCCGCCTCCGTCGCGCTGCAGGCTGGCGTGGACGCGCGAGACGCTGGGCGCCTCCAGCACGACGTCGGCCGAGCGCGAGCGGCCTATTATGCACTCCCAGTGGTTGACCGGGTGCCTGTCCCCGTTCAGGTCAACGAGGTAGGCCCAGGTTTCAGGCTCATATCGGTCGCGCAGCATGCTGCGCAGGCACCGCGCCAGCACCCACAGCGCCAGCAGCGGCAGAATATACCGAGTGCTGCCTATTATATATCCGACAAGCTCCGATACGTCCGGCATCGCCGCACCTCCAAAGCGAAAGTTTCACCGGCTGATTATATCATTTTGTAACCGGTTTGACAATGGATTGACAACTGCTTGACAACTAGTGTCTTGTATCTTAAAATGAATCCATGGTACGTAAGACGAAATTCTGGGCAATAATGTTCTCCGTCGTGTTTGTCATAGGGCTCGCGGCGTTTCTCTGGCTGCGCTCCAGCGGCAAGGCGGAGGGCGCGGTGGCCCGCATCTGGCTCGACGGCGAGCTGTACGAGGAGATAGAGCTTGACGCCGTAGTCATGCCCTACGAGTTTGACGTGACCACGGACTTGGGCACGAACCGCATCCGCGTGGAGCACGGCTCCATCCAGGTGGTCAGCGCCGACTGCCCCGACCAGGTCTGCGTCAGGCAGGGCGCTATCTCCGGCGGCTATGTGCCCATAGCCTGCGTGCCCCACGGCCTGGTCATCGACATACTCAACCCGGAGGACGAGGCATGAAGGCATCCAAACGCATAGCGCTCTGCGCGGCGCTCGCCGCCGTGGCGCTGACAATATTCGTGGCGGAGAGCCAGATACCGCCCCTTGTCGCCATCCCCGGCGTCAAGCTGGGTCTGGCCAACATAGTCACGCTTGTGGCCATGGTGCTGCTCGGCCGCCGGGACGCGCTTGCGATACTCGCGGTCAGGCTTGTGCTGGGCAGCGTATTTGCGGGGGGCTTTTCCGCCTTCCTGTTCTCCGTCGCAGGCGGAGTGTTCGCCTACATAGTCATGTGCGTTCTGGTAGGCGTGTTCCCGGAGAAGCTGCTCTGGGTGGTCAGCGTGTTCGCCGCCCTGGCGCACAACGCCGGGCAGCTGCTCGTCGCAATACTCATCACGCAGACTCCCGGGCTGATAGTCTACGGCCTGGCTCTCGCGGCCAGCGGAGTCGTGACCGGTGTGTTCACCGGCCTCGCCAGCATGTTCCTCATACGTGCAGTCAGGAAGTCACGGCTGCTTTGAGCCGCGCTGCACCGCATATTCCCTCGCGGCCGCCAGGGGGGGCGGCGGTTAAAAGCCTATAGCGTCTCAACGGGCGTTATCAATAAGGGAAAAGGAGAACAAAATATGAAAAGAGCAAAACGCTTGGCGGCGCTGGCGCTCGCGCTCGCGCTTGCACTGTCGCTTGCCGGCTGCGGGGCAATGGAGGACGTCTCGCGCACTCTGGTTCAGGGCAACCTGGACGAGATCTATCTCGGCAAGTACAGCGACGAGTTCCTGGAGCTGGTCGACATCACCGCAGACGAGGCCGAGGCCAACTATCTGCAGGGGCTTCAGACCGAGGCCGAATTCTTCACGTACTACTTCGACATCACCTACCCCACGGAGGAGCTGACGAACGAACTGGTGGAGCTCTACAAGGAGATCTACTCCCACTCGCGCTATGAGGTGGGCGAGTCCACAAAGGTCGACGACACCACCTATGGAGTCCAGCTCACCATCTACCCCATAGACATCATGCAGAAGGTCGTCGACCAGTCCGAGCCGGTCATCACCGAGCTCAACAACCAGACCTTTGACACCTACGAGGCCTACGACGCCGCCTGGGCGGAGGCCTTCATCCAGCTCTGCCGCGACAACCTGGACAGCGTGGGCTACCTCGACCCCGTCGAGATGGTCGTGCAGGTCAAGCGCGACGACAACAACGTCTGGACGATATACGAGGACGACTTCCAGGACATAGACCTCGCAATGATACACTACCCGAGCTGAGCGTAAAATAAGCACGAAAATGCACCGGCCTTGACCGGTGCATTTTTTATGGCTTTATTCCCCGTCCTCCGCGGGTTCCTCGCGGCGGCGGACAAGGAGCTTATCCACGCGCTGCTTATCCATGGCCAGGACGGTGACGGTGAGGTTCCCGTACTCAAAGCTGTCCCCGGCCTCCGGGAAGCGCCCGAACATCTCGAGCGTCCAGCCGCCGGCGGTGTCGCTCTCGCACTCGAACTCGTCCTCGTCCAGCCCGACCAGCTCCAGGAAGTCTGAGATGGTCATGTCGCCGTCTATCTCGTATTCGCCCTCGGCCTTTTCAACGACCTCCGTCTCGACCTCGTCCGTCTCGTCCCAGATCTCGCCGACTATCTGCTCGAGCACGTCCTCGAGGGATATGACGCCCAGCGTGCCGCCGTACTCGTCGGTGACGATGGCGAGGTGCTTTTTGGCGTGTCTCAGCTCGGAGAGCACCTGGGGCAGCTTGACGGTCTTGTAGACGTACAGCGGCTCCATGAGCATACCGCGTATGTCCGGATGCGGGTTCTCGGTCATGGCCTTGAGGAAGTGGTTCAGGTAGAGGAAGCCTATGATGTTGTCGATGCTGTCCTCGTACACCGGCAGGCGGGAGTGCCTGCTGTTCTCTATCTCGGCCAGGATGTCCTCCCAGTCGTCGTCTATGTCTATGGCGTCGACGTCGACGCGCGCGGTCATGGCCTCGCTGGCGCTCAGCTCGGAGAACTCCAGCGCGCTGCGCAGCAGCTCGCTGCGGTTCTCGTCCAGCACGCTCTCGTCCGCGGCGGTGTCGATGATGCTCTGCAGCTCCTCCACCGCGGCCTCGTCGTCCTCCCCAAGCTCGGAGCCGCGCTCCGGGTGGGTCATCAGCCTGGCCACGGAGCCGAACAGCCAGCTCAGCGGCGTCACGATAAGCGTCAGCACCCTCACCGGCTTGGCGAGGCTCAGCGCCAGGCGGTTCGCGTTCTTGCCCGCTATGCTCCGGGGCAGTATCTCGCCAAAGAGCAGTATCAGCACCAGCGCGCAGACCGCGGCCAGCCACATCCACTCCATGCCGCCGGTCAGGACGACGCCGGCCGTGCAGGCCACGGCGGTGGCGGAGATGTTCGCCAGGCTGTTGCCCAGCAGTATGGCGTTTATGGTGGAGTCAAAGCGGTCGAGCATCTTCAGCGCCGTGGCGGCGGAGCGCTTGCCCTCCTCGGCGGCGGACTCTATCCTCAGCCGGTTGCACTCGGTGTAGGCGCTCTCGGCGGCAGAGAACAGCGCGGACAGCGCCAGCAGCGCGATGAAGCCTATGATGTATCCGCTCACTTCGCCTCGCCCCCTTCCGTGTCCGTCTCCGGTTCAGGCTCGACGCGGCAGACGAGCTTGACTATGCGGTTCTGGCGCATCTCGCTGACGGTCACATTCAGACGGCCCCATTTGAAGCTCTCGCGCGTGGAGGGTATGCGGTCGAACTGCTCGTACGCCCACTCGCCCATGAGCTTGTATTCGTCCTCGTCAGGGAGCTCCTTCGTGTCCAGGCCGAGCTTTTCAAGCGTCTCGCCCACAGGGCTCTCCGCGTCGACCTCGTACCGGCCTCCGCCCAGGGGCACAAAGCTCTCCTCGACCACGTCGTCCTCGTCCCAGATCTCGCCGACGAGCTCCTCGAGTATGTCCTCCACCGTGACTATGCCCAGCGTGCCACCGTAGCCGTCGTTGACCACGGCCATGTTGAGCTTCTTCGCGCTCATGACAGAGAGCAGCTCGTCTATCTTCATGTCGCGGCTGACAAAATACGCCTCGTCCAGCAGGGCGCGCTGGTCGGCCTGCTCGCCGTGCGCGAGGTACTCGCGTATGTACTTGCGTATCTGCAGCACGCCTATGATGTTGTCCACGCTCTCGGAGTACACGGGCAGGCGCGAGTGCCGCTCGCGCTTGATGAAGTCCAGCACCTTTGCAGCGTCCCACTCCACGTCTATGGCGGCCACGTCCACGCGGGCGGTGAGGATGTTCTCCGCGGTCAGGTCCGCGAATTGCAGCGCGCTGCTGACCAGCTCCCCGCGCTCGGTGTCCAGGCTGCCCTGGTCGGTCATGTCCTCGATTATGTCGTATAGCTCATCCTCGGTGACCGACACCTCGGCGTCGCCCTTTGTAAAGCGCGCTATGCCGCGGCCGATGGCCGCAAACAGGAAGTACACCGGCCTGAAGACCGCCGTAAAGAACTTCAGCGACAGCGCCGTGGCCAGGCAAACGCGCTCGGCGCGGCGGACGGCCAGGCACTTGGGTATGGCCTCGGCCAGGAAAAACACCAGCAGCGCCGCGCACACGGCGGCGACCGCCGCGCTCCACAGCGGCCAGACGTCGATTGCCACGTAGGTCACCAGCGCGGCCAGAGCCACATGGGCGAGGTTGGTGCCAATGAGTATCGCGCCGCGGGCGCGCTCCCAGTCGTCGAGCACGCTCAGGGCGCGGCGAGTCCGGCGCTCGGAATCCTCCAGCGCCTTTATGCGTGCACGCGAGGCGTTTGAAAAGGCCGCCTCCACCAGCGTGAAATACCCCGCCAGCAGCAGCATCGCCAGCGCCGCTATCGTGCATGATATACTGCCTGCGTCCATAAAGGACTATCACTCCCCGTGTGATGTATTGTTCTATGCCTATGTAAAGCAAGGGCACATTATAATCTGATTGTAAATTATAGCATCGCCCCTGTGCGTTGTCAATTGCCGGAGGGGCAGCCCGGACATATAGGCAAAGCCGCGCCGGGTGGGACAGTTCTCCCTCCCGGCGCGGCTTAGGCTGCGCACGGCTCAGACCGCGCGGGTGACCTTTCCGCTGCGCAGGCAGCGGGTGCAGGCGTAGACGTGCT
>UQQF01000038.1 GCA_900543085.1 uncultured Eubacteriales bacterium | reverse complement strand
CTTTCGGGGTCTGGGGGGCTTTCTTTGGCCAAGACCAAAGAAAGCCTCCCAGGAGGGGTTCCGCAACCCTCCGGGTTGCTCCACCCGGGGGGCGTGGCCGCCCAACTAACAACCCACATAAGCGCTCCGGCGCAAAGCGCCGTCGCGCGAAAAAGACCGCACCCCAGTCTCGTAAAGATTAAGGGATACCAACGTATCTATGTCGAAGCGCCAAGATAAAACTAATCCCCGGCATATTAAACCACCCAAAGCGGCTTTCCTTTCGGGGTCTGGGACGCTTTCTTTGGCCAAGACCAAAGAAAGCGCCCCAGGAGCATCGTGGGGGGCTTCCCCCACAGGAGTCCCGCGGGGGGGGTTACACCCCCCAAAAAATAAACCCATCGAGGAGGTTGACTACCATGTTCAAAACCAAATCCAAATACGACGAGCGTCAGATCGCCGTGCAGGGGAAGGCCTTCAAGTGGGGGTACTTCACGCTCATGGCGGCGCTGATGGTCTATGGCGTCAGCGCGGCGGTGTGGGACTGGGTGCTGCCGATCGTGGGCTGCATGCTGTGCATCTGCCTGTCGATGGCGGTGTACGGGTGCATCTGCATCTTCGGCGACGCGTACTGGTGGGCGGACTCCTCGCGCACCGGTCAGTATGCCACCTTCGGCATACTGGGGGCGATGAACATAGGTCTCGGCATCTTCGCGATATCCGACGGGTACATGGTCGAGGACGGAGTGCTCCAGGAGGCGGGCGCGAACCTGGCGTTGGGCGTCGTGTTCATCATAGTGTTTGCCGCTGCCTTCTTGCGCCGCAGGCAGGTCAGGCGGGAGGATGACGGCGAGTGAAAAACCTGCGCATGAAGTCCGCCCGCGCGGCGCTGGACATGTCCCAGCAGCAGCTGGCCGACGCCGTCGGCGTGACCCGCCAGACCATAAACGCCATAGAGCGCGGCGACTACAATCCCACGATAAGGCTCTGCCTGGCCATCTGCCGCGTGCTTGGCAGAACCCTGGACGAACTGTTCTGGGAGGACGAATGAGCTCCGGGCGTCCAAATGGACGCCCGGAGCTCATTCGCTTTGCGCTGCGCGCTATTTTTCAGAGAGCTCGTCCGTGATGCGCAGGATCTCCGGCGCTATCTTCTCGCGCTCCTTTTGGGTTATGTGCGTGTAGACGGGGTACGCGGTGGCCACCATCGCTATTCCGGCCAGGCCGATGACTATGCCGGGGATAAAGAGGTCGCCCATCCAGACCATGGCGCAGCACATGCCGACGCCCATGACCAGGCAGCCTATCACGCCGAGGATAAGCGACACGACAGTGCCCTTCCTGGATGCCTTTTTGTCCAGGCGTCGGAGCGCGTCGAGCTTGTTTTCCTCGCGCGGGAGATACTTTTCGCGTATCTTTGCTATCTCGCGCTGCTGTTTTGCGGAGTAGGTGTAATTGAAGGTCTCCTTTTTGACGTCCATTCTGACCGTCCTTTCTGTGCCGGTTGGCGTGCGTGGAGATGAGCACTGCCCGGCTGAGTCTATGCGTTCAAATCCAAACTGCCTGCCGTCCTCAGTTCTTTGACGGAGCGCGCTATCATATAGCAGCCCAGGCAGGTAACTGTCAGGCACACGGCGACGCCTGAGCCGAGTATCATGCCCGTGCGAAAGCCCGCCTCGCTCTCGGAGCCGAACTCGGTCAGCATCGCCACCTCCAGCGAGAGCATGGATACAAGCGCCGAAGCGAGGCTCACGGCGCGGGACGCGCTCATCGCGGGGCTTTTGTATCTGCGGTACCTGACGAGGTTCACTATGCCCATGATCGTGGTGTAAAAAGCATACACGGTCATGATGAAGATGAGGTATCCGGCGTAGGTGAATCCGCCGCTGTCGTGCAGCACGAGCACTGTCACGCCGGCAAGGGCGGCGGTCATCGCCACGAGTATGGCGCCGCAGGCGCGGTAACGCAGCCACTCGCCGCGCATATCCGTGCCGAAGCCGTGCCTGTGGACGTAGCGCACCAGCAGGAAACGCAGCACGGCGAGAAAGATGTAGTAGACGGCGAGAGTGCCGAACCACACGGACATGTAGATGACGCCGAAGGCCGCGTTGAGCGCCGAGTACAGAACGTTGACTGCCAGCGAGGCGTGCAGCGAGACGCCGACGCGAAAGGAGACGTCGCTCATGTAGCGGCTGACAAGCGGTATCTGCTCCGCGCGCTGTATGCCGCGCCGGAATATGGGGAAGGCGTTGGCGCAGAGGAAGACCAGAGCGTAGGCCGAGAAGACGTAGGCGATGTAGGCAACGTGGCTGTCCTCCCCGGCGTACATGAAGGCGTAAATAAGCAGCGCCGCGGCGGCGGGGACGCATATCAGCACCACGGCCGCGCCCGGAAAGAGCAGCTTATTTAGAATCCTTTTCAGCTTTCCCATTCGCACTCCTCCTGAGACGCACGGTGAACTCGCTGCCGACCCCGGCCTCGCTGCTGACGGCTATGTCGCCGCCGACGATGTCTATGACGCGCCTGACCAGGGCGAGACCCAGACCGTTGCCCTGAGTAGCGTGGGAGGTGTCGCCCTGGTAGAACTTTTCAAAGATGTGTTTGCCCACCTCCGGGGAGATGCCGCAGCCCGTGTCGGCTACGGTGACGACGGCGTCGCCGCCGTCCTGGCGCAGGGAGACAGAGACGCGCCCGTGCGGCTGCGTGAACTTTACGGCGTTTGAAAAGAGGTTGTTCCAGACCAGGGACAGCAGCTCGGCGTCAGTGTCCACCATGACGCCGTCGGCGATGTCCGTCTCTATGTCCAGCTCCTTTTCCTCCCATGCGCCCTCAAAGTCCAGGAGGCACTCGCAAAGCTGCTCGCCCAGGTCATAGGTCTCGGCGGCGGGGTATATCTGCTGGTTTTCCAGCTTGTTCAGCTTCAGGATGTTGGTGATGAGGTTGGCGAGCCGCCTGGCGGCGTCGGTAACGGCCTTGGCGTACTCGACGCGCTGCTCGTCGCTCAGCCCGGGCTGCTGGAGCATGGTGCCGTAGTTCTGCATCACGGCCAGCGGCGTCTTGAGTTCGTGCGAGACGTTGGCGATGAAATCCGTGCGCAGGGTCTCCATCCCGGAGAGCTCCTGCGCCATCTTGTTGAAGCAGTCGGCGATGACGTCGAAGCCGTCCGCCGTGTCGATGCTACGTATTTCCGGGACGCGGGCGGAGAAATCACCCTGCATTATCCGCTCGGCGGCTCTGGATATCATGCGCACGGGGCGGCCGACCATGAACTTGCGCCTCACGCCGTCCAGCACCGTCGCCGCCGCGCTCAGCAGCAGTATGTTCAGCGCCGTGACCTGCGCCGCGCTCTCGACGTACTCACGCGACAGCTCAATGCCGGAGGTTCGGGCGAAGGTGTTGAGAAAGAGCAGCATGCTGCACGTGATGGCAAAAGCTATGGTGACGAAAAAAATGATGTATCTGCGCAGAGAAAAGAGCCATCCGATCCGTCTGCGCCGCTTTGCGTCCTGGTTCATTTGAGCACCGCCTTGTAGCCCAGACCGTGGACGGTGACGATCTCAAAGTCGCCGCAGTCTGCAAACTTGCTGCGCAGCTTGGTCATGTAGACGTCCACCGTGCGAGGGCCGGAGGAGCTGTCTCCGTCCCAGAACTCGTCCATGAGCTGGCTGCGGGTGAAGGTCTTGCGCGGATAACTGAGCAGCTTGTAGATAAGGTTGAACTCCCGCACCGTCAGCGGAACCTCCACGCCGTTGACGTAGGCTGTGCGTTCGTCCGCGTCCAGCACCAGCGAGCCGACCTCCAGCCGGCGGCTGTGCGCTATCTTGGCGCGGCGGAGCAGCGCCTCCACGCGAAGAAGCAGCTCGTCCATGTCTGCGGGCTTGACCATGTAGTCGTCCACCCCCGCGCGAAAACCGCGCTGTTTGCTTGCAAAGTCATCCCGCGCGGTCAAGAAAAGTATCGGTATATCTGTGTTGAGCTCGCGTACTGTCCCGGCGAATTCAAAGCCGTCTATCTCCGGCATCATGATGTCGGAGATTATGAGGTCTACCGGAGTGCCCCCGTACATGACGTCATAGGCCTCGGTCGCGCTCAGACAGCCCACGGCCTCGTAGCCGTTCTGATTCAAATAGGAGCAGACTGTCTTATTCAGCTCCCTGTCATCCTCAACCACGAGCAGCTTGAACATAGCCGCACGCTCCTTTCCCTTGTGTGAGGATATTAAAACATACAGATGTTAAAGAAGTGTTTTCGTTTGCGCGGCTTTGCGAATTTTCTGCGCTCCGCCCCGGGCGCGGCGGCTGCGAGCGCCCGGGTTTCCGCACCGGAGCCGGCCCGCAGCTTCACCCGCGGCGGGGCGCGGACTTATTTTTCTCCGGACAGGCGCTTTTTGGCCTCCTCGACGGTCTCGCCGTCCCGCGCGAACAGCTTTTCGACGAACTTGTCGCTGACCTTGTTGAAGGTGCCGACCACTCCGGTCTCCATCTTCTTGTACCCGCCGACGACGCCGGACTCTATCTTCTTGTAGCCGTCCGCCACGCCGGACTCGATCTTTTTGTAGCCATCGGTGACGGTTCCGGCTATTTTCTCGTTTTTCTCTGCAAAGCTCATTTGCGGCTCCTCCTGAACGAACGCTTATTTCAGACCCTTGACTGCCGGGATGAGGCAGAGCAGGGCGACGATGCCGACGATACCGACCACGATGCCGGCGATCGTCATGTCCCAGACCATGGTCATGCACATGCCCACGCCGAGGATGATCGCTCCGGCCACGCCCAGCAGCGTGATGGCGATCGCGCGGCCGTTGAACACGATGGCGCGCTTGCCGGACATCTTCCTGCGCACTAGAACCATGACGAGCAGTATGACCGCGCCGGCCGCGCCCACGACTATGCCCGGCATAAACGCGTCCCACTCGGGAATCAGCGCCATGCACATGCCCAGCGCAAAGAGAATGCCTCCGACGGTGCTCAGTATGAGCGTAACAAAGTCCTTTTTCTGCATTTTCAAAACCTCCGTTTCAGCGTTGAACGCTTTTCAACTTACGGGCAGATACTACCCCTCCCATGTTTTAAAAATGCTGCCGCAGTGTTTTCAAAGTGTTAAAAGTGCGGGGGGGAGAAAAATGCCCCCGCCCCGGGAACCGGGGCGGGGGTTGGTGTTTATGCCGCGTTTAGCATGGCGGTGATGGTTACGCCGTAGCCGCGGCAGGGGTCGGAGACAAGGACGTGGGTCACGGCGCCCACGAGCTTGCCGTTTTGGATTATCGGGCTTCCGGACATGCCCTGTACGATGCCGCCGGTGGCTTCAAGCAGCTCGGGATCGGTGACGGTCACAAGAAGCCGGTCGGGGTCGGAAGCGTTGGAGCTTATCTCCACCGCGTACTCGCGCACCTCGTCGCCGGAGACGTTGGCGAGTATGGTGGCCGCGCCGTTTTCTATCTCCTCCGGCTCGGCGACCGGTATCGCGTCGCCGTCAAAGCCGTTGGCCGTGCCGAAGATCCCGCTGGGCGTATTGGCGTCCACGGTGCCTATGGCGTTGGACGAGTCATAGCTGCCGTGCAGCTCGCCGGCGGCGCCGCGCTCTCCGCGCTTCACGTCGCTGACCGTGGCGTCGCAGATGCTGCCCTCGCTTATGGGCAGGAGCACGCCCGTGTCCGCGTCGGTGATGCTGTGCCCCAGCGCGCCGTACTCGCCCGTCTCGGGGTCATAGTACGTCACCGTGCCTATGCCGGACACGCCGCCGCGCAGCCAAAGCCCCATGCGCCACTCGCCGGAGAGGTCCTTCGCGGGCGTCACAGTCAGCTGCAGCGTCTTTTCGTCGCGCAGCACCGTCACCTCCACGCTTTCGCCGTCGAGCTTGCTCACCGCCGCCGTGAAATCCTCCGCCGTGGATATGTCGCTGCCGCCCACGCGCACGATTATATCCCCGGGCAGAATCCCGCCGTCAGCCGCCGGGCAGACCTCGCCCTCCGGCGTCTCCACCTTGCTCAGCGACGCGACCAGCAGCCCGTCTGTCACCGCCTCTATACCCACCGTCTCGCCGATAGGCACCAGATCCTGCGCCGAGGCAAACACCGGCAGAGCCAGCGCAAAGGCCAGCGCCAAAACCGGAACCGCCGCGACGTGCTTGACGAATTTTTCCATCTGCATCCCCCCGCTCATTTTTTTCGCCGAATCATGCTCAGCAGAATCATTATGTGCCGCGATGCAAAAAATAAAGGCGGTTATTTCATGCATGATTCCCTGTGCCGCACGATAAGCATGTAATGTGAAGCTATCCGGGCGAAAGGAAATTGTTGACATGAAAATTTTGAAATACGGCAGCCGCGGCTCCCTGGTGGAGCTGCTGCAAACGGCGCTCAACCGCGCCGGACACGGGGCTTTGGATGTGGACGGGAGCTACGGCGCGCAGACCCGGCAGGCCGTGTTCTCGCTCCAGCGCACCGCGGGCATCGCGCCCACCGGCGAGGCGCGCAGCGCCGTGTGGCGCGCACTGGAGCCGTACACAGGCGCGCAGACCGTGCACACTCTCCGACAGCGGGAGACGCTCCCGGACGTGGCGGAGATGCACGGCGCGACGCCGGAGGAGATATCCGCGGCGAATCCCGGCTTGGATCTGCTGGCGCTCAAGCCTGGGACTAAAATCGTGGTGCCGCTCCCGTTCGAGCCGGTGCCGGCCATAGGCTGGAGCGCCTACGCCAACGCGCAGAGCATGCGCGCCCTGACCGCGCGCTATCCGTTTTTGAAAAACGCCACCTTCGGGCGCAGCTCCATGGGCAGGCCGCTGCGCTATCTGATGTTCGGGGAAGGGGAGCGCACCGGCGTGTTCACGGCGGCACACCACGCAAACGAGTGGATAACGGCGCCGGCGCTGCTGAGGTACGTGGCCACGCTGTGCGCGGACTACGCCGCGGGGAAGACGCCGGCCGTGGAGATTTTCAGATCCGCGCGGCTCTACTTCGTGCCGCTGGTGAATCCGGACGGGGTGGACTTGGTGACGGGCGCGCTGGAGGAGGGCTTCCACGCCCAGCGGGCGAAGGAGATAGCCGCGGACTATCCGGACGTGCCGTTCCCTGACGGGTGGAAGGCTAACATACGCGGCACTGACCTGAACCTCCAGTATCCGGCGGACTGGGAGGCGGCCAAGGAGATAAAGTACGCCCAGGGCTGGGTGTCTCCGGCTCCGAGGGACTATGTCGGCAGCGCGCCGCTGGCCGCGAGCGAGAGTCGCGCGCTGTACTCGCTGACCCGCCAGGCTGCGCCGTCGCTCGCCCTGGCGCTGCACACGCAGGGGGAGGTCATCTACTGGCGGTACCACGGCTACGCCCCGCCTGGAGCGGAGGAGCTGGCCGGAAAGCTCGCCTCCGCGAGCGGCTACGCGCTTGACTCCGTGCCGGACGAGAGCTCGAACGCCGGGTACAGGGACTGGGTCATAGACTCGCTGGATATCCCCGCGTTCACGGTGGAGTGCGGCCTGGGAGAGAGCCCGCTGCCCATGTCGCAGTTTGAGCCGATAGCCGCCGCCGTGAAGGCGATCAGCGCCGAATGCGCCGCCTGGCTGACGACTGCTTGACTTTATCCCAAGTTGGGATATAATAGACCCATTGAGTTTAATAGCGGGGACAAACCGCACACGAAAGAGGTAGAAATATGAGCACTAACTGCAACAACGACTGCTCCGCCTGCGGCGAAAACTGCGCCAGCCGCACCGCGCCTCAGAGCTTTCTCAAGCCGCTGCACTCCGGCAGCAGCGTAGGCCGCGTGATCGCCGTGGTCAGCGGCAAGGGCGGCGTGGGCAAGAGCCTTATCACCGGATTGCTGGCATGTGAGATGCAGCGCCGCGGCCACCGCGCCGCCGTGCTGGACGCGGACGTGACCGGACCGAGCGTGCCGCAGATGTTCGGCATCCACGAGAACGCCCGCGGCGGCGAGGACTTCATCCTCCCCGTCAAGAGCATGGGCGGCATCCAGATGATGAGCATGAACGTCCTGCTCCCGAACGCCACCGACCCCGTCGTGTGGCGCGGCCCCATCATCGCGGGTGCGGTGGAGCAGTTCTGGACTGACGTCATCTGGGACAACGTCGACTACATGTTCGTCGACATGCCTCCCGGAACGGGCGACGTGCCCCTGACCGTGTTCCAGAGCCTGCCGGTGAACGGCGTCGTTGTCGTCACCAGCCCCCAGGAGCTCGTGGGCATGATAGTCGAGAAGGCCGTGAACATGGCCAACATGATGAGCAAGCCCGTAGTCGGCCTGGTCGAGAACATGAGCTACTACGTCTGCCCCGACTGCGGCAAGGCGCACAGCGTGTTCGGAGACAGCCACATAGACGAGACCGCCGCCAAGTTCGGCATAGCCCACGTAGCCAAGCTGCCCATCAACCACGAGTACGCGGCCGCCTGCGACGCCGGCAAGATCGAGACCGTCGAGGTGCCCGAGCTCAAGGAACTCGCGGACTACATCGAGAGGATGTGAGCTCCCGGCGCGTTTGCGGCGGGACGCGGCAGCAAGCTTCAAAGAATAAAAGCAAAAAGAGCCGGCGCTAATGCGCCGGCTTTTTCAGACCCGTATATAATTCAGCGCGCTTCCACGCGCTTTTTCCAACGCCGGAAAAACACGATGAAGCACACCAGGTGCGCCAGGAAGGTGACCGTCCAGGTCACGGGGTAGGACCAGTAGAGCACCCTCAGCGAGCGGTTGGCGGCGAAGACGGTGTATATCCACAGGATGCGCAGGGCGCAGACGCCGACGAGCGAGACTATGGTCGGCGTGATAGAGGGGCCGAGCCCGCGGATGGAGCCGCACACCACATCCATCAGCCCGCAGAGGAAGTATGTAGTGGCTATGAGGCTCAGCCGGTCGAAGCCGTAGGCTATGACATCGGGGTTGGGGTCGTATATGGCCAGCAGCGGCCGGCCGAACAGAGTGGCCAGAGAGCCGAGGACTATCCCGACGGCTGCGACGCACAGCAGGCACCAGAGCAGTATCGGCACGATGCGCTTGACCTTGTTGGCGCCGACGTTCTGACTGGTAAAGGTCAGAGACGCCTGATACACGGAGTACATGGCGGTGTAGACAAAGTTCTCTATGCTGGAGGAGGCGGTGTTGCCCGCGACTATTATCGAGGAGTCGAAGGAGTTTATCGCAGACTGGATAAGCACGTTGGAGATAGAGAACACGGCGCCCTGGATGCCGGTGGGTATGCCGACGCGCAGTATGCGGAACAGCTTGTGCTTCACGATGCGCAGGCGGCGCAGCTTCAGTCCGTAGTGGTCGTCGGTTTTGACGAGGCAGCGCACGGTGAGGAAGGCGGCGATGCACTGGCTCATGACGGTGCCGATGGCGACGCCGGCCACGCCCATGTGGCAGACAATGACGAAGAACAGGTTGAAGCCCACGTTCACCACGCCGCCGGCAAAGAGGTAAAGCAGCGGGCGGCGGGTGTCGCCCACGGCGCGCAGTATGCCGGCGCCGAAGTCGTAGACCATCATGGCGGGCATGCCCGCGAACACTATGCGCATGTAGAGCACGGCCTGGTCTATGCAGTCTTCGGTGGTGCCCATGAGCGTCAGCATTGGCTCGGCCAGGAAGATGCCGATGAACACCAGCGCGACGCCGGACACGAGGCCGAGCAGGATGGCGGTGTGCACGACCTCCTCCACGTCCTTCCACGCCTTCATGCCGTAATACTGCGCCACGACGACGCTGCCGCCGGCGGAGAGGCCGAGGAACAGATTGACGATGAGAGTGTTGAGCGAGCTGGTGGAGCCGACCGCGGCCATGGCCTGGCTGCTGTCCCAGTTGCCCACGACGATGATGTCCGCGGCGTTGAACAGCAGCTGCAAGATGCCGGACAGCACAAGCGGTATGGAGAATCGCAGTATCTTTCCAGGCAGCGAGCCGGAGCACATGTCGATTGTCATTTCACGATTCAACGTTCGTCACCTTGATATGATAGATTCGTTTTGAAACGGTGACAATAATAGCAGATATGTTCGCACAATTCAATAATCAGCGAGAAATTGATTACGATTCGTGGTATTTGCTAAAGAGACAGAGCCGAGACGGCTCTGCGTTTTGCAATATTTCCGCGGCGGGCGCTCTTTCGCGCGCGTGTGAAAAATCCCTTTGCTTTTTTGCGGGGCTGTGTTATAATCATCTACCTTGAGGCATACGTTCAGATACGGCTCCGCGCAGGAGCCGTATCGTCATATATGGGTGGTTAGTTCATGATAACACTGTTGTCCAAAATATTCATAAAAAACCATGACGACGTCACGAACCCCGCCGTGCGCAAGGCGTACGGGATGCTGTGCTCGCTGACGGGCATATTCCTCAACGTGCTCCTCTTTGCCGGGAAGTACATAGCCGGCACCCTGGCCGGCTCCATAGCCGTGACGGCCGACGCGTTCAACAACCTGTCGGACGCGGGCTCCTCGGTCATCACGCTGCTGGGCTTCCGCATGGCGTCGAAGAAGCCCGACCCCGACCACCCCTTCGGGCACGGGCGCATAGAGTACCTGTCCGGCCTGGCGGTGTCACTGATAATCATCGTGGTGGGCGTGCAGCTGGGGTTGGAGTCCATTGATAAGATACGCTCGCCGGAGGAGATAGACGCCTCGCTGCTGCCCATGCTCATCCTGGTCGCGTCCATCTGCGTCAAGGGCTATATGTTCTTCTACAACCGGGCGGTGGGCAGAAAGATAAACTCGCCCGGCATGAGCGCCACGGCGACGGATTCGCTCAGCGACTGCATCGCCACGCTGGTCGTCCTGATCTCCATGCTGGTGGCGCGCTTCACCGGCGTGAACATCGACGGCTGGAGCGGCGCGGTCGTGGCGGTGTTCATCATCTACTCCGGCTTCTCCGCGGCCAGGGACACGCTCAGCCCGCTGCTGGGCAGCGCGCCCGACCCGGAGCTGGTCAAGAGGATAGTGGACATAGTCATGGCTCACCCCGAGGTGCTGAACGTGCACGACCTCGTAGTCCACGACTACGGCCCGGGGCGGCTAATGGTCTCGCTGCACGCGGAGGTTCCCGGCGACGGCGACATATACGAGCTTCACGACGCCATAGACACGGCCGAGTACGAACTTCAGCGCGAGCTGGGCTGCAGCGCCGTCATACACATGGACCCCGTGAGCACGGATGACTCCAAGACCGGGAGAATGCGCGACGAGCTGGCCGAGGCCGTCGACGGACTCGGCTACGGGATAACGATACACGACTTTCGCATAGTCGACGGTCCCACGCACACCAACGTCATCTTCGACGCCGTGCTCCCCAACGACAGCCCGCTCACGGAGGACGAGGCCAAGAAAACCCTGGAGACCCTGGTTCACAGCCTGTGGGAAAACACTCACCCCAAAGTGCACATAGACCGGCCGTTTGTGTGAACAAAACCCCCGGCGCTCGCAGCGCCGGGGGTTTGCTTATGCCGGGATGTACACGTATATTACATTGTTGTGGCCGGTGAAGATGTAGCTGAAGGAGTAAAACCGTCCCGCCCTGCTCCCGGTCAGGGGGGTGAGCGCGCCGTTTTCAACGACCAGGTACGTGTACTCGCCGTCGGGGGATATGCCATCCGTGAGTCCGTGGCTGTAAAAGCTCGAGGACTCGCCGGCAGGCCAGTCGTATCCGTCCAGCGCGGAGATGAAGTCGCGCAGGACGTCCACGGGGACGGCCGCATCGTATCGCTCCGCGCCGCAGCTCAGGGGCGGAGCCGTAAAGACCTGCCCCGATGCGTTGACTTCTATCTCCTGCATGAGGCTGTTCCCGTCCTGCGGGTACCGGAGCGAGAAGCTCATGTAGCTAAATTCGCCGCCGAGGAACGACAGTGAGAAAGCGGATACACTCTGTCCGTCCCCGGGCGAGGCCGCAAGCTCCAGAACCGAGTCAAACAGCGCCTGCGCCGCCGAGGGCTCGGCCAGCGTTAGCGGCGGGATTTCCACGGCCGGCGACACGGCCGCGTCCGCCTCGAACCTGTCATAGGCGGCCTTGTAGCCCAGCAGGTAACAGCCGGCCGCAAGCACGACAAGCGCCAATATGAGGCAGACCAGCGTGACGGTGCGAGGCTCTGCCATGAGCTTGCGCGCGCTTCCGGCGCGGCGCAGCGCGCGGTTCACGTGCGCGCGGTATATCAGGTAGTACGCGCCTGCTATCACCAGCAGCGCTCCCAGCGCGCCGAAGACGGCAATCCACGGTATGGGTGTGCTCATGTTCGGCCTCCTATATCCCGAGCGCGTCCTTGAACGCGTAGTAGTATGTGCGCGTCACGATGACGCGCCTCCCGTTTGAGAGCGTGAGCGTGAGGCGCATAGAGAGCGCGGGGCTTATCTGCCGTATCTGGCCAAGCGCAACGATGACGCTGTTGCTGACGCGCAGAAACCTCGCGGGGTCAAGCCTGGACTGCATCTGGTAGAGACGGCCGTCTGCGAGGAAGACGCCGCGCTGCGTGTGCACCTCGATGTCGCGGCCGAAGGCCTCGACCGTAATTATCTCGTCCGCTCCGACACGGGCATAGCCGCCCGACGGAACGCGCACGACCAGATAGTCCGCATAGCGCCCAACCTCGCTGAGCACAAGCCCGGCGCCCTCGTCTATCTCGATGCCAAGTCCCCTGAGCTCACCGGCCAGCTCGTCGTATCTCTCAGAGCTGACGTCAAGCCGTAGCTTCATGCCCGCACCCCCTTCAAACCGAGTATACCCTCCGCTCCCCGCCAACGCAAGCTCCGCCGCACACCTTGCACCCATCGCGCCACACCCATCACCGCCGCGTTTGCGACGGACGTTTCCGCGTTTGGCCGTAGGTTGCACGCCCTCTTGATGCGCGCAAGACGCATCAAGAGTTTTTGCGAGGGCGCAAAAACGATGTTGTTCAAAGGGAAAAGACCCCCGCCCGTGTGGTCTAAGGCGCGCAGCGCACCCCCGTAGCGATGCGGCTCCGCCGCGAGCCCGCGCGCTACGACTCTCCGCACCCGCTCAACTCCCCGGCGCACAGCGCACCTGCAATCTTGCTGTCCGTCGGCAGAGCATGCCCGCGACCCCCGCAAGCGGGCTATGCCCGAAACGTGAAATCCAGCACCAAAACAAAAAGCCTTCGGCAGAATTCGCGCCCCGCGCGAACAATTACAATAAAATTCCCTCCGAGGGCGTGTACCTCGGAGGGAATTCACAATTTTCCCCTAACACGGAAAGGCTGGCCATAGGCCAGCCTTTCCGTGTTAAATCTTCCAGATGCGCTGCGCGTATTCGCGCACGGCGCGGTCGGCGGCGAAGATGCCGCTCTCGGCGATGTTGACCAGACCCATGCGGGCGAACTCGCGCTTGTCGCGGAGCTTGTCGTAGAGCCGGTCGTGGCACTCGACGTAGCTTGCGAAGTCGGCGATGAGCATGTACTGGTCGCCGCCGTAGAGCAGGCTGCTGACCAGGTCGGCGTAGCTCTTGCCGTCGGCGAGGCCGGAGTTGAAGCGCTGGAGCACGCGCCTGAGGCGTTCATCCTCGTTGGCGTAGCGCTGCGGGTCGTAGCCGCTGCGGCGCAGCTCCTCCACCTCGTTGGCGCGCAGGCCAAAGAGGAACATGTTGTCGTCGCCCAGACGCTCGTACATCTCGACGTTCGCGCCGTCGAGCGTGCCGATGGTCACGGCGCCGTTCATCATCAGCTTCATGTTGCCGGTGCCGGAGGCCTCCTTGCCGGCGGTGGAAATCTGCTCGCTGATGTCGGCGGCGGGCATGAGCTTCTCCGCCACGGAGACGCGGTAGTTCTCCAGGAAGAACACCTGCAGATTGCCCTGACATGCGGGGTCGGCGTTCACGTCGGCGGACAGGGAGTTGATCAGCTCGATTATGCGCTTGGCGGACTTGTAGCTCGCCGCGGCCTTGGCGCCGAAGATGAAGGTGCGCGGCACGAAGTCCATGTTCGGATTGTCGCGCAGGCGATCCTGCAAATGGGCTATGAGCATGGCGCACATCAGCTGGCGCTTGTACTCGTGCAGGCGCTTGACCTGGACGTCGAACACGGCGTCGGTGTTCATCTCAAAGCCCTGGGTCTTCTTTGCGTACTCGGCGAGGTACTGCTTGTTGAAGCCCTTGATCTCGCGCAGGCGCATGAGCACCTCGGCGTCGCCCTCGAACTTGCGCAGCTTGGCAAGCTCCTCGGGGTGGCGCAGGTAGCCCGGACCGATCAGCTCGCGAACCAGACTGTCCAGCTTGGGGTTGACCTGGCTGAGCCAGCGGCGGTGGTCGATGCCGTTGGTGATGTAGGTGAACTTCTCCGGCTCAAACTCGCAGACGTCGCGGAAAAGATCGTTTTTGAGTATGTCGCCGTGCAGGCCGGACACGCCGTTGACCATGTAGCAGCCGGCGAGGCACATGTTAGCCATGTGCACCTTGCCGCCCTCGATGACGGCGTTGCGGGAGATCCTGGCGTTGTCGCCGTGGAACTTGTCGGTCAACAGCGCGCGCCAGCGGCGGTTGATCTCGCTGATTATCTCGAAGACGCGCGGCAGCAGGCTCTGGACCAAGCCCTGAGGCCAGGTCTCGAGCGCCTCGGACATGATGGTGTGGTTGGTGTAGGCCACGCTGTGGCTGACGATCTCCCAGGCCTCATCCCAGCCCAGGCCGTCCTCGTCCATGAATATGCGCATCAGCTCGGGGATGATGAGGGTGGGGTGAGTGTCGTTGATGTGTATCACGTGGTGCTCGGCAAAGTTGCGCACGTCGCCCCAGATGCGGCGATGGTCGCGGACAATGTTCTGAGCCGTGGCGGAGACGAAGAAGTACTGCTGCTTCAGGCGCAGGGTCTTGCCCTCCATGTGGTCGTCGGCGGGGTAGAGCACCTTGGTGATGACCTCGGCCATCGTGCGCTGCTCCATGCTCTTGACGTACTCGCCCTCGGAGAACTGGTACATGTCGAGGCTGTTGGGGCTGTGCGCCTCCCAGAGGCGCAGGGTGTTCACCTTGCCGCCGCCGTAACCGGAGATGAGCATGTCGCGCGGCACGGCCAGCACGGTGTCATAGTCGCGCAGCTCGGCGTGGCAGTTGCCGAAGTAATCCCAGTTTTCCTCCACGCGGCCGCCGAAGCGGATCTCGAACGTGTCCTCATAGCGGGGGATAAGCCAGCTCTCGGCCGCGCTTTTCCAGTTGTCGGCGACCTCGATCTGACGTCCGTCCTCGATCTTCTGCTTGAAGATGCCGAGCTCGTAGCAGAGGGTGTAGCCCGTGGCGTCTATGCCTTCGGTGGCCATGCTGTCCATATAGCAGGCGGCGAGGCGGCCGAGACCGCCGTTGCCCAGGCCGGCGTCCGGCTCGAGCTCGAAGATGTCAGAGGCGTTGCGTCCCATGTCCTCGATCGCGCCGGCAAGTGCGTTGGCCACGCCGAGGTTATAGGCGTTCTTCATCAGACTGCGACCCATGAGGAATTCCATCGAGAGGTAGTGCACCTGTTTGTCGGGTGTCTCCGCCTTCTCGGCGGCGAGCAAGCGGCTCATAATCTCGCGTATGACCATGGCCGAGGCCTGGAACACCTGCTCGTCGGTGGCCTCCTTGCCGGTGACGCCGAAGTAGCTGCAAAGCTTATCTTCCAGCGCGCCGTGCATCTCATCTCTGGAAATCTGTCCTGTTGTCATGTATACCTCCATATGCCGTGCGGCACGCAGTTGGCCACTGCGCCCTCACGGTTGATTGGTACGGGGCGAGGCCGTACCCCTCGAAAGTTCGGGGGATACGGTCACGCCCCGCAGCTTGCGTTTTATTTCGCGCCTTATACCTTGCTGCCCTTGGGCAGAACCAGCGGCAGACGCGGGGAGCCGGACAGCGTCACGTCCGGGGAGATGAAAGCGTCCTTGTCGGAGATGACGTAGTTTAGCTCCACACCGTCGGATATGACGGTGTCCTGCATTATGATGCAGTTTTTGAGCACTGCGCCCGCGCCGACGCGCACGCCGCGGAAGATGACGCAGTTTTCAAGCTGGCCTTCTATTATGCAGCCGTCGGCCACGAGGCTGTTGCGGCTGATGGACTTGTCGCCGTAATAGGTGCTCACGTCGGAGCGGCCTTTGGTGCGGACGGGGCGCGACTCGGGGAAAAGCTGATTGCGCTTTTCGCGGTCGAGCATATCCATACTCGCTTTATAATATCCGTTCACGCTGGAAATGTGCACCGCGTAGTCGTTGTGCATGTACACGGCGATCTTCCCGCCGGCGGCGAGCAGGCCGCCCAGGCCGTCGCGGTGGAACTTGTGGTTCAGCGCGTTGTCGCAGCGCTCGATGATGCCGAGGAGCACTTCCTTGCTCATGATGTACACCTCCAGCGTGGCGACGCCTTCGCCGGGGCCGGTGCGGCGGAGCATTATCTCCTTGACAAAGCCGTCCTCGTCCACGAGGAAGCGGTGGTGCGAGCCCTCCGGCGTCGTCTCCGAGCAGACGGCGGTGACGTCGGCGCCGGACTTGACGTGGCGGTACATCACGTCGGCGAGGTCTATGCTCGCGGCCAGGTGCCCGCGCATGATGGCGACGTAGTCCTGCTTGATGTCCTCGATGTAGCCGCGGACGTTCTCAAGCGCGTCGATGATGCCCTCGTACTCGCCGGAGCCGGTGAAGGGGGGCAGCAGCTTGAGTCCGCCGCGCTTGCGGGACATGTCCCACTCCTTGCCGGAGCCGATGTGGTCGAGCAGGGAGGAGTAGTTGCGCTGCATCACGACGCCCACGTCGCGCACGCCCGCGTTCTGCAGGTTGCTCAGCGCAAAGTCAATGAGCCTGTAACGCCCTGCGAAGGGCAGGGAGGAGGATGTGCGGCACATGACCAGCTCGCGCAGGTCGCGGCTGGAGCGGTCGGCCAGTATGAGTCCGTGCAGGTTTATCATTACTCCTCGCCTCCTTCCCCGGCGGGTACGCTGTCGTAGATCATAGCTCCCGCCTTGACTGTGGCGCCCGCGCCTATCTCTATGCCGGGGCCGCAGGTGGCCACGTTCCAGTTCTCGCTGCCGTCGGGGTCTGCGCCCACGCGGGCGCCGGCGCGCACGACGGTGTTCTCGCCTATGATGGCGTACTTGACGACGGCGCCGTCCTCGACCCGGCTGCCGGGCATCAGTATGCTGTAGAAGACCTGGGCGCCCCTGCCCACGGTGACGGAGCTGGACAGCACGCTGTTGTCCACCTCGCCGTATATCTCACAGCCCTCGGTCACGATGGAGTGGTTTATCTTGCTGTCGGGGCCGGCGTAGTGCGGCGGCTTGATGGGGCTCTTGGAGCGTATCGGCCAATCCGGGTCGTAGAGGTTTATCAGGGTGCTGGAGAGCATGTCCATGTTGGCGTCCCAGAGGCTGACGATGGTGCCGACGTCGCGCCAGTAGCCGTCAAAGCGGTACGGCCACAGCTTCTCGCCGGCTGCGAGCATGTTGGGGATGATGTTCTTGCCGAAGTCCTTGGCGGAGTTGGGGTCGGCCTCGTCGGCGATCAGGTAGGCGCGCAACTTCTTCCAGTTGAAGATGTAGATGCCCATGCTGGCCAGGTCGCTCTTGGGCTTCTTGGGCTTTTCCTCAAACTCGTTTATGTAGCCGTCCTCGCCGCAGGAGAGTATGCCGAAGCGGGTCGCCTCCTCGAGCGAGACCTGCTTGACGGCGATGGTGCAGTCGGCGTTGTTCTGCACGTGCTCGCGGAGCATGTCGGAGTAGTCCATCTTGTAGATGTGGTCGCCGGAGAGGATGAGCACGTTTTCGGGGTCGTAGTTCTCGATGAAGGCCATGTTCTGGTATATGGCGTTGGCGGTGCCGGAGAACCAGGAGCCGACCTCGCCCGCGCTCTGATACGGCGGGAGGATGAACACGCCGCCGTCGGAGCTGTCGAGGTCATAGGCCTGGCCGCTGCCTATGTAGCTGTTGAGCTGCAAGGGCTTGTACTGCGTGAGCACGCCGACCACGTCTATGCCGGAGTTGGCACAGTTGCTCAGTGGGAAGTCGATGATGCGGTACTTACCGCCGAAGGGAACGCTGGGCTTTGCGACGTCCTTGGTGAGCGCGTACAGGCGCGAACCCTGTCCGCCCGCGAGGAGCATCGCGATACATTTTCTGTTCACACAAATCCCCCCTACGTTTTTCGGCGAGCCGAAGGGTGCGGCTTCGCCTGCGGGCGCCGGAGCGCCCTCTTAGTTCTTCGCTCTGACGTTGTATTTGCTCATGGCCTTGTCGGGGCCTTCGCATATATAGCACACCGCCGCCTTCGCGGCGTTTTCGCACGCGGCGGACATCGCCTCCGCGTCGTGTCCCGTAAAATGTCCCAGCACCCAGTCCACCGGCTCGTGCTCCGGCTCGCCTATGCCCAGGCGGATGCGCGGGAACCTGTCGGTGCCCAGGTGGGCTATCACGCTTTTCAGACCGTTGTGTCCGCCCGCGCTGCCGCTCTGGCGTATGCGCACGCTGCCGGGGGGCAGCGCCATCTCGTCAGAGACGACTATCACGCGCTCCGCGGGCACCTTGTAGAACCTGGCGGCCTCGCCTATGGCCTCGCCGGAGAGGTTCATGTACGTCTGCGGCTCCATCAGCAGCACGCCGTGCCCGCCTATGTCGGCGCGGGCGGTAAGCGCGCGGTGGCGCAGCCGGTTCATTTTCACGTCCAGGAGCTTCTCCATCGCCGCCCCGGCCATGAATCCGGCGTTGTGCCGGGTGTTTTCATACTTAGCCCCGGGGTTGCCCAGAAAGGCGACTATCCACTCCACCGCGGGCTGCCTGCCGAACAGCATCAGTCAAACAGCGAGGAGATGGAGACTTCCTCGTATATGCGCTCGATGGCCTCGGCGAAGATGCCGGCCACGGACAGGTACTTGATCTTGCCGCAGGCGGGCTTGTCGCTGGGGTAGGGGATGGTGTCCAGCAGCACCAGCTCCTTTATCGGGCTGGCCTCGATGCGGCTGAGCGCGGGGCCGGAGAGCACGCCGTGACTGGCGCAGGCGTAGATCTCCCTGGCGCCGCCGACCTCGACCAGAGCCTCGGCCGCGTGACACAGGCTGCCCGCGGTGTCGACCATGTCGTCGAGGAGTATGACGTTCTTGCCGGAGACGTCTCCGATGATGTTCATGACCTCGCTGGAGTTGGCCTTCTGGCGGCGCTTGTCCACGATGGCCAGGCCGAGGTCGAGCTTCTGCGCAAAGCTCCTCGCGCGCGCGACGCTGCCCACGTCGGGGCTGACGACCATGAAGTCGTCGTTGCCCTTGCCGAAGCAGTCGAGATAGTAGTTGGCGAGAAGGGGCGCGCCGAACAGATTGTCCACGGGTATGTCGAAGAAGCCCTGGATCTGCGCGGCGTGCAGGTCCATGGTGAGGACGCGGTCGGCTCCGGCCTCGGTGATGAGGTTGGCGACGAGCTTGGCGGAGATGGGGTCGCGGCTTTTGGCCTTGCGGTCCTGCCGGGCATAGCCAAAGTACGGGATAACGGCGGTGATGCGTCCGGCGCTGGCGCGGCGCATGGCGTCGATCATGACCAGAAGTTCCATCAGGTTGTCGTTGACGGGCTTGCAGGTGGGCTGGACTATGAAAACATCCGAGCCTCTGACGGGTTCCCCGAGACTGAGGGATACCTCGCCGTCGGCAAAGGCGGAAACCGTGCAGTTGCCGAGCTTGCGGCTCAGCTTCTCGCAAATGGCCTTCGCGAGCGGGAGATTGCTGTTGCCCGCGAATACCTTGACCTCTTTACCGTGTGAAATCAAATTCATCGTCCTCTCTTTATAAATGGGTCTGAACCCTCTCTCCCATGCATTATACCAAAAAGCCGCGCAAATGCCTAGATGTAAACAAAGATTTTTCAGCGCGAGGATATGGGCAAATTAGACAAATCCACCCCCGGGGGGTGCGGGGGGTGGAACCCCCCGCGCGGCTCCTGAGGGATTTCTTTTTGTGGCGACAAAAAGAAACCCCTCAGACTCCAAAGAGAAAAACGCTTTT
>UQQF01000037.1 GCA_900543085.1 uncultured Eubacteriales bacterium | reverse complement strand
CATCGGGAACCCGAAGTATTTTCGGCGACGTACACGCCGCCGCCGAAAATGATCCCAGTCCCTTTCGCGCCCATAGGGCGCGAAACTCTACGAGGCTTTTTTGAAAAGCTGAGAGAGCCGCTCCGGAGACCGGAGCGGCTCTGTGCTCATTTCTCAGCCGAAGGCTTTTTCAACGGCGGTGCGGCCGCCGCTCGGGTCGGTGGCCACCAGCAGGACCACGTACTGGCCGCTGCTGGTAATAAGGGCGTTCTCGAGCTTGGGAACCTCCTCGGGGTCGTAGCTCTCGTACTGGCCTATGCGCGTCTGGTTGCGCTGCTCGAGCGTGCCGACCAGGGCTTCGGCGGCCTCGGCGGTGCCGCAGTCGAAGACGGCGACCTCCTCGGCGGTGGCCATTGCGCCCGCGTAGGCGGCGACGCTGGTGCCCTCGGCGCAGCCGTAGATGCCGAGCGCCACGCTGCTGTCGAGCTGGTTCATCTCCTCGCCGAAGGTGGAGGCGTTGACTATTTCCTCGGCCAGGGCGTTTATGTCGATGGTCTTGGCGTCACCGCCGCCGCAGGCGGCGAGGGCGAGGCAGAGCGCCAGCGCCATGACCAGCGCCGCTGCGCGCGTGAGTTTCTTCATTTTTCATTTCCTCCTCAAACCGTGTGTGTTTTGAGATATTCCGTCCACTTTTTGCAGTAGGCGGCGTTGAGGTGCACGCCGTCATCCGTGGCGTCGCTGTAGAGATAGCCCTCTCCGTCCTGCATGACCTCGGCCACGTTGACGTAGTTGACCTGCTTTTCCTCGCACATGTCGCACAGCGCCTTCTGGAGGCGCATGACGTTGGCGTTGGTGTACACGCCGTTTTTAGAGTCGTTTGTCTCCTTCCACTTGCTGACGGGGATGATGGACTGCACGTATATCGTGGCGTCCGGGTGCGTCTCGCGTATAGCGTCGATGAGCTGTCCGTAGTAATCCGCAAACACGCTCTCATACACCCAGCCCAGCTCGTTGAGGCCGAACATCAGGTAGACCTTGCCGTACTCGGCCTGCCTCAGCGCGTTTACGACCGTGGTGTACTGGCCGTTGAACGGAATGACCGCGTCGCTCAGCGCTTTGGAGACGTTCATGCCCACGCTGCAGAAGAACTGCGGCGTGACGCTCAGTCCGGAGTTTCGCCTGAAGCCCTCGACGCGGGAGTCGCCCACGAACACGGCGTCGGCGAAGTAGTTGTCGTCCACGCTGTTGTTCTCGGGCACCGTGACCGAGAGATTGGCGCCTACGCCCGCGGCGGTGTTGGCGGGTATGTTGGAATTGGGGCGACGGCTGGGTCTGGCGCCGGGAGAAGTCCCCGGCGTGGCTCCGGGCGTCGCGGCCGGCTCCTCCCCGCCGGGAGTGCCGGATATGGCGTCCGCGCTCGTGGCCGGCGGCGTCGGTGAGTAGACCGGCGGCTCCGTGACGTCCGGCCTGCCGGAAAACAGCGACGAGCCCGCCGCGACCAATACCAGCAGCACGCAGACAAGGAGCACTATCTTTACCGCGGTCGCGCTCCCGCTTGAGCCGCGGCGGCTGTGATTTCCTCGCTTTGCCATGGTTATCTTTCCTTTGCGTAAATACTCAGCCCTCGGCGGCTGAGTTCTCCAGCCAGGCCGCCGGGCCTGTGATATATAGGTTCCCCCCATGTGCGTCGGCGGCGACGGTCAGCGGCATGTCGCGCACGGTCAGGCGGCGCACGGCCTCCGGGCCGAGCTCCGGCCAGGCCACGAGCTCGCACTCCGTCACGCACGAGGCCAGCAGCGCCCCGGCTCCTCCGGCGGCGGCGAGGTAGGCCGCGCCGTGGCCGCGCATCGCGTCCAGGACGGGTTGGCTGCGCGGCCCCTTGCCTATCATCAGCCGCAGTCCGCGCGCTATCAGCAGCGGCGCGTATGCGTCCATGCGTCCGCTGGTCGTGGGTCCGGCGGAGCCGATGACGCGCCCGGGAGGCGCGGGAGCCGGGCCGCAGTAGTATATCGCGGCGCCGGATAGCTCGAACGGCAGGGCTTCGCCGCGCTCCAGCAGCTCCACCATGCGCCTGTGGGCCGCGTCGCGCGCGGTGTACACGGTGCCGGACAGCAGCACGCGCTGCCCGGCGCGCAGGGCGAGTATGTCCTCCGCCGGCGCGGGCACGCTGAGACGTATAGCGTCCATCAGAGCACCTCCCCGGCGTGGCGGTCGGCGTGGCAGCAGATGCACACGGCGGCCGGGAGCATGGCTATGTGCGTCGGCGCGGCCTCGACGAGCACGGCCAGCGCCGTTGTGGCGCCGCCCAGCCCCTGCGGGCCTATGCCGGTGGCGTTTATGGCCGCGAGCAGCTCGCGCTCCATCGCGGCGTAGAACTCGTCGCCGTTTGAGCTGTCCAGCGGGCGCAGCAGCGCCCTGCGGGCGAGCGCGGCGACGCTGTCAAAGCCGCCGCCTATGCCCACTCCGACGACGATGGGCGGGCAGGGGTTCCCCCCTGCGGCGCGCACCGTGTCCAGCACGAACTCGCGCACACCGGCCTCGCCCATGGCCGGCGTGAGCATCTTGACCCGGCACATGTTCTCGCTCCCCGCGCCCTTGGGCGACACGGTGAGCTTCACGTGCTCGCCGGGGACGATGCGCACGCAGACGGCCGCGGGCGTGTTGTCACCGGTGTTCACACGGCGCAGCGGGTCGGAGACCACGCTCTTGCGCAGGTATCCCTCTGCGTAGCCGCGCCGCACACCCTCCTGTACGGCGGACTCAAAGTCTCCGCCCGTGATATGCACGTCCTGCCCCAGCTCGGCGAACACGGTGACAAGCCCCGTGTCCTGGCAGATGGGCAGGCCGGTCTCGCGCGCCAGGTCGAGGTTGGCGCAGAGGTCAGACAGTATCCCCTTCGCGCCCGGCCACGGCTCGCGCGCGCACGCGTCGCGCAGCGCCGCCTCGGCGTCCGAGCTAAGGCGCGTGTTGGCCTGGATGCACAGCCGGGCGACGGCCTCGGTTATCTCGGCGGCGTGCAGCTCTCTCATAGCCTCGCCGCCCCGCTCTCACGCGCGGCCTCGGCCACGGCGCGAGCCACCGCCTCGGCCACTCCCGGCTCGAACGCGCCGGGGATGATGTGCTTGCGGCTGAGATTGTCGCCGACGAATCCGGCCAGCGCGCGCACGGCGGCGGCCTTCATGGCCGTGTTTATCTCCCTTGCGCGCACGTCCAGAGCTCCGCGGAAGACGCCCGGGAAGGCCAGAACGTTGTTTATCTGGTTGGGACAGTCGCTCCTGCCGGTGCCCACGATGTAGGCTCCGGCGTCCAGCGCGTCGGCGTAGCTGATCTCCGGCGTGGGATTGGCCATCGCAAAGATTATAGGCCGAGCGGCCATAGACTTAACCATGTCGCGCGTCACAAGGTTCGCCGAGGACACGCCGATGAACACGTCCGCGCCCGCAAGCGCGTCGGCGAGCGTGCCGGCGACGCCGCGCGGATTGGTCTGCGCGGCCAGCTCGGCCTTGTGCCCGGTGACGCCCTCGCGCCCGGCGTATATGGCTCCGCGCCTGTCGCAGACCACGACGTCGCGCGCGCCGAGAGCCAGCAACATCCTGGTTATAGCGGTGCCCGCTGCCCCCGGTCCGTTTATGACGATGCGGGCGGAATTAAGTTCCCGCCCCGACAGTTTAAGCGCGTTGGTCAGCGCGGCGGAGACGACGATGGCCGTGCCGTGCTGGTCGTCGTGGAAAACGGGTATGTCCAGCGCGGAGATGAGCTCCCGCTCTATCTCAAAGCACCGGGGCGCGCTTATGTCCTCGAGGTTGATGCCGCCGTAGGTGGGCGCGATGGCCTTCACCGCGGCGACGATCTCCCCGGCGTCCTTTGTGTCCAGGCAGACGGGCACCGCGTCGACGCCGGCGAACTCCTTGAACAGCAGCGCCTTGCCCTCCATGACGGGCAGGGCGGCCAGCGGTCCGATGTCCCCCAGGCCGAGCACGGCGGTGCCGTCGGTCACGACGGCGACCATGTTGCCCTTGGTCGTGTACTCCCACACCGCGTCCGGCTCGGCGGCGATGCGCCGGCACGGCTCGGCCACGCCGGGAGTGTAGGCCGTGGAGAGATCGTCCCGGTCTTTGACCGGGACTTTCCCTTTTATCTCTATTTTTCCTCGGTGCTTGCCGTGCAGCTCCAGCGCGAGCGCGTTGTAGTCCATGGCGCTCACTTCCGCTCGCCGCAGGGGTAGTGCTCGTTGTCGGCCTTGCCGCGCTGCGTGAGGTCGTAGAAGCGCCAGCCGCCGCTGAGGTTATAGCAGTCGAAGCCGTTGCCGCTGAGTATCCGGCAGGCGATGTAGCTGCGCATACCGCTGAAGCAGTTGACGTAGACGGGCTTGGACTTGTCCAGCTCGCCGAGGTGCTCGCGTATGCCGTCGAGGGCGATGTTCACAGCGCCGTCGATGTGGCCGCGCGCGTACTCGCCGGGGTTGCGCACGTCCAGCAGCGTGACGGAGCCGTCGCGCGGCAGGGCGGCGACCTGATCCCAGTGGAACTGCTTGACTATGCCGGCACGGATGTTCTCTATCATGAAGCCGCACATGTTGACGGGATCCTTCGCGCTGCCGTAGGGCGGGGCGTAGCTCAGCTCCAGCTCGGCCAGGTCGGCGCCGGTGAGTCCCGCGCGGATGGCGGTGGCAAAGACGTCTATGCGCTTGTCGACTCCGGCGGATCCGACTATCTGCGCGCCGAGTATCCTGCCCGTGTCCGGCGCAAAGAGCACCTTGACCAGCATGTTCTCCGCCCCGGGGTAGTACCCGGCGTGGTTGCCCCAGTAGCCGACGATGCGCTCGTAGGCTATGCCGGCGGCCTTGGCGGCCTTTTCGTTCAGACCGGTGCAGGCGGCGGTGAGGTCAAAGACCTTGATTACCGTGGAGCCGATGGTGCCCTTGTACTCGCTGTCGATGCCGCAGATGTTGTCGGCGGCGATGCGCCCCTGCTTGTTGGCAGGTCCCGCCAGCGGGGTGAGCTTGAGCTTGCCGGTCAGCGGGTCGAGCACCGGCACGGCGTCGCCCACGGCGTAGATGTCGGGGTCGCTGGTGCGCATGTGGCTGTCCACGTCGATGGAGCCCTTGGGGCCGAGCGCAAGCCCGGCGGCCTTGGCCAGCTCGCTCTCCGGCACCACGCCGACGGCCAGCACGACGAAGGAGCAGTCTATGCTCTCCTTGCCCACGACGTGCACGCGCACGCCGCCGGGTATCTCCTCATAGCTCTCGACGGAGTGCTTGAAGCGCAGGTCGAGACCCTTTTTGCGCATGTGGTCGTGCAGCTCGCAGGCCATGTCCCAGTCCAGGGGCGGCAGCACCTGCTCGCTGCGCTGCAAGAGCGTAACCTGAACTCCGGCCTCCATGAGGTTCTCCGCGGCCTCCAGGCCGATGAAGCCGCCGCCGACGACCACGGCGCGAGAGGGCTTCTCCTCCTCCACTATGCGGCGCATCTCCAGCGCGTCCTCCACGGTGCGCAGCTTGAGCACGCGGCGGCTGTCCACGCCCGGGGTGTCGGGCACCATCGCCTTAGCGCCCGGGGAGAGTATCAGCTTGTCGTAGCTCTCGGTGTACTCGCTGCCGTCGGCGAGGTTTTTGACCGTGACGGTCTTGTTCTCACGGTCTATGGCCGTGACCTCGCTGAGCACGCGCACGTCTATGTTGAAGCGTATTCTGAAGCTCTCAGGGGACTGGAGCGTCAGCGCGCTCTTTTCCTTGATGACGCCGCCCACGTAGTAAGGCAGGCCGCAGTTGGCGTAGGAGACAAAGCCCGTGCGCTCCAGCACGACTATCTCCGCGCTCTCGTCCAGGCGGCGGAGCCTGGCCGCAGCCGTGGCGCCGCCGGCGACGCCGCCGACAATAACTATCTTCTTGCCCATGTCAAATCCTCCGTATCGTTGATTTTCAGCTCGTTTTAACTACGCGCCGCTTTGAGGGGCGCGGTATTTACTCTTTGACTATCCGCACGTCCATGCGGTCGAAGGCCAGGCTCAGCCCGGCGGCCTCGAGGTGGCGGCGGGAGCTCTCGTTCAGGGCGTAATAGACGTTCCAGTAGTCGCCCGTCGCCGCCCAGACGCGGAGCGTGTACTGCACGCTGCTGGCCTGGTACGCGCTGACCACGACGCTCGGCGCCGGGTCGGGCAGGATGCGCTCGTCCTCGGCCGCGGCGGCGAGCAGCGCGGTGCGCACCGCATCGGCGTCGCAGGCGTACTCCAGCCCGAAGCTCAGATCCACGCGGCGGCTGGGCTCGGCCGTGTAGTTGGTGAGGCGCGAGGCGGATATGTCGCTGTTCGGGACGTGTATCTCCTTGTTGTCGGCCGTGAGCATGGTGACGTAGAAAAGCCCCATGCGCGTGACCGTGCCGCTGGTCGTGCCCGTCTCGACAAAGTCGCCCACCGCAAACGGCCGCGTCATCAGCAGCGTCACGCCCGCGAAGACGTTGGAGAGCGTGTTTTGCAGCGAGAGCGAAAGCGCCAGTCCGGCCACGCTCACCAGCGCGACCAGCGAGGTCGTGGAGACGTTGAGCTGACCCAATATCACCAGCACCGCAGTCACCCAGAGCACGGCCCGCACCACGCTGACCAGCACGCGCTTGAGCTGCGCGTCCAGCGTGGTCTTGTCCAGCGCCCTCCGGAGCAGGCGCACGCACAGCCGTATGAGCACCAGGCAGGCAAAGAATATGACCAGCGCGGCCAGCAGATTGCCGAGCGAAATGCCGCCTATGTCCATGTTCAGCAGTTCGCGTATGCCGACGGAGATCTCCCCCGCCGCCCCGGCGAGCAGGCCTCTCCGGCTGAATACATCGGGCACTTGATCACCCCCAAAGAAGTATTTGGCATACCATTATAGCATCAGGCGCGGAGGTTTGTCCATCGCCGGGGCGAGGTTTTTTGGTTTTATGTAAGGTTCCTGACAAAATAGTCTTGACTATTTTGCACTAAAGGTCTTTAATATAATAAACATCTATAGCGCATTTGCGCCAACAGGAGGATAAACCAATGAAAGTAGCAGTAACCTACGGCGAAGACGAAATGGTATTCCAGCATTTCGGTCACACCGAGCACTTCAAAATCTACACGGTGGAGGACGGCAAGGTTCTCTCCGGCGAGGTCGTGGACACGGCCGGCGCGGGGCACGAGGCTCTGGCCATCTTCCTCGCCAAGCAGGGCGTGGACACCCTCATCTGCGGAGGCATAGGCCCCGGCGCGGTCAACGCGCTTGGCATGTGCGGCATCCGCGTCTTCGGCGGCATCACCGGCCTGGCCGACTACGCGGTCGAGGCTCTCGCCCGCGGCGTGCTCTCCTACAACCCCAACCCGAACTGCGACCACCACGACCACGAGCACGGCGAGGGTCACGAGTGCGGTCACCACGGCGATGGCACCTGCGGCTGCCACGGCGACTGACCGTATAACAAGTATCTCTGCAAGGCTCCGGCGCCGGAGTGCCGGAGCCTTGGTTTTGGCGGAAATCGTTAATCAAAACACTAACAAAAAGGAGGAGGAAGATACATGCGCTACGTCTGCGAGCTGTGCGGCTATGTCTACGACGAGGCTGAGGGTCTGGGAGAGCTCGGCTACGCCCCGGGGACGAAGTTTGACGACCTGCCCGACGACTGGGTGTGTCCGCTCTGCGGCGCGTCCAAGGACGAGTTCCACCCGGAATAAGCGCCCTACATACCCCGACAAGCCGGGGTCGCCCCGCTGAGCCGGGGAAATAAGCAAGCGCCGGTCTGTCGACCGGCGCTTCAGCATGTAAAAACCTCGTAGAGTTTCGCGCCCTATGGGCGCGAAAGGGACTGAGATCATTTTCGGCGGCGGCGTGTACGTCGCCGAAAATACTTCTCGCGTAGCGAGCGTCGAATTGTCCGCCTCTGGCGGACAACCGAGGCGCAGAGCGCAGTGCCGGTCTCCATCGGCCGCTCGCGGCCGGGGGACCTTAGTGTATGAAAAGGCCGTCGAGGTCTTTTCATACAGTTTAAGCGCCGGTCTGTTGACCGGCGCTTTGACTGTTTACTGGCGGCTTTTCAGTTTATCTCGCTGCCGAGTTTGGAGAGCACGTCGGTGAAGTATGCGGGCAGCTCGGTGGCGAGGTGTACGCTCTCAAGCGTGCGGGGGTGGATGAACTTCAGCTCCCGGGCGTGGAGGCACTGGCCGGCGAGTCCCTTCTCCGCGCCGCGGCCATAGACCTCGTCGCCGAGCAGCGGGTGGCCTATGTGAGCCATGTGGACGCGGATCTGGTGCGTGCGGCCGGTCTCGAGGATACACCTCAGGTGCGTATAGCCGTTGTAGCGCGCGATGACCTCCCAGTGCGTGACGGCGTTCCGCCCGCCGGGGACGACGGCCATGCGCTTGCGATCCGTCGGGTGGCGGGCTATTGGCGCGTCCACCGTGCCGGAGGGCTCGCGCAGGCGCCCGCGCACCACGCACTCGTAGACGCGCGAGAGGCTCCTGTCCGCCAACTGCGCGCTGAGAGAGAGGTGGGCGAAGTCGTTCTTGGCGGCTATGATAAGCCCCGAGGTGTCCTTGTCTATGCGGTGCACTATGCCCGGGCGGCGCTCGCCGCCGATGCCGGACAGGCTCTCGCCGCAGTGGAACATCAGCGCGTTGACCAGCGTGCCGTCGGGGTGTCCCGGCGCGGGGTGGACGACCATGCCGCGCGGCTTGTTCACGACTATCACGTCGGCGTCCTCGTACACGACGTCGAGGGGTATGTCCTGCGCGGTCAGCGCTGCTTCGGCCGCCTCCGGCATCGCCACGGCGTAGACCTCCCCGGCGGCGGACTTGCGGTTTTTCTTCACCGGCGCTCCGGCGAGCGTCACCGCGCCCGAGTCCAGCAGACGCTGAGCCTGCGAGCGGGTCAGATCTTCAACCGAACGCGCAAGGAGAGCGTCGATACGCTCGCCGCTCTCCATAGTCTTGACATATATGATCTCGCTCATTTGTCGGAGTACTCCGCGAGTATTTCCTCGAGCGTGAACTCGTACTCGCCCTTCGTGCTCGCGGCCGGCTTTGCCGGCTCGGCCGCGGCGCTCTGTCTGACGCTCTGCGGCTGCGCTGCCGGCTCCGCCTTGGCGGCGGGACGCTCGGCCGCGAGCGGCGCGGGGCGCTCCCATTCGGCGAAGGGGTCGTTCGGGTCGACGGCGCGGGGCTGCTGCGCCTGCTGCGCCGGACGGCGCTGGGGACGCGGCTGCTGCACGGGGATGCGGGTGCGCTCCGGCGCGCTCTCCGGGCGCGGCTGGGGCGCGCTGCGCTCCGTCCTCGCCTCGCGGGCGGGGGTGCGGCGGGCGCTCTGGCCGCGGGCGTGGCCTCCGGCGCTCCTGGCGTGGCTGCCGCCCCTGGCGCCGGACGTTCCGGCCGGGGCGCGCACGGCCTTCGCCGGCTGCCCGTCGTCATCCTCCTCGCCGGCTTTGCTCTTGTACTCGTGCCCGAACAGTATATACAGGCAGAACAGTATGCCGCAGCAGGAGATGAATATGTCCGCGACGTTGAAAATCGCGCCGAACACCGTATTCTTGAGGAAAACGGGCTGGAACATATCAACCACGTAGCCGTTGAGCACACGGTCGATGCAGTTTCCGATGGCTCCGGCCAGCACGCCCACGACCGCCCAGCGGCCGATTGCGCCGCGTATGAGGCCGCGGCGGATGGCGTACACGGCGATGACCACAAACACCAGCGCGATGACCACGAAAATCCAGCGCCAGGCTCCGCCCTGCAATATGCCGAAGGCGGCGCCGGTGTTGTGGATGTTGACAAGGTCAAGCACGCCCGGGATGAGCGTGATAGAGCCGGTATCCAGGGCTATATTCACCGTGACCCAGTATTTGAGCCACTGGTCGAGTATCAGGACCAGCACGGCGGCGATTGCGTAAATCATAGTGCAATCCTTTCCGGCGGGAGGGCGAAACGCCCTCCCGCCCGGTCGGTTATCTCTTTAAAATCAGGCGCGGATGGCCGCAGCGCAGCGCGGGCAGAGCTCGGGGTGCTCGGGGTCGGAGCCGACGCCGGCGTCGTGCGTCCAGCAGCGCAGGCACTTGGCCAGCTCGCTGGCCTCGACCTTGACGGTCACGCCGGGCATCTCGGTGCCGGCCCAGCCCTCGACGGGGCTGTCGGAGACCTCAAGCTCGCTGACGATGCACAGCGCGGCGAGGTCGGCGTCCTTCACGGTCTCCCAGGCGGCCTTGGCCTCGTCGGCGACGTAGAGCGTGACCTTGGCGTCCAGCGGCTTGCCGACTATCTTCTCGGCGCGGGCAAGCTCGAGCGCCTTGTTCACATCGTCGCGCAGAGCCATGAGGTTCGCCCAGCGGACGGACTCCTCGGCGTTCAGCTTCCAGGCCTCCTCGACCTTCGGCATGTCGTTGAGCATGACGTGGCGCTTGTCGGCGCTGCTGTCGTGCGGCATGTCCTGCCAGACCTCGTTGGAGGTGAAGGCCAGCAGCGGGGCGAGCAGGCGCATCAGGTGGTCGAGGATGATATAGATGGCGGTCTGCGCGCTGCGGCGGGAGAGGCTGTTCTCAGCGTCGCAGTACAGACGGTCCTTGATGACGTCGAGGTAGAAGTTCGACATGTCGACGACGCAGAAGCTGTGCACGGCGGCGGTCACGCCGAAGAACTCGTACTTCTCGTAGGAGTTGATGCACCTCTCCACCAGCGCGTTCAGGCGGGAGAGCGCCCAGCGGTCGAGCTCGGGCATGTCCTCATACGCGACCATATCCCTGTCGGGGTCGAAGCCGTTGAGGTTGCCGAGGATATAACGCGCGGTGTTGCGGATCTTGAGATACTTCTCACTCAGCTGCTTGAAGATGGAGTCGGAGCAGCGCATGTCCACGCGGTAGTCGGCGCTGGCAGCCCAGAGGCGGACGATGTCCGCGCCGTACTTGGCGATGAGGTCGGCGGGGTCGACGCCGTTGCCGAGGCTCTTGTGCATGGCCTTGCCCTCGCCGTCGACAGTCCAGCCGTGGCAGAGGCACTCCTTATACGGAGCCTTGCCCTTGGTGGCGACGCCTACCAGCAGGCTGCTCTGGAACCAGCCGCGGAACTGGTCGCCGCCCTCGAGGTACATCTCGGCGGGCCAGCGTCCCGGGCTGTCAAGCTCCATGGAGGCGATGTGGGTGCTGCCGGAGTCGAACCAGCCGTCGAGGGTGTCGGTCTCCTTGGTGAAGGTCTTGCCCTGGCCGCAGTGCGGGCAGGTGAAGCCCTCGGGCAGCAGCTCGGCCGCGTCCAGCTCGAACCAGGCGTTGGAGCCGCGCTGGCGGAAGATGTCGCTCACGGACCGGATGGTCTCGTCGGTGCAGACGGGCTTGCCGCACTCGGCGCAGTAGAACACGGGGATGGGCAGACCCCAGCGGCGCTGGCGGGAGATGCACCAGTCGGCGCGCTCGCGGATCATGGCGATCATGCGGTCGTGACCCCACTCGGGCATCCACTTGACCTCGTCGCAGGCCGCGCAGGCCTCCTCCTTGAAGGCGTCGACGGAGCAGAACCACTGGTCGGTCGCGCGGTAGAGTATCGGGCTCTTGCAGCGCCAGCAGTGCGCGTACTGGTGGATGATGTCCTCATAGGCGTACAGCGCGCCGCAGTCCCGGAGGTCGGCAAAGATGGCCTCGTTGGCCTGGTCGGTGGTGAGGCCGCAGTACTTGCCGGCCTCCTCGTTCATGAAGCCGCGATCGTCGACGGGGACGGTCATGCCGATGTGGACCTTGCCCTCGGCGTCATACTTGCGGCAGTTCTCATAGTCCTCCTGGCCGTGGCCGGGAGCGGTGTGGACGCAGCCGGTGCCGGCGTCGAGCGTGACGTAGTCGCCCAGGATGAGGACGCTGTCGCGGTCGATAAGCGGGTGCTTTGCGGTCATGAACTCGAACTCGCTGCCCTTGAGCTTGGCGAGGACTTCAAAGTGGTCGATGCCGCCGATCTGGGCGACGCGCTCCATGAGACCCTCGGCGATGATGTACACCTCGCCGTTGGGAGCCTTGGCCAGGACGTAGTCGAAGTCGGCGTTCAGGCAGATGGCCAGGTTGCCGGGGATGGTCCAGGTGGTGGTCGTCCAAATGAGGAAGTAGAGGTTGTCGAGGTCGCAGTACCGGCTCAGCTTGCCGTGGTCGTCCTTGACCTTGAACTTGACGTAGATGGACTTGCAGGGGTCTTCGCTGTACTCGATCTCGGCCTCGGCGAGGGCGGTCTCGTCGTGCGGGCACCAGTACACGGGCTTCTTGCCCTTGTAGATGTAGCCCTTCTTGTACATCTCGCCGAAGACCTTGACCTCCTCGGCCTCGAACTTCGGGTTCATGGTGAAGTAGGGCTTGTCCCACTCGCCCAGGCAGCCCAGGCGCTTGAAGGCGTCGCGCTGGACATTGACGTAGTGCAGCGCAAAGTCGTGACACGCGTCGCGGAACTCGGCGGTGGTCATCTCCTTGTGGTTGAGCTTCTGCTCCTTGATGATGGCGCTCTCGATGGGCATGCCGTGGTTGTCCCAGCCGGGATAGTATATGGCCTGCCAGCCGGCCATGGACTTATAGCGGGTGATGAAGTCCTTGAGGCACTTGTTCAGCGCGGTGCCCATGTGGATGGCGCCGTTGGAGAACGGAGGGCCGTCGTGCAAATCGAAGATCGGGCGGCCTTCGGTACGCTTGAGCATCTCGTGGTAGAGATCCATGTCGTACCACTCTTTGAGCATATCCGGCTCGCGCTTGGGCAGGCCGGCGCGCATGGGGAACTGAGTCTTGGGCAGGTTAACGGTGGCATTATAGTCCTGAGGCATTTTGTTTTTTCTTCCTCTCTGAATTTCAATTGCTTTTTGCTCGGCGCAAAAGCGCCGAAGCGCAGCCGCAGCCGCGGCCGCGCGGCGGCGTCAGCGGTCGCTGCTGCCCATGTCGAACAGGCGGGTGACGTCGTCGGGGGTAATAGTCTCGCGCGGCGCGGCGTCATCCATGACCGAGCCGACGTCTATCTTCGGCTCCGGCTCGTCGGGTATGCGCTCCACGCTGCGTTCTATGCTGCGGACGGTGTCGTCCACGCTCTCGCTCCTGTCTGCCTTCTTGGGCAGTATGCCGGCTTCGAGCTTTTTGAGCGTATCCAATGTGTAGGCACAGACCTCGCGGGCGTCGGAATAGAAGCGCTCCAGCGCGCTGCGCGCCTCGTCGAGCCTGCGCTCCTCGGCCTCGCGTTCGGTCTGGAGTGAGCCGAGAACCTCGTCGGACTTAGCCTGGGCGTCGGAGACGAGCTTGTCCGCGCGCTCTTTGGCCTCGCTCTCTATCTGGTTGGAGAGCTTCTGGGCGCTGAGGAGGGTCATGCGCATGGCGTCCTCACTTGCGCGGTACTCCTCTATCTTGTCGACGAGCACCTTGAGCTTGGCCTTGAGCGTGGAGTTCTCACGCTGCAAATTCTCCAGAGCTGCGGCGGCTTCCTCCATGAAGTCGTCCACTCCGGCCATGTCATAGCCGCCGAATACGGCCTTTTCAAAAGTCCTCTCCCGGATGTCCTGAGGGGTCATGTCTCTATCTTCCTTCCCTGATTATTAAAGGCGCGTCCGTCGCGCGCCGGAGCCGGCGCGGCCTTCGGATACCGCCTGTGGTGTCGAAGTTGTCGCTTGCAGCCCGGCTCAGAAAAACACGCCGCTGCTTTCCATCTGGTTCATGGCGTCGGAGTCGGTTACCTCCTCGCCGTTGGGTACGACCAGGTAGATGCTGCCGGAGACGCGCCGGACATAACCCTGAAGGGCATACGCCGCGCCGCTCATGAAATCGAGCAGGCGTCGCGCGTCAACCTTGTTGGCCTTTTCCAGATTCAGCAGGATGGTGCGTCCTTCCAGCAGACTGTCTGCCAGACGCGCCCCGTCCTCGAACCTGGTCGGAGTGGCCATGGACATCTGGGGCTTCGCGTTCGCGGGAGCGACCCGGCCTGCGCGCTGCGCCTGAGCCTCTGCGGCATCGGCGGCGTCGGCCTGACGGCGCTGCTCCCGCCTGGGTATTCGGAAAGCCGGCTTCGCGCGCGGCGCAGCCGGTATGCCGTAGCTCTCCGGTTCGGCCTCCTCGGGGGTGGAAAAGAAGCTGGCTCTGCGCTCGCTCTTTGTCTCCTCCTGCTCCGAAGCAGGCTGATCGTCGGACGCCGAGCCGAAGAAGTCATCGTCATCGTCGTCGTACGGGTGGGTCAGTTTTTTCAGTTCGTCGAGAAATCCCATCTCTTATCTCCCAACTGGCCGGGAGTAGTCCCTGGCCCCGAATATTGCGGAGCCGACGCGAACCATGTTCGCGCCCTCCGCTATGGCGGCCTCAAAGTCGCCGCTCATACCCATGGACAAAAAGTCCATAGGGGTATTATCGTATTTTTTCTCACCGATGTCAATAAAAAGCTCGCGCATCGCGGCAAAATATGCCCGCGTTTCGTCCGGGGAGGCCGCCGCGGGGGGTATGGCCATCAGTCCGCGCACCCGGACGTGCTCCAGCGGAGAGGCAAATTCCACGGTTTTCGCCACGTCCTCCGGCGCAAGCCCGCTTTTGGCCGCCTCGCGGCCTATGTTGACCTCGAGCAGCACGTCCTGTACGACGTCCAGCTTCTCAGCCCTGCGGTCTATCAGCGTGAGCAGCGCCTCGCTGTCCACGGACTCTATGAGGTCGGCCACGCCGACGAGGTACTTTATCTTGTTCTTCTGCAGGTGCCCTATAAAGTGCAGCGGCGCGCCCTCGTAGGCGCCCTGGGCGTTTTTCTCCACAAGCTCCTGGACGCGGTTCTCGCCGCAGGCGTCCACGCCGGCGGCCACGGCCTCGCGCACGCGCTCGGCGCCGTTCATCTTGCTGGCCGCCACCAGCAGCACGCGCCGCCCCTGAGCCGCGGCGTCTATCCGCGCCCTTACGGCGGCGACGTTTTCCGCTATCGACATTGACATTCTATCTATCTCCTTTGTTCCAAGGGCAGACGCCGGCGAGCCCGGCGATATATGGGCAATCCTGATGTCAGCGGCGCAGCTGCGCCCGGGCGCGGCGCAGCGCCGCCGCGGCCGAGGGCGCCTCGTCCGTCACGAACACCACGGCGCGCTCGCCGCCGCAGCTCTCGCTGACATACTCCACGTCGGCGGTGACCGTGAAGGCGCCGAAGTCCAGCTCCGCGCCGTCTCCGCTTTGCAGCGGAACCGACGCGCTCAGCAGCGCGGCGAAGCGCCAGACGTTTGAAAAAACCAGTTTCCCGGCGGCGGGTATGCCCTCGGGCTCGGCGTCCATAAGCTCGCGCAGCGCGCTCACGCCGATGTTCTCCAGCGCGGCGGGGGTGAAATGCTCGTACCCGTCGGTCTCCGTCAACCAGATGGCGCTCTCCGGCGCGGTCACCAGCGTGTAACCGGCGTGCGTGTCCGCGGCGTAAAGCGCCGGGAGCAGGAAGCCCCCGTCCCCGTCGCCGGCGGAGGCAGCCCTCGTCGCCTCGCGCAGCGCCGCCCAGGTGAGCGCGCCGCCGTCGCGACCCGCGTCGCGCACGGCCTGGATCAAGCCCTCGCGGCTGTCGGAGCAGGCCAGCAGCGGAGTGCCGGCCGCGACGCGCTCGCCGCCCGGGGCGAGCACCGCGTATTCGCCCTCCGGCTCGGCGATCGCCGTCTCGTCGCGTATGACTATCCCCTCAACCCGGACGCTCACGCCGGGGTCTTCGCTCGGCGGCGGGGAGCCTGTCTCCGCGGCGGAGCCGCGCGGGAAGGCCAGCCACGAGGCCGCCGCCACCAGGATGAGCGCCGCCGCAGCGCTCATCGCAAGCTCCGAGCGCGCCATTATGTAGCCGGAGCCGCGTCTGCGCCGTCCAGCGACACGGGGCGCACCGGCGCTATCGTGGAGATGGCGTGCTTGTAGATGAGCTGCTGCTTGCCGTCCGAGTCTATGACCACAGTAAAGCTGTCAAAGGCCCTCAGCACGCCGCGCAGCTGAAAGCCGTTCATCAAAAACAGAGTCACGGGCACGCGCTCGGCTCTCGCGCGGTTGAGGAAGGTGTCCTGCAGATTCTTTTTATCCATTTCTCTCGCTCCTTGCCGGGCGGGAGGTGGATTTACATAATATCACATCCCGCCGCACATATAAATAGTAATATTGTACAAAACGTGTTTTTTCCGCGCTTTGTACGCCATTATATTATACCGTGTGCGGCCAGGAAGGCTGTCGAATCCCGCTTGGCCGAGACGAAATCCGGCTCGTCGTCCCAGCGTATCCACAGCGCGCCGGCGCGCTTTCTCAGCCAGGTGAGCTGGCGCTTGGCGTATCTGCGGCTCTCGCGCTTTATGGCCTCCACGGCCTCCTCGCGCGTTATCTCCCCGGCGAGGGCGGCCGCGGCCTCCTTGTAGCCGATGGCCTGCGCGGCCGTGTGCGAGACCCCGGCGGCGAACACGCGCTCCACCTCGTCGAACAGTCCGGCGGCGACCATCGCATCCACGCGCGCGTCTATGCGCGCGTACAGCCGCCCGCGCTCGGCGAAGTCGAGGATGATATACGCCGCGTCGTACTTCGGCGGCCTGAGCTGCGTCTCGCGGTCGTGCTCGGTCATCGTCCTGCCCGTGAGCAAAAAGACCTCCATCGCGCGCACTATGCGCTTTTTGTCCGCCGGGTGCAGCTTGGCCGCGCGCTCGGGGTCGACCTGGCTCAGCTCGGTGAGCATGGCCTCGCCGCCTATCTCCTCGTAGCGGCTCTCCAGCTCGGCGCGGCAGAGCTCCCCGTCGCGCGTGCGCTCGCCGAACTCCGTGCCGCGCACCAGCGCGTCGATGTACAGCCCGGTCCCGCCCACGACTATGGGCAGCTTCCCGCGCGCGAAGATGTCCTGTATCGCCGCGTCGGCGGCCTCCACGTAGCGCGAGACGCTCCACTCCTCCGACGGCTCGGCCACGTCTATGAGGTGGTGCGGCGCAGCGGCCAGCTCGGCGGCGTCCGGCTTGGCCGTGCCGATGTCCATGCCGCGGTATATCTGCATCGAGTCGCCGGAGACGATCTCTCCGCCCAGGCTGCGCGCCAGCTCGATGCCGAGCCGGGTCTTGCCCGTGGCCGTGGGGCCGGTGACAACGGCTATTTTGGGGGGCATTTTCAAACTCCCTCACTTCCTTCGATATTGTGGTGCAAGTTGTGGTGGAAAAATTGATAATTCTGTGTTAGTATGGTCTTTGCCAAATTGTAAGGAGGATATCCATGAAAGTCAAGATATCGACCGACAGCACCTGCGACCTGCCGCGCGAGTTTATCGAGCGATATGACATCGGCGTCCTGCCGCTGTACATCATCCGCGACGGCGTTTCCCTCCGCGACGGCATCGACATCACGGCACAGGACATGTACGAATACACCGAGCGCACCGGCAAGCTGTGCAGCACCTCAGCCGTAACCGTGGCGGACTACACCACCGCGTGGACCGAGTGGCTGAAGGACGCGGACGCCATCGTCCACGTCGCCTTTTCCAGCGAGCTCTCCGCCAGCTGCAACAACGCCCGCATCGCCGCCGGGGAGCTTTCCAACGTCACGGTGGTGGACTCGCTGAACCTCTCCACCGGCTTCGGACAGCTGGTTATAGACGCCGCGATAATGGCCAAGGCGGGACACTCTCCCGAGGAGATAGCCGCCGAGGTGCAGCGCCTGGTCCCCAAGATGGACGTCAGCTTCGTGCTGAACACGCTGGAATATCTCCGCAAGGGCGGCCGCTGCACCACCATCCAGGCGCTGGGCGCCAATCTGCTGGGGCTCAAGCCCTGCATCGAGGTGCACGACGGCAAGATGGGCGTGGCGAAGAAGTACCGCGGCAAGATAGAGGCCGCGTACCACCAGTACATCCGCGACAGGCTCCAGGGGCGCGACGACATCGACCTCAGGCGCGTGTTCATCACCGACTCCGGCCTGCCCGACGACGTGAGGGCGCGCCTGCGCGAGACCGTGCTCGAGTGCCAGCCGTTCAAAGAGGTGTACAACAACCCCGCCGGCTGCACGATAAGCGGCCACTGCGGCCCCTGGTGCATGGGCGTGCTATATTATCACAAGTAAATCCGGCCGCTGCCCGGGACAGGCAAACTGTCCCGGGCAGTTTTCACTCTTTCCCCCATGAAACCGCGGCGGCTGCCGGTATCTACGATGGGTATTTACAGTATCCGCTTGAAGTGCTTGTCCAGATCCCTCCTGGTCAGGACCCAGGCCACGGGGCGGCCGTGGGGGCAGTAGCGGACGCGGCCGGAGCAGACGGCCTCGGCCAGGCGGGCTATCTCCTCCGGTTCGCTGCTCGGCCCGGCCTTGATGGCCGCCTTGCAGGCGACGGTCTTCATCAGCTCGGCGCGGGCGTTGGCTATGTCGGGCGTGCGCTCGCCGGCCAGGGCTTCGGCCGCCTCCTCCAGCGAGGCCGCCGCCTGCTCGCTCGAGAGCGTCGCGGGCGCGGAGCGCAGTATGAAGGCGTCGCGCCCGAACGGCTCGTACTCAAAGCCCAGAGCGGAGAGCGCCTCCGCGTTCGCCTCCAGCGACGCGGCGCACTCGGCCGAGACGGTCAGCGTCGCCGGCTCCAGCAGCGACTGGGTGTGCACGGGCGCGTCGCGCTCCATCAGCGCGTCGTACAGCATCCGCTCGTGCGCGGCGTGCTTGTCGATGATGACCAGCGCGTCGCCCTGCTGCGCGAGGATGTACAGCCCCAGCGCCTCGCCTATCACGCGCACCGGCTCCGCCGGGGCGCTGTTTTGCGGCTCGGCTTCCGGCTCCGGCTCGGGTGCTACCGGGGCTTCGACGGTCGGAGCCTGAGCCGTCGCCCGCTCGCTCGCCGGCGGGGCCGGGCGCCATGCGCTGCGCGGCGGCTCGGCCGGTATGGGGCGCGGCGGCGGCGTCAGGTCTATACTCGTCTGATAGCCGGGGCTGTGCAGCTCCAGCACGGGGGCGGAGCGCTGCTCGTCCACCAGCGGCGCCCAGCCGGACGACCAGCGCGGGGCGCTCCTCGCCGGACGCGGCGGCTCCTCCGCTGCTGCGGCGGCTCCGGCCGTGAACTTCACCGGCGGCTTTTCCGCCATGTCCACGGGCGCGCGCCTGGCCTCCAGCGCGCCGAGCGCCGCGTAGTGCACGGCGTTGAACACCGCGCGCTCGTCGGAGAACTTGACCTCGGTCTTGGCCGGGTGGACGTTCACGTCCACGACGGCGGGGTTGATGTTGAGGTATATCACGCAGGCCGGGAACCTGCCCGTGAGCAGCGTGCCCTTGTACGCCTGCTCTATCGCCGCCTGCAGGAGCTGGCTTTTTATGTGGCGGCCGTTGCAGAAGAAATACTGCGCGCTGCGGCTGCCGCGCCCCGTGCCCGGCGAGCCGGTGAAGCCGCTGACGCCGATACCGTCAAGCCCGGATTCGGACTGCACGGGCAGCATACCCAGCGCCGTCTCGCGGCCGAGCAGGGCGTAAATCGCGCTCTCGGCGCGGCCGTCGCCGGGGGTGAAGAACTCCTCCTTCCCGTCGCGGATGCAGCGGATGGAGACGTCCGGACGTCCCAGCGCGCAGCGCAGCGCCGCCTGAAGGCAGGCCGCGCCCTCGGCCTTGTCGCTCTTGAGGAACTTGCGCCGGGCGGGGGTGTTGAAAAACAGCCCGCGCACGGCTATGCTCGTGCCCTCCGGCGCGCCGGTGGGGCGCATCTCCTGTATGTCCCCGGCCTCGAGGGACATGTACGTGCCCTCCATCGCGCCGCGCTCGCAGGTGGTCAGCTCTATGTGCGACACGCTGGATATGGCCGCCAGCGCCTCGCCGCGAAAGCCCAGCGTGCCGATGGCCTCCAGGCCGCGCTCGTCGGCGAGCTTGCTGGTGGCGTGGCGCAGGAAGGCCACGCCCGCGTCCTCCGGCGACATCCCGCAGCCGTCGTCCGTCACGCGGATTAGCTCCGCCCCGCCCTTGTTTATTTCAACCGTTATGTTCCTGGCTCCGGCGTCTATCGCGTTCTCCACAAGCTCCTTGACCGCCGACGCCGGCCTCTCCACGACCTCGCCCGCGGCTATCAGATCCGCCACGTGCGGGGAAAGTATGTTTATCCTGGGCATATAGCACCTCTCTGAATTTCGATTCCTTTCTCTATTATATTTCAAAGGCGTTGAAGTTTCCAGTAATAAATGATAAAATAACTGGTCTGAGAATCAACCCCCGTGTCGAGGGGGGTGTGGGCGGCCACGCCCACGGGGGGTGCGGGGGGTGGAACCCCTGTCTCTTATACACATCTCCGAGCCC
>UQQF01000036.1 GCA_900543085.1 uncultured Eubacteriales bacterium | reverse complement strand
CTCATCGGGAACCCGAAGTATTTTCGGCGACGTACACGCCGCCGCCGAAAATGATTGCAGTCCCTTTCGCGCCCATAGGGCGCGAAACTCTGCGAGGCTTTTTGACAAGCTGAGAGCCGGTCGCAAGACCGGCTCTTTTCGTGCCTGGATACAAAGCAGCCCCGGATGTCAGCGGACATCCGGGGCAGTATTATTTAGGTGAACAGCGCCACTATCTTGTCCCAGAGGTCTGCGAAGAAGCCCTGAGACTCGGCCTCGGGCTGATCCTCGACAGGCTGCTCGGGAGCCGAGATGCCGTCGGTGGAGATGACGAACTGGACGCTGGCTGTGTCGGTGTTGCGCTCGTCAAGGAAGCTGACGACGCCCGTGCCGTCCTCACCGTCGGCGTTTTCGCCGTCCTCTGCGTCTTCGTCCCCGCCCGTGCCCAGCAGCTCGTCTATCATGTCGGGGATGCCCTGCGTCTCGCTGTTGAGCGCGTACATACCGGAGGTGTAGGTGTTCATGCCCTCGCTGAGCTGGTCCACGCCGTCGGTGTAGGACTTGAGCCCGGAGTTGAACTGCTCATAGCTGTCGGAGAGCTGGAGCATACCGTCCTGCAGCTCAGTGATCGCGCTGGTGTCGAAGTCAGTCATACCCTCAAGACCGGAGGAAAGCTCTATGGCGGCGCTCATCATTTCGTCGGACATGGTGTACATGCCCTCTGCGGCCTGATACAGATAACCGTTGAGCGTATCCAGTCCGTCGGCTGCCTGGCGGAGCATTTCTATCGGGTTTGGCGTAGTGGTGCCGTCGCCTCCGCCAGTGTCTCCACCGTTGCTGGAAGTTCCGGAACCAGTGCCGCCGATGATAGCCAAAAGTTGATCCAGCGTTAAAGTGGGAGCGCTGGGCACGCCTTGGCCACCTGCTTGACTCCATCCGCTATTATAACCGGCTTGATATATTATATTGGCCATAGCCAACATCTGGATCATATCCATGCCGCCGCCAGTGTTGCCGCCGTCTCCGCCGCCAGTGTCGCCTTCGTCACCTTCGCCTGTTCCGCCGCCGGGGAGGTATTCCCCTATCATATCAACTGCCTGATGCAGGCCGTCGGCGATCTGGTCGTATCCGCCGTATAGCTCAATAAGTCCGTCTCCGGCCTGGGAGAGAGCAGCTGCAACCTGCGTGAAGGCGGCCGGTAGCTGCTGGAGCTGGTCGAGACCCTCGGTCATGCTGCTCAAATCATAGCCCTGCAAGCCGTCGGATATCTGCCGGAGCGCGCTTTCTATCTGGTCGCTGGCGTCGGTGAGGGTGGCGCTGTTTTCGCTCAGCGCGCCCGCGCCGTCGTTGATGGCGGAAGCGCCGCTGGTCAGCTGGGTGATGGCGCCGGTGAGCTGGTCTATACCGCTGGTGATGCCGTCCAGCTCGCTCATGTCCATCATTGAATCCATGCTGTACGGCACGGCGGCGATGGTGAAGCCGCCCATCTCAAAGTCGGTGACGTCGGCGGTGAAGCCCACATCGCCCTCGCCGCCGGGCAGGACGACAAAGGTGATGGTCTTGTCGCTGCCCGCGCTGGCCACGGTGCCGTTGCGGGTGCTGATGTTCTCGCACAGCGAGGCATCCAGCGTGACGGAGATCTGCAGCATGTAGTTCTCCGTGAAATACGGGTCAAAGCCGCTGTTGACGGAGGTGTTTATGTTCACGCCCAGCTCGCCGGAGCGGCCGCCCAGCTCGTCGGGGTCTATCTCCGAGCCGTTGAGCGTGTAGCTTATCTCTATGTTCCAGGGCATCTTGGCGCTTCTCAGCGTGCCCTGGTAGTAATAGCGCCCCGCGTCGGCCTCCAGCGTGACTATGCCGCTGCGGTAGTCGATCGGGCTGGTGTCGGTCAGGTTGGACACGGCGGTGTAGCGCCCGTAGTGCGTGGCCGTGCCGTCCTCGGTGAGCGTCAGCGCCACGACGGCGTAGGCGTCCTGCGGGTCGCCGGAGGCGTCGAGCCGCGCGTAGATGACCTCCTCCGGGCCGTCAGACGGCGTAGTGGCGGCGTCCTCGGGGGCGTCGGTCGCGGCAGGCTCGCCGTCGCCGGTGGAATCGGCCGCGAGGCCGAGCGTGCTTATGCACAGCGCGACGCAGAGGAAAATGGACAAGAGTACGGAAAGCTTACGTTTCATTTTGTCTCAGCCTCCTTTTTGGCAGTGTCGATAAATCCGGCCTTCCAGGTGAGCCTGGCGGTCAGCGGGTCAAAGAGAATCAAGAGCGCGGGCAGAGCCAGCACGACCATGGCCATTGAGAGCACCGTGCCGCGCGCGAGCAATATGCCCAGCTCGGCGACGACCTGCAGCGAGCTGACAAAGCCCAGGCACAGTCCGGCGGCGGTGAGTATCACGCCGCTGGTCAGCACGCTCTCAAAGTTGGTGTTCAGCGTGGCCACGACCGCCTCGCGCTTGCCCATTGTACGCCGGTTGGCGGTGTAGCCGTTGGTCATGAGTATGGCGTAGTCTATAGTCGCGCCCAGCTGCACCGTGTTGATGACCAGGTAGCCTATGTACACAAGAGGCTGATCTGCAAAGTACGGTACGGAGAGGTTTATCCAGATGGCCGCCTCTATTACGAACAGCAGTATGAACGGCAGCGTGGCGCTCTTGAAGGTCACCAGCAGCGTGAGGAAGATGAAGCCTATAGCTATCCAGTTGACCAGGGTGGAGTCGGCCGTGACCACGTCGCGCATGTCGTAGAGGTTGGCGCTCTGGCCGCACAGCCAGCTCTCGGAGTAGTACTTGTCCGCCGTGGCGCGCACCTGCTCGACAACGGCGAAGGCCTCGTCGCCCTCCTCGGAGGTGTCGGTGTACATGATGATGCGCGCATAGCCGTCGGAGTAGAACTGGGAGACTATGCTCTCGTCCAGGAAGCCCTCCGGCACGGCGCCGACGGTGCCGGCGTAGCTGAGCACGCTGGTGACGTGGTCGATGCCGGCCAGCTCCTCGGCCATCTTCGCCTCCGCGCCGGGGTCGCCGCGGGGCACCAGCAGCACCAGGGCGTTCGACTCGCCGAACTCCTCGTTTATCGCCACGGTGTCGCGGCCGTAGTCCGTGCGGGTGTCGGGCGTGCCGTTGCCGTAGAGGAAGTCGGCGCGGGTCTGCGCGAGGTAGCAGGGGATAACGGCTATGAGCACGAGTATCAGCGCGGGGATGCGCACCTTGACCAGCGCGCGCCCGAGGCGCTTGCCCGTATGTATGATGGGTCTGTGCGAGGTCTTGTCCAGCAGCTTCACGCTTGCAAGCGCGAGCGCGGGCAGGAACACCATGACCGACACATAGCTGAGCACTATGCCCTTCATTAGGTTCAGTCCGAGGTCGCTGCCTATGCCGAAGCGCATGAACATCAGCGCCATGAAGCCGAACAGGGTCGTCGCGGCGCTGGCCGCGATGGACGAGAAGCTCTCCTTTATCGCAAGGCGCATGGCCGTCTCGCTGATGTCGACCTCCTGACGGTGGCGGCCGAAGCTGTTGAGCAGGAAAATGGCGTAGTCCAGCGAGACTGCGAGCTGCAATATGGGGCTGACGCTCTGCGTGACAAAGCTTATCTCGCCGAAGACGACGTTGGTGCCCATGTTTATAAGCACCGCGACGCCTATCGTCAGCAGAAAGAGCGCCGGCGAGATCCAGCTCGTGGTGGTCAGCAGCAATATGATTATAATGATGGGGATCAGGATGCTGGCCGCGCCCACGACCTCGCTGACGACCAGGTTCTGCATGCTGGCCGTGTTCGCGGAGTTGCCGGATATGGCCACGTCCGAGCCCAGCATCTCATACAGCGCGGCTACGGCCTCGCTCTCGCGGCCTTCCTCTATCGTCACCTGATAGAGCGCCGTGCCGTCGTGCCAGTACTGCTCCACGGTGGCGCTGTCCATCAGCTCTATCGGTGTGGACATGTCCTGCGTGTCGTCCAGCCACATCACTCCCGTGACGCCCGGAGCCTGCGCGATCTTCGCCTTCGTCTCCACGGCGCCCGTCAGCGTCAGGTTCCGCACCATGACGCGCGTGTTCGGCACGCCGGAGCCGAACTCCTCGTACATCAGGTCGAGCGCTATCGTGCTCTCCGAGTCCTCGGGCAGATAGTCCGTGAGGTCGTAGTTGACGCTCACCCCGAGGATCAGCACGGCCGATATGACCGTCGCGACCAGGAATATGGCTATCACGAGCTTTTTGTGCCGCGTGATGCCCCTTGTCAATCCATCCATAGGCAGCCCTCCATCCCTGCCGGGCGCACCGGAAAGCGCCCGATAATCAACGTGGTGTTGACTTACTTTCGCTTTTATAGTATATTTTCAAAGTGAAAACAAAGCAACAGACAGTTTGTTGTTATTTGAAAATTCTTAAACGGATTACAGGCGAAATGTATGATATATCACAAAAAATTCACGACTTTTGAGGAGGTGCGCCATGCCCGGGAAGAAGCAGGACGCGCGCGTGCGCTACACTAAAATGATGGTCAGATCCAGCCTGCTGGAGCTGATGCAGACCAAGCCGGTGGCGAAGATAACGGTGACCGAAATCTGCGAGAAGGCGGGCATCAACCGCGCGACATTTTACTCGCACTACAGCGACCCCACGGATCTGCTGCACAGCATAGAGCGGGAGCTGATAGAGGACATATCCCGCCGGGTGCAGCCGGCCATCGCCGCGCTTGGCGGCGACCTCAAGGACAGCATGACGGAGATAGTGGAGTACGTCCGCGAGAACGCGGAGGCCTGCCGCGCGCTGCTGTCCGACCAGGGCGACACGGGGTTCCAGAACCAGGTGGTACAGGTGGTGGAGAAGCAGTTCATCGAGCACTGGCGCGCCAACAGCTCCGCGAGCATGGAGGACGCGGAGTACATCTACACGTTCATCGCCATAGGCAGCGTGGGCGTCATCAGGAAGTGGCTCGCCGAGGGCACGGTCAAGCCCAGCGGCGAGGTGGCGGACATAATAATCAAGCTCTCCAGCGCGGGGTTCATGAGCCTGGCCGGGTGAGCGCGGTGCAGAAAAATCCGGGCGCCTTGAAAAAGGCGCCCGGATGCTGCGTTTTCCGGCGGGAGCGGCTCAGGCCTCGACGTCGCGCACGTACATGGGGCGCACGTTGGGGTCGGCGGTCTCGCGCACCTGGACTTCAAAGCGGGGCAGGTTGCGGAGCATGTTGGAGAGCTTGCCGTAGCCGTAGGTGCGTGGGTCGAAGTCCGGCTGCTTTTTGATTATGAGGTTGCCGAGGTTGGACATGTCTATCCAGCCGTCGTCGTCGGCCAGGTCGGCCACGCTGTCGGCGATGAGGTTGATGATATCCTCGGGCACGGGCGGCTTGGCGTCCGCGGCCGGGGCGGCCGCCTTCTTGGCTGCGGTCTTGGCGGGGGCCTTTTCGGCCTTCTCGGGCGTCTTGGACGCGGCCTTCTTGGCCGTCGAGGCCGTCTTCTTCGCGGCGGTCTTGGCGGGCTTCTTGTACTTGTCGCGTATGACCTCGACGCGGATGAACTTGTCGCAGGCCTGGACAAAGGCCTTGGGCGTCTTCTCCTCGCCGATGCCGATGACGTACATCCCGCTCTCGCGCAGGCGTATCGCCAGCGGCGTGAAGTCGCTGTCGGAGCTGACGAGCACATAGCCGTCGGTCTTGCCGGTGTAGAGTATGTCCATCGCGTCGATTATCATGGCCGAGTCCGTGGCGTTCTTGCCGGTCGTGTACGCGAACTGCTGCTTGGGCGTGACGGCGTTTTCAAGCAGCGTGTTCTTCCAGGAGGTCAGCCCGTGGCTCGCCCAGTCGCCGTATATGCGCTTTATCATCGGCGTGCCGTAGATGGCGATCTCCTCCATTATTCCCTTCAAACAGTCCCGCGGGGCGTTGTCCCCGTCGATCAGGACTGCGAGACGCATGTTTTCCATTGGCATAAATACAATCACTACCTTTTGGGGGTTTTATACTATTTGCATATTATTATCGCTTAATTCATTATTTCCTGAGGGGTTTCTTTTTGTGGCGACAAAAAGAAATCCCTCAGACTCCAAAGAGAAAAACGCTTTTGGTGCGTTAATATGCCGGGGATTAGTTTTATCCTCACGGTTCGACATAGATACGTTTGCATCCCTTAGTCTATACGAGACTGGGGTGCTGTCTTTTTCGCGCGACGGCGCGTTGCGCCGGAGCGCTTACCGGTCGGAGGTTAGAGAGGTAAGCAAGTGGCACCCTATCCGCCGCGCAAGCGTGCTTGTGCGGCGGTAAGGAGGAGCATCGGAGTGACTGAGCTTTCGGGCTTGCCCGGAAGCGAAGGATACGGAGATTGTGACGACGCCGGGGTCTGGGGGGCTTTCTTTGGCCAAGACCAAAGAAAGCCTCCCAGGAGTCCCGCGGGGAGCCCCCCGCTAATCCCCTTCGCAGACTGCGTATTGCCCGAACACCGCCAGAACGTTGCGGTCATGGCACTCGATGACGTGGAGTATGAGGTACTCGCCCTCGGCGTTTTCCGTGGAGCCGAAGCGCCAGCAGCCGAAGCCGTCGACGTTTCGGAACGCGCTGTCGGGGTCGGTGTAGTCCACGGTGTCGATGAACTCCTGCGTCGGCGTCTGCGTGTAGAACAGCGCGAAGATGTACGGCGCGCTGACGTAGTTGCCGGATATGTACGCGCTCTCCGGCTCCAGGGCGTCCACGTACTCTATGGCGTCGCCGAGGCCGGGGAAGAAGTTGATGTTCCCCGTGCCGCCGAGGCTGCCGTCATAGCTGCGCATGAACAGCGCAAAGCAGAGCAGCAGCGCCGCCGGCAGGGCAAGCTTCGCGCGGCCGAGCAGGGACATGGCGGCGTCCAGTCCCAGCGCGGCGAAGTAGCACACCGGCAGCCAGAGGAAGTTCACCCGGTTGACGTTCACGGTGATGAGGCAGGAGCAGAACAGCGCGATAAAGAGCCAGGCGAGCATCAGCGAGTCCGGCGTGCTGCGCGGCCTCGTCCTCAGCGCGCACACCGCGCCTATTATCGCCAGCGGCAGGCCGAAGAAGTAGTAGAGCCCGCCCCACTCGCCGCTGTTCCAGGGCAGTCCGTCCGACTGCGTGATGAGCAGCCGCACAAGTCCGGCGAGGTTCGACCACACCCCGGCGAGGCCGCTGCCGAACACGCTGGTCGCGCTCTGCCGCGTGCTGGTCAGCTCGGGGAGCGTGAAGCCCAGGATGCTCAGCTCGCCCAGTCCCAGCGCGTTGCGCAGCTGGCAGAGCGCTATCGGCAGCGCGAGCGCGAGGAAAATCCCCAGCCCCGTGAGGAAGGGCGCGGGGCGTAGCGAGCGGCGCAGCCGCCAGACGCACCAGACCAGCAGCGCCGGCAGTATGAAGAACGCCGTGCCGTAGGCGTACAGCGAAAGGCCGAAGCACAGCCCCGCCGCCGCCAGCGCCCAGGGCTTCTCCTCCGAGAGCGCGGCAAGGTACACCGCCGCGATGAGCGTCCCCGGCAGCAGGTTGGACTCCAGCGCCCAGCGCGTCGCCATGACGTGCCAGGGGCAGACGGCCAAAAACAGCAGCGCCGCCAGGCCGAAGCGCGCCCCGCGCGAGCGCCTGGCCAGCAGCCACATGAACACCAGGCTCGCGCAGCCGGAGAGCGCCACGGGCAGGCGCAGCGTCACCTCGCTCAGCCCGAAGATCGCGATGAACGGCATGGCCAGGTAGCTCAGCAGCGCGTTCTGCCCGCTGCCCCAGCTCTCCAGCAGCACGGGCAGGGAGTTGCCGCAGCGGTCTATGCCGTAGCTGAGTATCGCCCAGGCGTCGTAGCCCGCGCTCGCCTCGTCCTGGTTCAGCCCGAGGGGGAGAGAGTCAAGTCCGACAAGCCGCGCGGCGAAGCCCAGCGCCAGGAGCGCGGCGGCGCATATCAGCTCCGTGCGGCGGGATATTCTTCTTTCACCGGACATAACTGTGCCCTCCAAGGCGGAATAATACAAGACATTTTAACACATTGGAGGTGGAAATACAAGACAGTGTGCCGCACCGCCGCCTCGGCCGGTGCGAAAAGCTATAATTTACAATTTGGCCTTGAAACGCGCCGGCATATGCGTTATAATACCAAGGCTGTACGTGTGCGGGCGCTGCCCCACACGTCAAAATGCAATTACGGATGAAAAGGATGAAAGCGTAATGAGCGCATCTCAGGACAAGAAGCGGCGCCAGGCCGAGCGAACCGCAGGCACCAGCCCGAAGACGCTCGCCGAGCGCGAGGCCGAGCTCAAAAGCAAAAAGGAGCGGCGGACGTGGACGATAGTCGGCGTCATCGTCGCTGTGTTCGTCATACTCGTCATAGTGCTGAACACCAACCTGTTCTACACCGGCACCACCGCCATGACCATAGGCGACTACGAGTTCACTAACGCCGAGTACCAGTACTACTACAACACTGCGTACAACAACTTTGTCTCCCAGTACGGCAGTGTCGCCAGCTACCTCGGCCTTGACACGAACTCCGACCTGAAGGATCAGACGATGAACACGTCCATGGTCGAGATGCTCGGTCTGACCCTGCCCGACTCCCTCACCGGCGACGACGCCCCCGAGGAGATCACCTGGGCGGACTACTTCCGCGAGACCGCGCTGCAGAATATGGTGCAGGTCACCGCCATCTGGGACGCCGCCACTAAGGCCGGCTACACGCTCAGCGAGGAGGACAGCGCCTCCATCGACGACATCATCTCCAACTATGCCACTCTGGCCGAGAAGAACAACCTGCGCGGCGCCGACGGCTACATCGCCCTGGCCTACGGCAAGGGCGTGGACTCCGCGCTCGTGCGCGAGCTGCTCGAGCGCGCCTACATCGCCGAGAGCTACTCCACCGACGTGTTCGAGGGCTTTGAGTACACCGCCGACGAGCTCAACAGCTACTACGACGAGAACGCCGACGCCTTCGACGCGCTGAGCTTTGACTACTACCTCGTCCGCGCCGAGACCGAGGAGGTCACCGAGACCGTGACCGACGAGGAGACCGGCGAGGAGACCGAGGAGACCAACGACCAGGTGACCGAGGCCACCATGGCCGACGCCAAGGAGATCGCCGACGGCATCGCCGAGGCCGTCGAGGGCGGCGCGGACTTCGCCGAGACCGTCTCCGGCGAGATCGAGGACGCCGAGATCACCGAGTACGAGAACGCCTTCGGCTACAGCGTCAGCAGCAACTTCTCCGACGACTTCTCCGAGTGGGTGCTTGACGGCTCCCGCCAGGCCGGGGACGTGGCCGTCATTGAGAGCGCCGACACCGGCTACTACGTCGTGGTCTTCCACTCCCGCAACGACAACAGCTCCTACAACGGCGTGAGCTTCCGCCACATACTCATCCAGGTCGACGACGCCGATGAGGACGGAGAGATAAGCGACGAGGAGCGTCAGAGCGCCGAGGACGAGATCAACGAGATCTACTCCGACTGGCAGGACAACGAGGCCACCGAGGACAGCTTTGCCGAGCTGGCCAACACCTACAGCGACGACAGCCGCTCCAACGGCTCCAGCACCTACGGCAGCAGCGGCGGACTCTATGAGCACGTCGCCGTGAACCAGATGGTCGACGGCATCAACGACTGGATATTCGACTCTGAGCGCCAGCCGGGCGACACCGAGATAATCTACGTCGAGGCCAGCAACTACACCGGCTACCACCTGGTCTACTTCGTCGGCACCGACGACTACAACTACCACGACTGCCTGGCTCAGTACGGCCTTGGCTCCGCCGGCGCCCCCGAGGGTCTGCGCCAGCAGGATTACACCGCCTGGGAGGACGAGCTGTTCGCCCAGTTCCCGGTCAGCATCAACGGCTTTATCAACTGGTTCGCCAAGGTGTAAGGCTGACAAATACACAAAGGCAGAGCCTACCGGCTCTGCCTTTTTCACTCAAACCGTTTGGGAGGTGTGGCCGTGAAGGAGCGCACTAAGCGAATTGAAATGCTGTTGGGCTCGGACGCGATGGAGCGGCTGAGCCGCGCGAGAGTGGCGGTCGTGGGTCTGGGCGGCGTCGGCTCGTGGTGCGCCGAGGCGCTCGCGCGCTCGGGCGTCGGCGCGCTGGTGCTGATAGATTCGGACGCCGTGGCGGAGAGCAACGTGAACCGCCAGCTCGGCGCGCTCGCCTCCACCGTGGGTCTGGGCAAGGCGGAGGTGCTCGCCGCGCGCTGCCGGGACATAGCGCCGGACGCTGAGATAGCGCCGGTGCACGCGCTGTACAGCGCCGAGACGCGCGGCGGGGTTTTCCCGGCGGACTGCGACTACATTGCCGACTGCATAGACCTCGTGAGCTGCAAGGTGGACCTGATCTCGACGGCGAAGGCGCGCGGCGTGCCGATAGTCTCGGCGCTGGGCACCGGGAACAAGCTGGACGCGCAGCGGCTGCGGATCACCGACCTGTCCGGAACCAGCGGCTGCCCGTTCGCGCGGGTGCTCCGCCGCGAGCTGCGCAGGCTGGGGATAGAGCACCTGGACGTGGTGTTCTCCGACGAGCCGGCGCACGAGTGCGCCCAGGTCGAGGCTCCGCCCCCGGGCAGGCGCAGCGTGCCCGGCTCCGCGGTGTGGGTGCCGGCCACGGCCGGGCTGCTGATGGCGCAGAAGATAGTGTTGGACATATCGGAGGGCAAACATGAGACTTGAGACGGAGAGGCTTGTTTTGCGCGACCTGGAGCCGGGTGACTACGACGCGCTGCGCTCCATGATGGACGCGGACACCATGTGGGCGTATGCCCACACGTTTTCGGACGACGAGGTAGCCGAGTGGCTTGAAAAGCAGATATTGCGCAGGCGCATCTGGGGCTTCTCCCTCTGCGCCGTGGAGCTGAAGGAGACGGGCGAGGTGATAGGCCAGTGCGGCGTCACCGTCCAGGACTGCCTGGGCGCGCACGTGCCGGAGATAGGCTATGTCTTCCGGCGCGACCGCTGGCACCACGGCTACGCCACGGAGGCGGCTCTGGCCTGCCGGGACTACGCCTTTGAGACGCTGGGCTTCAACGAGGTGTACTCCATCATCCGCGACGTGAATCAGGCCTCGCGCCGCGTCGCGCTGCGCCTGGGCATGGAGCCTCGCGCCGTGATGATGAAGCATTACCACGGCGTGTACATGCCCCACATAGTCTACGGAATAAGCCGCGCGGAGCTGTCCGGCTCAATATGAGCCGGACAGCTAAAAATTTTTGACCGTTCATAACTTTTCACTTGACAAGGCACGGCGGCAAGAATATAATATCTCCGTTAATGAAAGAGCTAAGAGCTCGTTTTGAGCAACGGCGTTCAACGATACCCAAAGGGCCGAGGTGCCCTCTTTTGGCATCGGGAGCGTCGTTTTTTGCTTTTTAAGACGCACAAAGGAGGGCTGGGCGTGTACACCTATGAAGACATCAGAAAGCTTGTTGAGGAAATCCGGCTTGTCAACCGCGCCAAGCTCATCCTTATAAAGATGCGCGGGATGACCGAGGCCGAGGCTCACCGCTTCATCGTGCACAGCGCGATGGACAGGTGCGTGAAGAAGCGGCAGGTCGCCAGGGAAATCATCGACTACCACGAGAAATACGAGGAAAAGAGAGGAACAAATCAGAATGCGACAAGAAACGGTTATCGTCCTTGACTTCGGAGGCCAGTACAACCAGCTCATAGCCCGCCGCGTGCGCGAGTGCGGCGTGTACTGCGAGGTCAAGCCCTACACCACTTCGATAGAGGAGCTGCGCGCGATGGCGCCGATAGGACTCATCCTCACCGGCGGCCCCGGCAGCGTCTACGCCGCCGACGCGCCGAAGGCCGACCCGGCCATCTTCGCCCTGGGCGTGCCGGTGCTGGGCATCTGCTACGGCTGCCAGCTCATGGCGCAGTACCTCGGCGGCAGCGTCGTGCCCGCGCAGGAGGACACCGCGCGCGAGTACGGCCGCACGGACACGCATTTTGACACCGGCTGCGCCCTGTTCGCCGGGCTGGAGTCCGAGGGCGTGACCTGGATGAGCCACGGCGACTACATGGAGCGCGTGCCGGACGGCTTCAGGAACACCGCCCACACCTCCGTGTGCCCCAACGCGGCCATCGCCGACGAGAGCCGCGGCTTCTACGGCGTGCAGTTCCACCCCGAGGTGAACCACACCGAGCACGGCACGGACATGATACGCAACTTCCTCTACGGCGCCTGCAAGGCCGCGGGCAGCTGGTCCATGGGCAGCTACAAGGACGAGGCCATAGCCGGCATACGCGAGAAGGTCGGCGGCGGCAAGGTGCTGCTCGCGCTCTCCGGCGGCGTGGACTCCTCCGTGGCCGCCGCGCTGCTGAGCGAGGCCGTCGGCGACAAGCTCACCGCCGTGTTTGTCGACCACGGCCTGCTGCGCAAGGGCGAGGCCGACGAGGTCGAGCGCGTGTTCTCCGACCGCGAGCTGAACTTTGTGCGCGTCGACGCGCGCGACCGCTTCCTCATCAAGCTCGCCGGCGTCAGCGAGCCGGAGCGCAAGCGCCGCATCATAGGCGAGGAGTTCATCCGCGTGTTCGAGGCCGAGGCTAAGAAGATAGGCGCCGTCGACTTCCTCGCGCAGGGCACCATCTACCCCGACGTCATAGAGTCCGGCACGGGCGACGCCGCGGTCATCAAGAGCCACCACAACGTAGGCGGCCTGCCCGACTATGTGGACTTCCGCGAGATCATAGAGCCGCTGCGCATGCTGTTCAAGGACGAGGTGCGCCAGCTCGGCCGCGAGCTGGGTCTGCCCGAGAGCCTGGTCATGCGCCAGCCCTTCCCGGGTCCCGGCCTGGCCATCCGCGTGATTGGCGACGTGACCGAGGACAAGCTGAGCTCGCTGCGCGAGGCGGACGCCATCTTCCGCGAGGAGCTGGCCGCCTCCGGCCTGCCCAAGCTGCCCGACCAGTACTTCGCCGTGCTGACCGACACTCGCAGCGTGGGCGTGATGGGCGACGGGCGCACCTATGACTACACACTGGCACTGCGCGCCGTGGAGACCAGCGACTTCATGACCGCGGACTGGTTCCACCTGCCGTGGGAGCTGCTTGACCGCGTGTCCACGCGCATAGTCAACGAGGTCGGCGGCATAAACCGCGTGGTCTACGACATCACCAGCAAGCCGCCCGCGACCATAGAGTGGGAGTGAGCAGACTATGAAATGCCCGGTATGCGGCCTGGAGATGCAAAAGGGCGGCCTGATAGCCATGGGGCGCGGCCTGGTCTGGGTGCCTGAGGAGAAATTCGAAAAAGGGTGGCGCCCGGCATATGACACGGAAGTGAGCCTTGGCAAAACGAACCATCTGCTGGGTGAGACCCGTGTGCCGGATGCGTACTACTGCGAGAGCTGCCGCAAGGTGACCGGCATCTTCGACGTAACAGACAGAGACTGACTGAAAGGGGGCGCGCAATGCGCGTGCTGCTTGCCCGCCACGGGCAGACGGACTGGAACGCGGCGGGGAAAATACAGGGCGTGAGCGACGTGCCGCTCAATGAGCGGGGCCGGGAACAGGCCGCTGCCCTCGCCGGACGCGTGCTGGATGCCGGCGCAATCAGCGCCGTCTACACAAGCCCGCTCAAACGCGCCCGGGAGACCGCGGAGATCATCGGCCGCCGCCTGGGCCTCGAGCCCGTACCTGTTGGCGCGCTGACGGAGCTGAACTTCGGCGACTGGGAGGGCTGCTCCTGGGAGGAGATAGGCCGGCGCTGGCCGGAGCAGTTCGCGGCGTACTCCGCCGACAGGAAGAACTACGCCCCGCCGAACGGCGAGAGCTACGCCGACATGCTCCGCCGCGCGAGGCCGTTCGTGGACGCCCTGCGCGCCAGGCTGTCGGCCGGGGCGGCGCTGTGCGTCTGCCACAGCGCGGTCATGCGCGGATTGCTGGCCGAGGAGGCCGGGCTGGAAGTCGGCGAGAGCTATAAAAAGCTCAAGCTCCCCAACGGCGCGCTCGCCGAGCTGGAGAGCCGGGTATAGGAGTTTGAAAACGCGTTCAGGGGTGGAAGCCTGTCCGCAAGCAAAAGGGGATATAATCATGGCTAAATACATATTTGTCACCGGGGGCGTCGTCTCCGGTCTGGGTAAGGGTATAACCGCGGCCTCGCTCGGCCGCCTGCTGAAAGCCCGGGGGCTGAAGGTCGCGGCGCAGAAGCTCGACCCGTATATCAACGTCGATCCCGGCACGATGAGCCCGTACCAGCACGGCGAGGTGTACGTCACCGAGGACGGCGCCGAGACCGACCTGGACCTCGGCCACTACGAGCGCTTCATAGACGAGGACTTGAACCGCTTTTCAAACCTCACCACCGGCCGCGTCTACTGGAACGTGCTGAACAAGGAGCGGCGCGGAGAGTATCTGGGCAGCACCGTGCAGATAATCCCGCACATTACTAACGAGATCAAGGAGTTCATATACTCCCTCGGGAACAAGACCGGTGCAGACGTAGTCATAACGGAGATAGGCGGCACCGTCGGCGATATAGAGAGCCAGCCGTTCCTGGAGGCGATACGCCAGGTGGCGCTGGAGGCGGGGCACGGGAACGCCCTGTTCATACACGTCACGCTGGTGCCCTACCTGCGCGCCAGCGGCGAGCACAAGAGCAAGCCCACGCAGCACTCGGTAAAGGAGCTGCAGGGGCTGGGCATCTCCCCGGACATAATCGTGCTGCGCTGCGACGAGCCGATAGAGGAGCCGGGCGTGTTCAGCAAGATCGCAAACTTCTGCAACGTCAAGAGCGACTGCGTGATAGAAAACGTCACTCTGCCCTGCCTGTACGAGGCGCCGCTGATGCTCGCGCGCCAGGGGTTGGACAGCGTGGTCTGCCGCGAGCTGGGTCTGAACACCCGCGAGCCGGAGCTGGACGAGTGGCGCGACATGGTAGAGCGCATAAAGCGCCGCGGCGAGCCGATACGCGTCGCCCTGGTGGGCAAGTACGTGCAGCTGCACGACGCCTACCTCTCCGTCACCGAGGCGCTCAACCACGCGAGCTATGAGCTGGGCCGCCAGGTGGAGATAACGTGGGTGGACTCCGAGTCCGTCACGCCGGAGACGGTGAACGACGTCTTCCGCTACGTGGACGGCATCCTCGTGCCCGGCGGCTTCGGCGCGCGCGGCATCGAGGGCAAGATCCTCGCCGCGCAGTACGCGCGCGAGAACGGCGTGCCGTACCTCGGCCTCTGCCTGGGTATGCAGATTGCCGTCATAGAGTTCGCGCGCCACGTCCTGCACTGGGCGGACGCCAACTCCGGCGAGTTTGACAGCGCCAGCACTCACAAGGTCATAGACTTCATGCCGGGGCAGAGCGACAGCATAGACAAGGGCGGCACGCTCCGCCTGGGCGCCTGGCCCTGCGTCGTGTCTCCCGGCACAAAGCTGGCCGAGTGCTACGCGCAGTCCGAGATATCCGAGCGCCACCGCCACCGCTACGAGCTGAACAACGACTTCCGCGCCGAGCTTGCCTCGGCGGGGCTGACGGTCTCCGGCTGCTCGCCGGACGGCCGCCTGGCCGAGGCCGTGGAGGTGGCAGGCCACCCCTTCTACGTGGGTGTGCAGTACCACCCCGAGTTCAAGAGCCGCCCGACGCGGCCGCACCCGCTGTTCCTCGGCTTTTTGAAGGCCGCCGTGGAGCACGAGGCAAACGGACAGTGAGCGCGCAAGTCCCCACGCGGCACGATTGAAAGGAGCGCATATGTGCGGAATTGTAGGATTTACCGGCTCGACCCAGGCCGCGCCGGTGCTTATCGAGGGCCTTCGCCGGCTGGAGTACCGCGGGTATGACAGCGCGGGCGTGGCCGTGCACGACGGAGAGCGCATCGAGATGGTCAAGGCCAGCGGCTCGGTAGCCCACCTCGCGGAGCTGACCGAGAACGGGAACGCCCTGCGCGGCGTGTGCGGCATAGCCCACACCAGATGGGCGACCCACGGCGCGCCGACGGACACCAACGCCCACCCGCATCTGAGCGAGCACGGGCTGTTCGCCGTCATCCACAACGGCATAATCGAGAACTTCGCCGCGCTCAGGAGCGAGCTGGAGGCGGAGGGCTACGTATTCGCCAGCGAGACGGACACCGAGGTAGTGGCGCACCTGCTGGAGAAGTACTACGACGGCGACCTCAAGCGCACGGTGATGCGCACGGCCTCGCGCCTGGAGGGCAGCTACGTGCTGGGCGTGCTCTGCGCCGCCGAGCCGGGCAGGCTGTTCTGCGTCAAGGAGGCAGGTCCCCTCATCCTCGGCCTCGGCGTCGGGGAGAACTACTTCGCCAGCGACGTCACCGCCCTGGTCAGCCGGACGAAGAACGTCATATACATGGAAGACGGCGAGTTTGCCGAGCTGACGCCCGAGCAGATAACCGTCTACGACCGCACCGGCCGGGAGATAACCAAGACCGTCAGCCACGTGGTCTGGGACATCGAGGCCGCCGAGAAGGGCGGCTATGAGCACTTCATGATGAAGGAGATCATGGAGCAGCCCCGCGCCGTCAAGAACACCGTGGAGCCGCGCATACGCGGCGGCCGGATAGTCTTCGAGGACTTCGCGCTCACTCGCGAGGAGCTGGAGGGCTACAACAGGATAGTGATAACCGCCTGCGGCAGCGCATACCACGCCGGAGTGGTGGGCAAGTACGTGATAGAGTCGCTCTGCCGCGTGAGCGTGGAGTGCGCCCTCGCCAGCGAGCTGCGCTACAGCGACCCGATAATAGACTCGCACACGCTGCTGATAGTCATCTCGCAGTCCGGCGAGACGGCGGACACCATCGCCGCCATGCGCGAGTGCATGGCGCGCGGCGCGAGGAGCCTCGCCATAGTCAACGTCGTGGGCAGCACCATAGCGCGCCTGGCCGACAGCGTCATATACACCCACGCAGGCCCCGAGATAGCCGTGGCCACCACCAAGGGCTACACCACCCAGCTCGCGGCGCTGTACCTCTTTGCCGTCTGGGCGGCGGAGCTTTTGGGGAAGATAGACGCGGAGCGCTATTCCCAGCTGGTGGAGAGTATACGCTCCCTGCCCAGGATGGTGCAGCGCGCGATAGACCTGAACCTGCACGTCAAGTACCTGTCCGAGCGCTGGCACCAGCTGCAAAGCCTCTTTTTCATCGGGCGCAACATAGACTACGCCGCCGCGATGGAGGGCTCGCTCAAGCTCAAGGAGATAAGCTACATACACTCCGAGGCCTACGCCGCCGGCGAGCTGAAGCACGGCACCATAGCGCTGATAGACGAAAAGCGCCTGGTCGTGGCGCTCTGCTGCCAGGACGCGCTGTTCGACAAGATGGTCAGCAACATCCAGGAGGTCAAAGCGCGCGGCGCCAAGGTGCTCGGCGTGGCGCCGGAGGGCAACCGGCGCATCTTCGCCGAGGCGGACGACGTGCTGTACTCCCCGAAGTGCGAGCCGCTTTTCGCCGCCCTGCCCGAGATAGTACCGCTGCAGCTCTTTGCGTACCACATCGCGCGCGAAAACGGCTGCGACATAGATAAGCCCCGAAACCTCGCCAAATCCGTTACAGTGGAGTGATAACAGTGAACAAGCCTACTTACGAAAGCCCGCTCTGCTCGCGCTACGCCTCCGAGCGGATGCAGTACATCTTCTCCCCGGACTACAAGTTCACCACCTGGCACCGCCTCTGGCTCGCCCTCGCGGAAAACGAGCACGCGCTGGGGCTGAACGTCACCGCCGAGCAGGTGGATGAGCTGCGCGCAAACCTGGACATGATCGACTACGAGGCCGCCGACAGGTACGAGCGCGAGCTGCGCCACGACGTCATGGCGCACATCCGCGCCTGGGGCGACCACTGCCCCAAAGCCCGCGGGATAATCCACCTGGGCGCGACGAGCTGCTACGTGGACGACAACGGCGACCTCATCGCCTACCGCGACGCGCTGCGTCAGATACGCATGCTGCTGGTGAACGCCATCGCGGCCATCGCGGACTTCGCGGAGAAGAACGCGGACACGCCCGTGCTGGCCTACACGCACTATCAGGCCGCCCAGCCCACCACCGTAGGCAAGAGGGCGTGCATGTGGGCGCAGGACCTCATGTTCGACCTGGAGCGGCTGGACTTCGAGCTGGAGCGCATACCCTTCTACGGCTGCAAGGGCGCGACCGGCACCGGCGCGAGCTTTCTCGCCCTGTTCGGCGGCGACGCGGCCAAGGCCGAGGAGCTGGAGGCGCGCATAGCGCGCGACATGGGCTTTGAGCGCGCGCTGCCCATCTGCGGCCAGACCTACACGCGCAAGCTGGACTACTACTTCCTCAGCGTGCTGTCCGGCATCGCGCAGAGCGCGAGCAAGATGGCCACAGACCTGCGCCTGATGGCGCACGAGAAGGAGTTTGACGAGCCGTTCACGGCCTCGCAGGTCGGCTCGAGCGCCATGGCCTACAAGCGCAACCCCATGCGCTGCGAGCGTATATGCTCCCTGGCGCGCTACGTGCTGTGCGACACGCTCAACCCCGCCATCACCTCCAGCGTGCAGTGGCTGGAGCGCACGCTGGATGACAGCGCGAACAGGCGCATCTCCATCCCCGAGGCCTTCCTCGCCACGGACGCCATACTCAACCTGGTCATAAACGTCATGAGCGGCTGCACGGTCTACCCCGGCATGATGGAGCGGCACCTGCGCGAGGAGCTGCCCTTCCTCGCCACGGAGAACATACTCATGCGCGCCGTGGAGCTGGGCGGCGACCGCCAGGAGCTGCACGAGGTCATACGCGAGTACAGCGTGGACACCGCCAGGCGCATGAAGGAGACCGGCTGCGCCAACGACCTGGAGGAGAAGCTGCTCGCCGATGAGCGCTTCAGGCTCACACGCGAGACGCTCTCGGAGCTGCTGGACATACGCAAGTTCATAGGCATGGCGCCCAAGCAGGCGCGCGATTTTGTAAACAACAGCATCAAGCCCATGCTCGAGGCGAACGCCGCCGAGCTGGGCGCCGACGGAAAGGGTGAGGTCAAATGCTGACAGCAATCGCCGGCATCAACTGGGGCGATGAGGGCAAGGGCCGCATGGTCGACCTGCTCAGCGCCGACTACAACGTCGTCTGCCGCTACCAGGGCGGCAACAACGCCGGACACACCGTCGTGAACGAGCGCGGGAAGTTCATATTGAACCTCCTGCCCAGCGGCATATTGCGCGAGGGCGTGACCAACATCATGGGTCCGGGCATGGTCATAGACATAGAGCATTTGAAAAACGAGCTGAACCACCTGGCCGGACAGGGCGCCGCTCCCGCCGGGGATGCGCTGCTCATCTCCGACCGCGCCACCATCTGTATGCCCTATCACCGGCTGATGGACGGCCTGGAGGAAGACCGCCTGGCCGACAAGAAATTCGGCTCCACCCGCCGCGGGATAGCGCCCATCTACGCGGACAAGTACATGAAGAAGGCGCTGCGCATGGGCGATTTGCTGCACACCCAGGGGCTGAAAGAGCGGCTGCGCGACATAGTCGAGTGGAAGAACATCACCCTGCGCGGCTACGGCGCCGAGGCGGACGCCGACGAGATGTACGACTGGCTGATGACCAACGGCGAGCCGCTGCTCGGGCGCATCACCGACACCACCGTGTGGCTGCACGACGCTATAGAGGAGCGCGGCGCGAACGTCATGTTTGAAGCCCAGCTCGGCGCGCTGCGCGACATAGACTTCGGCATCTACCCCTACACCAGCTCGTCCACCACGCTGGCGGCCTATGCGCCCATCGGCGCGGGCGTGCCGGCGCACAAGCTGGACAAGGTCATAGGCATCATGAAGGCGTACTCCAGCTGCGTCGGCGAGGGACCGTTCACCTGCGAGTTCTTCGGCGAGCGCGCGGACAAGCTGCGCGAGCTGGGCGGCGAGTACGGCGCGGCCACCGGACGCCCGAGGCGCGTCGGCGGCTTCGACGTCGTGGCCAGCCGCTACGGCGTGAGAGTGCAGGGCGCGACCGAGATAGCCCTCACCAAGCTGGACGTGCTAGCAGGCTACGGCGAGATACCCGTCTGCACGCACTACGACGTCGACGGCGTAATCACCGACAACTTCCCCAGCGGCGGCGCGCTGGAGCGCGCCAAGCCCGTGTACGAGTACCTCCCCGGCTTCGACGGCGACATCAGCGGCTGCCGCAGGTTTGAAGACCTCCCCCAGGCCGCCCGGGACTACGTCCTCTACTGCGAGCAGGAAGTCGGCTGCCGGATAACCTACATCTCCGTGGGGGCGGATAGGGAACAAATCATTATCAGGTGAGTTTTGTGGGGGCGACCCCGCCCCCGGGGGGTGCAACCCGGGAGCGGGTTGCGGAACTCCTGAGGGATTTCTTTTTGTGGCGACAAAAAGAAACCCCTCAGACTCCAAAGAGAAAAACGCTTTTTGGGTTGCGATG